>NZ_JAZKTZ010000002.1:137500-586291 GCF_036625345.1 Candidatus Accumulibacter meliphilus | reverse complement strand
GGCCGTCGATGGTCGCCAGATGGTCGGCATCGAAGCCATGCTTCATGCCAAGCATGAAGACCAGGGCGGCGATGGCATACCAGTCGTTGGGCAGCATTTCCATGGGCGCGTATGAACTTCTGACAATTGATCTTAACAAGTTCTGTGCCAAGCGACAGCTTTCCACTATTCCGTCGCAGCAAGCGGCAAAACTTCGCTGACGCGCAGCCCGGCGCCATAGGCGACCGAGAGCGCCGTCTGGTGCTTGAGGTTGCCGGCCGCGGCGAGCAGGCGGCCCATCTCTTCGCGGCTCAAGACCACCGGCAGCTTATGTGGCACACGCACCGGTTGCATTTTGGCGATCAATTCGCCGCGGTCGAGCGTGATGTCGAAGAAGAACTTCAAGCCGCTGATCGCCGCATTGAGCGAGATCGGCGAGATACCGTGATCGACCAAATGGAGTTGGTAGCGCCGTAGGTCTTCGACGGTCGCGGTGTCGGGTGTGCCTACCGTCGCTTTCGGCCAGGAAGAGACGGTGGGGAAATCAGCCTAAAGCGGCCATTGAAGCGGCCTGAGTGTATGCTATCAACTTGGTCCACGAAGTGCCGTTTGTTGAGTTTTTTGGAACTGAATAGAAATAGCAAACTCAGGGCGCGGAGCCTGCGACGGTAATTCTTCCAGCGTTCCGAGCGACGCCGAGCTATGCAAGAAGCTGCTCTCCATAACAAAGTTTAACTTCACGGAAGAAACGAATGCTCAAAAATCTGCGGCACACAATAGCGATACTCGGGTCGCTGCCTGCACTCGCCGGTGCGGCAGAGCCAGTAAACCTAGAGGCGGACAGCTACAAGACAGACCTCGGAATTCTCATTATCCAGGTAAATTGGGGTCGTACTTGGAAATGCGGTCAATTCGAGAACGCACAACTTCAGGCGCTGACATTTACGAAATCCCCAGTTGACGCTCCGAAGCCCCTGTCCCTAGATCTTGAAACACCGTCCAAATTGTCTGTGGACAACAAGTTCTTACCCTATGCGTTTGTTATCCAGCCCGGTGAGTACGTATTAACTGGCTTTGATGTAAAGGTTGCACGTTCGGTAAGCGATGTCGCCCATATCAAGGGATCGAAGGACGACCTTATTCAGGATGGAAAGCCGGGTCGACGCCGCCGCTAAAGCCCGCCGAATTCGCTCCTTTCAGGACGCATTTCGCCCGTCGCAGGCCGTAGTCATTGCGTAACTGCCGTCAGCGCGAAAGCGGGTGCGTGTCCGCAGGGCTTGCCAATGGAATTCTGCGCGGCAGAGCGAGTCGAAAGTCGGTAGCGTAGTATCGCAGTCAACGACATCCGGAGATCCGCATGCCTCATTCAGCCCGCCGCCGCATCCTGCTCGCCACCGCCTCAGTCACCGGGCTGGCGCTCGCCGCCCCTGCCTGGGCGGGACTGCTGCGCACCCCGCCGCAGGCACTGGGGCCTTTCTACCCGCGACAACTGCCGCTCGACAACGACAACGACCTGGTCAGCGTCGCTGGGCAGAACGGCATCGCGCGCGGCGAGATCTGCAATCTGCACGGCCGCATTCTCGATGAAAGCGGCCAGCCGCTGGCCGCTGCCCGCGTCGAAATCTGGCAGTGCAACGCGTTTGGCCGCTACCACCATCCTGGCGATCGCGGCGAGCGCCCGCTGGACCCCAACTTTCAGGGCTACGGGCGGTTCACCACCGGCAGCGACGGCGGCTATCGTTTTCGCACCATCAAGCCGGTGGCCTATCCCGGCCGCGCACCGCATATCCATTTCGCCATCACCGTGGACGGCCAGGCGCCGCTGGTAACCCAGATGTACGTCGCCGGCGCCGCGGAAAACGCCGGCGACGGCCTGCTGCAGAGCGTGCGCGATCCACTGGCGCGGGCCGCCCTGATCGTCGCCTTCGAGCAGACGCCTGGCGGGGGCGAGCTGCTCGCCCGCTTCGATATCGTGCTCGGCGCTGCCGGGCAGGGCGGCGGGTGACGGTACCACCGGCATGGCTTGCACGCTGCGCGCGGCTGGTCGATTGCCGGCCGGGGGAGGGACGAGCCCTGTTCTGGTCTTTTGCGGGTTTCTTCCTGCTGCTGGCCGGCTACTACGTGCTGCGGCCGGTACGCGAGGAAATGGGCGTCGAGATCGGGCCGGACAAGCTGCAATGGGCATTCACCCTGACCCTTGTCGGCATGCTGGCCATCGTCCCGCTCTATGGCTGGGCAGCGGCCCGGCTGCCGCGCCGGGTTCTGCTGGCGAGCGTCTTCGGCATCACTGCCCTGGTGCTGGCCGGCTTTCAGGCCTGGATTGCCGGTGGCGCTTCACCGGCCGCGGCGCTCGCTCTCTTTGTCTGGGTCAGCGTCTTCAACCTGGTCGTCGTCTCCTTGTTCTGGACCGCCATGGCCGACAGCTTCGCGCATGCGCAGGCGCGGCGCCTGTTCGGCATGATCGCCGCCGGCGGCAGCAGCGGCGCGCTGGTCGGCCCGACGATCACGGCCCTGTCGGTGCATGCCGTCGGCGTGCATGGCCTGCTGCTGGTGTCGGCCGCCTTGATGATGCTGTCGCTGCTGTGCATCCTGCGGGTGGTGGACGACCATACCCGTGCCGAGGCAGGCCGGCCGCTCGGCGGCAGGATTCTGGCCGGGCTGGGAGAGGTGGCGTCATCCCCTTACCTGGCGATGATCGCGCTGGCCATCGTGCTGCAAAGCGTGGTCGGCACCTTCGTCTATTTCGAGCAGGCGCGTCTGGTCAAGGCGGCTGCCCTGGCGCCCGAGGCGCGCACCCAGCTCTTCGCGTTGATCGACCTGGCGGTGAACCTGCTCGCCCTCGGCTTGCAGGCACTGGTCGCCGGTCGGCTGATGCAGAAGCTGGGCCTCGGCATCACCCTGGCGGCGGTGCCCCTGCTGCTGGCGGTGCCGCTGGCGGTGCTGGCGGCGATCCCGGTGCTGGCCGTGGTGCTTTTTATCCAGGTCATTTCGCGCGCCGGCACGCATGGCCTGATGCGCCCGGCACGCGAGGCCTTGTTCACGGCCGTCGAGCGGGAATCCCGCTACAAGGCCAAGAACGTCCTCGACACGGTAGTGACCCGCGCTGGCGATGCCCTTGGCGGCTGGTTGCACGCCGCCGCCGGGCTGGGCACGCCGGCTGTGGCACTGGCGGCGATTCCCGGCGCCCTGGCGCTCGCCTGGCTGGGAATCAAGCTCGGCAGGCGCTACCAGCAGAAGGTGGCCGAGACATCGTCGGAAAGCGAGTCCGGGAGAACAGTGCCGGGCGCATCGTGAGTAGTGAGTCAACGATGGTGCCCGCGCCGAAATGAAAGGAGAGCGGAATGAAAGCAGGCGATGGAGAGCCGGTGTTTGACGGGCGGCGCGCGGCGCTGAAGGCGATTGCCGCCGGCGGGCTGGCCCTTGCCAGCGGTGCATTGGCTGCGGCACCTGCCACCAGCAGCACGGCTGACACCCGTATGCTCAGGCGGCGCATCCCGTCGTCCGGTGAGCTGATTGCCGCCGTCGGGCTGGGTACCTACCAGAGCTTCGACGTCCCGGATTCAGCCGATCCGGCGCTGGAGAAGGTGCTGGCGCGCTTCGTCGCGCTTGGCGGGCAGATGGTGGATAGCTCCCCGATGTACGGGCACGCTGAGTCGGTAGTCGGTGATCTGTCGGCGAAGCTCGGCGTGCGCGACCGCCTTTTCCTCGCCACCAAGGTGTGGACCAGCGGCCGCGCTGACGGCATCCGGCAGATGGAAACTTCGCTGGCGCGGCTGCGGACGAAACACGTGGATTTGATGCAGGTGCATAACCTGCTCGACTGGCAGGTGCATCTGCCGACGCTGCGCGAATGGAAGCAGCAGGGGCGCACCCGCTACCTCGGCATCACCCACTACCACGAAAGCGCCTACCGCGATGTCGAAGCCGTGCTGCGGGCCGAAAAACCCGATTTCGTGCAGATCAACTACAGCATGGCCGAACGCGATGCCGAGAAACGCCTGTTGCCGCTGGCGCAGGATCTGGGCATCGCCGTCATCATTAACCGACCCTTCGCCAAAGCCTCGCTGTTTTCGCACGTGCGCGGCAAGCCGCTACCCGAATGGGTGGCGGAGTTCGACTGCGCAAGCTGGGCGCAGTTCTTCCTCAAGTTCATCCTCGCCCAGCCGGCCGTGACCTGCGTCATCCCGGCGACCAGCAAGGTGCAGCACCTGCAAGATAACCTCGCGGCGGGTCTTGGTCGGTTGCCGGATGCGCAGCAGCGGGCAAGGATGGCGGAGTATCTGGCGCGGGTTTGAAGGTGGGGAGGCGAGGGTGGGTGCGCCGTGTCAGGGTGGGACGGGACGCGGGCATGGCCTGCGAGACAAGTGTTTACCGACATGGCTAACGCTCTCACTCCGCCTTGAAGAACGCGGACTGTCGTAATCGTGCACGATCATCGGCCACCCCGGTCGGCATGGTTGTGGCGCACCATCGGGCGCGCGGAACTGCATGGCAGGACGCCCCTCTGCGGACACTCGCTCTACAAGGAAACCATCAACCTCATTTGAGCGGGCCGCTATCCGTTCCGCTGGCACACGCTGCCCACCGGGAACTGTTTGCCAGCGCAAGCGGATACCTTCTATTATTCCTTGCCAACGCCCTGGCGGCCACCCACGCCCGCAAGCCATGATCGATCGCCCGCTACGTGTCTTCATCAGCTATGCCCAGGAATCGGACGGCCATTCGGCGTGGGTGCTGGCCCTCGCCAACCGGCTGCGCGCCGACGGCGTCGAGGCGGTCATCGACCGCTACGTCACCTGGCTGGAAAAAGGCTGGCGCTGGTGGATGAGCGAGCAGATCGAGCAGGCCGACTGGGTGCTCGTCGTGTGCACCGACGAGTATCGCCAACGATTCGACGGCAACGACGCGGCAGCTGGCAGCGGGCGCGGCGTTCGCTGGGAGTCGCAGCACATCACGCAGGCGCTCTACGACGACAAGTTCAGCAACAAGCGCTTCGTGCCGGTGCTGCCGCCGGCCGGCGACGAACGCTTCATCCCGCTGCCGCTGAAGGACTCCCGCAGCTTCAGGCTCGACGATCAATACGACGATCTCTACCGCCTGCTCACCGACCAGCCACCGACGCCGGCCCCGCAGGTCGGCAAGCTGCGCCCCCGGCCGCCGCTGCCGGTATCGGTGTCGGCAAGTGCGCAGCCGGCTGCGCCCGATCGAGCGCCGCCGCAGGACATCGCCAACCCCTACCCCGGACTCGCCGCGTTCAAGCCCGAGGACTGCCGCTTCTTCTTCGGCCGGGAAAAGGACACGGCAAGGGTCGTCGAGCGCCTCCAACAAACCCGTTTCGTCAGCGTCGTCGGCGGTTCGGGAACCGGCAAGTCGTCGCTGGTCGCCGCCGGAGTCGTTCCGGCGCTGCGCGGACTCCACGCGCCGCTGACCTATCTGCGCTTCAAGCCGCAAGCCGATCCCTTCCGGCAACTCGCCGAGACGCTCGATCGGGCTCTGCCCGAAGAGCGCCTGCCCCTGGGCAAACCGCGCGTCGAGCGGCTCAGCCAGGAACTCGATAGCAGCCCGCAAGAGGTCGTTGCTAAGGCCATCGCCGAGTTCGGCAAGCGGCAGGCACCGCTCGCGCCGGTCGTGCCGGTGATACTTTTCGCCGACCAGTTCGAAGAGCTGTTCACGCAGACGCCGCCGGACACTGCGCAACGCTTCCGCGTGCTGTTCGAGGCCTTGCACAGCCACCCGTCGCTCTTTCTCGTGTTGACGCTGCGCAGCGAATTCATGCACCGCCTGATGGAGTGGCTCGGCGGCGAGGTATTCGCCAGTTCCCTCGCTCCTCTCGATGCGATCAGGGACGAAACCCGGCTGCGCGAGATCATCGTTCACCCGGCCACCGAAAGCGGTGTTGGCGTGCAGCCGGAACTGCTCTCCGAGCTGTTGCCCGCCGCTCATGAGATGGCCGGCGCGCTGCCACTGCTGGCACTGACGCTGACGCAGTTGTTCGTGCGGCGCGACCCCGCCGACGGACTGACGCTCGCCGCTTACCAGCGCATGGGCGGGCTGCCGAAAATCGTCGAGAGCGCGGCGGCCGGAATCGATCAGGCGATCGACGACGATCCGCTGCTGGCCGACGCCTGCGAGCGCTTGTTTGCCGAGCTGGCGACGGTCATCGACGAGCTGCCGACGCGGCGCACGGCGGCGGTCGAGCCCTTGCGCGCCGACGCCATGGTCAGCGTGCTGGTCGATGCCCTGCGCGCGCAGGGATTGCTCGCCGATCCCGACGAACGTCACGTCGAACTCGCGCACGAGACGCTGCTCAAGCACTGGCCGCGCCTGCGCGAGTGGTGCGCGCGCTACGCCGACAAGCTGGCCTTGCGTCGCCAGGCCGAGCAGGCGGCCGGCGACTGGCAGAAGGCGAGGACCCGGGAGGACGCGTCCGGCCAGCCGGAAAAGCTCGCCACAGCGACCTCCTGCGCTGGACCTGGGAACGCCAGAAGCCGGCGCTCCAGGCGCTGCTGGCGCTGAATCCCGCACCTGTGCGCAGCGCGCAGCCCGACCCCGACCCCGACTTCGCCGACGCCGGCATCGACGCCTGGCGCGCGCTGCAAGCGGTGCTGAGCGAGCCGCTGCAGAGCTTCCTCGCTCCCGAACCGCTGCGCCTGCTCGACGAACTGCGCTCCGACGAAACGCCGCACCAGCGCCGCGAGGAAATCGGCCTGCGCCTCAACCAGATGGGCGATCCGCGCCGTGGCGTCGGCGTCGACGCAGCAGGGCTGCCCGACCTCGTCTGGGTCGATATCCCGGCGGGCCAGGTGACGCTGGAAACGGAGCCACCCGAGACTTTCGCGGTCGCCACTTTCCGATCGCCAAGTACCCGATCACCTGGCGGCAATATCGCGCTTTCGTCGATGCCGCCGATGGCTATCGCGATCCGCGCTGGTGGGACGGGCTCGAGCACGAAGATCAGCCGGGCGCCGAAAGCTGGGGTTTTGCCAACTACCCGGCGATAAATGTCTCGTGGTACGACGCCGTCGCCTTCTGCCGCTGGCTGAGCAACCGCCTGGGGCTGGCCGACGAGGTCGTCCGCCTGCCGGCCGAATGGGAATGGCAATGGGTGGCGCAGGCAGGCGCCGAAGCGAGGAGTACCCCTGGCGCGGCGAGTGGAACAGGATGCGCGCCAACAGTTACGAAAGCGGCATCGGCAGGACGACTGCGGTGGGCATGTATCCCCTGGGTGCACCGGATTGCTGGCCGGTCCTGGATCTGTCCGGAAACGTCTGGGAATGGTGTCTGAACCCGTATAAGAAGCCTGGCCGTGCCGGGTCCAAGGCGGGCGTGCCCCGCGTGTTACGCGGCGGGGCGTGGTACCACGACACGTGGAACTGTCGCGCGGCATACCGCAACAACAACGCTCCGGACTCCCGCCTCAACCACTTCGGTTTCCGGGTGTGCCGTGGTGCCCCGATCGAGCCGCTGCGCGCTGCGCCGCTGGACACTGGTCTGTCGAAGTGCTGATCACTGAGCGCCGGTACGCGGCGCCGGCGATTTTTTTCGCGCCTGATCGTAGACTCACGTCAGGGCACGTCGCCGGGCGGGCTTGAGGACGTATGGGGTCAGCACGTGCTGACGGTGACCCCAGGAGTCAGCGTGCCGCACGTGATTGATCCAGCCGCACACACTGGCGTCAAACTCGGCGAAGGGGATCGTGCCGGCCTGGTAGGCTTCGTAACGCTCACCGAGTCGGCGTGTCGCGAAGCGCACCTTGCGCGCCTTGACCAGACGGTACTCGGGAAACACCACGAAACCCAGCCAGGGAATCACAAGGCAAAAAAATCGCCGGCGCCGCTACGCGGCGCCCAGTGATCAGCGCGGCCGCGGAACAGTGTTCAGCGGCGCAGCGCCCGGCGGTTCGATGGGGGCACCACGACACACCCGGAAACCGACGTTGACGCTGCGGTCGTCCGGAGCGCCGCCAGAGCGGAACGCCGCGCGACAGTTCCCCGGGCCGCTGAACCACGCCCCGCCGCGCAGCACGCGGGACACGCCTTGGTCGGGCCCGGACGGATCCGTCACCGGGTCTGCTGAATACGAGGCGTACCGGTCGTGCACCCATTCCCAGACGTTGCCAGCCGTATCGTGCAAACCCCAGCGGTTCGGGGGGTAACGATCGCGCACCGGCATCGTCCGACTCCCGGTGCAGTTGGCCTTGTCCTTCGCGAAGTCTTTCCCCCACCAGTACGCCGTGTCCGTCCCGGCGCGGGCCGCGTATTCCCACTCGGCTTCGGTCGGCAGGCGGTAGCGGCGGTCGCCGGTCTTCTCTCCAAGCCACTGCGTGTAGGCTGTGGCATCGTCCCAATTGACGTTGATCACCGGACGATCGGCGCGTCCCCAGTTGGCGTCCGGCGGGAATTCGATCTCCTTTCCCTGCCGCTGCTGATCCCACACGTAGTAATCGTATTCTTGGAAGGTCACTTCGTACCTGCCCAGGGCGAACGGCTTCGACAGGGTCACTTGATGCGCGGTATCGCGGTCGTCGCATGTGGCCCCTTCGACGTCGTCGCGGCCCGGCACGCAGCCCATCGTGAATCTCCCCGGTGGAAGATCCACCATCTCCGGCATGGGGGCGTAGCCGGCGAGTGACTGGAAGAACCAAAGCGGTTTCTGCACCGTGTAGCTGAACGGCAGATTGTTTCGGCTGGCCCACCAGGCAGCCTCGCCGAATACACCCAGCACCGCCAGCAAAAGAACGAACTGCGCCGCGCCCGCCCGCCGACTCCAGTACACGAAGCGCCCTTCGTCGCTGCGCGGGTCGACCCGCAGCCGCCGGTAGCGCCAGAGATCGTGCCAGCCGGCCAGGTTCCACCAGCGAGCGACGGCGCGACTCTTTCCCCACTGCTCGGCCTGAAACCTGAGCTGCTGGCGAAGCACGTCGCGATCGCGGTTGGTCTCGATGTAGTCGTAGAGCGTCGGCCAGTAGCCAATCCCTTTGCCGGTCCGCTCGTCCTTGCCGCGGGCACGGATCAGCGTCTCGTGAATCAGGTCGACGTACTGGCGCTGCTGCTCCGTGCTGACGGTAAGCACGCGCAGCGCGCCGGTGGTGGCCTGCGCGGGTGCATCGGCGCGGCGTTCGCCGGAGAGGAGTTGCAGCACGCGCTCGCCAACGGCCGTCTTGCCGTCACCGGCAATCATCAGCGCTTCTTCGCGGGCGATGCGCTGGCGCGTGTGGCGGCCCTCGTCATTGATACGCGTCAGGCGGAGGAGCAGTTCGAGCGCCCCCTGACGGCCCTTGCTGACTTGCCCGTCGATCCGCGTCAGCAAGTCGTCGGCCTGCGTGCTGAGCATTCCGGCGACGCCCTTCAACTGGCGGTAGAGTTCGCCACTGAGGACCTCGCCCTGGCGCTTCTGCCAGAGCGTGAACAGCGCGTTCTCGACCAGCGGCAAGGCGCCGATCTCGTCGCGCGCGTCCTCGATGATCGCCGTGCTCACCTCGATGACATCGAGCCGGGCGAGCCGCGCCGGCTGCTCGATGATTTCGCGCAGGCCATGCTCGGAGATGGCCGGCAGGAAGTAGCGCTTGCAGTGGCTGTTGTAGATCGCCTGCAGGCGCGGTAACTGCTCGAAGCGGTCGAGGAAGTCGGCGCGCACGGTGCTGATCAGGAACAGCGGGCACTCGGCGTCCTGCAGGGCCTTGGCCAGCAGTGCGTCGAAGCGCTTGCTGGCTGCCGCGTCGGCGAAGGTGAACAGTTCCTCGAACTGGTCGACGATGAGCAGGAACGCGCTCTGCTCGTCCCTGAAATCGCGCAGGGCGAAGGCCAGGGCGCGCTCGTCGTGCTCGAAAGCCTGTTGCCGGGCAAGCATGTTGCGCTGGTTCTGGTCGCTGATCAGCCCGTGCTCGACGACGTCGGCCAGCCGGGTGAGCGGGTCCTTGCCCGGCATCATCGGGCCGAGGAGGGTCCAGTGCTCGAAGCCGGTGCGCGCCCACAAGACGCCCTGTTCGATCATCGGCAGCATGCCGGCGTTGACCAGCGACGACTTGCCGGTGCCGCTGTTGCCCTCGATTTGCAGCCAGCGGCAATAGGCGCCGCCGCCACCGCCGCGCAGGCCTTCGGGGTTGGTCTGCTGCTGGTCGCCGAGGCAGGTCAGCGCTTCGAGGGTTTCCCGACGGCGCCCGAAGAACAGCCGGGCATCCTTGCTGGTGAAGGCGTTGAGTCCGACGAAGGGGCAACCCTCGATGGCTGGCGGCGAGTCGAGGCGGATGGCGTGCGCGCGGATGGCGTCGATCAGCCCTGCCGGCAGCGTTTCGGTATCCGTCCAGCGGCTGGCCTGGAACAGCGCCAGAAACGGCGGCAGCCTTTCCGGTCGCGCGTCCTCGAGCAGGATCGGGAAGATCGGCAGGCGTTCGTCGTCCTTCTCGGGCGACAGGTGACGGATCAGCGCGACCTGCACCTCGGCACCGACCCAGCGCCGCACGCCGTCGCGCCCGGCCAGCACGACGAAGGCCGAACAGCCCTGCAGGACCTGCTGCAGGCGCTCCAGCCAGCGGTCGCCGCCATGCAACGAGTCGTCATCCTTGAAGACGCTCAGCCCGGCCTTTTCGAGCGCCGCGCGCAAGGCTATCGCCGCCGCCCGGTCGCCGTTGCTGTAGCTGAGGAAGACACGTTCCGTCGGCTGTGGGATAGCTGGCTGCATCTGTCACCGTTTCTGATCGGGCAACTATGGTCGCTGCGGCTGCACGCCGGCGCTGGACCGTCTCGTTTCGTCGTCAAAATGCCTCTGGGCCGGCATCGCGCCGATGGTACCCGCTGAGTCCTCTTTCCGCAAAAGCCAATACGGGCCAACTGCCGTTGTCCCCCGCGGACGAACAGCGGGACGTCGCGACGTCTTCGCGAACGTCACCACCAGCCCGAGGGGCGCCGCCAGGCTCGACCCGGACAATACGCCGATCATCGACAGCGTGCCGCCCGGCTTGATGCAGCGCAAGGATTGCGGCAGGGTCTTCTCGCCACCCAGTTCGACGATGTGATCGAAGCCGCGCCCGCCGGTGATCGCTCGCGCCGACCTGGCCCATTCCGGCGTCGTCAGGTAATTGATCCCGGCATCCGCGCCGAGTGCTTGCGCGCGTGTCAGCTTCGCATCGCTCGACGAAATAACCGTCACGTGCGCGCCGAGCAGCTTCGCGAACTGCAGCGCGAACAGCGCCACACCGCCGGTTCCCTGCACCAGTACGTGCGATCCGGGACCGAGCGTGTCGTAGGTGACGACCGCGCTCCACGCAGTAAGCGCCGCGCAGGGCAGCGTCGCCGCCTGCTCGTCGGCGAGATGAGCGGGCACCTTGACGACGCCGCTTTCGGGCAGGCACACGAGATCGGCCATCATCCCGTCGACCGGCCCGCCAAGCGTCTGTGTCAGCCGATCGAGATCGGGGGCGCCGGCCAGCCAGCCCTGGTGGAAGCAGGGGCATGCACGATCGCCGACGCGCACCCGGCTTACCCCTGCACCGACCTCGACGACGTCGCCGACAGCGTCGGAAACCGGAATCAGCGGCAGCGTTCCGGTAAACGACCCGTAGCCGCGATTGGGTACGACCAGGTCGCGGTAGTTCAGCGAAGCCGCCTTCATCCGCAGCAACACCTGCCCCGGCCCGGGCTGCGGATCGCGCCGACTGGCCAACTGCAGATGTGCAGATGGTCCATGCCCCAGTTGTCCTGAATTTGGAAAACTCTCATCGCGCGCGCTCCTAACGAGGTTGAAGGCGTCATCATGAGCTGGCACGCGGCAAGCTGCAGCACGCTCCGGAGGGAAGGAGGTCGCGGCGGTACGCGTGTCAACAACAAAAAGTACAGGAGGCCCGGTCAACAGCGGTCAATTGCAGTTGGCTGCGCAAGCTGGGGTCGTACGGCATCGGCCGCGAGCAGCGAGCGGATCGAGCAATGGCTGGCGGAGAGCCGGGCATGAGCCCGGACATTCTCCCGGTCCTGCGGGCGCAGGCGAATGATGGCGATTGATCGTCGCCCGCGAGATCTCCAGTTCGTCGATGTCTGGTAGATACGTTCCATGCCGCTCATGTAGCGCCTGCTGTCGTCTTCTGGTTCTCAGGCTCGGTTTATGAGCCACTGGTCGTTTATCATCGCACTGATGGTCTGCGTGAAAAGTGCGCCGGAGGTGTGCAGCTCATCACAGCGTTGGGTGGTGAGTGGTGGGTGGTGAGTGTTGAGTGCTGGCTTCGTGTTTCCGGGCATTCAACCAGTCACCAGAAGGCACAGTCGGGCTCCTCCCATATGGCCATTTACAACGCTGAAATCTCCGCTGGCTCCCTGATGTTGCCGGAGAGCCGCCGTATCGCCCGCTTGCTGCTGACCCAGCCAACGCACGTGCAGTGGCTCGCTGCCCTCAAGCTCGACAATCTGCTGCAGAAGAAGGACCCCGGCGACGGCCCGCCGCCAGGCGCAGTTGATCCGCAAACGCCTCGATACGCTGGAGGAGGAAGGGTTGACGCTGATTGCCACCGGTTCGCACGAGGTCGCGACGCAGCTGTTGTTCGCGGCAGCGATCAAGCACAGCCGCATCTCGCCGACTTCGTGCTTGACGTGTATGCCGGAAAACTGCGCCGGCTGGAGCAGAACCTGTCTCCCGGCAAAGACTGGGAAGGCTTCCTGGCGGAATGCGTACAGCGCGATCCCGAGCTTGCCAATCTCAGCGCTTCGACCAAAGCCAAGGTGCTGCAGGTCATCCTCCGCGTCCTCGCCGAAGGCCACTATGTCGATTCCACCAGGACATTGCGGCTGACCCCTCCCCACCTGAACCCCGATGTCGTCAGCTACCTCAAGCGCCACGGAGAAACGCGAAGTGCTTGCCATCATGGACATGAGCAGATGAGTCACGGCCTCAACGAGCGGCTCAACCAGCTACTGCCCAGACTGACTTCGCCCGGACGTGTTGGCCAATCAAGGGCTCCGGCGGCGAGATCGGCTTCTGGATCTTCGACTATCCGCCCGAGGACGAAATGGCCGTGCGGACTTTCCTCCAGGAGGTCGTCCTGCCGGCACTGGCCAGGCATCAGCCGACGATCCGGGTCGACGGCGGTCAATCTCTTCGACCTCGTGATCGGCCTGCTCGAAGAGCGCAAGCTGCTCGACAAGGTCATCGAGATGCAGCGCACGCAAGGTGACGCCAGGACACTCGAATCGCTGCGCCGTGTCCTCAAGGAAGACAAGCTCGCCAGGCGGCTGGTGGCCCAGCACGACATCGCCGAACTGGACCTGCTCATTCTCTGGAACGTCGGCGCCGCCTATCCGATGCTCCGCACCCACACGCTGCTCTCGGCGCTGCATGCCCACATGAAGGACAAGCCGCTGGTGATGTTCTATCCCGGAAAGTACGACGGCTATTCCTACGCCTCTTCAGCCGCTTGAAAGACGACCACTACTACCGCGCCTTCCGTCTCGTTGCCTGAACCCTCTCCCCGGAACAACCAACAATGAAATCAGGGACCTCTTCACCAAGCCGATCGACCGCCCGATCAATGGTGTGATCAAGGCTGACCAGCGCGACGCCGAGAGCATCTGGCAGGAACTCGACGAGTACGTCGTCACCAAGCAATTGACGGCGTATACTTCCGCCGCTTCTTCGACGCCTTCCTCGCTGCCGCCGACAACCCGAAAGACCCGGTGCTCTCGGCGCGCATGGCCGTCTGGGTCTCGGGCTTCTTCGGCTCCGGCAAGTCGCACTTCATCAAGATCCTCTCCTACCTGCTGGAGAACATCGAAGCGGTCAACCCGAAGGACGGCACGACCAAGCGGGCGGCGCAGTTCTTCGACGAGCACAAGATCAAGGACGCGATGCTGCTCGCGGATGTTCAGCGCGCGGTGCGGGGCAGCTCCGATGTGATCCTGTTCAACATCGACGCCAAGGCCGACAGCAAGGATGAGCGCGATGTCATCCTGCAGGTTTTTCTGCGCGTCTTCAACGAAAAGCTCGGCTACAGCGGCGACGCGCCGCATGTGGCCGAAATGGAGCGTCACCTGGTCAGCAAGGGACGCCTACGAAACGTTCAAAGCTGCCTTCGCCGACAGAACGGCTCCACCTGGGACGCCGAACGCGACGCCGTCGATTTCCTGCGCGACGACGTGGTGTATGCCCTGGCCAAGGCCCTCAAGCAAAGCGAGGACTCCGCCGCGGCCTGGTTCGACAACGCGCGCGAAACCTACCGGATCAATATCGAAGGGCTCGCCAGGCTGATTCGTGACTATCTCGACAGCAAGCCGGCCGGGCACCGGATCGTCTTTCTGGTCGATGAAGTCGGCCAGTTCATCGGCAACAACACGCAGTTGATGCTCACCTTGCAGACCATCGCCGAGCAACTGGGGACGCTGTGCCAGGGGCGGGCGTGGGTCATCGTCACCAGCCAGGAAGACATCGACGCCGCCATCGGCGAAGCCAACAAGGCCAGGTCGCAGGACTTCTCGAAGATTCAGGGGCGTTTCCACACCCGTCTGTCGCTGGCCAGTTCCAACACCGACGAGGTCATCGGCGAGCGTCTCCTCGCCAAGACCGAAGCCGCCCACGTCGCCCTGCGCGACCGCTTCGAACAGAAGGGCGACATCATCAACAACCAGCTCGCCTTCGTCGGCAACTCGGTCACCATGAAGAGCTACAAGGATGCGGCGGAGTTCGTCGCCTGCTACCCGTTCGCCCCCTATCAGTTCACCCTGCTCCAGAAGATCTTCGAATCGATCCGCAAGGTCGGCGCTACCGGCAAGCACCTCTCCAAAGGCGAGCGTTCGCTGCTCGACGCCTTCCAGTCCGCCGCCGTTCGCAATGCCGACCGGGGAATCGATGCGCTGGTGCCGCTCTACGACTTCTATCCCTCGATCGAGAGCTTCATCGACACCACGGCCAAGCGCTCGATCGACGAAGCGCCGGGCAACGCCGCGCTCGAACCCTACGACGTCCGATCTGCTCAAGGCGATGTTCCTGATCCGTTACATTCCGGACATCGTCAAACCGAATATCGACAACCTCGCCACGCTTTGCGTCAATGAAATCGACGCCGACAAGCTGGCGCTCAAGCGCCGCATCCAGGAAAGCCTCGCCCGACTCGAAAGGCAGCGCCTGATCAGCCGCAATGGCGACCTCTGGTTCTTCCTGACCAACGAAGAGCGCGACGTCGCCCGCGAGATCGGCCATGTCGAAGTCTCCGCCAACGAAAAATGGCGGCTGCTCAGCGAACTGATCTACGACGACATCCTCGGCGGACAGACCAAGGTGCGCCACAAGCTCACCAAGGCCGACTACGAATTCAACCGCCTGCTCGACGGCGCGCCCTGGAAGAACGCCAGCCATCCGCTCAGCCTTGAAATCGCCACGCCGCTCGGCGACGACTACGAACTGCTCAGCGAAGCCAAGTGCATTCTGCGCAGCTCGGAATCGGGCGGCCGGGCGCTGATCCGGACCGCCGAAGGCGATCGGCTCGACATCGAGCTGAGCCTCTACCTGCAGATCGAAAAGTACATCGACAGCCCCAAGGCCAGCACCGCTGCCGCCTCGCTCAAACGCATCCTGTCGGACCGCAAGGACGAAAACCGCGAACGCCGTCGCCGCATCCTCGCCCAGTTGGGCGATCTCATGCTCACCGGCGACTGCTATGCGCTCGGCCAGAAACCGCAGATCAAGGCCGCCAGCCCGCGCACGCTGCTCGACGAGCTGGTCAATTACCTGATCGCCAACACCTACACCAAGCTCCCCTATCTCAAGGTACGTCAGGCCGACCCCATCGCCGAGATCAAGGCCGTGCTGGCCGTCGATACCATCGGCCAGCAGGGGCTCGGCCTCGACGGCGAAGAAGGCAACCCCCTCGCCATCAAGGAACTGCGCGAGTACCTGCAGCTCAAGGCCAGCAGCCGAGCGCGTGCTGCTCTCCGACGTCGTCGATCGCTTTACCGGCATCCCCTGGGGCTGGAAGCCGGAATGGGAAGTGGTGCTGCTGGTCGCCCGACTGTTCATGGCCGGCGAGATCAAGCTGATGTGCGAAGGCGACGATCTCGACCCGAAGAGCGCCGTCGACCCCTGACCAAGTCGGTCCGCTTCAAGCAGGTCTCGATCCTCAAGAAGAAGGTTCCGGATGCCCGAGTCGCTCAAGCGGGCGCGGGATCTCTACAAGGACATCTTCGCCAGGATCTGCCCGCGAAGACGCGGACGGGCTGGTGGCCGATTACCGTGCTGCCCTCGGCGACTGGCAGGCCGAGCTGAAGGGCTACGTCCAGACCGCATCGGCCAGGCACCATCCTGGCAAGGACGTGATCGACACGGCCATCACCCGCATCGGCAAGCAGCTCGCGATCCGTGACGCCTTCGAGTTCATCGAGGCCCTGCTGAGCGCGAAAAGCGACTGGCTGGACACCAGCGAGGATATCCATGATGTCGTCAGCTTCTACAAAACCCAGCTGCCCACCTGGCGCAAGCTGCTCGAAGCGCTGACCGGCTTTGCCGACAATCGCGACGTCTTGCTCAAGCTTCCCGCTGTCGCCACCGCACTGGCCGACCTGGAGTCGATACGCGACAACCCGACGCCCTACGGCCAGATCCCGCGTCGCGACGCTGATCAAGACGGTCGAGGCCGCCAACGAAACCGCGGCTCAGCAGCGCCGCGAACGCGCCCTCAACTCGATCGACGCCAGGATCGCCGAGGTCATGAAATCTCTCGATCAGGTTCAGGCAGCAGCGGCTCTGCGCAACAAGGCTCTGCAGCCTTTGCAGGAGCTGAAGACGAAGGTCGCTGCTCTGTCCAGCATTCCGAAGATCCTCTACTTTCAGGACCAAGGCGGCAACCTGCTCGACGATGCGATGCTGATCATCGAATCGGCCAGCCAGAAGCCGCAACGGTGTAGAGGATTCCGGAGGCACGACGACGAAAAAGGTCTTGACGACCGGCGCCAGCACGCAGCGCCGAAACCCGTGAAAGTCATTCGGGCCGCAGAGCTTTCACCGACGATCTATCTGGAAACCGAAGCCGAGGTCGAAAGCTACGTCGCCAAACTCAAGTCCGAACTTCTCGCCGCCATCAAGGCCGGCCAGCGCGCACGCATCCAATAAGAAGAAACCATGAACACCGCCAAGCTCAAGTCCTACGCCCCGCAAGCCCGCAGGGATTTCATCGCCGCCGTTCAGGCGCGCGCCAACCTTCGGACTGTCTGCGAAAGGCGGCAAGCTCGACATCGCCGCCAGCGAGAAAAAGGGCGACATCGTCGTCATCGCCGGGCAGGCATGGCCGGCCAAGGTGCATCAGCAGCGCGAACGCCTGATCAGCGCATCAACCAGGACGGCTTTGCGCACACCATCGAGGCGGTGGCCTACACCTGGTTCAACCGTTTCGCCGCGCTGCGCTACATGGAGATCCACGACTATCTGGAGCCACGGCTACCGGGCGCTGTCGAGCCGGGAAGGCGGCTTGCCGGAAATCCTCGCCCACGCCACCGAACTCGTTGGTGTGCTGCCGGGCCTGAACGCCGCCCGGATCGCCGACCTCAAACTCGCCGGCAACAAGGACGGCGAACTCTATCGGCTCTTGCTGGTCGCCCAGTGCAACGCACTCTCCCGCGCCATGCCCTTCCTCTTCGAGCGCATCGACGACGAATCCGAACTGCTGCTGCCCGACAACCTGATCCGCACCGATTCACTGATCGTTCGCTGGTCGATGAGATCCCGGAAGACGACTGGGCGAATCGAGATCATCGGCTGGCTCTACCAGTTCTACATCTCGGAGAAGAAGGACCAGGTCATCGGCAAGGTGGTGGCCTCGGAAGACATTCCCGCAGCCACCCAGCTGTTCACGCCCAACTGGATCGTCAAGTACATGGTCCAGAACTCGCTGGGGGCGCAGTGGCTGGCGACCTATCCCGACTCGCCGCTCAAAGGGCAGATGGCGTACTACATCGAGCCCGCCGAGCAGACCGACGAGGTCAAGGCGCAGCTCGCGGCCATCACGCCCAGTCAGCTCAACCCCGAAGAGCTGACCCTCATCGACCCGGCCTGCGGCTCCGGGCACATCCTGGTCGAGGCCTATGAGCTCTTCAAGGCCATCTACCTGGAGCGCGGCTATCGGCAGCGGGATGTGGCGCAGCTGATCCTCGAGAAGAACCTCTTCGGCCTCGACATCGACGAGCGGGCGGCGCAGCTGACGGGCTTTGCGCTGATGATGAAGGGGCGGGCGGATGACCGGCGGCTGTTTGAGCGGGGGGTGAAGCTCAATGTGATGGCGCTGGTGGATAGTGCGGGCTTCGATGCGGAGGGGTTGGCGAAGGGGGTGGAGCTTCCGGACTACGGGCTGAAGCCGGGGGATCTCACGGAGCTGAAGCGGCTGTTCGAGCACGCGACGACGTTTGGGTCGTTGATTCAGGTGCCGGAGGGATTGGCGGAGAAGCTGCCGGCGCTGAAGCAGCTGAGCGAGGCGACCAGCCAGGACATGTTTGTGGCGGATGCGCTCAAGCGGTTGGGGCCGCTGGTGCGGCAGGCTAAGTTGCTGGCGGCGCAGTACGACGCGGTGGTGGCGAATCCGCCGTATATGGGGAGCAAGGGCATGAACTCCGTGGTGAAGACGTTCACCCAGGACCACTTCCCAGACGCGAAGCAAGATCTCTTCGCGTGCTTCATAGAGCGCAGCTACCCACTAGCGAAGAACTCTGGTCGGAACGCAATGGTAACGATGCAGAACTGGATGTTCTTGTCGTCATTCCAAGCGATGCGAGAGCGAATGCTCCAGCAGAAGACAATCACGACGATGGCACAGATTGGATACAACAGTTTTCCATCGATGAACTCGAAGATTGCTCAGGCAACAGTGTTCTCAATCACAAACCATCGGCCGGTGGACTTCGTTGGCACGTTCATTGATCTCAACAGTGCACCTCAGTCGGCCGACAAGGGGCAGATTTTTCTAGCCCGCAACCCTGAAATTGAATTCGCACTTGACTCTCGTGACTTCAGCAAGCTTCCGGGTAGCCCAATCGCCTACTGGGCAAGTAATCGGGTGCGGTCTATATACGACGAGTCGAAACCGTTGCAGTCCTTTGCAGATATCGGAAAGGGCCTCGATACCGGCGACAATGAGTCGTTCCTCAGGCTTTGGTTTGAGCCAGGCCGCGGGCCGCGATGGGTCCCCTGCTTGAAGGGCGGGCCATACCGGAAATGGTACGGCAATCATGACTACGTTATCGATTGGCTAGACGATGGACGCGTACTCAGGGATTCTCCTGGGTCAAACCTCAGGAACGCTCACAACTATTTGCGCCCGGGGCTAACGTGGACCCGTGTGTCCAGTTCGCTACCCGCATTCCGTTCGTTCGGAGATGGATTCATATTCGAGTCTACGGGACCGTGCATTTTCACGAAGAGCCTAAGTCAGACTCAGCTTGCCGCCTTCTTGAACTCGAAGTTGACTCCAGCGTTCCTCAGACTCGTCGCGCCGACTCTCGATTTCCAGAGCGGCCACATCAGCGGCCTCCCCATTCTCGCGATCAATGGTAGTTCCGAAGCACTCCAAGCAAACGCTGCGAGATCCATTTGCGCGACCCGCATCGACTGGGACGCCTACGAACGCTCCTGGGACTTCCAATCCTTCCCGATCCTGACAGCTTCCACCACCCCCACCCCCACTCTCGAATCCAGCTACACCGCCTGGATAACCCGGAACCGCGCCACCATCGCCGAGATGAAGCGCCTCGAAGAGGAAAACAACCGCCTCTTCATCGACGCCTACGGCCTGGCCGACGAACTCGCCCCCGACGTCCCCTTGGCGCAGATCACCCTGACGGTGAACCCCGCCTACCGCTACGGCGGCAAGCTCAGCGAAGACGAGCAGTGGACCCGCTTCCGCCAGGACAGCATGGAGGAGCTGGTCTCCTACGCCATCGGCTGCATGATGGGTCGCTACAGCCTGGATGAGCCCGGCCTGATCTACGCACACGCCGGCAACGTCGGTTTCGATGCCACGCGCTACAGGACCTTCCCGGCCGACGCCGACGGCATCGTGCCGGTCACCGACGAACTCTGGTTCGAGGACGCCGCCGCCTACCGTGTGCGCGAATTCCTGCGCGCCACCTGGGGCGTCGAGAAGCTCGACCAGAACATGGCCTTTCTCGCCGACAATCTGGGCGCGAAAGCCAGCGAAGCGCCCGGCGAGGCCATCCGCCGCTACCTCGCCGACAAGTTCTTCAAGGACCACTGCTCCACCTACAAAAAGCGCCCAATCTACTGGCTCTTCTCCAGCGGCAAACAGGGCGGCTTCCAGGCCCTGGTCTACCTGCACCGCTACCACGAAGGCACGCTCGCCCGCATGCGTGCCGAATACGTCGTCCCGCTTACCGGCAAGATGGTGTCGCGCATCGAAATGCTGGAAAAAGACCGCGACGCAGCCAGCTCGACCGCCGCCCGCAACAGGATCGCCAAGCAGATCGAATCGCTCAAAAAGAAACACGTCGAACTGCTCGCCTACGACGAAAAGCTCCGCCACTACGCAGACATGCGGATAACGCTCGACCTCGATGACGGCGTGAAGGTCAATTACGGCAAGTTCGGCGATCTGTTGGCGGAGGTGAAGGTGGTGACCGGAGGTGCGAACGATGAGTGACCCCGCCATGCCCCCCTTGACTCGCCCGCCCGCGGTGCTGGCCGACTACCAGGACTGGCTCAAGACCATCAAGCAGAGAATCCATGCGACACGAATGAAAGTCGCGTTGGCCGCCAATGGGGAGTTGATTTCGCTCTACTACGAAATCGGGGCACAGATTGTTGATCGGGAATCTCATGCCCAATGGGGAAGCGGATTCATCGACGCATTCAGTCACGACTTGAGACAAGCCTTCCCGGAGATCGGCGGCTTTTCATCCAAGAATCTGCGCTACTGCCGGGCTTTCTTTCGCTTCTACTGCGATCCTGAAATTTGGCAACAGGCTGTTGCCAAATTGCGCGATACGCCTTGGCCAGGGTCTGAAAGCCGGCTTTCTGCGTTGCTGATGGAAATCCCCTGGGGCCACAACATCCTGATTTTCACCAAGTGCAGCAGTGTGGCCGAAGCCGGTTTTTATATCACCCAAACCCTTGAGCAAGGCTGGAGCCGTGATGTGCTTGCACTGCAACTCAAGTCAAATCTGTATGCCCGCAGCGGCAAGGCGGTGACCAACTTCTCCCGCACCTTGCCACCACCACAGTCTGACCTCGCCCAGCAAACCCTCAAAGACCCTTACACCTTTGACTTCATGGCGATAGAGGCAAGTCACATGGTTGAGATTGCCACACGATGAGTGCGAATCAGAATGGGCAAACCGGAATGATTGACGAACTTATATCTCGACCCGAAGGAAAAACGCTTGAATTCAAGCGCGACCTCTCGTCGCCTAAGCCCTTGCTGAAGTCCCTGGTGGCCTTTGCCAATACAGCCGGTGGGCGGTTGATTATCGGCGTGGCCGATGACCACCAAGTAATTGGCGTGGCCAATCCGTTGGATGACGAAGAGCGCTTGTGTAGTCTGATTGCCGATAGCATTGCGCCGCGCCTGGTGCCCAATGTGGAAATGATCACCGTGGATGGCAAGACCTTGCTGGTGGTCGAGGTGTTTGTCAGCGGCACGCGCCCGCATTGGCTCAAGGCCGAGGGGCCGGAGCATGGTGTCTTGTGCGACTTGGTTCGACCAGTCGGCAGGCGGATCAGGCGCTGACTGACGAACTGCGTCGCACAGCGGAGGGCGTAGCCTTTGACGAGCTGCCCATGCCCGACTTGGGCTTGGACGATCTGGATTTGGTGGCGGCCAAGCGACTGTTTCAGGGTATCAATGATCTTGACGACCAGGCGCTTCGCACGCTCAGGCTGCTTACGCCGTATCAGGGCAGGTTAGTGCCGACCAAGGGCGCGGTGCTGTTGTTTGGCAAGCAGCGCACCCAGCACTTCTCCGATGCCTGGGTGCAGTGCGGTCGCTTCGTGGGCACGGACAAGACGGTTATCTTTGACCACATCGACATCCATGACCCACTGCCGCAGGCGGTGGACAGCATCATGCTGTTCCTTAAAAAGCACGCCATGCGCGGCGCTGACTTTTCTGACACCCGGCGAAAGGATGTCTGGAGCATCCCGCTCATCTTGCTGCGCGAGGCGGTGATCAATGCGCTGGTGCATGCCGACTACTCGCAGCGCGGTGCTCCAATTCGTGTTGCCTTTTTTGATGACCGCATCGAAATCGAAAACCCCGGCATTCTGCTGGCTGGAATGACGGTAGAGGACATGCGCCAGGGCATCTCCAAGATCCGTAACCATGTGATCGCCCGCGTGTTCCGGGAACTGAACCTGATCGAGCAGTGGGGCAGCGGAGTGCGACGAATTTTTAGTGAAGCGGCAGCGCAGGGCTTGCCTGAGCCGGAAATTATTGAAGTGGGCATGCGCTTGCGCGTGGTGGTGCATCTGGCCGAAGCGATCCGCCCGGTACAAGTGACCGAACAAGTGACCGAACAAGTAACCGAGCAAGTAACCGAGCAAGTAACCGAGCAAGTAGCACGCTTCCTTGAATGCCTGAAGCAAGGGCCGCTCAGCACGCGCGAGGCGATGGAGCGCTTGGCGTTGCAGCATCGACCGACGTTTTCTGCGAACTATCTGCTGCCCGCGCTGAACGCCGGGTTGGTCGAAATGACCCAGCCGGAATCACCAAAAAGTCCTACCCAGAAATACCGCTTGAGCGCTCTGGTGTACCGCAGTGGTCGAACTCAGAAAAAGCTTGAACCGGAGGGCTCAGGTAATGAGTGAAGCTACCGACACCGATCTGTGCAACGGCCTGTTGCACAATTGCTATGGTGTTGCCCCCAATGATTCCCGGCTCTGGCACTTTACGGCGGGAATCCCATGAGCCAGCAACGCATCACCGACGCGCTCGCCACCGCGTTCTCCAGTCATTCGATTGTCTTCTGGCACGACGCCGACGGCGAGTTCTCTTTCTCCGTCAAGAATCTCCTGCCCGACGCTGTCGAACTGCTCTATCTCGACGATCTGCCGGCCCTGGCCATCAAGCTCCAACTCGAGCGCGCAGCGCCGCTGGCCAGCTTCCTCCTCTACAGCGCCAAACCGGTTCCCGACCTTGCCACGACTGGCTGCTGGACATCCGGCTGCGCAGCAAGAGCTTCCACGCCGACAACGCGTCGATCCTGCTGGAGGATCTCGGCCTGAACTCGCAGCAACTGCGAGCGCACCTGAAAGAGCGCGCCAAATTCCTCAAATCCAGGGACCGCGTCGACCGCCTCAAGCGCTGGGTCGCCCCCAACGATGGCGCCGGGGATCTCGACCGCAAGATGATCGCGGTATTGGCAAAGCCGAGCAACCGGATCTTCCTGCCATCCTCCTGCGTCTTTTTTCTGCCCTGGTGCAGGACGGCGTCGCCAATCTCGATGCCGAACCGAAAGCGTGCTCCGACATCGTCGCCAACGACCTGATGGATTCGTTCTGGGTCCTGGTTGAGCAGGAGATGGGCTATCGCGATGCCGCGCCGACGCTGCGGGATTTCCTGTTCCGGATCCTGGTGACGGATTTTTCGCGAACCGTCAGCGGTGCCTGTCCGGCGCAGTTGTCGCATTTCATCATCAGTGACAAGGCACGCGCGGCAAACGCCTCGGTCTTTGTTGCCGGATGGCGCTCGCACATGCAGCACTTTGCCAGCTACGATGCCTTGTCCGGCACGGTGGCTCGCGAACTGGGGCTGAGCGCTGTGATTGCCGGGCTATCCGCTGAATCATTGGCGGAAACGATGACTTTCGAGGAAGTCGAGCGGCGCATCATCCAGGACCTCAAGGGCCGCATCATCGCTGGTGCCGGCGCCGACATGGATACCCTGCGCGGATTGATTGCCCGGCGTCGCGACGGCCATTGGGCCAACAAGCTGTTGGCGCATTCCAGCGCCACGACACGCGCCCTGGCGTCGTGTTACGACGCGCTGGAAGCAGCGGCTTCTTTCTTCGAGTTGAAAGAGAAGTTCAGCGCCGGCTTCGGTTTCGCCACCGCCGAGGCCGGATTGGCGGCGTACCAGACCGAGCTGTTCCGCTTCGATCAACTCTATCGCCAGATCAACCACGCCGCCGATGGTGTCGAGCCGATGGGTTGGGCCTTGCTGCACGAGCTTCGTGAGCGCATCGAGAGCGCCTATTCGGGCTGGTTCGTGCCGCAGCTGGGGTCTGCCTGGAGCAAGGTGCTGGAAGGCAAGGACGGCCTGTTGTCGAGCTGGAAGGTCGCTGCCTGGGTCAATCAGCCGGACTTCTTCGAACACACGTCATGGCGCATCTGGATGCGGGGATCCGCCGGGTGTTTGTCGTGATCTCCGATGCATTCCGCTACGAGGCGGCGGAAGAACTGGTTCGCGACATCAATGGCAAGAGCCGCTTCAAGGCGGCCCTGACAGCCCATGCTCGGCGTGCTGCCCAGTTATACCGCGCTCGGCATGGCGTCGCTGTTGCCGCACCATACGCTGGCCTACAGGACGAACAGCAATCTCGACGTGATGGCCGACGATGCCGTGGTTTCCACGCTTGAGCAGCGTAGCGCACATCTCGGCAAGTATCAGGGCCTTGCCGTCAAGGCCGATGAACTGCTGGCCATGGGCAAGGACAAGGGCCGGGAATTTGTTCGCGACCACCGGGTGATCTACGTCTATCACGACAGGATCGACATGCTGGGGGACAAGCAAGGCTCGGAGGGGCAGACCTTCGACGCCGTTGCCCAGACGCTGGCGGAACTGAATCAGCTCGCGAGCTTCATCGTCAATAGCCTCAATGGGTCACTGGTGCTGATCACGGCCGATCACGGCTTTCTCTACCAGGAGTCGGCGCTCGACGGGGCGGATAATCCACACTCAGTGACAAGCCGGCAGGAACGCTACGGGCGAAGAAGCGCTATCTGCTGGGGCAAGGGATCGGCGAGAGCAGCCAGGCGTGGTGCGGCAACACGGCCGTCACGGCGGGGACGACGGCGGGTGAAGGCAGCATGGATTTCTGGGTGCCCAAAGGCGCTGCCCGCTTTCACTTTGCCGGCGGCGCCCGTTTCGTTCATGGCAGCGCCATGCCGCAGGAGATCGTCATCCCGGTGATCACCCTGCGCGAGAGTGAAAACCAGTCGGCCAAAACGCGCGCGGTGGAATTCAGCTTGCTGGGCTCGTCGAACAAGGTGGTCACCAACAAGCAGCGCTTCGAATTCATCCAGACCGAACCGGTTTCGGAACGGGTATTGGCAAGATCGGTGCTGGTCTCCCTGCGAGACGGGGAGACCATGATCAGCGACGAACAGTCGCTGACCTTCGACAGCAGCTCCGGGCCTGATGGACGAGCGCAAGCGCTCGGTGATCCTGACCATCAAGTCCGGTCAATACGACAAGAGCAAAGACCATTTCCTGATTGCCCGTGACACCCAGACCAGGGTCGAAGTGATCCGGATTCCGCTCAAGGTGGACCTGGCCTTCGCCAACGACTTCTAGAAACCGATGATGACTGAAGAACTCCCCGAGAACGACACCAATCTCGATGCCCTGCTGAATCGGCATTTCGCCGGCAAGGTGGTGCGCAAGGATCTGACCAAGCTCATCAAGGAAGGGGCCAACGTTCCCGTCTACGTCCTCGAATACCTGCTCGGGATGTACTGCGCGTCCGATGATCAGGCGACCATCGATGCCGGACTGGTCAATGTAAAGCGGATTCTCAGCGAGAACTACGTTCGGCCCGACGAGGCCGAGAAGGTCAAGTCGAAGATTCGCGAGAGCGGCCTGCTGACCAGCGGGTCCGCCATTTCCGGCAGATCCTGATGTGGCCCTTGCAACTGATGCCGCTGGCCGATGGCGGACCTTTCCAGAACCATCGTCAGTTGCTCGATCGGACCGATGCCGACAACCCGTGGCGGGAACTGGCCGACGAGTTCAGCGGCGACCCCGAACAGTTTCACGAGCGCCATTACAGCGAGTTCGTGACCTTCCTGCCTTACGTCCAGCGCTTTCTCTACGGCGAAGGCGATGGCCAGAAAGGAAGCAATGCGCGCGACGACGAATCGCCGATCCGCATCTTCCGCCGCCATGACGTGGCCAAAGTGCGCATGCACTACAAGGACCGCGACGAACCGATCGATTTCGATATCGCGCACCTCGACCTCTATTTCTTCTACGACATCGAGGTGCTCATTCTGGTCGTCGAGATTTTCGCCGACGACCTCGAACTACGGCAGGTGCACGACACTTTGTACCGCTTCGGGCGGGCCTATCCGCCGTCCTGGGACGACGATGGCAGCGGTAGTCACTGCCTGAAGCGCTGCGAATGGATCGCGCCGGACGGCCGGGTGCTGGCCGCTTCGGATTACGAAAAACGCAGCAAGTACCTCACTTTCGTCTCGCGCTTCCGCGTCCCCTGCATCTCCTCGCATTGGGAGTTTCTGCTCCGACCACTGGTGCTGCATCACTCGGACGAGGAAGGCCTGGTGCGCTACCGGCAGATCGAGTATCACCGCATGCCGCTCCTCGCCTACCTGGCGATGGACGACCCGCGCGCCCTCAGCCGTGACGACTTTGCCCGTCTGGTGTTGGTCACCGGACCGGGGAAGATTGGCGCGCCGCCTGCTTCCGAGCTGCCGCTTGACGGTTTCGAAGCACGCTATTGCTACGACCGCTACTGGCACCCGCACGCCGAGCAGCCAGGGAGCCGCCAGCTCTCCTGCGGGCACGCGGTAGTCATGGTCGGCAGTGCCCGCGACGCCTACTTCTGCGGCCTGGAGGACGGCTTGCTCGGGCAGTTTCGACATCAGTTCTTCCTGCTGGCCCTGATTCCGCACTTTCACAAGGCTGCCTTGCTGATGCTCTCCGATCGCCTGGTGACAGCGCTCAATCACCTCCGCATCGGCCAGGCCGAGTCGGTCAAGGAATTCAAGCGTGCCATTCGGCAGATCCTCGAAGTCTTCCTGCGCTTCACCCATCGCTACTGGTTCTACGAGATTTCCGACCAGGCCCAGGCTCGCTCGATGTTCAAGCTGACCAGAAAACACCTGGGCACCGAGCGCCTGTATACCGAATTGCGCGAGGAAATTCATGACATGAGCCAGTACCTCGACAGCGACAGCCTACGCCGGCAGTCCAATACGGTCGTCCGCCTGACCGTGGTGACCACCGCCGGCCTGATCGCGACGATCACCACCGGCGTTCTCGGAATGAACCTGCTCGACGCCACGCACGCTCCCTTCGCCGACCGCCTGGCGCTGTTTGCCCTGGTCGCCGTGCCGTCGGCACTGCTCACCGGTTTCGCCATCGCCAAGTCGAAGGCGCTCTCGGAGTTTCTCGAAGCGCTGTCCGACGAACGTCTCTCGCCACGCGCCAAACTCACTACGCTGACGGCCGTCTGGCGACGGCCACGCCCACCCGCCGGCGGCTGAGCGTTGGCTCTCGCTATTTCATGGTCGCCGCCAACGCCTCGAACAAGATCGCCGTCGTCGATACTCAAGACGCATCCCAAATCGACCAATCTGTGGGTCGATACGCCGCTCAATCCGGAAGCCAAGATCAGTCAGTCGGTTGCGGTTTTTGACATCCAGAACCTGGACAAGGGATATGAAGTCCTGCCGATCGGCGACTGGGCCGACCTCGGAGACGATGGCGCCAGGCGGATCGTGCAGCCCGAGTACAACAGGGCCGGCGACGAGGTCTGGTTCTCGGTGTGGAGCGCCAAGGACAAGAACTCGGCGCTGGTCGTCGTTGACGACAAGACGCGCAAGCTGAACGCAGTGATCAAGGATCCGGAGTTGATCACGCCGACCGGCAAGTTCAACGTCTTCAACACCCAGCACGACGTCTATTGAGCTAGTCTCCGGCGACAATGGCGCAACGGGGGCTCGGACAGCCCCCGTTGCGTTTGTTGCGTCCTGACGCGCTCTGCCGGCCGGCCGTCATTCGAGCCTTTGGGCGCATGGGCTGCAAAGCTCGCCAACTGAGGACAGGCTCCGGCCTGATCGTCGCCGCGCGCACTGGCGCCCGTCAATACCGGAGACGTCGCATGCCACTTGCCGCCAACCGCTCTGCCCTTGCCATGCTTTTTGCCTGTGCTTCATTGTTTGGCATCGTGCCAGGCACGCGGGGCGCAGATGCTGAGCGGTTGCTTATTATAGAGCATGGAATGATAATCATGCTTCGCATCTATTTTGGAGTCTGCCACGAAAATCTATTCAGCGGTAATTGAACGGTGCCCACAGACTGGCCTGTTCGTTGGCTGTGGTTGCTTGCTCAATCGAGGAGCATGTGATGTTCAGCTCCGCCGAGTATTGGGCCGGCGGCAATCAGGTGTGGCGTGCGGAACATGTCGGTGAAAATGGCCCCATTAACTTAAAGACTTCTGGCATCCTGCCGCGCGGGTTTGAAGCCATGGCTGCGGAGCACAAGGAAGCACAGGAAGCGGACGGTGGCGAAAAGGCTGGGGTTGACCATTACTTCGACATCCCGTTAGACGCGGCCAAAGAAGTTATCGGTTTCAAGCACGATGAAGACATTCCTGGCGTCGACTACGAAGGCTTCGAAGTTCTCCGCAAGATGTCCTCGTCTGCCGATTCGAAGCCTTGGTGGCGCTTCTGGAAATGACGCCCAACCCGGCGGTCAGTCTCGCTGCCTTCGGTCGCTGGACGCTGCGCGATAAAGCCGCACAGCGCCGGTTAGCTCTACGTTAATGATCATGCACCCACTCGCTTCCCATCTCTCAAAGCTTGTCTTGGTTGGGCTTGGTGTTCCAATCGCGATTGTTGTTATTCCTTTGTTGCTTGTATTTGTTGCTGGCGTACATTTTGGCCCCAAAGAAGACTTCTGGAGGAACCGGGAAGAAGTGCTTAGAGTGGCTTCTCCGGTCGAAAACATCGATACCGTTCTGGTTGAAACAAACGGTGGAGCGACAACATCATTCGGCTACGAGGTGTATCTGGTTGCCAAAGGTGAAAATATTGAAGGCAAGCCTCGCGTAGCGTTTGTGTACGGCGCAACACGCAATGAAAATGCCTATGGCGTCAACCTGAAATGGCGCACTCCCAACTTGCTTTCTGTTGAGTATTACAGGGACAAGGGAATCGCCAGCGAGGTCAATACCCCTCTTGTCATCGGCAATATGCCAGTTGAAGTTGTCATACAAACAGGCGTTCTCGATACAGATGCTGCTCCTGGCGGAATGGGCTTCAATCAGAGGAGACGAAAATGATCGCTAACTCCGCCGCTTCAGAGGGATGCTCGCGCTGGCAAGCCGGCTTCGCGCCGCTGAGCTTCTACGTTATGCCTCATGAAGCACTGCTGGTTCATCGTCGCCTTGTCGCTGCTCTGCACCTGGATCTCGTTTCAATCGGCTTCACTATGGCACCGCATGGCAATCACCGAAGCGGGGAATCACCGGCGCAGGCTCGGGGCAGACTATCTGACCCGGCGGTCTGGGTCTGGGATGGCAAGTCGCTCGCGGCCGAGTATTGGCATCTGTTGGCGCACTGGGGAATGAATGGCGAGAGGCGATAATCCTGCCTGTCCAACGCCGTGCCTGACGCTGCCCTGTGCGATCTGGTGGAAATGCTCGGGCGCGCCATGGCCTCGCCAGAGCCTGCCAGGGCCCCGAAAGGGCGTACGGTAGGGCAGTGGTGATGGCGGCGATCCTGTTCTTGCGCTACCAGTATTTTTCGAAAGCCATTTGGCCGAGCACTCCACGCCGTGTGGTCCGAAAATCGCGTTCGCTGAGCAGCGCGCGCAACTCGCGGGACATCTCCGGATTGCCGCAGACCATCACTCGCGAGTGCTCGGGATCGATGCTTAGGCCGGTCGCCGTGGCGAGGCTGCCGTCCGCAAGCAAGGCTGGAATGCGTTGCGACAGGGTCGTTACCCCGGGCTCGCGAGTCACCACGGGCAGGTAGTGCAGGCGTGCAGCTGCGGTCGTGGCGCTGCGCTGCTGCGCGAAGTGCTCGAGTTCTTCCGCATAGGCGAGCTCGGCTGCACGGCGGACGCTGTGCACGACGACGATGCGGGCGAAAGCGCTCCACACCTCCGGGTCGCGAAGTATCGACAGGTAGGGTCCGAGCCCGGAGCCGCTGGCTATCAGCCACAGGTCGTGGCCGGGCGCGAGGGCGTCGAGCGTCAGGAAGCCATAGCTGGCCTTTTCGACTTGCACCGGATCGCCAACCCGGCAGCGGTCCAGAAGGCTGGAGAAAGCGCCGCCGGCCACCAAAGTACAGAAGAACTCGAGATGCGCCTCTGCCGGCGCCGAGGTGATCGACAGGGGCCGGAATACGGCCGGGCCCGAGGAGTCAGGCAGGCCCAGGCGCGCGTAATGTCCGGGAGTAAACCGGAATCGGCTGTCGCGCGTCACGCGCAAGGACAGCAGGCTGGGCGTCCATCGGTGTATCCAGAGAACTTCCTGTGGCGTTGCCGCCGCCGGTGCTCGCGCAGCCGTTCCGCTCGGCGTGGCATTCTCCCGGAGGGAACTGCTGGAATTCGAGGAATCAGCGGGAGAAGTCATTGGCTCGGGGACCCGTTTTGGCGCTTGCTCAGCCGGGCGCCGGTGAAACAGGTTTCGCCGGCGGACGCTGCCGCCGTGTTGAAAGTGGCTTTCATGAAAGTAACCGGGCGCAATCGAAGCGCAGCCCCAAGCACTGCCGGCGCAGGAATTCGACCAGCGATCTCGGCGACGGCTTGGTCAACGCGATCGGCACCGATCCGGTGAAACACGCGGCGCAGGATGAAGTTCGCGATCACACTCACCACTACTCCGAGCACTACGAGAAACACCTGCAGAACCAGCAGCAGGGTCTCGTCGCGTCCGACCAGGGGCGCGAGCACTTTCTCCAGCCAATCGAGTTTCATTTTCTCGTTCCGGGCTTGTTCAGGCTTTGCATTCTAAACATTCCAAGGTGTCGGGCGGGTGAGCCTCATTCGAGGCCGAGGGCGCATCGGCTACAATGCTTGCCAACTGACGACGGACGTTTACCTGATAGTCGCCGCGCGCACCGGCGCCTGTCAATACCGGAGACATCGCATGCCACTTCCCGCCAGTCGCGCTCTCCTCGCCATGCTTTTTGCCTGCGTTTCATGGCTCGGCATGATGCCAAGCACCTGGGCCGCAGATGCTGCCACGATCAGCATCGCTTGCTCGGGCGTTGGCCAGGAGCTTGAATTCTGCAAAGGCGCGGCCGAAGCGTGGGCCAGGAAGACCGGCCACGCGCTGAAGATCGTCACGCCGCCCAATGACGCCAGCGAGCGGCTGGCGTTGTACCAGCAGTTGCTCTCCGCGCGCTCCGACAAGATCGATGTCCTGCAGGTCGACGTGATCTGGCCGGGCTTGCTGGGCAGTCATCTGCTCGACCTGCGGCCCTACGCCAAAGGCGCCGAAGCGCAGCACTTCCCCGGTTTTATCGCCAACAACACCAGCCAGGGCCGACTGGTCGCCATGCCCTGGTTCGCCAACGCCGGCCTGCTTTTCTACCGCAGCGACCTGCTGCAGAAGTACGGGCAGCCGCTTCCCTCGACCTGGGAGGAACTGACGGCCAGCGCGCGCACGATCCAGGACGGCGAGCGTGCGGCCGGCAATGAGCGCATGTGGGGCTACGTCTGGCAGGGCCGCGCCTACGAAGGCCTGAGCTGCAATGCGCTGGAGTGGGTGGCCAGCCATGACGGAGGCGCCATCGTCGAGGCCGATGGCCGGATCAGCATCGACAACCCGCGCGCTGCGCTGGCGCTGCAGACGGCGGCCGCTTGGGTTGGCAGTATCTCGCCAACGGCGGTGCTGAACTATGCCGAAGAGGAGTCGCGCGGCGTCTTTCAGGCCGGCAATGCGGTGTTCATGCGCAACTGGCCCTATGCCTGGGCGCTGGCGCAGGCCGAAGGCAGCGCGATCCGCGGCAAGGTCGGCGTGGCGGTGTTGCCGAAAGCTGCCGGGGCGGGGCGGCATGCGGCGACGCTCGGTGGCGAATCTCTGGCGGTATCGAATTATTCCCGGCACCCCGCTGCGGCCGCCGATCTGGTGCTGTACATGACTAGCGCGGCGGTGCAGAAGGAGCGTGCGCTGCGTGGCTCGTTCAACCCGACGATCACGGTGCTGTACCAGGACCCGGAGATCCTGCAGGCCAATCCCTTCATGGGTGAACTGTTCGCTACCTTTACCCGCGCTATTGCACGCCCGACCACGGTCACCGGCGCCCGCTACAACCAGGTCAGCCACCAGTTCTGGAATGCCGCGCACGATACGCTCTCGGGCAAGGCGACTGCCGAGCAGGCGCTGAGCAGGCTCGATCGATCGCTGCAGCGGGTCAGCCGGCGCGGCACGTGGCGTTGAGAGAATCAGGCCTGGCTGCGCAGCGCGTGCGCCGCGCCTGGTGGATGGCGGCGCCGATGTTGCTGGTGTTGGCGGCGGTCGGCGGTTGGCCGTTGGTGCGCACGATCTGGTTCAGCCTGACCGACAGCGAGTTGGCGGATCTTGGCAACTATGCGTTCATTGGCCTGGAGAACTACGTCGGCGAGTATGGCCTGCTGGCCAGCCCGGAGTGGTGGCAGGCGGTCGGCAATACCTTGCTGTTCAGCGGCCTGTCGGTAACCCTTGAAACCTTGCTCGGGCTTGGTGTGGCCTTGCTGCTCAACCAGGCGTCGCGTCTGCGCACGCTCTTGCGTGCGGCCCTGCTGGTGCCCTGGGCAATCCCGACGGTGGTCTCGGCCAAGATGTGGAGCTGGATGCTGCACGATCAGTTTGGCATCGTGAACCACCACCTGCCGGCGCTCGGCGTGATTACCGTGCCGCTGGCATGGACTGCCGACCCGCAGCTGTCGCTGTTCAGCATCGTGCTGGTCGACGTCTGGAAAGCGACACCCTACATGGCGCTGTTGATCCTGGCGGCGCTGCAGATGGTGCCGCTGGAGTGCTACGAGGCGGCGCGTGTAGACGGCGTGCCGCGCTGGCAGGTCTTTCGCCGCATTACGCTACCCTTGATCCTGCCCGGCCTGCTGGTGGCGATGGTCTTTCGCACGCTCGACGCGCTGCGCGTCTTCGACCTGATCTACGTAATGACTTCCAATAGCCGTGACACGCAGAGCATGTCGGTCTTCGTGCGCGAGCAGTTGATCGACTTCGGCCTGGTCGGTTACGGTTCGGCCGCCGCGACTTGCCTGTTCTTCATGATCGCGCTGCTGAGCATCGTCGCCATGAGCTTGCTGCGCAAGACTTTTGAGCGCGCGGCGGCGTGAATGGGATGGCGAAAGCGGGCGCCGGTTCGCAGGTATTGCCGTCGCGCGCTGCACCCCGACAGCGTCGCTTTCCCTGGGGCAGCATCGGCTACTGGGTGGCCTCGCTGCTGTTCATCTTCGTTTCCGTCTTCCCGCTGCTCTATGCGCTTTCGAGTTCGCTCAAGCAGGGCCGCGGGCTGTTCTCTCCGGCGCTGTGGCCCGAGGCGCCGACTTTCGCCAACTACAGCGGCGTTTTCGCTGACCAGCCTTTTGCGCAAAACCTGCTCAACTCGCTGCTCGTTGCCGGCAGTGTGGTCACCCTGTCGCTGGGGCTGAGTTTGATGGCCGCCTGGGCATTCGCGCGGGTCGAGTTTCGCGGCCGCGGCCTGTTGCTGATGCTGATCCTGTCGGCGTCGATGCTGCCGCAGGTGGCGGTGTTGTCGGGGATGTTCGAGTTGGTGCGTGCCTTCGGCCTGTACGACACGCTCGGCGCGCTGGTCATCGCCGATCTCGTGCTGACGCTGCCGTTCACCGTCTGGGTGCTGGTGACTTTCATGCGCCAGCTGCCCAAAGAACTGGAAGAGGCTGCGGCGATGGACGGCGTCGGCGTGCTGACCCTGGTCTTTCGGGTCTACATGCCGCTGCTCTGGCCGGCGCTGGTCGCCACCGGCCTGTTGGCCTTCATCGCCGCGTGGAACGAATTCCTCTTCGCACTGACTTTTACCTTGTCGACCGAGGCGCGTACCGTGCCGGTGGCGATTGCCCTGATCAGCACGCCGAGCGGCTTCGAATTGCCGTGGGGAAGGATCATGGCCGCGTCGGTGATCGTCACGCTGCCGCTGGTGGCGCTGGTGGTGGTCTTTCAGCGGCGCATCGTCTCCGGGCTGTCGGCCGGGGCGGTGAAAGGGTGAAAGGGGTGAACAGGTGATTGGCCATGAGCGTACAAGGAGGGAAGGGGCGATGAGTCGCATCGAGCTGCGCGGTATCAGCAAGCGCTTCGGCGACACGCCGGTGTTGAACGACATCGACCTGAGCATCGCGGCGGGCGAATTCTGCGTTTTCGTCGGGCCTTCGGGGTGTGGGAAGTCGACGCTGTTGCGCCTGCTCGCCGGACTGGAAGATCCCTGCGCTGGCGAGATCGAGATCGACGGCGTGCTGGTCAATGACTTGCCGCCGGCACAGCGCAACGTGGCGATGGTCTTCCAGAGCTATGCCTTGTACCCGCACATGAGCGTCTTTCAGAACATGGCTTTCGGTCTGCAGCACCGCAAGCTGCCCGCCGGCGAGATCGAACGGCGCATCGCCGACGCGGTCCGCATCCTGCAACTCGACGGCTTGCTGCAGCGCCGGCCAAAAGAGTTGTCGGGAGGCCAACGACAGCGGGTGGCGATCGCGCGCGCCATCGTGCGCCAGCCGAAAGTGTTCCTGTTCGACGAGCCGCTGTCCAACCTCGACGCGGCGCTGCGCGTGCAGACGCGCCTCGAGATCGCCAGGCTGCACCGCGCGCTCGGTTCGGCGAGCATGGTCTATGTGACGCACGACCAGGTCGAGGCAATGACGCTCGCCGACCGCATCGTCCTGCTGCAGCCGCTGGCTGGGAGAAATGATGCCGCCAGCGTGGCTCAGGCCGGTGCACCGCTGGCGCTCTACCATCATCCGGCCAATCGTTTTGTCGCCGCTTTCATCGGTTCGCCGGCGATGAACTTCGTTGACGCGACGGTGCAGTCGCTGGGTGACGGGCGGGTGCTCGCCGACGCGCATGGCATGCTCTGCGCAGCGCAGCTGTCGCCGCAGGGGCTGGCAGTCGGCGAGCCGGTTACCCTGGGAATTCGGCCTGAGCACGTACTGCTGGGCGAGGGAGCGCAACGCGCGCGCGTCAGCCACGTCGAGCATCTTGGCGAAGTCAGCCATGTCTATCTCGAACTGCCAGGCGTCAGCACGCCACTGCTTGCCAAGAGCGCGTGCGATGACATCGCCATCGATGACGTGCTGGCCTTCGATCTGCCGGCACAAGCCATGCATTTATTCCGTGCCGATGGTGTCGCGCAAGCGCGTGGCGACGCGGCGGAGCGCTCAGTCGCCGCTGTCGACGGCTAGTTGCGGTCAGGCGTCATGGCCACGGCAAGCCCGGCGTGTACCGTGGTAATTGGCGAACGCGTAGAATCACCTGTGCACGAACGACATTGGCGGGTTCGCGCCCGCGCGCTGGAGTAGCCTGCGCCGTGGTCACCCTGAATGGACGCAGGCAGAAATAGAGAGAGGTCTTGATGAATGATTTGTCACGTTCGCTGATTGCCGGAGTGGTCCTCGTGGGCCTCGCCGGAAGTGCTTACCTGTGGTGGCAGGAACGGCAAGAACACCAAGAAGGACAAGCCGCAGCGACGGCTCCGCTGGTCGCACCAAATACACGCGCCGTGGAAGCGGTGGCGCCGGAGCCAGCGCCGGTACCGCTTCACCATGCCATCGAAGAGATCACGCCGCCGCTCGCGGAGCCTCTGCCGCCCTTGACGGATGACGGCAGTGAAGTGAGCGACGCGCTGGTGGCCCTGCTGGGCCGCGAGCAGGTGCTGTCTTTCGTGGACGCCAGCGGTTTTGCGCAGCGCGTGGTGGCGACGGTCGATAACCTGGCCCGTGGCCATGCGGCCTCACGCCTGTGGCCGGTGCATCCCGCACCCGGGCGCTTTCAGGTCGTCGAGCGTGACGGCGCGACCTATATTGCCGACGACAACCGCGATCGTTACAAAGCTTTCGTGCGTTTCGCATCGGCCGTCGATACCGAGGCTGCGGTGGCCTTGTACGTGCGCATGTACCCCTTGCTGCAAAAGGCTTATGAAGACCTCGGCTATCCGGGCAAGTACTTCAACAACCGGCTGATCGAAGTGATCGATCAGTTGCTGGCAACTCCCGAGCTGCTGAAGCCAGTTCGCCTGAGCTTGGTCGAAGTGAAGGGGCCGGGCGAGACGCCGTCGCCCTGGTTGCGCTACGAATACGCGGACCCGGCGCTCCAGGCGCGCTCTGCGGGCCAGAAAATCCTGCTGCGCATGGGGCCGGGGAATGCGGGCGAGCTGAAGGCCAAGTTGCGCCAGTTCCGCCAGCGCATTGCCAGCAGCGGCGTGACCGACTAACGCACGGTAGCCGTTCAGGTCACTCTGCAAGCGGCCGGCGCGCGATCGGCGCGAAGGCGATGCCCTTGCCGGGCTTGAATCCCAGACCTGTGGCAAGAAGCGGCAGAAGCAGGCGACCATCGACGATCAGCGGTGGCGCGCCGGTATCGGCCGCTAACCATTGCGAGGTCGCCAGCCCATGTGCCAGTTGATTGCCAATGGCGGCAGCGAGATGCGCGGCCGCCGTTACCCCGCAGGCGCTTTCCACGCTGCTGGTGACGACGCAATCCAGGCCTGCAGCGAGCGCTCGCTGAGCGCGCAGGAATGCGGGCAGCAGACCGCCGCAACGCGTCGGTTTGATCACCAGCCGGCGTACGGCTGGCCTTCCCGGGAGGTGCTCGGCGTCGAGCAGCTCTGCCGATTCGTCGATGGCGATGGCGATCTTCGTTTGCGCTTGCAGGCTTAGCAGTCGCTCCAGGCTCGGCTCGGCGAGGGGTTCTTCGAGCATCTCGATGGGCAGCTCGGCGCAGTGGCGCAGGAAGCGTTCGGCAGCCGTGCTGCTCCAGGCGCGATTGGCGTCGAGTCGCAACTGAATGCCCGGCGGCAGGAGCGCGGCGAGGCGTCGCAGGTGCTCGATTTCGTGGTCGATCGAGGCCACGCCGACCTTGAGCTTGAGGACCCGGAAACCCGCGTTGCAAGCGCTGCGTACGCTTTCGTCGGCAAGCCGGTCGATGCTGCCCAGCGCGGCGTTCACCGCCACCGCGGCGGCTGCGGTAGCCGCTTCGAAGCCTTGCTGAGTGGTGCGCAGGTAGGTGGCGAGTGACAGTCCGGCGGCCTGCGCGGCGAGGTCGAGCAGCGCCATTTCGATCCCCAGGCGCGCAGCCGGCGCGTCGCCGGGGGCGGGGCCGATGGCCTGAAGCGCGTCGATCACCTGCATGCCGATCACGCGTCGTGCCTGCGCACATAGCCGCGACGCAGCGTCAGCGGGCGTTTCCGCAGCGCCTCCCGGTAGCGGCGCACAATCGCCGTAGCCACTCGCGCCGCTGGCGCTATCGAGGCGCAGCAGCCAGCCTTCGCGCTCGCTGAAGCCGCCGGCCGCGGTCTGCCAGCTGGCGCGCAAGGGCAGTCGATAGGGGTGGACGGCGGCGCTAGTGATCTTCATCGCTTGAAGGAAATGCTCAGCATCAGCAGAAGCTGCCACTTGACGCCGCATCGCGCTACGGGCGTTGCCGATATTTCGAGAAGTCCGGTGCCCGTTTTTCGAGCCAGGCGTTACGTCCTTCCTGGCCTTCCTCGGTCATGTAGAACAGGCCGGTGGCGTTGCCGGCGAGTTCCTGGATTCCCGCCAGGCCGTCGGTGTCGGCGTTGAAGCCGGCCTTGATCATGCGCAGCGCCATCGGCGACAGCTTCAGCATGTCGCGGCACCAGCGCACCGTCTCTTCCTCGAGTTCGGCGAGCGGCACGACGGTATTCACCAGGCCCATGGCCAGCGCCGCCGCGGCGTCGTACTGGCGGCAGAGCAACCAGATTTCCTTGGCCCGTTTCATGCCGATGGTGCGCGCCATGAGGCCGGCGCCGAGGCCGGCGTCGAAACTGCCGACGCGCGGGCCGGTCTGCCCGAAGCGGGCATTGTCGGCGGCAATCGTCAGGTCGCAGACCAGATGCAGGACGTGCCCGCCGCCGATGGCATAACCGGCAACCATTGCCACCACCGGTTTCGGGCAACGGCGAATCTGCATCTGCAGGTCGAGGACGTTGAGATGCGGCATGCCCGCCTCATCATGGTAGCCGCCGTCGTCGCCGCGTACGGTCTGGTCGCCGCCCGAGCAGAAAGCTTCGTGTCCCGCACCGCTCAGGATGATCACCCCGACCTGCGGATCGAACTGCGCCTGGTGGGTGGCATCGATCAGCTGGGCGACCGTTTCCGGTCGAAAGGCATTGCGTCGTTCGGGCCGATTGATGACAATGCTGGCGATGCCTTCGGCGAATTCGTAGCGAATATCGGAGTAGGCCTTGCTGGCGGCACGTGGCTGCCAGTCGAGAGCGGGGCGGATCATGGGGACAATTTCCTCGGCAAGGGGGACGGCGGGCAGTATAGCCGCTGCCAAATAGCAAATAGCAAATTGCCGACTAGCAAATGCACGATGCCACCTACCCAATCACGATGGAGCGTTGGCAGGTTAATGTGAAAGTCGCGCAAGCGACTCACGAAGCGCCCTTCTCCCCTCGCGGGAGAAGGGTCTGGGGAAGAGGGGGAACGGTCATGGCTTTCATGATTCGGGGTATCTCGACATGTCATGACCGTTAGCACGCGGCGCCGCCTGGCAAGCTGAGCGCTTCCGGGGCCCATCTTTTTCGCGGCGGGAGAGAGAGATGCATCGCAGGATACTGGCAGGTGATCGACTGATCGCGGCTTTCCTCATCGGCTGCGTGCTGTTCAATTATCCCCTACTGTCGCTGTTCGACCGGCCGAGCGAGATCTTCGGCATTCCGCTGGTTTATGCCTACATTTTTACTGCCTGGGCGCTGGTCATCGCCTTGATGGCCTGGGCCGTCGAACGGCGCTTCAAGTAGGCGGCGGCGATGCTCGAAGCGCCGGTACTGATTACTGTCTCGCTGCTCTATCTGGGGCTGCTGTTTGCGGTCGCCTGGTGGGGCGACAAGCGCGCCGATCAGGGACGCTCGCTGATCGCCAGTCCGACCATCTACGCCCTGTCGATGGCCGTTTACTGCACGACCTGGACTTTCTACGGCAGTGTCGGCCGCGCTGCCGTTTCGGGAATCGGCTTTCTGCCGGTTTACCTGGGGCCGACGCTGGTCATGGCGCTCGGCTGGATCGTGCTGCTGAAAATGATTCGCATCGTCAAGGCAAACCGCATCACCTCGATTGCCGATTTCATTTCCTCCCGTTATGGCAAGAGTCATGGGCTCGGCGGCCTGGTGACGATCATCGCCGTGGTGGGCATCATTCCCTACATCTCGCTGCAGCTCAAGGCGGTCTCGAACACCGTCAGCCTGCTCTTCAGCTATCCGGAAATCGTCATGCCGCACCGCAGTGCGACGATGTCCGTAGGGGCAGACATCAGCTTCTACATTGCCTTGATCCTGGCCGCCTTTACCATCGTTTTCGGTACCCGCCATCTCGATGCCACCGAACGCCACGAAGGAATGGTGGCGGCGATTGCGCTGGAATCGGTGGTCAAGCTGGTCGCCTTCCTGGCCGTCGGGGTGTTCGTGACCTACGGCGTTTTCGACGGTTTCGGCGATATTTTTGACCGCGTCGCGGAGCAGCAGGAACTGCAAAAGCTGATGACTGCGATTCCCTCCGGGGCGGGTTATAGCGGCTGGTTTTCGCTGGTCGTGCTGTCCGGTCTGGCGTTTCTCTTCCTGCCGCGCCAGTTTCAGGTCGCCGTCGTCGAGAACGTCAATGAGGCGCACCTGAAGCGGGCGGCATGGTTGTTTCCCCTATACCTGCTGTTGATCAATATTTTCGTATTGCCGATCGCGCTGGGCGGCCTGCTGCACTTCGCCGGACAAGGGGTTGACGCCGATACCTTGGTGCTCACCTTCCCGATGTCACAGCGCCAGGAAGGGCTGACGCTGCTGGCCTTCATTGGCGGCCTGTCGTCGGCCACCGGGATGGTCATCGTCGAAACCATCGCCTTGTCGACCATGGTCTGCAACGACCTGGTGATGCCGATGCTGCTGCGCCACAAGCGTGCCGCGCTCGCCGAGTCGAAAGACCTCTCGGGCTTGCTGCTCGCCATCCGGCGTGGCGCCATCGTGGTCATCCTGCTGCTCGGTTACCTCTACTTTCGGCTGGCAGGCGAGGCTTACGCGCTGGTCGCCATCGGCCTCATCAGTTTTTCGGCGGTGGCGCAGTTTGCGCCGGCGCTGATCGGCGGCATGTACTGGCGCGGCGGCACGCGTGGTGGCGCGCTGGCCGGTCTGACGGCCGGTTTTCTGGTCTGGGCCTACACTTTGCTGTTGCCGTCGTTTGCGAAATCCGGTTGGCTTCCCGGTGATTTTCTCGCGCAAGGGTTTTTCGGGATCGAGCTCTTGCGGCCGCAGCAGTTGTTTGGTCTCACCGGCATCGACGAAATTTCGCACTGCCTGTTCTGGAGTTTTTTTGCCAATATTGGTGCCTACGTCGCGGTATCCTTGCTGCGCCCGCCGATGGTCGCCGAGGCGACACAGGCGACCCTGTTCGTCGATGCGCTATCGGAAACCGGGCAGGGTGGGGCAGTGCTCTGGCGTGGCCGGGCGCAGGTCAGTGATCTGCAGGAGCTGGTCGGGCGCTTTCTTGGCCCAAGTCGTGCGCAATCGGCGTTTGCCGGTTTCGCGCGCCGCAACGGTCGCGACGGCGACTCAAAGCCCGAGGCCGATGCCAAGCTGGTGCAGTTCGCCGAATCCCTGTTGGCCGGCGCGATTGGCAGTGCTTCGGCGCGGGTGATGGTCGCCTCGGTGGCCAAGGAAGAGCCGCTGAGCATCGAGGAAGTGATGCATATCCTCGACGAAGCGTCACAGCTGCGCACCTACAGTCGTGAACTCGAGCGCAAGTCACGCGAGCTGACGGCGGCGACGCTGGAGTTGCGGGAGGCGAACGAGCGCCTGCAGGAGCTCGACCGTGTCAAGGACGACATCATGTCGTCGGTGACCCACGAACTGCGCACGCCGCTGACGTCGATCCGTGCTTTCTCGGAACTGCTGCGCGACGATCCGAAGATGCATCTCGCCGATCGCGTGCGCTTTCTGGGCTTGATCGTCAGCGAGGCCGAGCGTTTGACGCGGCTGATCAACCAGACGCTCGACCTGGCGAAAATCGAGTCCGGGCGAGCCGACTGGAACGGCTGCGAACTCGATCTGAAAGAGGTCGTCGAACAGTCGATCGCTGCTACCAGTCAGCTGGTGCACGAGAAAGAGGCGCACATCGAGGTCGATCTGCCCGATAATCTACCGCTGATTCTTGCCGATCGGGATCGATTGATCCAGGTGATGCTGAATCTGCTCTCCAATGCGGTGAAGTTCCTGACGCCGGGCAGTGGTCTGATTCGCGTCACCCTGAGTCGGCGGGACGATGGCCTGCAAGTCAGCGTTGCCGACAACGGACCGGGGATTCGCCCGGAAGATCAGCAACTGGTTTTCGAGAAGTTTCGTCAGGTAGGCGATACGATGACCGCCAAGCCATCGGGCACCGGTCTTGGGCTACCGATCAGCCGGCGTATCGTGGAACACTTCGGTGGCGAGCTGTGGGTTGAAAGCGTCCCGGGCGAGGGTGCGACATTTCGTTTCACCTTGCCTTTTGCACCTGTGCAGCCGCCAGCGGAGGCGCCAGCAGCGTAGTCCATTAATCTAAAAGTCGCGCCAGCGTCGCACGAATCTCCCTCCTCCCCGCGCGGGAGAAGGGTCGGGGAAGAGGGGGGAACGGTCATGACTTTCATGATCGGGGGTATCTCGACAAGTCATGACCGTTAGCGTAGTTATTCATGAGCGGAGTGTTGATGAGCAAGAAGATACTGATTGCCGACGACGAGCAAAACATTGTCATTTCGATCGAGTTTCTGCTGCGCCGGGAGGGTTTCGAGGTGCTGGTCGCCGGCGACGGCGAAGAGGCTCTGGCGAAAGTGCGTGCCGAGAAGCCCGATCTCGTTCTGCTCGACGTCATGATGCCCAAGATGAATGGCTTCGACGTCTGCCAGGCCTTGCGCGCTGACCCCGAGCTCAGCGCCACGCGCATTCTGATGCTCACTGCCAAAGGGCGCGACACCGAAGTCAGCAAAGGCCTCGGACTCGGCGCCGACGGCTACATGACCAAGCCCTTCTCGACCAAAGAGTTGCTCGCCGAGGTGCGCAAGCTCCTGGAGACGTAGATGAAGGCCACGCGCCAGCTGTACAGGGCCGCGCTGTTGGCCGGTCTGTTCGTGCTTGCCGTGGTGCTCGCGGCGGCGACCCTGATGTGGGTCACCGAAGCCGATGGCCGCGGCTGGCGGCTGGTCCGCCGAAGGCAGGATCTTTGTCCTGCTCTTGCTGACCCTGGCCGGGGCGGGGGGCGCCTACCTGGTGATCGCCGGCTGGTATGCACGCTACGTCAATGGGCCACTGCGCATGGCCGAGGACCTGGCGGCGGTGACTACCCACAGTGGCCTGCGTTTGCCCGAGCCGGCAACGCCCGAATTGCGCGCCCTGGGGCAGGCGGCGAATCAACTGCTGGCCGCACGCGACGCGCTCGAGCGCGATGTCGCCGAGCGCGTGCGCGAAGCCCGCGCTTCGCTCGAAGAGGAGCGCAGCCGTCTGGCTGCGCTGATGGCCGATCTGAGCCAGAGCGTTGTGGTCTGCAATCTGGATGGCCGCGTGCTGCTCTACAACCAGCGCGCCAAGCAGGAGCTTTCTGCCGGGCCTGACGGCAGCAATGGCGAATTGCTTGGCCTGGGGCGTTCGATTTACACGGTTTTCGATCGGGCGCTGATCGAGCATGCGCTGGAACGTTTGCAGTCGGCCAGTCGCGATGCGGGCGGCGAGGCCGGAGTGGACCGCAAGAAACTCCTCGGCTCGGCGCAGTTCGTCACCGCCACCCGTGCCGGACGCTTGCTGCGCGCGCACATGTCGCCGGTCCTGGGTAGCGACGGACAGCCCGGCGCGCAGGTCGCCGGCCTGTCGATTACCGGTTTCGTGCTCGTTCTCGACGACGTGACGAGCACCAACGAGCGGCATGCGCGCCGCGACGCCCTGATCCAGTCACTGATCGAAGGCGGGCGCGGGCCCCTGGGGAGCTTGCGCGCGGCAGCCGAAATGCTCTCCGATTTTTCCGATATGCCAGCCCAGCAGCGTGATCGCTTTCTCGGCGTGATCCGCGACGAGGCCAGTGTGCTGTCGACGCAGTTCGAGACAGCGGCGGCAGCTTTTTCCAACGATCTGCGCGAGCGCTGGCTGCTTGAGGAAATCCTCGGCGCCGAGCTCGTCGAAGTCGCTGCACGCCGCATCGCCGAGCGCGGCAACGCCGGGCAGCACAAGCTGGCGGTCAAGTCCGAGCAGATCGATGACGGCCTGTGGCTACGCGTAGACAGCTTCGGACTCCTGCAAGCCCTGAGCTATCTGGCGCTGCGTTTGCAGGACGAGTACGAGGTGCGCGAAGTGCGCCTGTCCTTGCAGCGCAGCGGTCACCTCGCCCAGCTCGATTTGTACTGGACCGGCACCTTCCTGAACAATGAAGCGGCCATGATCTGGTTGCAGGACCCGATGAATATCGGTAGCGAAAGCTCGCCGCTGAGCGTCGTCGATGTCATCGAGCGCTGCAACGGCGAGATCTGGTTCCAGCGCGAGCGTGTCTCGCATCGGGCTTTCTTCCGGACCATGCTGCCGGCGGCGGAGGCGCCCAAGGATCTGCCGCGGGCGATCATTTCCGCGGCCGAAGGCGAACGTCCCGAGTTTTATGACTTCGATATCTTCCACTGGTCGGGAGGCAGCCACGAACTCGACGATCGACCGCTGGCGGAGCTTTCGTACACCGTTTTCGATACCGAAACGACCGGTCTGGAGCCTTCCGCCGGCGACGAGATCATCCAGATCGGTGCGACGCGCATCGTCAATCGTCGCCTCCTGCGTCACGAGTGCTTCGATCAACTGGTCGACCCGAAGCGCCCGCTGTCGCAACAATCAGTCAAGGTGCACGGCATCACCCGCGAAATGCTCACCGGACAGCCGGTGATCGCGACCGTTCTGCCGACCTTCCATGCTTTTTGTGCCGACACCGTCCTGGTCGGTCACAACGCCGCTTTCGACATGCGTTTCCTGCAATTGAAGGAGCGGCAAAGCGGCGTGCGCTTCGATCACCCGGTGCTCGATACCTTGCTGCTTTCGGCGGTCTTGCAGCCCAACCAGAACACGCACCGCCTGGAGGCAATCGCCGAGCGCCTCGGCGTCTCGGTGTTCGGACGCCATACCGCGCTTGGCGATGCAATGGTGACCGGCGAAGTCTTTCTGAAGATGTTGCCCTTGCTTGCCGAAATGGGCATCACGACGCTGCGCCAAGCGCGCGAAGCCAGTGAGAGAACCTACCATGCCCGACTCCGATACTGAGCAGACGGCACGCGTCACCCCGTTCTCGCCGTATGTCGGACTGCGCCATCTGGTGCGCAGTCAGCCCTTGATGGTCGGCCCGTCGACCAGCGTGCGCGAGACGCTACAGCTGCTCGACAAGACGCACGGCGATGCGGTGGTGGTGGTCGACGAGGGCAGCCGGGTAGCGCTGGGCATCATCACCCTGCACGACGTCGTGCGCCGCGTGGCCATTGAAGCCTGCGATCTGAATGCGCCGATCGCGGCGGTGATGACCGGCGGCCTGATTACCGTGCCGGCGGACAGCACGGCCCACCAGGCCAGCGTGGTCATGGTGCGGCGCGGGGTGCACCATCTGGTGCTTACCGAGGCGGACGGCAGCTACTTCAACCTCGTTTCGCAGACCGATCTGTACACCCTGCCGGGCGCGCAGAGCACCGATCTCGTCAAAGCAATTCTGGCGGCACGCGACCTGCCGACGCTGGTCCACCTGGCTGCCGAGATCCGCGCGCTGGTCGGGCGTCTGGTCGCCGAGCGGGTCAGCGCCGATGCGCTCTGCAATCGCCTCTCGTCGCTCAACGATCTGCTCACCCTGCAGGTCATCGAACTGGTCGCCGGGCAGCACGAGCTGCCCTACGTCCAATGGTGCTGGCTGGTGTTTGGTTCCGAGGGGCGGCTCGAGCAGACCCTGGCCACCGACCAGGACAATGGCCTGATCTTCGCCGCCGACTCGGACGAGCAGGCGGCGCATCTGCGCAGCGCTTTCCTGCCTTTCGCCCGGGCGGTGAACGAGGCCCTCGACGCCTGTGGTTTTCCGCTATGCAAGGGCGATATCATGGCCAGTAACCGGCAGTGGTGTCTTGTCTGCCGACGAATGGCGAACAGCCTTTTCAGGCTGGCTGGAAAGCCCGCAACCGGAGGCCTTGCTCAATGCGAGCATCTTCTTCGATCTGCGCGGCCTGTATGGGCAGGAGTCGCTGGCCAACGACTTGCGCAGCTGGCTGCTGGAGCGGCGCACAGCTACCCGATTTTCCTGCGCGCGATGGTCGAGAACACGCTCAACTGGGAGTCGCCGCTGAACTGGTGGAAGGGGTTCCGAACCGATCTCGACAAGGAGTTCCCGCACACCATCGATCTCAAGAAGCACGGTTCACGCCCCTTCGTCGACGCCGCGCGGGTTTACGCGCTGGCCCGCCAGATTCCGGATACCAATACCGCCGAGCGGCTGCGCGTGACCGGCGAGCAGATCGGCGTTGGCGCCTACGACATGGCGGCGCTGATCGACGCTTTTCAGCACATCCAGCGTCTCCGGCTCCAGCAGCAGGTCAGCAGCGCGGCCGACGCCGTTTCCAACCGTGTCGCGCCCGACGAACTGCACGAACTGGATCGCCTGATCCTCAAGGAAGCGCTCAAGCAGATCGGCTATCTGCAGAAGCGCTTGGTGCGCGAGTACGCCCCGGCATAGAGGTGGCGGCAGCGCTTGCGCCGGCGATGGGCTGCTGGAAAGGATCGGGCGGGGGGAAACGCGGCGCCGAGCGTTCAGCTTGGCGCGGGCGCGGAAGTTGGCCGGTACCGGCGCCACTTTGCGTGCCGCATAGTCGAAGAAGACGATGCCCGTCTTGCCGCGCGCGACTTCACGTTGGCTGAGCTTCTCGTGCATGCGCCAGGGCAGGTCGCAGCCCTTGCTGCCAAAATCGCCGGCGCTCATGCCACGACCATCACTTCGCCGTGAAAGGCCTCGGACCTGTACTGCACGGCCGCGTCGGCGACGACGATGCCCACCCCCTCGACGTTCAGCTCGGTATAGCCCAGAGCCATGAAAAACCGCGCGCGCGCCTCTGAAACCAGGGACAACAACAAGGCATTGTCGAGGTGCCCGGCATAGTTCATGTGGCTGAGATAGAGCGTCATCTCGGTCGAGTAGACGAAATGCTCGGGGAGGTCGATCTGGATTCTGGGCATCTTGGGGTCCGTGGCGGCTGACTGGTTCCGGAGGGATCGTACGTCACTCGCCAGCTCCTGTCACGGCCGGCACGCATTGCCAGCGGGGGTAGGGGAATGGGAGCCGGTGAAAGCCTGAGCCACCAAGCAGGTGCCTTCGCCTGCTGTCTGGATCCCGAAAAGTCGCACCAAAAGCCAAACTCCCGCTCCGCCCTCGCGGGGGAGGGGTTGGGGGAGAGCGGGCTCAGAGGGGGCTCAGAGACCAAGTTCGGCTGGGCCAGCGGCGTCAGAAGCCAGCTCCTGGCATCCACCAGGAGGGTGTTCGGACAAACTTCTCGAAGCCTCTTGCTGTCGAAATCGAGCACTTTGCCGGGGAAGGTGGCGATGAGAGTCGCGAGATCGGGCGGCATTGCGCTCACGGGTGAGCACGCTCGACGATCATGGTCATCTGTTCGTGGCTGAGGGGGTTTTCATTTTGCTTGTGTTCCTGTACTGTTTTGGACTATCGTGAGTCTGGTATAAGAGCGGTGTAAGGTTTTATCTGCGCTTGCCCGGCGGCCAAAAATCAAACGAAGGCCGAGGTATCGAAAGCCTTCGGGATGGCTGCCTTCGCTGCTCAGGTGGTATCCGTCTGCTTCGGCGCTGTCTTTGCGGGGTGTCCTGGCTTGCCTTTTTCCATCCAGTCGAGCAGCCTGTGCATGGCGGTGGCGATCCATCTGCCAACGGCGAGGCTACGTTCCTTGCGTGCGCGTTCGATGATCATTGCGATCTGGTCATGGTTGAGGTTGGTTTTCATTTGGGGTTCCTTCTGTCCTTGCGTTGTTCCCGGTTTCCGAGAGTTCGCCGTAACTTTATTTGTTGGCGGCTGCGCCGGCAAACGATCAAATGTCAGCCGATGCGTGAAAAAATCTCACCTATATGACTTACCGCCTGCCACCCCTGAGTTCGCTGCGTGCTTTCGAAGCGGCGGCTCGCCACCTCAGTTTCAAGGACGCCGCAGCCGAGCTGTCGGTGACGCCGACGGCGATCAGCCACCAGATCCGTGGCCTCGAGGAGTACCTGGACTTTCCGCTCTTCAAGCGGCTGACGCGCGCCCTGGAACTGACGCGCGAAGGTCGGGCCATGCTCCCCAAGGTGCGCGAGGGGCTGGAGTGCTTCGCCGCCGCGATCGAGAGCACGCGTCAGGTGGTCTTCGGCGGGCGCCTGGTGGTGACTTCACCGCCGGCTTTCGCGGCGCGTTGGCTGATCCGTCATCTGCCCGAATTCACTGCCGCGCATCCCGAGATCCGGCTGCGCATGGCGACCTCGCTGGATACCATCGACACCGGTGAGGCCTCGCATGTCTCGGGCCTTGCCAGTGTCGATGTCCGCGACGACAAGACCGAAACCTTTATCCGCTATGGCAATGGGCACTATGACGGCTGCCGCGTCGACCGGCTGTTTGCGCCGGCGTACACCGCCGTCTGCAGCCCGCTGCTGCTGAAAGGGAATGCGGCCCTTGAACGTGCCGGCCGATCTGCGCCGTCACAATCTTCTCCACCACGAAGATGAAGCTCGGAGCTCGACCAGCCCGCCCTGGCGACCTGGGACCAATGGTTGCAGGTCGCCGGCGTCACTGGCATCGATTCCGACGGCGGTACGCAGATCAGCGACCCCGGGCTGCTCCTCTCGGCGGCGATCGACGGCGTTGGCGTTGCGCTGGCGTCCAAGCAGCTCATCGAGGCCGAAGTGGCTGCCGGTCGTCTGGTGATGCCTTTCGACATCGTCATCCGCCCGGCACAGGCCTATTACCTGGTCGTTCCTGAAGCGGTCGCCGAGCGCACGGTGGTGACTGCCTTCCGGAAATGGCTGCTCAAGGAGGCGGCGAAGGTGCGCGAGGGATAGAGCTCAAGCCAGCGCTGAGCATCATCGGCGCGTCGTCCAATGGTAATGTCGACTCGGCTGCCGGCAGCGTCGTGCGCGGCTGTCGACTGGTGGCGGCAGCTTTGCTGCCTGGCTTGTGCGCTTGCCGCGCTTTCTTTGCCGTCGGCGCGTCACCGCTGCCGGTCAGCTTGCGCACTTCGGTGGTCAGCTGACGTGAGGCGCTCCGCAAGCTGTTCGACATCGCGCTTGCTGGCCAGGAGCATGGAATGCAGGGGCCGCAGCAGTCGATTCTCTGAGCAGCTGTTCGCCACGATCGATGCTTTCGTGGCCGTGCTGACCAATTCGGCCGAGCTTTCCTTGATCTGCCGACGCGCTTTGGGTCGCAATGCCTTGCCTTCTTCGAGCAGCGTTTCGAAGGCCTGGGCACCGGTCCTGGTGGCCAGGGAATAGGCGCCAAGGCCAAAAAGCCAGAACTTGCGTACAGATTCCTGGGCGCTGCTAATCCGTTGCGCGTTGCCACCTTGATCAACCAAGGTTCGTCTGTGTCTTGCTCATTTTGTTTCTCCTTTATCCAACTGGAACTGAAAGTTTCTGCAACTGCCCGTGCAGCTGACGAAATCCAGTCTAGCGACGATCACTAGAGGACACACACTAAATGCCTGGGTGTTTTCTTCTAAAGTGCAGGCCTTTCGATGTTGTATCCTTGCCAGGCGACGTGGTTGCAGCCGGTCGCAGCCTGCCGCCGCTGACCGTCGGGACGCGCTCGCCGCTGGCCGCAAGCTGCCGATCGCCCCGGCGCACCCTCGCCGCTACGGATTCTCATCTCGCCGCATAGAGCACGAAGAAAGAAAGGTGTCTCGATGAACAAACTCTCCTTGCTCGATCTCGCTTTCTTTGTCGCCGAGTCGGAGGCCAGCCCGAAACACGTCGGCGGGCTGATGATCTACAAGCGACCGGCCAGGTCGCCGGCCAGCTTTGTCGCCGATCTTTATCAGGAACTGCTCGCTTTCGACGACGTCCAGGCGCCGTTCAACCGCATCATCCATTTCTCGCTGACCGGCATGCCGACCTGGCAGGAAAGCGAGGCCGTCGACCTCGAGCAACACCTCTTCTTCCACAAGATGCGCCGGGGCAAGAACGGCCGGCAGGAGCTTTATCAGCTCGTTTCCGAACTGCATCAGCCGATGCTCGAGCGCTCGCGGCCGCTATGGGAACTACACCTCATCGAGGGCTTGAGCGAACGGCGTTTTGCCATCTACGTCAAGATGCATCATGCCAGTGCGGATGGCGTGACGATGGTGCGCTGGGCCGCCGATTCGCTGGCCTCGTCGGCGAGTGATCTCGAACTGCGGCCGCTGTGGTCGACTCCCCGTGGCCCGGCCGACAAGAAGCAGAAGCGGCTTAAAGAGAAGATGACGCAGTCCCTGCTCGGCGACCTCGCGGGTGCCGGCACGCGCCTGCTGGGAATCGCTCGTCTGGCCGCGATGCTGGCGCTGGAAGGCGTCAAGCTGACCAAGAACGCCATTTCGCTGCCTTTCGTCGCCGACGGCAACACGCCGCTGACCGGGCAGGTGACCGCGGGTCGGCAGTTTGCGACGGCCAGCGTGAGCATGGTGCGCGTCAAGGAGGTCTGTGCCCGGACGCGGTCGACGCTGAACCACGTCGCCCTGACCTGTCTCGATGGCGCTTTGCACCGCTATCTGTACGATGAGGGCGTCGAGCTGAAGAGGCCGATCACCACTCAGATGCCGGTCAACCTGCGCAAGGAAGGGGAGCGCGGCACCGGCAACAAGATCGGCATCATCCCGGTCGAGCTTTCGCCGCCAACCGACGACCCTTACGTTCGCCTGCGCAACATCGGTTTTTCCTTGCGCAATGTGCGTTCGATGATCGACAGCGTCACGCCTGACGCGATCGAGTCCTACACCTGATCACCGGCGTCGTCGCGCAGCTGGCCGAGATGCTGGGGCTCAGCAAGCGCCTGCCACCGATCGGCAATACCCTGGTCTCCAACATCCCCGGGCCGCCCGAGTTTCTGTACCTCAAGGGCGCCAGAATGGAAGAGCTGCATCCGATCAGCACGCTGCCGGCCGGAAATCTGCTCAACATCACCCTCTTCAGCTATGCCGGACAGCTTTTCTTCGGCCTGATTGCCAGCGACGAATTGCCGAACCTCGAGCGTCTGGGTCGCTACGTCGGCGAAGCATTCAGCGAACTCGAACAAGCGGTTTTCGACGCCCATCAGACGCTTTCCTGAGGGGGGGCTGGCCGCGTCGGTGACGGCTCTCCCGGTCGCCCAACGTTGCGCCAACGCAGCGCCGCGCCTTTGCCGCTTTCCGACAGCTGGGCGCAGGAAATCAGGGCAAAAAAAGACCGGGCATTGCACCCGGTCAAAAGCTCGGCTTTCGCCTTGCTGCGGGGCCAGATTCGGCCCTCACCATGCCCTTGCTACATCGCAGTAGCCCCCTGATACGCGATTCCGAGCATGACACCACGGATGTGGAGTCGTTTATTGACCACTGGAAAATCTACGTAGAAATACCGAAGCCTGTTTGCCCAGAGCCGCCAGTTCCGCCTCGAATTCTTCGTACGGCAGGTCCGTCAGTTCCGGTAAGCGGCGCTCGGCTTTGTGCCGCCGTTCTGCCACTTTTCCTGGCGGGCCGACGTCGCGCATGCGGCGGTCGCTTGCACTGCGAGTTCTCTGTTTGCTCATTGACTGAATGCCTGCTGTTCGTGTTCGGGAAGTGATGGACGAAAGATAGCGCTGGCTCGCTGCCGGGTCTGTGAGCAATTTCACGGCCTCAACAAATCAGTGCCATCGAGCGGCCGCCTGGGTGCGGCGAGCGGGATCCGGAAAAGCTGCTAGCATGCGATCGTCGCCGGCATCGGCGCAGCACCGACCTCCACCTCCAGCACTGACGCAAGCCCGTGAATGACGTGAAAGAGAAATGAACGACCTGTTTGCCGAGCATCATTCCGACGCGCCGCTGGCCGAGCGCTTGCGTCCGCGCAGCCTGTCCGAGGTGATCGGACAGGCGCATCTGCTCGCTGCCGGCAAGCCGCTGGAGATGGCCTTCCGTTCCCGGCAGTTGCACAGCATGATCCTCTGGGGCCCGCCCGGGGTCGGCAAGACGACCCTGGCGCGGCTGATGGCGGATGCTTTCGACGCCGACTTCATGGCCCTGTCCGCGGTCTTCTCGGGGGTCAAGGAAATTCGTGAGGCGGTCGCGCGCGCCGAGCTGACGCGCGCCCGCAACGGACGCCGCACGATCCTCTTCGTCGATGAAGTCCACCGTTTCAACAAGGCGCAGCAGGACGCTTTCCTGCCCTACGTCGAAGGCGGGCTGTTGACTTTTGTCGGCGCGACCACTGAAAACCCGTCCTTCGAAGTCAACTCGGCGCTGCTCTCGCGCGCCGCGGTCTATGTGCTGCAACCGCTCTCGGCCGAGGAGATCGGGCAACTCCTCGAACGCGCGCGCGCGCAGGTGCTGCCCGATCACGAGTTTGACGACGACGCCCGCGCACGCCTGGTCGGTCTCGCCGACGGTGACGCGCGACGCCTGCTCAACCACCTCGAACAGATCGCCACCGCCGCGTCGACTGCTGGCGTGACGACGATCGATGGCGCTTTCGTCGACACCACCGTGGCGCAGAACCTGCGTCGTTTCGACAAGGGCGGCGACGCTTTCTACGACCAGATTTCGGCGCTGCACAAGGCCGTGCGCGGTTCGTCTCCCGACGCCGCGCTGTACTGGTTCTGCCGCATGCTCGACGGTGGCGCCGACCCGCGTTACCTGGCGCGACGCATCGTGCGCATGGCCTGGGAAGACATCGGCCTGGCCGATCCGCGCGCGGCGCGCATCGCCCTCGACGCCGCCGAGACTTTCGAACGCCTCGGCTCCCCGGAAGGCGAGCTGGCGCTTGCCGAAGCGGTGCTCTACCTGGCGATGGCGGCCAAGTCGAACGCTGCCTACCTCGCGTATAATGCGGCGCGGAGTTTCATCGCCGCTGACGGATCGCGGCCGGTGCCGGTGCATCTGCGCAACGCGCCGACGCGACTGATGAAGAATCTCGGTTACGGCAAGGACTACCGTTACGCGCACGACCAGACCGACGCCTACGCCGCCGGCGAGAATTATTTTCCGGACGGCATGCCGGCGGTCGAGTGGTACCGACCGGTCGAGCGTGGCCTCGAGATCCGGATCGGCGAGAAGCTGGCACAGCTGCGCGAGCTCGACCGCCGGGCGAAAGAAAAGCAGAACACGCAACAAAAGCAGAAAAGAACGACCAGCACGACAAGCACGAAAAGTAGGACCAGGCCGACCGGCCGACCACAACATCGTTCCGCTCGCGCGCAGCCGTCCGCCGGACCTGCGGCAGCAGTGGAAGAGGGCGGATCGCGCCGCGCGATCGCCAAGCTGAGGACTGAGCATGCTCGACATCCAACACCTGCGCAGCGACATCGATGCCCTTGCCGAACGCCTGGCAAGGCGCGGTTTCGTACTCGACAAAGCGACTTTCCAGAACCTCGAAAGCGAGCGCAAGACCCTGCAGACCCGCACCCAGGATCTGCAGGCCAGCCGCAACAGCCTCTCCAAGCAGGTCGGCATGCTCAAGGGCCGCGGTGAAGACGCCGCGCCGGTGATGGCGCAGGTGGCGGCGCTGAAGAGCGAACTGGAAGCCAACGAGGTCCGCCTCGGCGAGCTGCTCAAGGAACTCGATGCCTTCCTGGCGCTGCTGCCCAACCTGCCCGACGAGAGCGTGCCGATCGGAAAATCCGAAGCCGACAACGTCGAAGTCAAATGCTGGGGCGCGCCACGCGTCTTTGACTTTGCCGTCAAGGATCACGTCGATCTCGGCGAAGCGCTCGGTCAGCTCGACTTCGCCACCGCCGCGAAAATTGCCGGCACGCGCTTTTCACTGATGCGCGGACAGCTGGCCCGTCTGCACCGGGCGCTCGCCCAGTTCATGCTCGATACGCATACCATCGAGCATGATTACCTCGAAGTGTACGCGCCGTACCTGGTCAACGCCGCCAGCCTGCTCGGCACCGGACAGTTGCCGAAATTCGAAGAAGATCTGTTCAAGATCTGCGCGCCGACGCCGAGCCGCTGTACCTCATTCCGACCGCCGAAGTGCCGGTCACCAACATCGTCCGTGGCGAGATTCTCGCCGCCGACGCGCTGCCGCTCAGGCTCGTCTGCCATACGCCGTGTTTTCGCTCCGAAGCCGGCTCCTACGGTCGCGACACGCGCGGCATGATTCGCCAACACCAGTTCGACAAGGTCGAGCTGGTCCAGATCGTCGCTCCCGAAGCCTCGCTGGCGGCGCACGAAGAACTCACCGGCCACGCCGAAACGATCCTCGAACTGCTCGATCTGCCGTACCGCCGCGTCACCTTGTGCAGCGGCGACATGGGCTTTTCGGCGACCAAGACCTACGACCTGGAAGTCTGGTTGCCGGCGCAGAACGCCTATCGCGAGATCTCCTCGTGCTCCAACTTCGGCGCCTTCCAGGCCCGCCGCATGCAGGCCCGCTACCGCAACGAGCGCAACCGGACCGAACTGGTGCACACCCTCAACGGCTCGGGTCTGGCCGTCGGGCGGACGCTGGTGGCGATCATGGAAAACTTCCAGCATGCCGACGGCAGCATCAGCGTTCCGGCCGTCCTGCGCCCCTACATGGGCGGATTGGAGCGCATCGGCGCGACGTGAACGGGCCAGACGGCGAGCGCCGATAGCGCGTTTCCCTTGGCGTGCAAGAATATTTCCCTTGGCGCGTCATCCAGCACTTCTTGTGCTAACATTGCGCCCCGTCGGAGAGGTGGCAGAGTGGCCGAATGTACCTGACTCGAAATCAGGCGTAGGTGTGAGCCTACCGAGGGTTCGAATCCCTCCCTCTCCGCCAGTAGGTCATAGTAAGTGCCTGAAAAACAAAAATAATACGAATAGTGGCCAACGGCGACCCACAAAACAACCCACAAAATAACATGCGCCAACGAATTCTCCCCTGCCGGGAAACGGTGGCCACTTAGTCTGCTTCTGTACGTAGCATGCCAGGGGGACTCGGATGGAGATGCGTGCGAGGTTGCAGAGCCCAGAGGTCGGCTCTTGTCCTGCAACAACAGTGCGCCATGACTAGCCGGGTGATCGTGGCCTTCGGCAAAGAATACGGTTTTGGTTCGTCGGTCAGCTACGAAGACAACAGGGCGTATCGAGGCCAAGGCGGGAATGATCGCGCCAATACTCGCGATCCGGCAATCATTCTTCAGCGTTTTTGGTTGCCCACGCGCATGTGGCTGTTCGCATAGATGACGCTGACCGGGTGGTACAAGGCCAGCAATTGTTCAGCGACGAACGGAGTACCCAGTGCTTGCTGCGTCGATCTCCTTCCGCGTGTGCCGATGGATGACGGGCAGAGGACGCTTGAGCCAGAGCCGCATGCGGCGCAACGGCTGTCGACTCAGTTTTTGGCTGGCGCTCGAGGTGCTTGTGCCTGTATAAGGTCGCGGCCGAGGGCCAAGGGCAAAAAAAGCAAGCAGCTTCGGCTTGGCGTGTACACGGGCACTGAGCGTTGGAAGCGGGACAACGGTAACTGCTTCCTTCAGAAACCGGTTGGGGGCTTTCTACTCGCTTTCAGCGCGTTCCTTGGTGGCGTCTTCCGTCACAGAATTCTCAACCCCCACCACCGGGCCATCGGTTTGTTCAGTAACCGTCTCCTTCCGCCGGGCCGCCAGCACCGCACGCGTAGCGAGCTGCCGGATCTGTCCGGCCAGACGAAGAATCCGCCGCTTCCATTCATAGACCCCGCGCGCGTATTGGCTGTCGCTGATGACGCATGACAGCCAGAGCGTATCCAGGTGGGTCATCATCCCGTCGAACTCGCGGATGATCGCCAGGTTCTTGATCGAGCGTGGCGAGGTGATCTGCACATCGATGGTCTTTGCACTGGTGTAGCCGATCGCAGTCTCGATGCCATTGCCCTCGGCCACTTCCTTCAGCCGCAACGACTCCTTGCGAATCTCCTCCAGGGTCTGGTCGATCTGAGTATCGACCAAGGTATCGACTTCCAGCGCCTGCTCTTCGCTCCCGATGAATCGCAAGACCACACTCAACGAGAACAGCGCGTTGGCGCACATCTCGTAGCCACGGTCGAAGATCTGCTGCGCGTGCAGCGAATTGAGCAAGGCCTTTTGCGTCAGGAAGGGCCGGCTGTTGTCCTGCCGGACCGACGGAATGTGCGTCGAATCGTTCCTCTGTCGCTGTGCCATCTGCCGTCTCCCGGAGTGTCGATCAAGCCCAGCGTATCGCTTGCACTGCGAGCGCGACCTTCGAAAAGCGCCCAGAAGCGACGCATTTCAAACTCCTGCGACGACCGTGGCGGCAGAGAATTCAGCCATCTCTCGTTCCGTCTATGACGATCGAAGTGAAGGTAGCTGGCCTTCTTCATAAACAGCATTCTCTCCAACCCCCGGCGGGGTAGCCCCGTCAGGATACGGCGGCGTCCCTGCCTTTCTTGTCAGGAGCCCATATGCCCTCGTTGAACAAAGTCACCCTCATCGGCCATCTCGGCGCCGACCCCGAGGTTCGCTACACCCAGAACCGAGAAGCGATCGCCACGATCCGGATCGCGACGACGGAGATCAGCAAGGACAAGTCGTCCGGTGAACGCAAGGAAACCACAGGACCTTATCAACGATGCCAAGTGCTTCGAAGTCGTTCGGGACCTGCGCTGGCCAGAGGGTGTTCGCTGTCCGCATTGTGCGGACGAGCACGTTATCAAGTTTGGTCGCGATGAGACCCAGGAACATCGCCAGAGGTACCGCTGTAAGTCCTGTGAAAGGTACTTTGACGACTTAACCGACACGATCTTCGAAGGGCATCACCTACCCTTGCGCACTTGGATCTTGTGTTTGTATTTCATGGGGTTGAACCTGTCGAACACGCAAATCGGCAAGGAACTGGGCCTCAACAAGGACGACGTTCAGAAGATGGCGACCCAACTTCGAGAAGGGGTAGTCAGTCGCAAGCCCGCCCCAGCGCTCCAGGGAACCGTTGAGTGTGACGAGGTCTATGTGGTGGCGGGGCACAAGGGACATCCTTTGGCAGTAAAAAAAACACCGTAAGGGCCGCAGAAACCGCCTGAAGGGGGCTCGCGGTCGCGGCACGCTTGCCAAGGAGAAGCCTCCGGTTTTCGGCATGATCCAGCGCGGCGGTCAAGTCGTCATCCGCATGCTCGAAAACGTCCGCCAAGTCATGATACAACTGCTGATCCAGGCCACCATCGCGCCGGGCACCCTAGTGCTGACCGACGAGTATGACATCTACGGCCGTCTGCCTGAGTGGGGCTACAATCACAAGACCGTCTGCCACAGCGCCCGCGAGTACGCCCGCGATGAAGACGGCGGCGGCTTCCATGAGGTTCACGTCAACACCATCGAGGGCTTCTGGTCCTTGCTGCGCTCCTGGCTGCGGCCTCACCGCGGCATCTCCCAGGAAAGTCTTCCTCTCTACCTCGGCTTCTTCGAGTTCGTTCACAACGCCAAAAATCGCGGAAAGCGACTTCTCGAATCCCTCTTGGGGTTGCTCCTCAGCTAACAACCCGAAACCCATAATGAGCCTTCACGAATTATGCACTCGCAAGCGCCCCGATCATCGCCGTCCGGAATGATCGGTCAAGGCCGGTGCTGGATTCTTGGCTCTATATTAGCGCTGCAGTAGTATCCGGCAGAAGCACGCGATCGTCTTCCTGGAACCCGTTGGGGGACCTTACTGCGCCCCTCCAACCCGCATCCGCTGTAATGTCAGCACGAAACCCACGCCATCTTCCACGTTGCGAACGCTGATCGTCCCGCCTGTTACGTCCTGCGCTGATTTAGAGCCCTCGGCCCAAGCTTTTCGAGGTTGAAACGCTGGCCGAGTCCCACGCTGCGACGGGAACATCTATCCCGGCGGCAGCGTGGGATGAAGGCGCTACCGAGGCGGCAGCGGCGGGGTCCGCCAGGGGGCTTCGGGATCGTACAGATTCATCTGCCGCTGGTGGTAGCGGCGCAGCTGTACGAAGTAACGGCTTTCGCATGCGACGGCGAGCTGGTTAAGGAATTCACTGAGCGCTGCCGCGCTTTCATCGGAGAGCCCATCGGGGAACAACGGGAGAGCAGAGCGGCGGCTCATCGCAATTCCTCGATCGCCAACTGCAAGAGATCGTCCGGCAGATGATTGAGGCCGCGTGGTACCGCCAGGCGCATCGCCGTGCGCAGAATTCTCCCGGCGTGCCGCGGTAGCCCCTTGCTGGCCTGCCGCAAGATCTCCAGGCCCGAATCGCTGAGCAGCGTATGCGTGCAACCGGCGCTCTTCAGGCTGTGCTGGATCAGTTGCGCAAAGCGCTCGCGTTCGAGCACCGGTTTGAGCTTCACGCGTACCTGAATGCGCCCGGCCAGCGCCGCATAAGGCGCCCGCTCCAGTGTTTGCGCCAGTGCCGGATGGCCGATCAACCAGACCGACATCACATCGCGTGTATCAAAAGCGAAGTTGAGAAAGGCCGGCAAATCGCGGAAGAACTCCAGCGGCAGATTCTGCGCCTCGTCGATGATCCATACCGGCACCAACTGGCGGCCATCGACCAGTTGCAGAATCCGCTCCTTCAGATCGCGCCATAGCTGCGCCCGCCGATAGCCCGCTTCCACTCCCAGAGCGCGCGCCAGACCGCGATAGATATCGAGCCGCCCGAAATCCGTCTCGGCCTGATAGATCACCAGGTGGCGATGCGGATTCAGGCCGCGGGTCAGCTGGCGCAAGGCGGCCGTCTTGCCCACTCCCGGTTCGCCGGTGATCAGGCCGACTCCGGGCGAGTGCAACAACCAGGCGAAGCGCTCCGCCAACAGCCCCAGCGCACCGTCATCCCACAACTCGGCCGCTTCCTTGCCCAGCGGCGAATGCCGCAAACCAAAGTGTTGCAAGTCCATTTCACTCCCCCTTGCAGTCGTAATATTGCTGATAGATCAGCTCGATCAGATTCGGGCCGCTCTTCGTCGGGGGCGCTGGGTCAGTGTTCGCCGGGTCCGGCTGGCGTCGCCGACGTGTGGCGTTGGCCAGTGCATCGAGCGGCGTCGCCGCGCCGATCGCTTTCCCTTCCTCGTCCTCGACGCCGATCACTACCTCGGTATGCGGATCGACCACCAGAGACACCGTTTGACCGGAGAGCTCGAACGGCACCTCGAAGCGTTTGCCGTGATACGACACCGTGCCATCCTTGCGCACCAGACGGCTGACGCGATGCCGGAACAAGAGATCGAGCTTCGCCGCCAACGGCCCGAGCGGGCGAATCCTGGACAGGTCCTGCTGGTAACGTGCCAAAGGGCTGATGCCGTCCAGACTGGCATGCGGGCGGCGGTGATAAACCTGCTCGAGCCAAGCCCACAAACGCGCGTTGAGATCGTCCAGGCTGGCGATATGGCGCTCGTCGAGTTCGCTGAGAAACTGATCGCGGCAGGTACGGTGCCAGCGCTCCAATTTGCCCTTGCCCTCGGGCGCGTACGGCCGGCAGTGAATGAGATGGATGCCCAGCCGGGCGCAGATCCCCTGCAAAGTTTCGGCGCGATAGGCGGCGCCATTATCAACGACCAACTTGAGCGGAATGCCGCGCCTGAGCACCGCCTGCTTGAGCACGCCTTCGATGTCCAGAGCGGTCTCGCCAGGGCAGAAGGCGCTGTGCGTGAGCAACCGGGAAGCGTCGTCGAACAGTGAGACGAGATAGCTCTTGGCGAGTTTGCCGCCGATCGGGACGCGTGGGCCGTGCATCACGTCGCCATACCAGATCGCCCCCGCGGTCGCGGCGACAAAGCTGCGTTTCTCTTCCGGCAGGCTGGCCGAGCCGCTGATTCGTGACAGACCGTGCTGCTGCAGCAGACGGTGAATGGTCGAGCGGGCGAGGCCGCCACGGGCGACGGTGCCGGCCGCTTCGAGCAATTGGCGAATCTGGCACAGCGAGCGCCGCGGGTTGTCGCGCTTGGCGGCAAGAATGGCGGCCTGGGTGGCGGCGGAGAGCTTCGATTGCCCGCGGTCGGCGCGTACCTTGGGCGTCAGCCCATCGAGTTTGTGGAGGCGCCAGGCGTAGTACCAGGCCTGAATCGTCTTCTCGCTCAGATGCCGCCGACGGGTGCCGGGAATGGCGTATTCGCGGCTGGCCAGCTCGCGCAGAATCTGTTGCAGTTCTCCCCGCTCCAGCCGCTCGCGGCTAATCAGCGGACCCAGGACGGACAGGCGAAACAGGGCTTTCGGATCAATCGGGTTCATGACCACTCCTTGTGATAAATCGGAGAGGTGATCAAACCAGAAGGACCCGGATAATGACAGGAGCAAACTGTGTGGGGACCCCGCCCGGGCGGGGTCTGCCCTGTCCGCCGCTCGTTCAGGATCAGGACATCACGGGATGTTCAGCTCTTGATCAAGGAGGGTCATGGCTTGCACCAGCCCCATGGATTCGAATACCCGACGCCAGAAAGCGCCGAAGTCGGCGGCCCGCCCGAGTTCGGCACAGCGGGCGCGCAGGTGAAACTCGAACAGCAGGCTGCTCTTCTGTAGCCAGTCCCACCAGCGACCGGCGGTACGCCGGTCCGGCAGGCTGCCGAGTGCACGGCGCTGATCGGAGCGTTCGCTCAACTGCCGTTCGAGGTGGGCTTGCTGCACCGACCAGTCATACCAGCGGCGCGGTGCGATGCACGCCGGCAGACGTGAACAGGTGCGCCGACAACCAGAGCAACGGTAGCGGCAGATCGGTATCGGATTGAGTGAAACCTGCCCGGCTCGCCGGTCGGCCTTGCGCTCATAGTGCCCGTGTGGCCAAAGGATCTTGAGCCCGCAATGCGGGCAGCACGGCGGCCGATACACTTCGGGGGCTTGCCTGACGGCCTCAAGATGCTGCTCGATCGTGTCGATGCCGGCTACAATTCGCTGCATGGGCTGGGCTCTCTTCTATCTCGGTTGTCTTGATAACTTCCCACGATAACAGAGGTGTCCCGGCCCATCTTTCGTTCACGTCGTCCCAGCCTCGTTCAGGCAGCACGCCTTCCTTCGCTCTCGCCGTTCATGGGATAGGCGACGCCGTCAGTTACTGGAGAGCGGCGGACGTAACACCGCCCATCTTGGCCATGTACGTCTTGGCGACGAAGAGACCTTGGCCGCGGTTACCGTTGGCGCCGGCTTCCGCATGCTCGGAAACGCCGTACTCGAAGATCTTGTCCAGGAAATCCTCAGCAATCGGCTGGCCGACATTGTGAATGATCACCGTCGCCGTGGTCTCCGTGCTCTCCAGGGTGAGTGTGATCGGCGTGCCCGGCTGACGGTACCGATCCGCGTTCTTGAGGATGTGCGAAAAGACGTCTTCAAGGGGAAACTCATCGGCGCGTACCCCCACCGGTTGGTACGCCGCGGCGCAACGCACGTCGACAAAGCCGGAGTTGTCAGCGACGTTACGCAGGAACTTGGCGATGTCGATCGCCTGAACCTGTAACGCCGAGGACTGAAAAGCTTCGCTGGGGCTGGCGTTGCCGTAGAGCACACGCACCGCCTGCTGCATGCGGTTGATGTAGCGGTAGCTGGGGTCGCCGGCGTGGCGATGCAGCACCAGGAGCGATTGTAGTGGTGACATGATTTCGTGACCGACGGCGTGCCATAGATCCCGTTCCTGCTCGGCGCGTATTCTTTCTCGCTCGGCGTCTTCCTTCACTCGACGCAGCAGATCGTTGAGGCAGTTGGCGAGGATGCCCAACTCGTCGCTGCCCCGCAGATCCGCCAGATCGAAGCGCTGCAGACCGCCCGTGGTTTTCACGCTTCTGGAGAGTGCGCTGGAACGCCGGGTGAGGCGGGTAATGCGGCGGATGATGCCGGCTTCGATGACCAGCCACGCCAGCGCAATGGCCAACAGCATGGGACCGACGAACCAGGACACGCGGGTGGCAACGGCGCTCAGGATCTGGTTCACACTGCGTGCGTCCCCGTGGAGCACAATTCGATAACTGCCCATCGGCGTCGCCACCTCGTCGGCGAGTTCAACCGGGGCGTCGTAGCTTTCAACCGGCAGCCTGCGAACCAGACGGGCGAGCAGCGGGGACGCTTCTTCGATGACCTCGACCTGGCCGCGCAGTTGCACCCGATCAGTCGGCTCTGCGTGGCCGACGTTCCAAATCGTCAGGGTTTCGCCTGGCCGGAGAAGAGCCGTCAGGTCGTTGAGGGAAAAGGGCGGGACGGCACCGTCCTCGTTGCTGTCGAAAATCGCCGCACCGTCGCCGGGTGGCAGTATTTCCACGCGGACCTGAAACTGGTCGAGGTCTGGTGGCGGCCACTGGGGCTTTTCCGGCTGGAAGAGCGCATCGCGCAGCACGTCAATCGGCAGGCGTAGCGAGAAAAACGATTTCTTCTCGCAGTCCTCGTCGCTCTCCTTGGCGGCGTCAAGGCACCGACCGCTCTGCCATACCCAGCCGCGGAATTCTTTCACCGGCATCTCGCCGGTGTAGTCCCGGTCGTCCAGTTCCACGTAACCCGTGAAACGACCTCGCATCCCCGACGCGCGCCGACGCTCGTCACGGCTCGGGACTTCGAAGGGCGCGACCCAGCGGTACGTCTCTCCACGCAGGCTAACCACCACCCGCAAGCGGTGGGCCCCATCGAGGAACTCGTTGCCGATGCGGTGAGGCACCAACGTCGGGCTGACGAAAGTGCCCGCCGCATAGATGAAGCCGCCGGCCCAGGGGTTGTTGGCAATCGCCACGCAGAGACTGCCGTAGTTCTTGTACTGGACCAGGCAACCAGCCATTTCCACGGCGTGGCGGACCTTGCCCTGATCGTCGAAGTCGATGGCCGAGAAGGGCAGCATCACCGGGCGTAGCGGTGTCACGGGACCCTCGCCGCGCGGCGGGTTGAGGAGGGCCAGTTGGCCAGCCGGGTGGCGCAGGCGGGCCACGATCTGTTCCTTGGTCTTGGCGAAGCTCACCTGATAGTTGTCGTAACTGCGCTGTTTTTCCTCCTGCAAGACCGCAACCGCCATGGCCACCACGGCCAGCGCAAGCAGCAGGAAGGAAGTCCGAAAGAGGATGCGCAGCCGGAACGACGCCAGCCAGGCCAGCGGTTTCATTCCGGCGACCTCCCCGAAGAGGCGTAGCGATGCGCCCGGTTGCGGCGGAGGAATCTCCTGCTGCCCATCGCCCGCTTACCGATCGCTTGCGCCGGTGGCGACCGGGTCTGACCATCGGAAGCCGCGCATGGGGATGTTCTCGGTACGATCGAACGCCTCGTCCAGTTCACGAAAAGCCTCGCGGATGCTGCTGATGTGTTTACGGATGTTGTCCCGACTCCGGCCGCTCTTGACCACCCGGGACAGTTCTTCGTAAGAGACTACCTCGCCCCGTTTCTCGTAGAGCGCAGCGAGGATGCGCTGGGCGGTCAGTGGCAGGTTGATTCGTTGTCCCCGCCATAGGGGCGTGCTCTGCCGCAGGGGATCAATGGAGAGTTCGTCGCTGGCAGCCAAGGGCGGCTTGACGCTTGCACGCTGTCGGACGGCGCGCAGGATTTCCAGGAAGGTATCGATGAACTCGGCTTCCTCGAAGGTGGCCTTCTGCAAGTAATCCCAGGCATCCAGTGCCTTCATGATGCCGCGGTAGATGGTGGCGGGCATCGCCGAGACCACCAGCACCGGTGTACCGCTGGTGCGCCTGTTGATGGCGTTGATGATCGCAACACCCGCGTGACGCTCCCGCCCCAGTTCGATATCCAGCACCACCAGGTCGTACTGCACGCGAGCCAGGGCGGCTTCCGCATCGTCGCGGGTGAACCACTGCTCCACGGTGATGCCCGGGTGCGCGGAAAGAATCCATTCCTTGAGTTGATTGCTGGTGGGAATGTCGTCTTCGATGACGGCCACTTTGAACATGGGGCGCTCCGATCCTGTTTTCCAGAAGTATCGCTATTTTTGACGGAGAAAGCACCGCCGTCGTGTGAAGGTTTCTTCACACGTGTGACGGTTTGTTCACGCGTCGGAAGAAGCGCGAATGTTGCGGAACAAACGGGTTGGGCTGGCTACCGAAGTCGCCCGGTGGCGGCATGGAATCCTCCACCGCAGGTCCGGCACCATGGGGGTCATGAGCAAACGGAAGGCAGCTGGATCATGGCGCCGCAAGAGGGTCAAGAACCCACGCACCGGAAACGCATGACAGGGAAGGGAGCCACCATGTCGGATCGTCTGAGGAACCTCGTTTTCATCCCCCGTTACATCCCGGAAATGCCGGCCGTTGCCGAGTCTCTGACCGGCAGATGTCCGCGCCGTGGCGAAAGCGGCGTCCACGAGCCGACCTGAATCTGGTGTAAGGAAAGCGGGCTCCGGGGCGTGGAACCTTTGGTTTGAGCACGAAGAAGGAGGGCCGAGCCCCCGGAGTGAGGGCGATCGGAGCAGGCTGGTAGAGGACGGGTTCTAAATCAGGCGTCGTGCTGCTCGCGCATGCGGTAGGACGGTCCTTCGATGACCAGTGTCTCGGCATGATGCAGCAGGCGGTCGAGCAAGGCGGCGGTGAGGGTGCTGTCGTTGTTGAAGATCTCCGGCCATTGTTTGTACGCTTTGTTCGATGTAATGATTGTCGAACCGCGCTCATAGCGCTGACAGATCACCTGGAAGAGGCCATCGGCGCCAAACTTGTCAATCGGCAGATAGCCCAATTCATCGACGCAGAGGATGGCGGGTTTGAGCAGTCTGGCCATCTCGCGTTTGACCCCGCCGGTGGCTTGGGCGGCGGCGAGCGCATTGACGATGTCGACGGCGGAGGTGAACAGCGTCGTCAGGCCCTGCAGGCAGGCCGCATGAGCAAGGGCAATGGCCAGATGAGTCTTGCCGACGCCGACCGCGCCGAGCAGGATCACGTTGCCATGCGGCGGCACGAAGTCGAGCCGAAACAGATGCTGGATTTGCGCGCGATTGATCTTCTTCGGCCATGACCAGTCGAAGCCGTCGAGCGTCTTGATCCCGGGCAAGCGCGCGGCCTGGATGCGGCGGGCAATCAGCGCCTCATCGCGGCGAGCGACCTCGCCGGCCACCAGGCCTTCCAGAAAGCGACCATGAGACCACGACTCGCGGGCCGCCTGAGTCATCAAGTCCGGCGCGTGCTGGACGAAATACGGCAGCTGCAAACGACCCAGATGCTTCGCCAGAACCGCCTCAGTCATGGTCATGATCGCCTCCTGAATTGTCTTGCGGATGAGTTCCTGTGGGGATGTCCGGATAAGCAGACAAGTCCGCCGGTGGCAGTTCAATCTCCAGCAGATCCTGCCGGCGGATAAGATGAAGCGGGCTCGGCTCGGGCAACTGGCGGCGACGTGCATCAATCAGATGGGCGATGTATTCGCTGCTGAAGGCCTCGAAGGCCAGGGCGTCGGTCATCGCCCGCACGACGGCGTCGTCGCCATGGATCTCGACCAGCGCCACGATCTTGCGCACATGCGCCATCGCATTCCCCCGGCGATCGAGCAAGCCCGCGTGATACTTCTCTGCCAGTGGCGTCAGACCCAGAAAGCGCTTCAGTACCAGCGCATCGCGGGCATGCCGGCGTTGAGCGATCAAGGCCTTCGGATGATCGGGGTCCTCGATGTCCTGATGGCGCTCGAACGAACGACCATGGCGGGCGACCAACTCGCCGTCGTGATAGACACAGACGCGATCCGGATAGACCTTCATCGTCACCGGTCGTCCCGCCAGGCGGGCGGGGACGGAATAGCGATTGCTCTCGAGCGTGACCCGGAACTGTCGGTTGGCACGAACGGCCAGGACCCGACCGACATCGAACAGCCGGGGATTGACCGGCTGCAGATGAGCGCGCTCCTCGACCCAGAGATCTTCCGGCCGGCGTTGCGTTTCGCGATGCAGGCGGACGTTGGCCACCGTCTCCAGCCACAGCCTGACGGCCGCATTGAGCGCGCTGAAGCTTGGCAGCTCCAGGCCGGCCAGGAAATTGGTTTTGACATAAGCGACGCCCCTTTCCGCGCGTCCCTTCTCATTTCCTTTTCTCGGCGCACAGGCGACGATTTCGAAGCCGTAATGGCGGGCGAAATCGAGATAGCGCGGATTGAACTGCACCGGCTCGCCACGCACATGACGCAAGACCGCACTGCGCAGATTATCGACCATGACCTTACGCGGCACCCCCAGGGCAACAAAGGCGTTGATGTGTGCCGCCAGAAAGTGCTCCATCGTTTGCGAGAGCGCAAACTCGACGTACAGCTTCCGGCTCCAGGCGAGCACCATGACGAAGAAGGAAAGGCGGCGCCGGGTGTTGCCCACGGCGATGGTGCCGTATTCTCCCCAGTCGACCTGGGCCGCCTCCCCGGGGGCGAAGGCCAGGGTCAGGAAGGCCTCGCGCCGGGGCGGGCGGATCTTGTGGACGTAGTCCTTGACGATGCTGATGCCGCCTTCGTAGCCAGCATCCCGCAGGCGTTGAAACACCTGCTGGGCAGTGAGCGGATGCGCATCGAGCCAGCCGACGATGCGCCCCTTGTAGGGATCGAGCTTGCTGGTTCGCGGCACGGGCGCCCGCGGCGCATACGGGCGGTGCATCCAGTGGCGGACGGTCTTGACGTCCAGGTCCAGGCTATCGGCAAGTTGGGGGGCCGTCAGATGACTGGCCACCCCCTCGCGAATGGCGCACCACGTGGCATAGTCGATCATGGCCGGCCCTCCAGAACAGCGCGCAGCCGCGCCAGACGGGTGTCGACCGGCACGTACTCGGGCACGCTCAGGACCTGGTACAAAGGTGGATCGTAGGCGATCAGGTCGAGGGCGATCAAATCCCGGCGGGCGCGGGCCAGGCGACCGGCATCCATCTGCAGACGCCGACAGAGGCTGGCCTCGCTGTAGTAGGAAAGACCGCAGGCATCAGCGACGGTGACGAGAAACAGGTACAGCGCCCAGGCGCCAACGTCAGCCTTCTCGATGTAGTGTTCCCGCACCAGCCGATGATCGAGCCAGCTGAAGTGCGCGGGCACCTGCCGCTGACGTTCCGGATTCACTAGCCGCTTCGTCGGACTGTTCATACGAGCCTCCTCGGATGTCCTGTCCCAGTTGTAGCAGCCGGGTCACGGCCGAGGCGATGTCATCTTGTAACGTGCTGCCCCAGATATGGGCGATTAAGCCAATAAGAACAGTGGGTTGGGCGTTCAAGAAATCTTGTAACGGTGGCGCCAGTTCCGTCGTGGAAGCGTTACAAGATTTCTTCAGGGGCAGCGAGGCCTCGGCTGGCAGGGGCGCCGAGGCGTCGGGCTCGAACAGCAAGGTGTCTTGTATCGCGGGCTCGATCAGCGGTGCCGGCTTACGGTGGCTGTATCCAGGATGCTCCTGTCGCCAGGCCTTGACCCGCGCCACGGCTTCTGGTCCGCGATGATAGTCGAGGTTCTTGGCGAGCCATTTCGCCTGGCTGGCCCGCTTGCTCGCTGCCTTGCACGCCGCGGACCCGCAATAACGCTGATGCCGCGCGTTACGCCTGTCCGGCACAAACGCCTGACCGCAATTCACGCAGGGGTCCTGCCTCTCTCTGCCCATCTCGCGTCCCCTCCTGCCTCATCACAGGACGGGCTACTACACGATCTGGAAAGAAAACCAAAGAAGACCCAAACAGCGAAGAAAAACCAGGTCTAGATCAAGCCCTCGAAGAACATCAAGAAACCCAAGAAAATCCAGTTTCACGTCCGCCGGTGGCGACCAGTTTCAGGTTGGCCGCGACAATCGTCTGAGGAACCTCGTTTTCATCCCCCGTTACATCCCGGAAATGCCGGCCGTTGCCGAGTCTCTGACCGGCAGAGGGCCTCTGTCGTTATTCAGCGCGTTCGGGATGGGGCAGGAAAACCTGGCAGTGGTACCGCAGGAATCCTGCAGGGATACCTCGGGGGTTTTGAGCGTTTTTGACCACGATCCGTGCACCGCCAGAGCACCTGGCCGCATGCGACGCGAGCGTATTCACTGTCAGGTTCGAAATGCGACCGGGAAGGACGCATATCGGCCGCAAGGGGAGGCGGCTGGTGCCTACGATTGCACCCACCATGCCCTATTACATAAGGATTGGTTGGGCTGCAGCCTTATGGAAGAAGAAGCCTGCTCATTGGCCTGGAATTACCCCCTGGGAGACGTCCTGCGAGGCCTGGAAGCCGGCCAAATAGGCGAAATGGCCGTCCTTGGTAACCGGGAAGGGCGCTTGGCTTCGGTCACAACGAGGGTTTTGCGCTATCCGGGCGTCGGCGTTTTGGCCGATTTCTCATAAGGATTGGTGGGGTGACGAATCCTTATCTTTAAGAGGGGGCACGGACTACCGATGGAAGACCGGATCAGGGACGTACGAGCACTGCTGCAAGCTCAGCTGAAGGACGTGTTCGAGCAGGCCAGAGACCTGGGTAATCGCTACCTGCAGGAAGTCATGGAGGCGAACACCGGCAAGGAATGGAGCCAGAAGAACACGTTGCAGTTCCGGGTTCGGCAGCGGGGTAATGCGCTCTCCATCGAGTGGTACGTGGTCAATTGGTACGGCAGGAAGACTCAAGGTCGCGAGGCGCGCCGAACGTACATTCCGAAGCGCAACAGCAGTCGGCGCCGGGATGCACAAGCATTTGGCTACCGCATGGAGGACCTGCTTCGACACACCTCGGGGTGGGACGATGACCTGGTCACTGCCGTAGAGAGCGAGGCCAGCGAGTATCGTCGTCAGGCGCATTACCTTGCCGACCTGCTCGTGACGCTGGGGCGCCTGGAGCGGTTTGCGAAGGTGCCGACGCAGTCGCAGGACGAGCCGAAGGAGTACGCGTCATGAACAAGCCCCCTCGCTATCTGGTGACCGATCAGTTCGATCTCGGGATGCTGGCCTCGCTGACCGCGGACATTACGCTGACGGAGATTTCCCTCGCCGACGTTTGCCAACGCATCGAGGATGCCGAGCGAGAGCAAGGGCAGGGGCTTCATGGCGGATGGGCCGCTGCCGTGAAAAACAGGGCGGCGGTCACGCTGGTGCCCAACGGGCCGATCTTGCTGGTCGCCCGGTGTGTGGAAACCGATCACGGGCTGATATTCAAATGGGTGCAGATCGAAGTGATCAACTGACTTTTTTTCGGTGCGGACGGCGATAGTGAGCGACCGGTCCGTCGTTCAATGGTGTAATCGGCGCGACAGGGGAACTGCTAAGCCGGGCCAAGATAGTCGATGAAAAACCCCCAGGGTGTGATCCATCGAATTTCGTCTGGATCATTTTGTTGAACTGACCAGGGCCAATCGGCTCAGATAGGTCTTGATGGTATCGAATCAGCCCGCACTCGATTAAAATCCTATAAGTGGCGCCTTCTCGGCGTTTCACTTCAACCAGTAACACCTCTCAGGAGATTTCATGCCGAACTACCAGGAACTGCTTGCCCAACGCGACGAACTCAATCAACGGATCGACGAAGCCCGTAGAACCGAAGTGGCAGAAGCGATTCGTCGGGTGAAGGGCATTATCCAGGAATACGATTTGACTGCGGCCCAGTGTGGTTTTGGCGCAGGCGCTGCAGGGACCCAGAAAACTCGCACCCCCGTCAAAGCCAAATACATCACGCCCGACAAAACAGTGACCTGGAGCGGTCGCGGGAAGCTTCCGAATGTATTCAAGGCGCTGGTTGAAGCAGGTCACCGGATGGAGCACTTTTTGCTGAAGTGATGGCGCTCTACGATCACTCCGTATCAAGCGCGTAGTGGTTGTCGGGCACGGGCAGCACCTCCGCAATGTCAATATCCATTACAGCCAGAGGATGACCGCGAGTCGGTAGAAGCGATCGCGAAGATCAGTAACCGCAGAATGGGAAGCGACGAGACTCACTGGTACTGCTGTGGCGCTTTTCCCTCTTTGGCGAGGACGGCAGGTTCTGCGCCGGTTTCCGACGCATCTAGCTTTTCCACTCGCACGTCGAAGCGCCAGTCGTCGCCGAAGTCATAGTGGAATTCGACAAGCTGTTGGGGAAACAGCCCGGCTTTTCCCAAGCTCACTTCGTCAGCGTAATCGCCATCGACATCGCGGCAGCTCGGGTCATGAAGTGTGCGCAGGGTTGTGTATTCGTCCTGGTAGCGAAACTGATACAGGTGGTCGTGGTCGAATTCGAAGGTATCGAGGATGAATTCTGCGAGGTCCACGAAGGCGCTTTCGGCAGGCATCACGATGCGACGCCAGACACTCGGGCCCAGCGAAACCTTAAACGTCACACTTCCTCGGAACGGCTCGACGGCCTCTGGTTCTCCGAGTGAGTTCCGCCAGGCAGGAAAGAACGGGATCACCGCGTCTGCCCAAGCAAAAAAAGGAGGGCGATCCATTTCTTCTTCGCTCGGCACTTCCTCTTCGACCGAATCCTCGCCCGAAGGGTTGAGAAAATGCGCCAGTAACTCGGTAGAGGTGTAGCCGAATGCACGAAGGTAGGTGGCGCTGGCGGATAGTCCCCATGGTGTCGCGACTATCCGCTTGATCTGCCAGCCTTTACCGGAGACGGCCTGATCGGAAACGATGTCGAGCAGGCCGAACAATTGCATGAGGGCGATCTGCTTCATCCCGAGCGCCCCGAACATGGCCACTTGCCACTTTTCGTCTCGCTCTTTCTCACGGCTGCCAGGACGGTGGCGTTTCAGGAAGGTGCAACGGTATTCTGCCATCCTGTCGGCTACCAGGCCGAAACGGCTCTGCTCGAAATCGGCGAAGCTCCACCAGCGCTCGAGCAGAGTGAAATATCGTTCTGTCGGATTGAGCAATTGCCACTTGGCGGCCATTTCCGTATTCAGGACCATCCGCGGCGTGGTGCCGAAACGATCAACTTTCCCCAATCGACTAAAGCGTAAAAGCAGGTGCAACCCATCGACGTTGGGGTACGACGTCTGCCTGCCGCGGGGGAGGCCGATCGGGACGGGGTGAGTAAGCAAGGCATTGAGTTCGGGCAGGCGTGCGATGGCAAATTCGCTGGTCTTTGGCGAAACCGGGATACCGTCCGTTCTCAGGTAGTCCAGAAGCGCGTCGAAATCACGCACGATGGCGCCGGGAGGTGCGTCTGCGTTGGCAACGCGAGCGAACACGGTACGCTCGGCATCGGTGAGGGAGAGAGTAGTCATGTCGGTTCTTTCAAAGGCTGGGCTCGCAGCTGCGCGATCACGCAAGAAGATAGCAAGCGTGGTAGCTTCTTTCAGTATCACCGGCCAGGGTAACTGGGATCAAACGGCGCTAAAGCGCAAGCAGCCTTCCTGTCGGCTGAACGCCTCCCGAGGCGGTGCAATCATTTGCACTGAGGCCTTGGTGAAACGAGTGTAACCGAGGATGTCGTCGGCTCGCTTGGGCGGTCGCTGGGTCTTCAACTTCATCGAGAAGAGTCGGGACGGGGGATCGATGAGGTCGCGAAGGAAGTGACGGAGGTGCTGTGTGAGCGCTCCAGACGTCATCGCGCTGATCGGGCTAGCCATGCGGACGACGGCCAGAGGCGCTGAGCGAAGCGGCATGCGGATGATTTTTCAGGGGACACCGGGAGAAGATCGCAGATTCATGCCAGTTGATCGAAGTTCATAAACTATCGTGTCGGTGACGATTACTGTACGTTAGAACCGTCGGGCTTCCTGTCCGCTAACGTAAGGAGAGCAGTCATGGCCGTTTTCGCAAAGTACGATGGAATCGATGGCGAGTCTCAAGACGACAAGCACGGCAAGTGGATTGATGTCCTGAACGTCGATTGGGGAATGTATCGCCCCGGTGGGGGCGCAACAGGCCAGAGCCGCCGTCGCGGCGCCGCGATCGTCGAAGACTTGACGCTGACGATCGAATACGAAAAAGCTTCCCCGAAGTTGCAGGAGAAGTGCCTGACGGGAAAGGTCATTCCGAAGCTGGAAATCGAGCAGACCGCGACCTACGGCGGCGCTCGTGAAACCTACCTCAGGTACGAATTGAAGAACGTGATGATCACCAGTATTCAGGTGAGCGCCTCAGGCAACGACGAGGATGGGCCACCAAAGGTCGTTGTTGGGAACAGCTTCGAGAAAGTCACGGTGACCTATACCGAGTACGACAATACCGGCGGCGAGAAGGGGAACATCGAGTACAGATGGAAAGTCGAGAAGGGCGCCAAATAGTTGCCGCTGCGAGAGCGTTCCGGCTGGAGCGGGCACCGAAAAATACGTCCAGCGTGCGGGAAAATGCCACCCTCACGCGGCTGTTGTCGACGACGCGGGACGAACAACTGCCGGTCGTGAAAGGGAAGGCATCGAGCGGCAACCGCTTGGATTCAAGGCGTGTCGCACAGCGCGTTGGACGAACAGCGACCACTGAAAGCATGCCCAAAGACGTCCGAGACAAGTGGCTTTTCGATCAGCACTGACAACGATGCTACATCGTCCCCGTACTGCTGGCTGGTCAACTGCTGTCAGCAGTGGCACGAATGTCAGACGCCAATGATTTCGCGATTGATCTGCACGCTCTTTCGGGAAGGAGGGGGCGTTTCGATGCCCGACAGAACCGTGAGAATCCGGTGGTGGCTGCCCCGTTGGTCGTCTCTGCTCCTTCTCGGTGCCTGGTCGGCAACCACTCAAGCAGGAGACAAGATCATGGACATGACCATCACTTCAAGTGCGTTTGTGCACAAGGGATCAATCCCGACGCTCTACAGCTGCGAAGGCAAGGATATTTCCCCGCCACTGGCGTGGAGTGGCGTGCCGACGGGGGCAAAGAGCCTGGTCGTTATCGTGGACGATCCCGATGCCCCCGATCCCGCAGCACCACGCATGACCTGGGTTCACTGGGTGCTGTACAACCTGCCTATTGACAGCACCGGGCTGCCGGAGGCTGTGCATTCGTTACCACCAGGCACGCTTGATGGACTGAACGACTGGCAGCGCGCTGGCTACGGCGGCCCCTGTCCACCCATCGGTCGGCACCGCTATTTCCACAAGCTCTACGCGCTCGACGTCGTGCTGCCCGACTTGAAGGAACCGACCAAGAAGGCTTTGGAGGAAGCGATGAAGGGGCATGTCGTTGGGCAAGCGCAGTTGGTCGGTACCTATCAGAAGGGGCTTTGATCTTGCTTCGCACGAAAACCATGCGCGCAGCATTTTCTGCGTTCTGCCGCTGGGCGCGACGCTTCCCGACCCGCACTCGCGCCGAGCCTGTCCGGTCGCCGAACTGTCGAAAAACCGATCGTGACGGCCTCCACAGGGGGACCGTGATGTCCGATTGGGGGCATCGCCTGGAACGTCGAAGTCGATATGAACGCCCTTTGGCAACGCGTCGTCCAAAGCTGGCGAAGGATACGGGCGCTGGAATTGCTGGGCCCTTGCGGTATGCGCTTGGCGTACAATCGTCGCAAACCGCCTTCTCCGGACTTTCGTCCGCCGAGGGCGACTCCCCCGCGAATGGCCAAACGCGGGCGGGGCGTTTTATGGGCTGCAGATTGACTCCACTCTTTTCAGGTACGACGTGACGCAAGCGATCCCTACACCAAGCTGCTCGCCGCTCGCTCAATCGGTGACGCGAGACGGCAAGACGGTTCAAATCGATATCTACGAGAACGGAGAAGCAACCGTGTTTGACGTCAAGCGTTTTCTGGTTGCCAAGGGGTGTTGTTTTTAACCATAGCATTCATGATCGTAAGCAATTTGCGCATACAGGCGACGATGACCACCTTGGCCGGTTTCCCGGCCCCTTTGAGACGATCTGCGAAAGCTTTGATCGTCGGATTGCAGCGAATCGCGGAAACCGTTGCCATGTATAGCGCGGCCCTGACGTCCGCCCGACCGCCCCAAACGAAGCGTTTGCCCCGGTGCTTGCCACTGTCGTTGGCCAGGGGCGCGACGCCGACGAGCTTGGCGATCCGTTGCCGGTTGAGTTGCCCCAGTTCCGGGCATTTGGCCGTCATGGTCACACTGGTTACCGGCCCGACGCCGGGAATCCCGCGCAGCAAATCGTCTTTGGCTTTCCACGCATCGGAATTCCGCAGGCGTGTGTTCAGGTCATCGTCCAAAGTGGTGATCTGTTTGTCCAGCCAGATAATGTGGCTCTTCAAGCTCTTCTGCAGCATTCTGGAGGCTGCGGTGCCAAGGCGTAGCGTCTCTTGAACCCGGTTTTCGACCAGTTGATGGCGCCGGCTCACCAACTCATCCAGCTCACGTGTCTCGGCATCCTTGAAGGGACGCACCGCGGGCCGAATGGCTTGAGCAAACCGGCACAAAACGGCCGCATCAATCCGATCGGTCTTCGCTAGCTCTCCCGTCGCCTTGGCAAAATCCCGTGTCTGGCGTGGATTGACAACGGCCACGGGCAGGCCCTTGGCCAGCAGCGTGCTGGCCAGCCGCGTTTCCAGGCCACCGGTCGCCTCCACGACAATCAGTGCGGGAGCAGCCTTTACGAGACGATGACATACTTCCTTGACGCCTGGATCGTCGTAGGCGACCTGCAGGCTTTCGCTGGCCGGCTCGATGCGGATGTCCAGCGTATTCTTGGAGACATCAATCCCTACGAAAGTCTCAACCTCGTTCGCGCTCATGGTACCCATCCTTGCAAAAATACGGGCTCTGTCGCCCAAGCAACCGTTCGGGTTTGCCTTGAGAAGACGGTACGGCGCTCTTTGCTTCTCCACGGGCTTGGCGTCCCAAGGGAGTGACGAGCTACCGCACCGAAACCACAGGTCTGTGGATTTGTGGACAATTCGCCTGCGGCGAACCGGGTCGCTTGCCGTGGAAAACGCTTCGCGTTTCCCACCGCGCGCCCCTTTGCCCACAAGCTCCACAGACCACATTTCATTTATATATATCTTCAAACCCAACATACAAGGTGGCTGGCTTCTGGAGGTGGTCGATGAACACGGGAACTCTGTCGTTTGGGATGCCTCGTTTTCCAGCGATCGCGAAGCGCTCCACGAAGCCCTGAACACTATTGAGCGTGAGGGAATTGGGGCGCTGATTGGTTCGCCGAGTGGTGAGCAGGAGGTGATGGATTTTCATCAGCCGCTTTCTGAAGCGGAGCTCGACGAACTCGATGACTTCCTCGCCGACGAGTCTATCGAGGACAGGTCGATGGATGTCTCGACGATGGAAGGGTTCCTGACCTCGATTGCTATTGGACCACGCGCAGTGCTCCCATCGGAATGGTTGCCCTGGGTGTGGGATATCGAGGAAGGCCAAGCCGAGGCCAGGTTCGAGAGTGAGGAACAGGCCAATCGTATCCTGTCGCTCGTCATGCGGCACTACAACGCGGTGGTCCAAACGTTCCTCATCGACCCTGCATCGTTCAAGTCCATTTTCTGGCGTGGCGATCAATGGGGTGCGGCCGAGTGGTGTGAGGGTTTCATGGTCGGCTTTCAGTTCAGCAAACAGGCATGGAGCCTGCTAGCCGTTGGCCAACCTACCTGGTTCGCCCCTTTCCTGCGTCTGGGTACCGACGAGGGTATTCACCTCACCAAGAAACTCGGGGATGCGGAGAAGTGGATGAACGAAATCGAACCATCGCTCGGGAGAATGCACACCTACTGGAAAGACAAGCGTGTCAGGCAGCCTGGTGGCCCCATCCAGGATGAGTTTCGCCTCGGAGGGCAGAAAGAAGTTGGGCAGGTGGTTCGTGGCGGGCCAAAGGTCGGTCGCAACGATCCGTGTCCTTGTGGCAGTGGCAGGAAATTCAAGAAGTGCTGTGGAGCAATCGACGCTTCGGCCGCGTTGCATTGAGTAGCGTGAGATGAAGACGCCGCGCTCACCGTTTCCGTGAACGACGACTTGGGAACGGGGCCGAGAGACGAGCGACTCGCGTCCGCCGCTCTCTAGGGTCTGTCGGCATACGTACCCCGAGAACGGCTCAAGCGAAAGAAGGCGGCCTGCCTGAACGAGGCCGGGACGAAGTGAACGAAAGAGGGGCTGGAACACCTCGGCTGTCGTGGGAAGTTATCAAGACCAACCACATAGCAAAGAGCACGGCCCATCCGACGAACTGTTGTAGCCGGCAGCCACACGATCGAACAGCATCTTGAAACCGTCAGGCGACCCGTCGAAGTGTATCGACCGCAGTGCTGGTGGATCGTAGCGCCGTTGCGACGATAGGAGCCCTCCCAACCCTCCCAAACTGCCTGAGCGACGGCTACACAGCAGTTCCGGCAGTTGGCGGCGCAGGCTTTGTGCGAGGATGCTGAATGGAACGAAGCTTCGACCTCATTGTTTTCGGCGCCACCGGCTTTACAGGGCACCTGGTGGCCGAGTACCTGCAAGCGACCTACGGTGCTGCAGGGGGGCTGCGTTGGGCCCTCGCCGGGCGAGATGCCGCCAAGCTCGCGAGGGTGCGCGATGCCATCGGGGCGCGCGCCACTCTGCCTCTGCTCACCGCGGATGCGTCGGATGTCGACGCGCTGGCCGCCCTGGCGGCGCGCACGCGTGTGATCCTGACCACCGTCGGCCCGTACCAACTCCATGGCGAAACGCTGGTGCTCGCTTGCGCGCGGGCTGGCACTGACTATGTCGACCTGTGCGGCGAGCCGGCCTGGATGGCGAAGATGATTCCGCGCCTGCAGCCGATGGCCGCGCAGAGCGGCGCCCGTATCGTGTTCTCCTGCGGCTTCGATTCGATCCCCTTTGACCTCGGCGTGGTGTTTCTGCAAGACGAGGCACTGCGCCGCTTCGGTCGTCCCCTGTCGCGCGTGCGAGGACGCGTGCGGGTGCTCAAGGGCGGGCCGTCAGGTGGCACCATCGCTAGCCTGCTTGCCACCATCGAGCAGATGCGACGTGACCCTTCGGTGGCGCGCACGATGGCCGACCCCTTTGCGCTGACGCCCGGCTTCAGCGGCCCGGCGCAGCCGGAAGGCGAATCGGCGAGCTACGACGAGCGCGCGCAATCCTGGACCGGACCCTTCGTGATGGCGCCGATCAACACCAAGAACGTGCACCGCACGAACGCATTGCTCGGCCATCCCTGGGGGCGCGACTTCGTGTACGACGAACGCATGCTGACCGGCGATGGCGCCAAGGGCGAGGCGCGCGCACGCCGCCTGGTGCGCCAGGCGCGGGTGCAGAACCTGCTGCTCGCGATGGCGCCGACCCGGGCCCTGCTGCGCCGCTTCGCGCTGCCCAAGCCTGGCGAAGGGCCCGACGCGCAGGCACGCGAGAACGGCCGCTACGAGCTCGTCTTCATCGGCGAGACGACGGAAGGCGCCCTGCTGCGCGCCCACGTAATCGGCGACCGCGACCCCGGCTATGGTTCGACCTCGAAGATGATCAGCGAGAGTGCGCTCTGCCTCGTGCAGGATGTCGACGGGGCGATGACCGGCGGTGGCGTCTGGACGCCTGGCGCGGCCATGGGCATGGCCCTCGTACGCCGCCTGCAGGCGAGCGCCGGGCTCCAGTTTACGATCGAGGACTGAGGGCGCATTGCGCGCGATAGTTGCACTGGTCGCGCTTCAGCATGTGCATGCCGTGCCTGGCAGCCGAGGCCGCCGGGTAACATGAACGCAATGCAGAAATCCTCGCGCAACGCGCGAGGGCATCGAGGCCTGATCAGCGATCGAGCCTGGCGCAGGTCGGCTTACCTGGGGTAAGTCGCCGAATGTGATCGGCAACCGTCTCCCGTGGCCGACAAGCGGACGATCAGGGCAAGGTGGCGAGTTGCCACCTGACCTCGAAATGCCGACCTTCACGACGCCGAGGACCGATCGAGTCGTGCGGTCGGTGCCGGAAGCGCTCGTCTCTCTGAACCCCCTCCGGCAATGACAGGCAACGCAACTCCAGACGGTAGAATGCCGACTATGACTCGCGCTGATCTGATCGCCGCCATCGCCTCCCGTTTTCCGACGCTGACGGTGAAGGATACCGACATCGCCGTAAAGGAAATCCTCGACGCCATCGGGCGCTCCCTGGCGCAAGGTGATCGTGTCGAAATCCGTGGTTTCGGAAGTTTTCGGCTGAACTACCATCCAGCGAGGGCGGGGCGCAATCCACGAACCGGAGTCGCGGTTCCGGTCCCCGAAAAGTATGTGCCCCATTTCACCGCTGGCAAGGAACTGCGGGAGCGCGTCGAGGCGTCAGTCAAGGACGCACCGCTTCAGCAGGCCGCCTGATGCACACCCTTGGCAGACTCGACGCAGCCGGCGCTAAGCCCGTTCGCAGTCGATTCGCGCGCCGCCTTGGGTAGCCTCACCGCGCCCCTCCATGCCTGACGCCGCCGAATTCGACCGCCTCGCCGGCCTCGTTGAACGCGTGACCTTCCACAACGAGCAGAACGGTTTCTGTGTTCTGCGCCTCAAGGTGAAGGGCGAGCGAGAACTGATCACCCTGATCGGCCACGCCCCCGTCGTCTCTCCCGGCGAATACGCCTCCGCGTCCGGCAACTGGGTCACCGATCGCGAGCACGGCCGGCAGTTTCGCGCGGTGTTCGTCAAAATCTACCCGCCGACCACCTTGACCGGCATCGAGCGCTATCTCGGTTCAGGCATGGTCAAGGGCATCGGCCCCGTCTATGCCGGCAAGCTGGTGAAGGCCTTCGGTGCGGCGGTGTTTGACGTCATCGAGCAGTCACCGGAACGCCTTCGCGAAATTCCCGGCATCGGCGAAGTCCGCGCCAGAAAGATCACCTCCGGCTGGGCTGACCAGAAGGTCATTCGCAGCATCATGGTCTTCCTGCACGCGCATGGCGTATCGACCTCCCGAGCGGTGCGCATCTTCAAGACTTACGGCCAGGGGGCCATCGAGATCGTTCAGGAAAACCCCTACCGACTGGCCCAGGACATTCGCGGCATCGGCTTTCTCTCGGCCGACACGATTGCCCAGAAGATCGGCATCGCCAAGGATTCTCCCTGCGAGCCCAGGCCGGTATTTCCTACGCGCTCACCGAAGCCTCGGGCCAGGGCCACTGCGGCTTGCCCTACGCCGAACTGGTGCCCCTGGCGGTGAAGCTGCTCGACATCGCGGAATCCATCATCGAAACGGCGATCGCTCAGGAAGTCGCCGACGAGGTATTGCTGCCCGACACCGTCGAAGGCCAAGCCTGCGTTTTCCTGGCGCCCCTGTACTACGCCGAGCAATCGATCGCCGCCCAGATCCAGCGCCTTGACGCGGGCGGGACGACCCTGCCTGCCTTCGAGGCCGACAAAGCCATTCCCTGGGTCGAGCAGAAGCTCTCTATCCAGTTGGCCGACAGCCAGAAAGAGGCCATCCGTCTCGCCCTGTCTTCCAAGCTGCTGGTGATCACCGGCGGACCCGGCGTCGGCAAGACCACCCTGGTGAATTCGATTCTGACCATCATGACCGTCAAGGGCGTCAAACCCCTGCTGTGTGCGCCGACGGGAAGGGCGGCCAAGCGTCTGTCCGAATCGACCGGTCTGGAAGCCAAGACGATCCACCGCTTGCTGGAGATCAATCCGATCAATGGTCAGTTCAAGCGCAACGCGGACAATCCCCTCGAATGCGATCTTCTGGTGGCCGACGAATGTTCGATGATCGACGTGCCGCTGGCAAACCAGTTGCTCAAGGCCGTGGCAACCAGCACGGCGGTGATTCTTGTCGGTGACGTGGATCAACTGCCCTCGGTGGGCCCCGGCCAGTTCCTCACCGATCTCATTGACTCGGGTGTCGTCCCCGTCATCCGGCTGACCGAAGTGTTTCGCCAGGCGGCCACCTCGCGAATCGTGCGCAGTGCCCACCAGATCAACCGAGGCGTCTTTCCCAGCCTGCCCGAGAAAGGAGAAGCATCGGACTTCTACCTCGTTGCTGCTGAGGAACCGGAAGTCATTGCGCAAACCGTGGTGGATTTGGTGCAGACCCGCCTGCCGAGAAAGTTCGAGGTCGATTCGATCCGCGACATTCAGGTGCTGTGCCCGATGAACCGGGGGATCACCGGCGCACGCGGTATCAACCAGGCTTTACAGGCGGTGCTCAATCCGCCCGGCGAGCATAGTGTCGACAAGTTCGGCAACCGCTTCAGTGTCGGCGACAAGGTGATGCAGATCGAGAACAACTACGACCGGGATGTTTTCAACGGTGACATCGGCTTCGTGACCGGCGTCGACCAGGACGAAGAGGAGCTCGCCGTGGCCTTCGATGGCCGGGTCGTCAGTTATCCGTTTGGCGAACTCGATGAGCTGGTGCTCTGTTACGCGACGACGATCCACAAGTCGCAGGGTTCCGAGTACCCGGTGGTGGTCATTCCGATCTCGACCCAGCACTACATGATGCTCAAGCGCAACCTCATCTACACCGGGGATCACACGTGGCAAGAGGCTGGTGGTGCTGGTCGGGCAGAAGAGGGCACTGGCCATGGCGGTCAAGGGTAAGCAGGTGGAACGGCGCTGGTCGAAATTGAAAGAACGGCTGGTGGCGACGAAACGGTAGTCGCGTGGCCTCTTTAGCGTTACCAGGAAACACGCCTGCGGGCGTCGCTGCGGCGGTCAATGACCACTCCCGGCCAGGGGAGCAGACGGTCGCGGCTTTTCTTGAAAGCCGCCGTTGGCTTGGAGCGATCAGCCGTAAGCGGTCATTCGGCTGCGCATCTCACTTTTTTGTCTGACCGGCCGCTACGTGGCGCGAAGCAGCCGGTGGGCGCAGGATGGCGTCGGTCGGCAGCCGGCCAGTGTTTTCCGAGCACGATTGGGTCTCGGGTGGAGCGGGTGTCCCACAGCTCGACGACGTTCGCATTGGTGATTGCGAGGAGCTTGCCGTCGGACGTCAAGGCAAGGGGCGCCTCCAAATCCTCTGCATCCGCCTCGGTCGACTGCGGGCCCGCCTTCATCGTGACCCTGGACAACGGCCGTTGCGACGCAACCTCCCAGGAGGTAAGCCGTTGGCCGTTCTGGTCCACAGTCACGATCACCGTTGCATCTGGTGAAACCGCATAGTGGTTCAGTGGGGCGTCGTTCCCGATAGATCCAAGCGTTTTGCGTTCGGAGGTGTCCCACAGGATCAGTGTCTTGCCGTCCGGACTCGGTGCCGTGAACAATCGGCCGTCGTCGGAGAACCGCTCCCCGAATCTCGACCGCAGGGTTGCGAGCCTCTGCCCGGTGCTCAGGTCCTGGAGCTTGACCGTGACGTTGGTTCCGCCGGTTACGTCGATCAAGGCCGTCGCCAGGGTCTTGCCGTCCGCCGAGAGCATCGGGTTTATTCCGTTCAACGTCGCGAGCCTTTCGGGCTTGTCGCCGCGCAGATCGAAAACCAGGGTCTGTTCGCTGCCCGATCCACTGCTCTGTGCGTCGATGACTTTGGCGACGAAATTGCCGCCTGGTGAAGCCGCCTGCACCCCTTCGATGGTGTCAAACTCGCGTGGCCCGGTCGCGGCCCAGAGCTTGACGCTTCCATCTGTGCTCACTGTGGCCACCCAACTCCCGTTCGGCGAACAAGCGATCGAGCTAATCGTACCGGTGTGACCTTTGATCGTGGCCATCAACTTGATCTTCTCGGCAGCGACCCGACCGTTCCCCTTGTAGGAGCTGAAGTCCCAGAGCCTGACTGTCTGGTCTGTGCTGCCGCCGTAGATGACCTTGCCGTCGGGCGAGAACGCGACCGCCGAGACCCAGCCCTCGCCCTGTGCACCGAGTCGTGCCAGCACCTTTCTGGTGGAGATATTCCACAACACGAGCTGCTTGCTCCGATCCCCGATCGCGAGGATCCTGCTGTCGGGCGAGAATGCGACAGACTCGACCTGACCCACGCTGTCTGGAGAGGAGAGGTCCATTTCCGGCTCGCCCAGATCTTGGCCGGCGACCGTATCCCACATGTTGACGTTGTACGCGTCCCCGTAAGCGAGGATCTTGCCGTTGGGTGAAAAGGCGACGAAATCCGAGCAGTAGGAGGCTGGAGAGCCGTTTCCCAGTCTACGTATCTGCTTGAGGGTGTGGGCGTCGTAGAGGGCCACGAGGCCGCAACCATATGAAATTCCCCCGCAGGACTTGTCTCTATTGCGCGAATGATTCTGACATGTTGAAAGCGGCTGGAAAGTCGATACGGCGGCAGCGGACGGCGGCCCACATCGCTTTCACGCCGTTTTGCGTGACCCGGTAGAGACGAGAGTTGGTGACTTTGGCGATCAAGCCATGGCCGCGTAGTTTGGCGATCAGGCGGCTGGTTCGATGCGTACGCCGCTTGATTTCGGCGGGGTTATTGGCAGGGGCCGAGTAAAGCTTGCCCTGGAGATCGCGGTTGCGGAAGCCATTGATGGCGAACTCGCCGGCCAGGAGCGAGGTGAACAGAGCGACGTTCTCCGCGGTGACCGGGTTGAAAGCGGCGACATGCCGACCGGCCTTGCTCTGTGACCGGCACAGGCGATCGATGGCCTCGATCGCCTGACCTTTAAGAGGAGCATTGGCCAAGGCGTCGATCAGGCGCGAGTTGGCACCGTGAGCGACTTCGGCATAGCGCCAGAAATTCGAGACCCCTTTGCGCATCGGCGACCACCGGCAGACGACCTGACCCTCGGCATTTTCGGACGAGGTGAGGATTTTGAACTCTGCCGGATTGTTGAGGGTGGTCTCGATTCTCAAGACGTTGAGATGATCGTAGAGTTTGACGGAGTTGCGTCGGATACGGAACTTGATCCGGCAACCTTCGGGCCGCTTCTTGCTGTCGATCACGACCTCGCCCGTGAAGAGGTGATGAGGTTTTTGGCCAAGAAAGCGCATGACGTCCGTGGCACCGAAGCCGGTGATGGCGGCATGGACGAGGTCCTGGTGGATACGCTCGAGATCAGCTCTGGAGTTGAACAGGATATCGGTGGCCACTTCTGCCTGGTCCATGCCAAACCAGTAGCCGTCGAACTTCGCCGCGGCGATGGCCGGCAAGAGCGGATTGACGCTGGCCACCTGGCGAATCAGAAACGCAGGCCAGTCGGTGTGGTTGAACTGCTCGGCAAGTGCCGCGGTGGCTTCGAAATCCGACACCCAGACAGCGCTGAAGCATGACGACGCCGGCCCAGTAGTGGCAAGGCGTTGCGGTGGGCAGGCAAAAAAAACCTTCGCACAAGAGGGCTAGACAGCCGGGCGGACTTCTGGCAGGATAGGTGGAGCGTAATCAATCTGCGCTTCAGTCGGAGGTTTTGCGATGCTTGCAACGAGTGCGGGGGAATGGGTGCACTGTGGTCGCGTGTTCAGCGCGACGGAGATTGCCGAGCTCTGCGCGACGGTCGCGTGGCTGCCGGGATTGGCACGCAAGGAGTTGGCGGCGACGGTCTGCGAGCACCTGGGCTGGACCACCCTGACGGGGACGGCGAAGATCAGCGCCTGCCTGGACTTCCTGGAGCGTTTGCAGGCGGCCGGATTGCTGGTACTGCCTGCGTTGAGGCCCTCGCCGCCGCGCCGTTGCGCGCCGCCCTCGGCATCCGTCGCCCCCGTTGCCGAGCCGGCGGTGCACTGCGCCCTGTCGGCGCTCGCGCCGGTGTCCCTGGAAGTGGTTCGCGACGCGACCCGGGTGGCGCAGTGGGATGCGCTGGTGGCGCGTTGGCACCCGCTGGGTTTCCAGGGGGCCTTCGGCTACCGGCTGCGCTACTTTATCACGGCGGGCGACCGGCGGCTGGGCTGCGTCCTGCTGTCCGGTGCTGCCCGCGCGGTGGCCGTGCGCGATCAGTGGATCGGCTGGACGGCCCAGGCCCGCCGCGAGAACCTGGCGCGGGTGGTGAACAACAGCCGCTTCCTGATCTTTCCGCACGTCCGGGTGCCGCATCTGGCCAGTCATGTGCTCGGGCAACTCGCGCGCCGCACACGCGCGGACTGGCTCGAACACTGGGGCTTCGAGCCCCTGCTGCTGGAGACCTTCGTCGATCCGCGTCACTATGCCGGCACCTGCTACCGTGCCGCCGGTTGGCAGTTGCTTGGGGCAAGCAGCGGGCGCGGGCTGGCCCGCCCTGGCCAGTCCTATCACAGCACGCCCCGCCAGGTGTGGGTCAAAGCGCTGACCTCGGATGCTTGCGCCTCGTTGTGTGCCGCGCCGGGGAGCCCGCGGTCATGAGCAAACCTTGCCGTCGCCCGACACGCGTGGCCATCAAGAAGCTGCGCTCAGAGAAGAAACGGCAGGAGAAGGTACTGAACGCGAAGCTGCGCGCAACGGGACAAGTCCCCCACTCAGCCGCTCCATTGCCCAACAGAAGCTCGGCCTTCGCGACCGTCGACGAGGAACAAAAGGCCCGCGAGGACGCCGTGAGCAAACAGATGCGCCTCCTGCGCAAAGAGCTGCCCGCCTTGCTCGCTCAACTGGAACAAATTCCCGACCCGAGAGATCCCAAAAAGCGCCGGCACAAGCTGACCGTGCTTCTGCTCTACGGCTTGCTGATGTTCGTCTTTCAGTTCTCTTCCCGGCGCGAGACCAACCGCGAAATATCCCGTCCCCAGTTCATGACCAACCTGCAGCTGCTGTTCCCGGAGATCGACACCCTGCCACACGCCGACACCCTGTTTCGGCTGTTGCGCGACATTGACCTTGAACAGCTCGAGCAGGCCCACGTCGATCTGGTGAAGCGGCTGATTCGCGGCAAGAACTTTCGTCGCTATCTGATCGACCACTGCTATCCGATCGCCATCGACGGCTCACAGAAGCTCGCTGGCGACACCCTCTGGACGGAGGAACTCCTGCAACGTACCGTCGGCAAGGACGAAACCCGTCACACTCAGTACTTCGTCTACGTCCTCGAGGCCAGCTTTGCCTTCCACAACGGCCTGGTCATCCCACTGCTCAGCGAGTTCCTCGAACACGCGCTGGGCGATACCGAAGCGCAAAAGCAGGACTGCGAGCTGCGCGGCTTTGTGCGCTTGAGCGACCGGCTCAAGACGCTGTTCCCCCGCCTGCCGATCCTGCTCCTGCTCGACGGCCTCTACGCCAACGGGCCGGTGATGCGGCGCTGCTTGCGCGCCCACTGGCAGTTCATGATCGTGCTCAAGGACAAGGATTTGTCCACGGTCTGGCAGGAGTTCCGCGCGCTCCACGCCCTGAAGCCACAAGCCGTGCAGCGCGGTTGGGGAAGACGCCGACAACACTTCAGCTGGGTCAACGACATCGACTACGCCTTCGCTGCCAACGGGCGTCAGCGTCTCAAGCTGAATCTGGTGGTCTGTGAGGAAAGCTGGGAGAAGATCGATGAACAGGCCAGGACCGTCACCGAAACATCGCGCCACGCCTGGCTCTCCAGCCAACCGCTCAGCCAAGACAATGTCCATGAGCGCTGCAACCTCGGGGCCCGCCACCGCTGGGGCATCGAAGCGGGCTTCCTCGTCGAAAAACATCAGGGCTACCACTACGAGCATGCCTTTGCCCTCGACTGGAATGCCATGAAAGGCTATCACCTCCTCATGCGCCTGGCGCATGTGTTCAATACCCTGGCACGCTTCACCCGACAGCTACGCGATCTCTATCAGCAACTCGGCGTGCGCGGTGCCATCGCCTTCATTCGAAGCTCCTGCGCCGCCCCCTGGCTCGACCCAGCACGAATCCGCGCGCTCCTCGCCGCTCCATTCCTGCTTCAACTTGAGTGACCTCACACAGGCGTACCCGAAACATCCTCTCGAGCGCGGCGTACGCCGCGTTCGGAAAGGCTCGCCTGGCGATCGTACCGCCGTCCAAAAAATTCTTTCGGCATCCTCCTGGCTGACTCCACCACCCGTCCTTTGCCGCTAGCCAACCGCAATTTGACCGCCTCGACCGCAAAAGCGGGCGTTACCGGCAAATGAGCCTGATTCGGCTGGGTCATGCGTCAGGGCTGACACCCAGAGAATCTTGTTGTCACTCCGCTCGAAGGCGACACCCACTTGCGGCAGTTGCCGACACAGCCACTCCCGGCCATTGACGTAAATCTGAGTGGCGTACGGTGCCCAGGTCTGGATACGCACGTGCATCCAGCCAAAAACCGGGTCGATCAGATACCAGTACAGGTGCAGGCAGCGGCGATTGCGCCGAACGACTTCCAGACCTTGTGTCTTGCGATTGCCGGCCACGGCGAACGAGAGGCACGGTTCGAGGACCGAGAAGATGCAGACCAGGCCTTCGCTGATGCCGTCCTGCTCGGCGATGGCCCGGGCCATCGCTTCCTTCGATCGACCGCTTGCGTGCGTGTGCGCGGAGGCGAGAAAGAGGTAGGGACGCCCCGCCTCTTCGGCAGTCGTCTTGGCGTGTTCGACGAGCGTTTTGGTTTCGCTTTCGAAGAACTTCCCGGCATCCTTGAGCAGCACGCCTCGCTTGGACAGGTAGCGGCCAAACGCACCATCCGGAAACATCGAGGTCAGGTAGCCCTTGAAGATTATCCGGTCGAATCCTTCGATCACACCCAGGATTGACTCTTCGTGCTTCTTGAGGAAAATGTCCATGTCGCCTCCCTTGCCGTGCGGTGGTCTACCTCCTACGTGGGGTTGAGGATATTGTCCTCGCAAATTAAATCCGGCGGTAGCGGGGGCGACACCTCCTTTTGGTTGCGGCCAACGGCCGCGCTATGAATCAGCGGTTGATACGTCTTCCCCTTGTCAAGTCCATGGTAGGACTTGGCCGGTCGTCGATCTACGACAAGATCAAGCGGGGCGAATTTCCACGACAGGTCAAGCTCGGGCGCTCGTCCGGATGGGTCGAGGCTGAGGTACAGACGTGGATCAGCGAACAGATCGAGGCAAGCCGGTTAAGGCCGCTTTAGTCCGCCCAGCCCTATCGGGCGACGCGCTAGAAAGGGCTTTCTTGCAAGGGTTTGGGGGTATGGGAGCGGAGCATGGGGAGAGATCTGGCCGCTCTTCGCGCGAAGACAATGGCACGCGGTAGAGTTGTCGTTCAGGCCGCATCGGCCGCTCGACGGCGCGCGACGGTCTGCTTCTTCAGGGGTACGACGGTTCGTCCATGCTCCAAGCTGTCAACGTAGTCTGCCCAGTGCTGCATCATGCGTCGGCGCTCTTCAGCATACTCGGCCATGTGCACATACGCGCCCAGCACCGCGCTACGCTCTCGGTGCGACAGTTGGGAATCAATCACTTCGCGCCTGAAACCCATTTCTGCCAGGGCACTCGCGGCTGTAGCACGGAATCCGTGCCCGCAGGCCTCCGCTGTCGAATATCCCATTGCCCGCAGTGCGCTGTTTACGGTGCCGTCGCTGATAGGCCGCCGTGGGTCGTTGCGATTTGGGAAGACCAGATCACCGTCTCCCGAATAGGCGTGCAACTCTTCGAACACTTCGACGGCTCGCTTGGACAAGGGTACAAGGTGGTCTTCCTTCATCTTCATGCCAACCAGGCCCCGGGCACGATCGCGCTCACCCGGAACAATCCAGGTCGCCTTTTTAAGGTCGATCTCCTGCCAGCGCGCGCAGCGCAGTTCCCCGGGTCGAAGGAACGTGAGCAGCGATAGGCGGACCGCCAGTTTTACGGGCTTGGAAAGCCGCGCTGCATCCAACCTGATAAAGAATTCCGGCAGTTCGCGGGAGTGCAGAGAGGGGCGGTGCTCGGCCTTGGCCGTTTTCAGCGCCTTCTCCAGGCCAGTGACCGGATTAACGTCCTCGCGCAGTCCCTCGGCGATAGCGAAGGTGAAAACATCCGCGACACGCTGTCGCACTCGTTTAAGGGTTTCCAGGGCTCCGCGCGCTTCGACTTTGCGAAGCACCATCAGTACTTCCGGCGGCTTGATGTCGTTGATTGGTCGGTGGCCGATGGTGGGAAATACGTCTGCCTCGAGAGAACGAATAACCTTGCTTGCGAAAGACGGCACCAGTCCGGTCTGTTGCTTGGCAAACCACCGGCGCGAAACGGCTTCAAATGTGTTGGCACCGGCCTTACGCCGCTCGCCTGGATCAACGCCATGTGCCAGCAGCTTACGTGCGTCGTCGCTGAGGGCTCGCGCTTCCTTGAGGGTAATATCGGGGTATCTTCCCAGTGACAGGAGCTTCTCTTTGCCTACGTAGCAATACTTAAATCGCCACAGTTTGCCGCCGGCAGGCGTTACGAAAAGGAACAAACCGCGGCCGTCAAAGAGCTTTGTCGGACGCTCTGTCGATTTGGCAGATCGAACTGCAGCATCTGAAAGGGCCATCATACCCCACCGTCCGTGGATGATACCCCAAATAATACCCCGCAGATGGGCGGATAGCAACGGATTTTGGTAGCTAACCCTGGATGGTAAAATGCACCTTTGTCATTGAATAGATGGACGTTTCTGGACTTTGGCGGACTTCTCTGGAAGCGCTGGTAGTCCCCTCGACAGGAATCGAACCTGTATCCCACGCTTAGGAGGCGCGTGCACTATCCATTGTGCTACGAGGAGAGGGGCGGCTATTGTAGCCGCTGCCCGTGATTTCGCCAATTCGAGCGCGGGCGCGCTCGCCGATGTTGGTCGTGGTCAGCGACCTCTGGGTGCCGCCGCTTGCCCGATTTGGACCTGCCGGAGCGCGCATCGGAGTAAAATCGCGCGCTCTTGCCGCGTTGCTGCCACGGTCATCGAGTTGTCGAGGTATCGCGTTGTGGCGTTCTCGGCTCAGGCCAGCGCGCATCTATGCTGCGCAGCACCACTCCACAGGAAACCTACCCGCCCTCATGCCGTATCTGATTCTCTCCGACGCCTCGCTCGCTTTCGGCCATGTGCCGCTTCTTGATCACGCCGAGTTCCAGCTGGACCCTGGCGAACGGGTGGCGCTGATTGGCCGCAACGGCACCGGCAAGTCGTCGCTGCTCTGTGCGCTGGCCGGCACGGGGGGGCTCGATGATGGGACGGTGTGGCGACAGCCGGGATTGCGTATTGGCTATGTGCCGCAGGAACCGCCCTTCGACCCGGCCTTGAGCGTCTTCGAGGCGGTCGTCGCCGGTATGGGTGATCTGTCGAAGCTGCTCGCCGAGTATCACGCGGTATCGCACGCGCTCGGCGAGGCGGACGCTGATCACGAAAAATTGCTCGATCGCATGCAGCTCCTGCAGACGGAACTCGAAGCGCGTGACGCCTGGTCCTTCGAGGCGCAGGCCGAGCGGGTCATTCAGCGCTTCTCGCTCGATGCCGACGCGCTGGTGGGAACGCTTTCCGGTGGCCAGAAAAAGCGCCTGGCGCTGGCGCAGGCGTTGGCTGTGTCGCCGGAGCTGTTGCTGCTCGATGAGCCGACCAACCATCTCGACATCGGCGCCATCGAATGGCTGGAGGAAATGCTGGTGTCGTCGGGAGTGACGCTGGCGTTCATCACTCACGACCGGCGTTTTCTCGAGCGCGTGGCGACACGCATCGTCGAGCTCGACCGCGGCCGCCTGCTGTCTTGTCCGGGTAGCTTCAGCGAGTACCAGTCGCGCAAGGAGATGATGCTGCACGACGAGGCGCAGAACAATGCCCGTTCCGACAAGTTCCTGGCCCAGGAAGAAGTCTGGATTCGCCAGGGAATCAAGGCGCGGCGTACGCGTAACGAAGGGCGCGTTTTGCGTCTCGAACAATTGCGCCGGGAGCGGGCGGCGCGACGCGAGCGTCAGGGCAAGGTCGAGTTGGCACTCGACGCCGGGGTCAAGAGCGGCAAGCTGGTGGCGGCGCTCGAACACGTCAGCAAGAGCTACGGCGACAAGGCGGTGGTGCGCGATTTTTCGTGTCGCTTGCAGCGTGGCGACAAGATCGGCGTCATCGGCCCGAACGGCGCCGGCAAGACGACCTTGCTGCGCATGATTCTCGGTGAGCTGTCTCCGGACCAGGGCAAGGTGTATCTGGGAACGAAAGTGGAAGTGGCCTATTTCGACCAGTTTCGCAGTGCGCTCGACGAAGAAGCGACGCTGATCGATGTCATCTCGCCGGGCTCGGACTTCGTCGAGATCGGCAACCAGCGCAAGCATGTGATCAGCTACCTCGGCGATTTTCTCTTCGCGCCGCAGCGTGCGCGTTCGCTGGTCAGTTCGCTGTCCGGCGGCGAGCGCAACCGGCTGCTGCTGGCGCGCCTGTTCGCGCGGCCGGCGAATGTGCTGGTGCTCGACGAGCCGACCAACGACCTCGACATCGAGACCCTGGAACTGCTCGAGGAGTTGCTGCAGGAATACACCGGGACGCTGTTCCTGGTCAGTCACGACCGGGCCTTCATCGACAACGTGGTGACCCAGACCATCGCTTCGGAAGGCGACGGCACCTGGCGCGAGTACGCCGGTGGCTATCAGGACTGGGCCGACTACCAGGCGGGCCGCCTGCGTGACGAGGCGCTGGCGGCGAGCAGCGGCAAGCGCAGCGACGCGCGTGCGACGGAGACTGCGGCCAACGCCAAGGCGGCTGCGCAAAAACCGGGCGGCGGCAAGCTCTCCTGGAAAGAAGCGCGCGAGCTGGAGGAGTTGCCACAGCGGATCAGCGCGCTGGAGAGCGAGCAGAAGGCGATCGGCGAGCGTCTCGCCGATGCCCAGCTGTACCAGTCGCAACCCGAAGAGGCGCAGCGGCTGGCGGCGCGGCTGAGTGAAATCGACGATCAGCTGGTGCAGCTGCTCGAACGCTGGGAGGTGCTCGAAGGCTAGGGTTGCTGGGTGGGGCGGCGCTTGCTGCGCAGGACGATCAGCGCCGCCAGTCCGGCGAGCAGGCCCCAGAACGCCGAGCCGACGCCGGCGAAGGCGACTCCCGAAGCGGTGACCAGGAAAGTCAGCAGTGCCGGCTCGCGTTCGGCTTCCTGGCTCAGGGCGGCGGCGAGACCGCTGCCGATGGTCCCGAGCAGTGCGAAGCCAGCGATGGCCAGCACCAGTTCCTTCGGGAAGGCCAGGAAAAGCGAGCCGACGGTGGCCCCGAAAATGCCGATCAGCAGATAGAAGAAGCCGGCGGCGATGGCGGCGACGTAGCGTTTTTCGGGGTCTTCGTGCGCTTCGCGTCCCATGCAGATGGCAGCGGTAATCGCCGCCAGGTTCAGCGCGTAAGCGCCGAATGGGGCGAGCAGCAGGTTGGCGGTGCCGGTCCAGCCGATCAGCGGCGAGATCGGTAGCTGATAGCCGGAAGCGCGGATGACGGCGACGCCGGGGACGTTCTGGGAGGCCATGGTCACCACGTAGAGCGGTAGCGCAACGCCGATCAGCGCCTGCCACGACAACTCCGGGCCGATGAATACCGGCATCGCCAGCTCGAGGCGCACCTCGTTGACGCGCAACGAGCCTTGACCCGCAGCGATGCCGACGCCGATGAGCAAAGTCACGATGATGGCGTAGCGCGGCAGCAGCCGGCGGCCGAGCAGGTAGGCGCAGAACATCGGGAAAACAAGTACGAACTGGCTTTGCATGGCCTGGAAGGCATCGAGACCGAAGCGCAGCAGCACGCCGGCGAGCATTCCCGAAGCAATCGAGATCGGAATCCGGCTGATCATCCGCTCGAACAGGCCGCTGAAGCCGGAAATCGTGATCAGGGCCGCCGAGACGAGAAAGGCGCCGATCGCTTCGGGCATCGAGACGCCGGCGGCGCTGGTGATCAGCATCGCCGCGCCGGGCGTCGACCAGGCGGTCAGCACCGGCACCCGGAAGCGCAGCGACAGGGCGATGCTGGTCAGCCCCATGCCGACGCCGAGCGCGCACATCCAGGAAGCGATCTCGGCCGGGCTTGCGTGCAGCGCCTGGGCGGCCTGAAAAACGATCACTGCCGAACTGGTGAAGCCGATCAGAACGGCGACGAAGCCGGCAATGACGGCTGAAACCGAGAAATCCCTGATCAGATGCATGGCTTCGTCCACCAAAGCGGTCGCGGCGGTCGAGGGCTGCGCGTGCTGGCCGCGACACTGCCGTGGGCGGGGGGCAGCGAGCGGCTTCGGGTCAGCTGCGGCCCGCTTTTTTCAGCGCTTCGCGAATTTTTGGCAGCGCCGCCTGCGCCGCTTTTTCGCCTTCGAGGATGGCGTCGTGGCGGGCCTGGAACTCGGTGGAGCCGACGGCGCCGACCTGCGGGCGAATCACCACGTCGGCCTCCTTGAGCTCGTAGTGGGCAAGGCTCTGGCCCATGATGGTGAAAGTTTGCATGAGAATGTCGAAGGTGCTGCTTACCGGCTGGGTGCTGGGGCGGGCCGAAATGTCGACGGCAATGACCACATCGGCACCCATTGCGCGTGCCGCGCGCACCGGAATGAGGCTGCTCAGGCCGCCATCGACGTATTCGTGGCCATTGATGCTTACCGGCTGGAAGACGCCCGGGACGGTCGCCGAAGCGCGCACCGCCATGCCAGTGTTGCCGGTGCGAAAGACGACGCTGTCGCCGTTGCGCAGATCGGTGGCCACGGCCCCGAAAGGCTTGTTCAGGGCCTCGAGCGGACGTTGGCCGACGGCGTCATTGACGAACTTCTGCAGCAATTCCCCCTTGAGCACGCCGCGGTCGGGCAGCGACCAGTCGCTGATTTTCGTCTCGTCGAGCCGGTGCGCGAGCTTCTGCAGCTCGAAGCCATTGTTGCCGGCGGCGTAGAGGGCGCCGACCACCGCCCCAGCGCTGCTGCCGACGACGATGTCGGGAACAATGCCCTGGCTCTCCAGGGTCTTGATCACGCCGACGTGCGCAAAGCCGCGCGCTGCGCCACCGCCGAGGGCCAGACCCAGTTTGACCGGTTTGCCTGCCTGTGTAGCGGGGGCCGGCGGCTTGCTCGCACAGCCGCTGACGATGAGCGTGGCCAAGCCAACAATGAGCAGCAGCTGACGCATGGAGTTCCTTTCGTGGGAGCTTGGGGTTGTGGCGATCACTACAGCCGCTTGATCGCAGGCGATGCGCAGGCGCAGGGAAAGTCGAGGTCGCGCGCCTGACTGCACCAGCTCGAGCAACAATGTACGAATGGTACGACTTCGCGGCAGATGCCGCCATCAACGCTGCCTGAAAAAAGACTTTCCTTGCTTCCTGCAGGCAATTGTTTACCATCGCGAATGGACTCTGGATCCCGGGTCCCCTGAAGCTGCCGTCCGACAGTCGAGCTCCGGATCATTTCCTGACGGTCGGTCGATCACTCCTCGTTGGCGGCGCCTGCCGCGGCGGGGCTCCTCGACTGCCTTGCGCTCTCGGACCAGATCATCAAGTCGGCATGCTCAGGCGTGGCGCAAAAATCACTGGAGAATATGGAATTATGGCCGTAGCGCCCGAAACCGCCAGCATGGCGTTGTTTTGTGACTTCGAGAACGTCGCTCTTGGCGTTCGCGATGCGAATTACGATAAGTTCGACATCAAGCCGGTACTGGAAAAGTTGTTGCTGAAGGGCAGTATCGTGGTCAAAAAAGCCTATTGCGACTGGGAGCGATACAAGGGCTTCAAAGCTGCGATGCACGAGGCGAACTTCGAGCTGATCGAGATCCCGCACCTGCGTCAGTCGGGCAAGAACTCGGCGGACATCCGGCTGGTCGTCGATGCCCTCGACCTGTGCTACACCAAGTCGCACGTCGACACCTTCGTGATCATCAGCGGCGATTCGGATTTTTCGCCACTGGTTTCCAAATTGCGCGAGAACGCCAAATCGGTGATTGGCGTCGGCGTCAAGCAGTCGACATCGGACCTCCTGATCGCCAACTGCGACGAGTTCATTTTCTATGACGATCTGGTGCGCGAGATCCAGCGCTCGGCGCGGCGGGATTCCAAGGAAACGCAACCCGCGGTCAGGCGTTCGCCGGAAGAGGATGCGCAACGCAAGGCGGAACTCGATGCACGTCGCAGCAAGGCCGTCGAACTGGCCGTTGCCACTCTCGATGCACTGATTGGCGAGCGTGGCGACAGCAGCAAGATCTGGGCGTCGATGCTCAAGGAGGCGATCAAGCGACGCAAGCCGGACTTCAACGAGTCGTACTACGGCTTCCGGGCCTTTGGCAACCTGCTCGAAGAGGCGCAGAAGCGCGGCCTGCTGGTCATTGGTCGCGACGAAAAGTCGGGAACCTACGTCTATCGCAGTAACGGTGGCGATACGGCCGCCGCCGAAGCGGCAGTCGAGTTGGGCAGCGAGGGGCTGCCGCCGGTCTCGCCCGCAGCGGCCAGCGAGGGCGCGACGACGCCCGATGAACAGCATGAGCAGGCCGGAGGGCGCCGCAAGGGGCAGGGCCGGCGAAAGAGCGGCGAGAAAGCTGCCAAGCGGGGCCGCGAGCAGAAGGCGGGCAAGGAAGAAGAGGCCGCTGCGACGGCTGAGGGCAGCGACGGTAGCGAAAGTGGTAGCCGTCAAGACCAGGAAGCTGCTGTCGGCAACGACCCCGTCGAGCGGCCAATGCTACCCGAAGTAAGGCCGGCGTCTGCATCTTCCGAGTCGTCCGAAGATGCACAATCTGCGAAATCTGCGCAATCTGCGGACACGCTGCCCTTGTCTTCAGCGTCGCCATCGCCCGAAATTCCCCTAGCGCTAGACGCTTCCCCGCCGCTAGCCTCGGTCGCCATGGCAAGCGAAGTCGAGAGTTCGCCGCCGGAAACCATAGCGCAGCAAAAGCCCACCGCAAAACCCCGTGCGTCCGGGCGCCGCCGGCCCACCGCAAAGAACGCTAGCAGCGATTCGCCTTCGCCTTCGGCTGCACCAGCTGCTCAAGCCGCTGCCGAGCCGGCCGCGCAGTCGAGCGTCGTCCTTGTCGAAACGGCCGCGGCCGCAGCCAGCGGCGACTCGGCAGAGCTTGCGCCGGTCAAGAAGCCGGCGCCGCGTCCACGTCGGCCGCGCAAGCCCAAAGCTGCGCCAGAAACAGCCTGACCGGCAAGCAGCAAACTGGCCAGGCCGTGCCTGCTCTCATGATTTAGGGGAGGGGACCCGGCAATGGGGGAAGGGAGATTCGCGAGTCGCTTGCGCGCCATGCACATTGACGGGGCCGTCCCCGAAGCAAAGAAGCCGCGACTGGGTCGCGGCTTCTTTGCTTTTGCACTGCGCCAAAGCTGGCGCGGTTCATGGTTAGGCAGCGGCCTGCGTCGGAATCATGCCGGCGGTGCGGACGATGCGGTTCTGAGTGTCCACGTAGATCAGTTTCGGCGCGTACTTGGCGAGTTCGACTTCGTTGTACACCGCGAAGCTGGCGATGATCAGGATGTCACCCGGCGCGGCGCGGCGCGCTGCCGAGCCATTCACCGAGATGACGCCAGAGCCGCGCTCGGCGCGCAGCGAGTAGGTTGTGAAACGCTCGCCGTTATTGACGTTCCAGATGTCGATCTGTTCGTACTCGCGAATGTTCGCCGCATCCAGAAGATCTTCGTCAATGGCGCAAGAACCTTCATAGTGGAGCTCGGCGTGTGTGGTGCTGACGCGGTGCAGCTTCGACTTCAGCATTGTCCTCTGCATGGAATCACCGGGTGTTGAGTTAAAGGGGGAAGGGCATTGTAGCTGCTAATCGCTGCCTGTCAACGGCCGTCTGGGAGATCGATTTCGAGATTGTCGATCAGTCGCGCAGCGCCCAGCCGGCTTGCTGCGAGCACCACCAGCGCGTGCTTCCCGCCAGCCTCGGGAAGCTGCAGGTCGGCCTGCCGACGCACGGCGACGTAGTCCGTTTTCCAGCCATGCTCGTCAAGTTCGGCAGTGGCCTCGCGTTCGAGCCGGGCGAAATCGGTTTCGCCAGCACCTATCGCTGCGCTGATGTGCTGCAGAAGGCGTCGCAGGCGCGGCGCTTCGGCGCGTTCGGCGGCCGACAGGTAGCCGTTGCGCGAGGAAAGCGCCAGGCCGTCGTCGGCACGAACCGTCTCGCCGCCGATGATCTCGATCGGCAAGGCCAGCTGCCGCGTCATGTTGCGCAGCACCATCAATTGCTGGTAGTCCTTCTTGCCGAACAGTGCCGCCTGCGGTTGTACGATGTTGAAGAGCTTGAGAACGACGGTGGCGACACCACGGAAATGGCCGGGGCGGAACTCGCCGTCGAGCTGATTTTGACTCTCTGGCGGCTCGACGTGGTATTGCTGCGGCTCCGGGTAGAGGTCGCTCTCGGTCGGCGTAAACAGCAGGTCGACGCCGGCCGTGGCGAGCTTGTCGCAGTCTTCCTGCAGGGTCCGCGGATAGAGGTCGAAGTCGTCACTGGGCCCGAACTGCAGACGGTTGACGAAAATGCTGGCGACGACGGTATCTCCGTGCGCGCGCGCCGCGGTCATCAGCGCGATGTGGCCGGCGTGCAGGTTGCCCATGGTCGGCACAAAAACGACCCGCCGACGCTTGCTCAGCGCCAGACGCAGGTCGGGGATCAGGGAGTGAATCTGCATACGCTTGCTGGACCTCTTGTGAAACTCCGAAAAAACGCTTCGCCTGCCGTTGGTTTTTCTGTCGCTGCCGCGTGCAGCCATTCCTTGTTGGCCGCTGCGCTGCCACTACAGCGGTTAATGTGAAAGTCGCGTATGCGACTCACGAAACTCCCTTCTCCCCTCGCGGGAGAAGGGCCGGGGGAAGAGGGGGCGGTCATGACTTTCATGATCAGGGGTGTTTCGACATGTCATGACCGTTAGTAGCAGTGTTCGGGCCCCGGAAAACTGCCGTCCTTGACGGCAGCCACGTAGGCGGCGACGGCCGCGGCGATGGACGTCTGAGCGGCCATGAAATTCTTCACGAAGCGCGCCTTCCTGCCGGCCGAGATGTCGAGCATGTCGTGCAGGACCAGCACCTGCCCCGAGCATTCCCGGCTGGCACCGATGCCGATGGTCGGGATGGCGAGGCTGGACGTGAGTTTGGCGGCCAGCGCCTCGGGGATGGCTTCGAGGACGATCAGCGTGGCGCCAGCCTCTTGTTGGGCGAGGGCGTCGGCCTGCAGCCGGGCGGCTCCGGAATCGTCTTTTCCCTGCACACGGTAGCCACCAATCTGGTGTACCGACTGCGGAGTGAGCCCGACATGCGCGCAGACGGGAATGCCTCGGCTGCTAAGGAAACGCGTCGTTTCCGCCATCTCGGCACCGCCTTCGAGCTTGACCATCTGCGCGCCGGCGGCGATCAGGGTGACGGCGTTGCGCAGCGCTTGTTGCGGGCTTTCCTGGAAGCTGCCGAAAGGCATGTCGGCGATTATCAAAGCGCGCTGGCTGCCGCGCACGACGCTGGCGGTGTGGTAGGCGATGTCGGTCAGTGTTACCGCCAGCGTCGACTCGCGGCCTTGCAGGACCATGCCGAGCGAGTCGCCGATCAGCAGCGCATCGACGTCGGCAAGGTCGCAGAGCTGCGCGAAGCTCGCGTCGTAGCACGTGAGTATGGCGATTTTCTCGCCGTTGGCACGCATTCTGGCGAGGTCGACGTGCGTGCGCCTGCGCGTCGCGACATGGGTGGACATGGGTTTACTCTCCCCGGTTGAAATACTCGCGGTGTCCACGCATCGATTCGATGCGCTTGACGAGTAGTTGAAAATCGTCGTCGGAGTCGACGAAGTTGATGTTTTCGGAGTTCACCACCATGACCGGAGCTGCGTCGTAGTTGTGGAAGAAGCGCATGTAACTTTCCGCAAGGACCGTCAGATAGGCGTCAGCGATCCGCCTTTCCATGTCGATGCCGCGTTTCCGGACGCGGGCAATCAGCGTTTCCGGCTTGGCCTGCAGATAGATCACCAGATCCGGTGGCTCCGCAGCGGGTGACTGCTGTTCGTAGATTCTGCGGTACAGCCCGTATTCGTCTTCACTGAGCGTCAGCAGCGCGAACAGCGGATCCTTTTCGAGCAGGTAGTCGGCAACCACCGGGCGGGCGGAGAAATCGGCTTGCGACAGCTCGCGTAGCTTGTCGAGGCGCTGAAACAGAAAGAACAACTGCGTCTGCAGGGCAAAGTGCTGCTGGTCCTGATAAAAGCGACTCAGGAAGGGGTTCAGCTCGGGTTGTTCGAGCAGCATTTGCGCGTCGATATGCGCACCGAGGCGGCGCGCAAGACTCGTCTTGCCGGCGCCGATTGGGCCCTCGACAACGATGTGGCGGGCTGCGGTCAGGGTATTTCGTGCAGACATGAAGAGACGGCCATTGCTGCCGGGTCAGGGTTCCACGAAAAGAGTATCGGGTCGGGCTTCGCCATCCTGGGCCATTCGTTCGAGGCCCAGCAGCACAGCCATGCTGGCAGTTTCCATTTGCTCGATAGCGTCCACGCCGCCAGCGAAATCGCCCGCACAACGCGCTTCGACGGCCAGGCGACCATGTCGGTGAACATCGACATGCGGCGTTTCGATTGCCCGGTAAGCATCGAGTTGCGTGCAGTAATGCTTTCCGTCGCCGGCATGGTACCACTGGCCCAGACGGCAGTCGGTATGCGAAGCGAAGTCGCTGGCGTTCCTGGTCGTGGCACCCATGAACACCTGATAGACGTCGAATTTGAAGAGCAGATGGTCCATCTTGGCCAGTTCGACAAAACTGCGCAGGGCGGCCGTGGCAATGGTTCGTTCCATTTGCCTGGCGAGACCGGTAATGCCACCGATTGCGGTCGATGCCTGCCGCCCCTGCTCACTGAAGGAATCAGACTGCTCGGCAAGATTGCTGATACTGCTTTGCGCCGAAACGGTCTCACCCTGGATATTGCTGACCAGCCGCGAGATGTCCCCGGTGGCTTGGCTTGTCCGATCAGCGAGCTTGCGCACTTCGTCGGCGACGACCGCGAAACCGCGACCGGCTTCACCGGCACGAGCCGCTTCGATGGCGGCGTTGAGCGCCAGGAGGTTGGTCTGGTCGGCAATTTCCTTGATCAGCTGGACGATGCCGCCGATTTTCTCGGTACTGCCTTGCAGGCTGAGCACCTTTTCCAGAGCCTTGCGCGAGTCGCTGGCGAGCTGGTTCAATTCCGTGCTGATGGCGTTTACCGATTCGCGGCTGCTCGCAGCAATGCCGGCGGCAGCGAATGTTTCTTTCTTCTCGTCGTGCAGGCGCTGGGCCAGCGTAGCGAGAGTCTGTTGCGACTCCGCCAGCGATTGCCGATACGACGCAAAGGAAAGGAACAGCCGCTGTAGTTCCTGGCTGCGCTTTTCACTAGCTTCCGAGGCTTGCAGGCAGTCGTCGCGCGCGGCGCGTGCCGACGCCAGTTGCTCGCGCAGCGCTTCATTCTGCGTCTCCAGCTCGCCGAGGCGCGCCTCAAGGCTGCGGATCTTCGCCCCGCTTCCGAAAATCATTCCGTCCTCCCGCTAACGGTCATGACCGTTCCCCTCTTCCCCGACCCTTCTCCCGCGAGGCGAGAAGGGAGTTTCGTGAGTCGCGTGCGCGACTTTCAGATATGCAGTAGCTGATGGTCGTGCTTGCGTGGTGAAAAAAGCCAGGCAAGTCAAACGGCGTCCAGGATACACAGGGCAGCGGCACGATGGTCGAATTTGCGCGCGCAGAAGCGAAAAAACGCAAAAGCAGCGAGTGATGGCCAGGAACGGATCCTTCTTTCGCTCCTCCCGGTGGTGGGCGCCTGGTAACGGAGAAAGGGGCCTGGCCACGCCGCTCAGCGTTTCCTGACCACGAAAGGCTCGGCCAGGGCTGCGCGCACTGAATCATCAAGGTTCGTCGCCCGCTCAAAATTGGCATCCCAGAGATCGGCATTACTGAAGTCGGCCGAGTCGAGGTTGGCGCCTTTGAACAGCGCATGCCGCAAAGTCGCGCCGGTAAGGCGGGTGCCTTTGAGCGTGCTGTTCGAGAGATCGGCGCTATCCATGGCGGCGCCGGTCAGGTCGGCGCCGGAGAGGTCGGTGCCGACCAGTCGCGCGTCCAAAAAAACGCCGCGCAAGGCATTGCAGTTGCGGATCGAACCGCCGCTGAGGTCAATTCCTTCCATCAGAATGTCCTTCAGATAAGCGCCGGAGAAATCGGCGCCCGGCGCTTGCGCGTTGATCAAGTTGGCGCCAAACAGATTGGCGCGCTGCAGCTTGCTGTTGCTGAGGTTGGCGTCGTCAAAAATGGCATGAAAAAGGTCGGCGTCGCGAAGGTCGGCAGCGCTCAGATTGGCGGCGGTGAAATTGGCCCACTTGGCGTTGCTGCCGCGCAAGTCGGCGTCGCGAAGATCGGCCTGACGAAAGTCCGTACTTTCCATCCGTGCGCCCGTCAGACGCGCACCGCGCAGCTTCTTGCCGGCCAGTTTCTGGCGCGAGAAGTCGCACTTTGAGAGATCGGTCGCCGCTTGCGGATTGGCGCAGTCGCCGATGGGCAGGGCGTCTGCTGCGCCAACAGGAGCGACGACCGCGAGAGCCAGAGCAGCACATGCCGCGACTGCCGAGAGCCGCTTCATCAGTGGCTGGTGCTCGGCACGGCGCTGCCGGCCATGCGTTCGCCCAGGCGGACTGTGCCGCCCGGTACCCAGGCGGCAGTGAAGCTCAGCACATCTTTCGGGAACAGCATGACGACCGTCGAACCGAGCAGGAAGCGCCCCATTTCTTCGCCTTTCGCCAGCAGGATTTTCTGCCCATCGTAAGACCAGTCGCGAATTTTTCCACTGCGCGGCGGGTTGACTCGGCCGTGCCAGACAGTGGCCATGCTGCCGACAATGGTCGCCCCGACGAGGACCAGAATGAAGCTGCCGAACTCGGCTTCGAAAACGCAGAGCACGCGTTCGTTGCGCGCGAACAGCCCGGGAACGCCGCGCGCGGTGGCCGGATTGACCGAAAACAGCTCGCCGGGAACATGGATCATGCGCATCAGCCGCCCGTCGACGGGCATGTGGATACGGTGATAGTCGCGTGGGCTGAGGTAGAGCGTCGCAAAGGCGCCATCGGCGAAGCCGGCCGCCAGTTGGGCGTCGCCACCGAGCAGCGCTGTCGTCGAGTATTGGTGGCCCTTGGCTTGAAAGATCTGCTCACCTTCGATACGCCCGAACTGGCTGATGGCGCCGTCGACCGGGCACAGGAAGTCCGCATCGGCCAGCGGCCGGGCGTCGGCGCGCAGCGCGCGCGTAAAGAAGTCGTTGAAGGTCTTGTAGCTGGCGGGGTCTGGATCGGCGGCCTCGTTCAGGTCGACGCGGTAACGTTTCACGAACCAGCGGATGACCTGGGTGGTGAGCCCGCCCGCTTGCGCGCCGGCAAAGCTGCCGGCGAGGGTGGTAAGTACCTGCTTGGGCAGCAGGTACTGGGCTAATACGGCGAGACGATCGGACACGAGTGCGCCAGCGAAATAAACAAGCCGCGATTATAGCGGCTGGGCCGGGTGACCGCAGTGTGCGCTTGATCGGTCGCGCAGGTAGCAGAAGCGATGCTGGCAGGAGCCGCGCCGTACACACGCCGTGCTGGCACTCAGCGCAGCGAGGCGTTGATCTTCTCGAGCGCGGCCGAGCCAGGGCAGAGTTCAGCCGCGCTCAACGTGTTCAAGGCCTGTTCCACGGTGTTGATCTGCTGGTGCAGGTCGCAGGCATCGTTGTCCACGTAGAGCAGGCCGGTGACCACTTCGCCGCGTGCAGCGTGTTCCTGGACATAGGCCATCGCGCGCACCCGGTCGCCCGGGTCGTACTCGGCGTGCAGCTTGCGCAGGCGAAGAATCGAGCCGTCGTGCTGGCGGATATCGATGACTTCACCTTCGCCGTACTCGGTGGTGATTTCCTCGCGTTGCGGGAAGAAGTCCAGCCGGTTGACTGCTTCATTATGTTCGCGCACGTAGTCGTAGCTCTTGGTGCTGCCGGAATGGTTGTTGAAGGCGATGCACGGCGAGACGACATCGATGACCGCCGCGCCGGGATGCGCCATCGCTCCGCGGATCAGTGGCACCAGTTGCGCCTTGTCACCCGAGAAGCTGCGCCCGATATAGGTCGCGCCCATCACCAGCGCCAGGCTGGCGAGGTCGATCGGGGTGTCGTTGTTGGCCAGTCCGCGTTTCGACTTCGAGCCTTTGTCGGCGGTGGCCGAGAACTGCCCTTTGGTGAGCCCATAGACACCGTTGTTTTCGACGATGTAGGTCATGTTGACGCCGCGGCGCAGGACATGCGCAAACTGGCCGAGGCCGATCGACGCCGAATCGCCGTCGCCCGAAACGCCGAGGTAGATCAGCTCGCGGTTGGCCAGGTTGGCACCGGTCAGTACCGACGGCATGCGCCCGTGCACGGTGTTGAAGCCATGCGAGTTGCCGAGGAAGTAATCCGGCGTTTTCGATGAGCAGCCAATGCCCGAGAGCTTGGCGACGCGGTGCGGCTCGATGTCGAGTTCCCAGCAGGCCTGGATGATTGCTGCCGAAATCGAGTCGTGGCCACAACCGGCACAGAGCGTCGATATCTTGCCTTCGTAGTCGCGGCGGGTGTAGCCAACGCGGTTCTTGGCGAGAGTCGGATGGTGGAGTTTGGGTTTGGCGAGGTAGGTCATGTCAGGCCACTCTGTCTTTTAGAGGATGCACGTTGAGGCGCGCGACGCGGTTGGCAATCTCCTGCGTAATGAAACGCGCGGTGATTGGCGTGCCGTCGTAGTGGACGACCGTTACCAGGCTATGTGGCTCTACGCCGGCCTCGTTGATCAGCAGGGTGCTCAACTGCCCGTCCATGTTCTGTTCGAAAACGAAGACCTTGCTGTGCGCAGCGATGAAGTCGGCAATCTCGTTCTGGAACGGGAAAGCGCGCACGCGCAGGGCATTGAGATAGATGCCGTCTTCGGCCAGGGTGTCGAGTGCTTCGTGCATCGCCGGACTGGTCGATCCGTAAAAGAGGACGGCGAAGCGTGCCGGGTATCTGGCCGCGGTGAGCACCGGCAGCGGCACCAGCGACTTGGCGGTTTCGAACTTGCGCCGCAGTCGCTGCATATTCTCGACGTAGTCCGTGCCGGCTTCGGAGTAGCCGGCGTAAGCGTTCTTGGTCGTGCCGCGGGTAAAATAGCCGCCCTTGGTGGGGTGCGTTCCCGGATAGGTGCGGTAGGTAATGCCATCGCCGTCAACGTCGAGGTAGCGACCGAAGTCGGTGCCGGCGTCGAGGGCGTCGTGGGTCATCACTTTGCCGCGGTCGTATTCGACGCTGTCGTCCCAGGCGAAGGGACGGCACAGGCGCTGGTTCATGCCGATGTCGAGGTCGCTCATGACGAAAATCGGCGTCTGCAGGCGCTCGGCGAGGTCGAGCGCCTGCGCTGACAATTCGAAGCACTCGTAGGGATCTTCCGGAAACAGCAGCACGTGGCGGGTGTCGCCGTGCGAGGCGTAAGCGCAGGCGAGGATATCGGATTGCTGCGTGCGTGTCGGCATGCCGGTGGAGGGGCCGCCCCGCTGGACGTTGATCAGCACCGCCGGGATTTCCGCGAAGAAGGCAAGGCCGATGAACTCGGACATCAGCGAGATGCCGGGTCCCGAGGTGGCGGTGAAGGCGCGCGAGCCGTTCCAGCCGGCGCCGACGACCATGCCGATCGAAGCCAGTTCGTCCTCGGCCTGTACCACGGCGCAGCGCTGCTGGCCGGTCGCCGGGTCGACGCGCAATTTCTGCGTGAAGCGGATGAAGGCCTCGGCGACTGACGACGACGGGGTGATCGGATACCACGCACAGACCGTGGCCCCGCCATAGACACAGCCCAGAGCCGCGGCGGTGTTGCCATCGACAAAAATGTGGTCGCCAACCTTGTCGCGGCGCTCGACTTTGAGTCCGATCGGCTTGAGGTGTTCGCGCGCGTAATCGCGGCCGACCGCGAGTGCCTGGACGTTGGCATCGAGCAGCTTCTCATTGCCTTTGAACTGCTGGGCAAAGAGTTTCTCGATTTCGCCCGCTTCGATGTCGAGCAAATGCGCCAGAGCGCCCACGTAGATGATGTTCTTGAACAGTTGCCGCTGCCGCGGGTCGCTGTAAGCGTTGTTGCAGAGCTCGGTGAGTGGCATGCCGATGACGTGGATGTCATCTCGCGAGCGCGAGCGGGGCAGCGGTCGGGAATTGTCGTAAAACAGGTAGCCGCCGGTTTCGACTTCCCGGACATCCTGGTCCCAGGTCTGCGGGTTCATGGCCACCATCATATCGACACCGCCGCGCCGACCCAGGTAGCCGCGTTCGGTGACGCGCACTTCGAACCAGGTCGGCAGTCCCTGGATATTCGACGGGAAGATGTTGCGCGGCGATACCGGTACTCCCATGCGCAGGATGGCGCGCGCGACAAGTTCGTTCGCCGAGGCCGATCCCGAGCCATTGATATTGGCGAACTTGATGACGAAATCATTGACCGCTTCGATCTTCTGCATGGTCTTTCCTCAGGCGGTTTGCTGGTCGGGAGCCGGCGCAGGCTTTGGCTTTCGCCTGACCTTTGGCTGCTGCTCGGATGAAGGAGGGCTCGGGGGCTCGGGCAAGGGCGGCGGAGAGCCTGCATTGCGGCAGCCGGGTCCGGCGTAAGTACTTGCGAACAGGAACTTCTGCATGTCCCAGGCGCCGGTCGGACAGCGCTCGGCGCACAGGCCGCAATGCAGACAGACATCCTCATCCTTGACCATCACCCGCCCGGTCTTCAGGGAAGCCGAGACGTAAAGATCCTGGCTCTTGTCGAGCGCCGGCGCGCTCAAGCGTTGCCGCAGGTCTTCTTCATCGCCGTTAACGGTGAAGGAGATGCTGTCCATCGGGCAGATGTCCATGCACGCGTCGCACTCGATGCACAGCTTCGGCGCGAAGACCGTCTGCACGTCGCAGTTCAGGCAGCGTTGCGCTTCCTTGAAAGCCAGTTGCGGATCGAAGCCGAGTTCGACCTCGATCTTGATGTTCTTCAGCGCCGCACTGAGGTCGCGCAGTGGCACGCGCAGGCGCCGATCGGTGGAAATGGAGTTGTCGTACATCCACTGATGGATGCCCATTTTCTGCGAGACCAGCGAGGTCTGCGGCGCGGGCCGCTCGGCGAGGTCCTCGCCGTTGAGCAGGCGATCGATGGACACCGCCGCCTGGTGGCCGTGGGCAACCGCCCAGATGATGTTCTTCGGCCCGAAAGCCGCATCACCGCCGAAGAAGACGTTCGGCACGGTCGATTGCATGCTTGCCTCGTCGATCTTGGGCAATCCCCACTTGTCGAAGTCGATGCCGATGTCGCGCTCGATCCAGGGGAAGGAATTGTCCTGACCAACGGCGACCAGCACCTCGTCACAATCGAAATGTGCGTCGGGTTCGCCGGTCGGCACCAGGCTGCGGCGGCCGTTCGCGTCGAATTCCACGCGTACTTTCTCGAAAGTGGCGCCGGTAAGCCGTCCGCCGATGTGGGTAAAGGCCTTGGGGACCAGGTTGTTGAGGATCGGGATGCCTTCGTGCATCGCGTCTTCTTTTTCCCAGGGACTGGCTTTCATCTGCTCGAAGCCGGAGCGGACGATGACCTTGACGTCCTCGCCGCCAAGGCGGCGCGACGAGCGGCAGCAGTCCATGGCGGTGTTGCCGCCGCCGAGGACGATCACCCGCTTGCCGATCGAAGTGGTGTGGCCGAAAGCGACGCTGGCCAGCCAGTCAATGCCCAGGTGAATCGACTTTGCAGCCTCTTTCCGTCCGGGGATGTCGAGGTCGTGCCCGCGCGGCGCGCCGGAACCAACGAAAATCGCGTCGTAGCCTTCGCCGAGCAGATTCTTCAGCGAACTGACGTACTGGCCGCCGCGTAGCTCGACGCCGAGGTCGAGGACGTAACCGGTCTCCTCGTCGATGACTTCCTCGGGCAACCGAAACTTCGGGATCTGGGTGCGCATCATGCCGCCGGCGAGGGCGTCGCCGTCGTAGATCACCACTTCATAGCCGAGCGGTGCCAGGTCGCGCGCCACGGTCAGTGATGCCGGCCCGGCACCAACGCAGGCGATGCGCCGGCCGTTCTTCTGAGCCGCTGGCGGCGGCAGAAGGTGGCGGATGTCGTCCTTGTAGTCGGCAGCGACGCGCTTCAGGCGGCAGATCGCCACCGGCTCCTTGCGTTCGCGGCCGTCCGCTGTTTCGTCCTCGACGCGACCGCGGCGACAGGCCGGTTCGCAGGGGCGATCACAAGTTCGCCCGAGGATGCCGGGAAAAACGTTCGACACCCAGTTGACCATGTAGGCCTCGCCATAGCGACCGGCAGCGATCAAGCGAATGTATTCGGGAACAGGCGTGTGGGCCGGGCAGGCCCACTGGCAATCAACGACTTTGTGGAAATAGTCGGGGACGCTGATATCGGTCGGTTTCAAGGCGAGCGCATCCTTTCTTCGGCACGAGTCCGGGGTCGCGGTTACCGGCCCCAAAGGGTCCATACTAGCGCGGCAGTGCAGACCTGAAAAGGGTTATTTTTCAGAGCGATGTCATCGAAAATTCGCGCAGTGGCGTGAGCAGAGCTCGCACCGGATGCCTGTCGGCCGGTACTCGTTGTAAGATGCAGGCATCAGAGTTCTCGGAGGTTTGGCCATGCTTCACACACTCGCTGCCGTCCTTTCTTTCCTGCTTTTGGCGCTACCGTTGCCGCTGCGCGCTGAAGTGATCGATATCGACAACGCCGAACTGCTGCGCCTGCGGGCCGCAGGAGTGCCGATCATCGACATCCGTACGCCTGGCGAATGGCAGGAAAGCGGTGTTGTCGAGGGCAGCCAACTGATTACCTATGTTGACGAGCGCGGCGTCGTCGATGCACCCGCCTGGCTGGCAAAGGTGCAGGGCGTGGCCAAGCCCGACCAGCCGGTGATCGTTATTTGCCGTAGCGGCAACCGGACGCGAGCGGCGAGCCAGCTCTTGTCGCAGCAGGCGGGCTACGCGAAGGTGTACAACGTCAAGGACGGGATGCGCGCCTGGGTGCAGGAGGGGCGGCCAGTGACGCCCTTGGCCAGTACCGTCGCCCAGTGCCCGGCCGGCACTCGCTGCTGAGCGTGCTTGCGGGTAGTGGCTAACGGTCATGACAGTCGAGATACCCCGGATGATGAAAGTCATGAGCGTTTCCCTCTCACTTGCAGTGCGCATTCCGGCTTGCACGCCGGAATCGTTCGACGGGCTGGGCGCATGCGCCCAGAATTCCCCGTCTCACCCCGGCCCTTCTCCCGCGGGGGGAGAAGGGAGGTTCGTGAGTCGCAGGCGCGACTTTCACATTAACGCGGGCTGATGACGCCTGTCGGGTCAGCGTACAAAGCTGCCAGCAGTTGCTCATAGATCTGCAAATCGCCGCTCGAAAAGCAGCAGAAGATCACCTCTTCAATGCCGCCGAGCGTACCTGTCGTTGCCTGCACCGTGGCCACGGCAAGCTCCGCCGCTTGTTCAATCGGGTAGCCATAAATGCCCGTGCTGATGCTTGGAAAAGCGAGCGTGCGCAGCGCATTGGCGGCAGCGATCTCGATCGCGCGACGATAGCAGGAGGCCAGTAGTTCCGGCTCGCCCCTGTCGCCACCGTGCCAGACCGGACCCACCGCGTGAATGATGCACCCGGCCTGAAGTTGGTAGCCCTTGGTGAGTTTGGCGTCACCCGTCTCGCAGCCGCCGAGCCCTTGACACTCGCGAAGCAAGTCCCGACCGGCGGCGTGATGGATTGCCCCGTCCACACCGCCGCCGCCGAGCAGCGAGGAGTTGGCGGCGTTGACGATCGCATCAACCGCCAGCGTGGTGATATCGGCGTGCAGCGCACGCAGCAAAGTGGTCATGATGTTGCGGCCCGATGATTGCCTGTGGCGATTGTAAGCAGCCAAGCGCAGAGGTCAAGCACGGGAAGGTGCTGCGCAGGCGGTAGCCATGCTGCTATAGTGGCAGCGGGTGAGGAGGGCACTGCTGGCGGTATTCGGGCACGCCTCATTCAGCGAATTGCCAATTGCCAATTGAGAGGGAGGATACACATGTCTATGTTGAGTTCTCGTAGTGCGGCACGCCTGGTTGCCGCCTCCGCTGCAACTGCCTTGCTGGCTGCTTGCTCCAACATGCAAATGGGGTCACAGGATGCCAAGACCACGGCCACCGGGGCGGCCGGTGGTGCAAACGCCCAGAATGCCAACAACCAACTCGAGAGATGCGATAGCTCGCTCGGCACGCTTGCCGTGGTCGAGGACACGCAAGCACCGTGGTATGGCATTCTGACCGGCCAGTGGGGCCTGGGATCGACGACGCCGGTGCTCAAGCTGATGGTCCAGCAATCGAACTGTTTCGTGGTCGTCGAACGCGGCCGCGCGATGAACAACATGATGCAGGAGCGTGCCCTGGAAGACTCGGGGGAGCTGCGCAAAGGCTCCAAGTTCCACAAGGGGCAGATGGTCTCGGCCGATTACTCGATGAGTCCGTCGATTACCTTCAGCAACAGCAATGCGGGTGGTGGAGGGGGGGCGCTTGGCGGCGTGAGCGGTGCGCTGGGCGTTTTCGGTGCCATTGCCAGCAGCATGAACGTCAAGGAGGCCAGTACCTTGCTGACCCTGATCGACAACCGTTCCGGCGTGCAGCTGGCGGCCGCCGAAGGCAGTGCCAGCAATATCGACTTTGGCGCGGTCGGTAGCCTGTTTGGCCGCGGCATGGGTGGGGCCGCCGGCGGTTACGCGAATACCGCGCAGGGCAAGGTGATCGTCGCCGCTTTCACTGACTCGTACAATAACCTTGTGCGTGCGGTCAAGAACTACCAGGCGCAGGAGGTCAAAGGCGGCCTCGGGACTGGCGGAAATCTGGGCGTGCAGGGTGGCGAAGGAGCACCGGCTACCAAGAAAAAGAGCAAGAAGCCCTAGCGCTAGCGTGTACTTGAGGAGGGGCCGGCTTGTCCGGCCCTTTTTCTTGGGGGCAGTTTTGGGTGATCGTGAAGTGCCAGAAAGCCCGGCTGGCGCCTTGCGTGCTTTGGCGGTAGGCTGGAGGCCTGTCGTCTGTCGCCTGCGGGCATGACTCACCGACCCGCAGCAAGGAAACCATCGTGAAAACAGAGCAAGAGACAATCGCGGGCGGTGCCGCTGCCCCCGACAACACCGCGGATCTGCAGTGGTACAAGGATGCCGTGATCTATGAGCTGCACGTCAAGGCGTTCTTCGACTCCAACGACGACGGTATTGGCGACTTCCACGGCTTGACCGGGAAGCTCGATTACGTCGCCGATCTCGGCGTCAACACGATCTGGCTGCTGCCCTTCTATCCGTCGCCGTTTCGCGACGACGGCTACGACGTGGCCGACTATCGCAACGTGCACCCGACCTACGGCACGCGACAGGATTTCCGCGTTCTGGTGCGTGAGGCGCACAAGCGCGGCCTGCGCATCATCACCGAGCTGGTGGTCAATCACACTTCGGACGAGCATCCCTGGTTCCAGGCGGCGCGGCGGGCACCAAAAGGCTCGTCGAAACGGAATTTCTACGTCTGGAGCGACGATCCGCACAAATATGCCGGCACGCGCATCATCTTCACGGATACCGAGAAGTCGAACTGGACCTGGGATGAGGTAGCGCAGCAGTACTACTGGCATCGCTTCTTCAGCCACCAACCGGACCTGAACTTCGATAATCCGAGCGTTCGCCGGGCAGTGATTCGCACCATGCGCTTCTGGCTGGACATGGGTGTCGATGGCTTTCGGCTGGACGCCATTCCCTACCTCATCGAGCGCGACGGCACCAGCAACGAGAACCTGCGTGAAACGCACCAGGTAATCAAGGAGATTCGCGCCAGCCTCGACGAAAAATACACCGGCAAGCTGCTGCTGGCCGAGGCCAATATGTGGCCGGAGGATGTGCGCGAATACTTCGGCGATGGCGATGAATGCCACATGGCCTACCACTTCCCGTTGATGCCGCGGATGTTCATGGCCATTGCCCAGGAGGACCGGCATCCGATCGTCGAGATCATGCAGCAGACGCCGGAGATTCCCGAAAGCTGCCAGTGGTCGATCTTCCTGCGCAACCATGACGAGCTGACGCTGGAGATGGTGACCAGCAAGGAGCGCGACTACATGTACGACATGTTCGCGGCCGACAAACGTTCGCGCATCAACCTCGGTATCCGGCGCCGGCTGGCACCGCTGATGGAAAACGACCGCGAACGCATCAAGCTGATGAACAGCCTGCTGTTGTCGATGCCCGGTTCGCCGATCATCTACTACGGCGACGAGATCGGCATGGGCGACAACATTTTCCTGGGCGACCGCGATGGCGTGCGTACGCCGATGCAATGGACCTCGGACCGCAACGGTGGCTTCTCGCGCGCCGACCCGCAGCGCGTCTATCTGCCGCCGATCCAGGATTCGATGTACGGTTTCGAGGCCATCAACGTCGAGGCGCAGCTGCGTGCGCCGGGGTCGCTGCTCAACTGGACCCGGCGCATGCTGGCGGTACGCCAAACCTCTTCGGCTTTCGGGCGCGGCACTTTCACGCTGCTGCATCCGGGCAACCGCAAGGTGCTGGCCTACCTGCGCGAGTACGGCGATGACGTCATCCTCTGCGTGGCCAACGTCAGCCGCTCGGCGCAACCGGTCGAACTGGATCTGGCGACTTTCAAGGGCCGCGTGCCGGTCGAGATGATGGGTCGCAACGCTTTTCCGCCGGTCGGGGAACTGCCCTACCTGCTGAGCTTGCCCGGCCATGCGTTTTACTGGTTTCGCCTGAGCACCGATAGCGCGGCGCCAGAGTGGTACGAGCAGCGCCTGGCGCCCGACACGCTGCCGGTGCTGGTGCTGTTCGACGGCTGGGATAGCCTGTTCCGCGACCACGTCGTACCGTGGCGTATCGGCATGGCCGAGAAGCTGAGAGCGCAGTTCGAGACAGAATTGGCGCCGGCCTACGTGCAGCGGCAACGCTGGTTTGCGGCCAAGGGCGAGCCCGTCGAACGGGTGCAGATCGTCGAGCATGCGCGCCTGGAAGTCGAGCAGCGAATCTGGCTGCTGGTGCTGGCCGACGTCCTCGGACCACGCGAGACCGGGCGCTACTTCCTGCCACTGGCGCTGGCCTGGGACGACAGCGAAGAAGAGCGGGTCAGGGACATGGCCGCGGGCGGGCTGGCGAAGGTGCGTCAGCAGGCCGCCGTTGGCCTGATGGGTGACGCGATGGCCGACGATGCTTTCTGTTACGCCGTCGTCGCGGCGATCGGCAGTAACCGGGTACTGAAGGCGAGTGGAGGTCAGTTGCGCTTCGTGCCAACGCGCGCCTTCGCCGATCTGACGCCAGCCAGCCCCGACGAGCTCAGCCCCGTCAAGCTGCTCGGCATGAGCAGCAACAGCGTCGCGCTTCTCGGCAGAAAGCTGTTCCTGAAGGCCTACCGGCGCATCCGCGAAGGCATCAACCCGGAGCTCGAAATTGGCCGCTTCCTGACCGACGTCGTCAAATTCCCGCACTGTGTGCCGGTCGCCGGTCATGTCGAGTACGTCGATGAGGCTGGCGTGGTCAGCACGCTGGCTTTGCTGCAGGCCGGCGTCGATAACCAGGGCGACGCATGGACCTTTGCCGTCGATGCGCTGGTCCGCAACCTCGACCTGGCCAGGGCTGCGCCAGAGGCGCCTGCCTTGCCCGACGGTTTCATGACCCTGGTGCGCACGCTGGCCCGGCGTAGTGCGCAGATGCATGCGGCCCTGTCGCAGCGCAGCGGCGATGACGCCTTTGATCCTGAACCCCTACGGGCGGACGATATTCCGCAGTGGGTCAAGCAGGTACACGACGATGCGCTGGCGACGATCGATCTGCTTTCGGGGCAACGCGAAGGCCTGTCGCAGGATCTGCAGCCCTTGCTCCTCGCCGTGCTTGCCGGCGCGCCACGCCTGCTGCAACGGGTCGATGACTGTGCGCAGCATGTGCCGCAAGGCTTCAAGACCCGTTATCACGGCGACTACCATCTCGGCCAGGTACTGCTGGTCAACAACGACTTCGTGATCATCGATTTCGAAGGCGAACCGGCACGCTCGCTACCCGAGCGCCGGCGCAAACATTCGGCCCTGCGCGACGTTGCCGGCATGCTGCGTTCCTTCGACTACGCGCGCCATACGGCGCTGCAACAGGCCGCACAGCACGCGGGCGAGATCGACAAGCTGGCGCCGGTGACCGCCGCCTGGTTGCAGGAGGCGCGCGCCGAGTTCCTCGACGCGTACCGTGAAGAGGCGCTCATCGCGGGCTTGTATGCCAGCAAGGACGCGTTCGACGCGCAGCAGCCGCTGCTGGGGCTGTTCGAAATCGAGAAGGCGCTGTACGAGCTGCGCTATGAACTTGCCAATCGGCCGGACTGGGTTGGCGTACCCTTGCGCGGTGTGAGCGCGCTGGCCGGCCTCGACGAGAGTGCTTGAAAAGGGAGACAGACATGGAAAATTTAGACGTCATCGTTCATCCGCTACGCGCCTTCCTGGTCGAGATCGGCGCCTACCTGCCACGTCTGGCGGTCGCGATCGTCGTCCTTGTTGCCGGCTGGCTGATCGCAAAAGCCGTCCGCTTTGCCGTCGTCAAGGCCTTGCGGGCGCTGAATTTCCACGTCCTTACCGAGCGCGCGGGTGTGGACGGCGTACTGCAGCAGGGCGGCAGCGAAAGGGACAGCACCGATGTTTTCGGCCTCGTTCTGTACTGGGTGGTGATTCTGGCGGCCCTGATCATCGCTTGCAACGGCCTTGGCTTACATCAGGTCACCGAACTGCTCACGCGTGTGTTGCTCTTCCTGCCCAAGTTGCTGCTCGGCCTGCTGGTGATCATCGGCGGCAGTTACTTCGCCCGCTTTGTCGGCCATGTGGTGCAGACGCACCTGCGCAACGCTGGCATCCGCGATGCCGAATTGCTCGGGCGCATCGCCCGTTACGCCATTGTCGTGTTCATGGTACTGATCGCGATTGATCATATGGAGGTCGGCACGGGCCTGGTGCAGGACACTTTCCTGATTCTGCTGGCCGGCGTGGTTTTGGCCCTGGCCCTGGCTTTCGGCCTAGGCGGGCGCGAATGGGCGGCACGCGCGCTGCAACGCTGGTTTCCACGCCGGCCCGGCGACGATTGACGATCGCCGGGTCTGACGATCAGGATTCTGGAGGAAGATGGGAAAACTGCTGCTGGCACCGATGGAAGGTCTGGTCGACGACCTTCTCCGCGACGTGCTGACGCGCGTCGGCGCTTATGACCTGGCGGTCAGCGAGTTCATCCGCGTGTCCGGTAATTTGCTGCCGCCGCGGGCCTTCCGACGGCTCTGCCCCGAGCTTGATAACGGTAGCCGAACGCGCGCTGGTACGCCGCTGGTAGTGCAGCTTCTCGGCAGCGATCCGGCCTGTATGGCAGAAAATGCCGCACAACTGGTCGAGCTTGCGCCGGCAGGGATCGATCTCAACTTTGGTTGTCCGGCACCGACGGTCAATCGCCACGGTGGCGGCGCGACGCTGCTCGCCGACCCCGAGCAGTTGCTGCGTATCGCGGCGGCGGTGCGCCGCGTGGTGCCGGCGGAAATCCCGTTTACCGCCAAGATGCGGCTCGGTGTACGCGATACGGCGAAAACGCTCGATTGCGCGCGGGCGCTGGCCGCCGGCGGTATCGTGGCCCTGGTCGTACATGCCCGCACCCGCACCGACGGCTATCGACCGCCGGCACACTGGGAATGGATAGCGCGTATCCGCGCGGTCGTAGAAACGCCGGTGGTCGCCAACGGCGAGGTGTGGACCGTTGCCGACCACGCGCGCTGCTGTGCGGTGAGTGGCAGCGACGACGTGATGATCGGGCGCGGCGCGGTTGCCGATCCTTTTCTCGCCCGGCGCATTCGTGCCCAGGCGGCGCGCGAGGTCGTCGCCGTCGACCGCTCCGATGACTGGCGGCAGTTGCAGCCGCTGTTGGCATCCTATTGGCAACAGGTCTGCGCCAAGGTCGCGGCCCGGCATGCACCCGGGCGGCTCAAGCTTTGGCTGGGATCGCTGCGGCGCAACTTCGTCGAAGCCGAAGCCTTGTTCATGGCCATCAGGACACTTGCTGGTGTGGAAGAAATCAGCCGCGTGCTTGCACTGCACGGGATCTCCGCGCCGACGCCGTCGGCCTAGATGCACAGCAACTCCCGCGTCCCGAGCAGCGCCCAGGGCGAGGTCCACGAGCACTTGGCCATGGTCGTCGCCCGCCACGCCGGTACGCCGTTCCGCAAGCCCTATGCGGACTACAATCGCGCTGCCTTTGCGCTGAGTTTCGAACGCTACCAGCGCCTGGCAGCGAACACGCCCTTGATCCTCGACGCCTGCTGCGGGGTAGGGGAGAGCAGCGTCGCGCTGGCCCGAGCCTTCCCGGCCCACTACGTGATCGGCGTTGACCAGTCTGCCACGCGCTTGCGCCGCGGCCAGCAGCGTCAGCAAGCGCAACGCGAGTCACGAGAGTCACGCGAGTCACCAGAGGAGGAGGGTGCCTGGCCTGCCAACCTCGACCTGGTGCGCGCCGATCTGGTCGACTACTGGCGTCTGCTGCTCGACGCCGGCCTGCGCCTCGATCGCCACTACCTGCTCTATCCCAACCCCTGGCCAAAAATCGGCCACCTGCGCCGGCGCTGGCATGGACACCCGGTTTTTCCGGCGCTGCTGGCTCTCGGCGGAGTGCTCGAATGCCGCAGCAACTGGCCGATCTACATCGCCGAGCACTGTCTGGCGGTGCAGCAACTCACTGGCCAAGCGGCCATTTGCGAGCCTTTCGTCCCGGATCTGCCGATGACGCCCTTCGAACGCAAGTACCTGGATTCCGGCCATGGCCTGTTTCGTACGGTCACCCATTTGACTTGAGAGCGGGGCACTGGCTCGCGTGCTTCACAGCAAGTCGTATGTCTTATATAATACATACCAATCAAGCGGCGCTGTCGGCCGCTGAAGTCGCTGCCGTAGGGCCTAAATGCCTGCCCGCCACGAGCTCGCGGGCTACCGCCGCTGCGGCCTTGCAGTACAATTGCAGTCTTGCTGCCTAAACTTTGAGAAAGGACGTTGCCGTGCTGGAATCCTATCGTGCCCATGTTGCCGAGCGTGCCGCGCTTGGTATCCCGCCGCTGCCGCTGACCGCTCAGCAGACCAAGGAACTCGTCGAACTGCTGAAGAATCCGCCGCAGGGTGAAGGGGAGAACCTGGTTGAGCTGCTCACTTATCGTGTGCCAGCCGGTGTCGATGATGCGGCCAAGGTCAAGGCGGAGTTCCTGGCCAAAGTCGCCAAGGGAGAGGAGAGCTGCGCGCTGGTTTCCAAAGAGATGGCCACCGAACTGCTCGGCACCATGCTTGGCGGTTACAACGTCAAACCGCTGATCGACCTGCTCGCTGGTCCGACCGGCGAGATTGCCGCCGCAGCCCTCAAGAAGACCTTGCTGGTCTTCGACTTCTTCCACGACGTCAAGGAACTCGCCGACAAGGGCGACGCCAACGCCAAGTCCGTCCTGCAGAGCTGGGCCGACGGCGAGTGGTTCACCTCGCGTCCGGAAGTGCCGACCTCACAGAAGCTGACCGTGTTCAAGGTCACCGGCGAAACCAACACCGACGATCTGTCGCCGGCACCCGACGCCTGGTCGCGTCCGGACATCCCGCTGCACGCGCTGGCGATGCTCAAGAACCCTCGTGCGGGCATCGAAGCCGACGTTGCCGGCGAGCGCGGCCCGATCAAGCAACTCGAAGCGCTGGCCGCGAAAGGCAATCTGATCGCCTACGTTGGCGACGTTGTCGGTACCGGTTCCTCGCGCAAGTCGGCGACCAATTCCGTGCTCTGGTTCACCGGCGAGGACATTCCCTTCGTTCCCAACAAGCGTTTCGGCGGTTTCTGCCTGGGTTCGAAGATCGCCCCGATCTTCTTCAACACCATGGAAGACGCCGGTGCGCTGCCGATCGAACTCGACGTCGAGCAGATGGAAATGGGCGACGAGATCGAATTGCAGATCGATACCGCGACGACCAAAGTCACCGCGCTGAAGAACGGTACCGTCATCGCCGAATCGCAACTGAAAACACCCGTGATCCTCGACGAAGTGCGTGCCGGCGGTCGCATCCCGCTGATCATCGGCCGCGGCCTCACCACCCGGGCGCGCGAAGCGCTTGGCCTGCCGGTTTCGACCCTGTTCCGTGTGCCGCACAACCCTGCCGACCCGGGCACGGGCTACACGCTGGCTCAGAAAATGGTCGGACGGGCCTGCGGCCTGCCGGAAGGCAAGGGCGTTCTGCCGGGTACCTATTGCGAACCACGCATGACCACCGTCGGCTCGCAGGACACCACCGGCCCGATGACCCGCGACGAACTCAAGGATCTCGCCTGTCTCGGTTTCTCGGCCGACATGGTGATGCAGTCCTTTTGCCATACCGCCGCCTATCCGAAGCTGGTCGACGTGCGCACGCACCGCGAACTGCCGACTTTCATCAGCACCCGCGGCGGCGTCTCGCTGCGTCCGGGCGACGGCATCATCCACTCCTGGCTGAACCGCCTGCTGCTGCCCGATACCGTCGGCACCGGCGGCGACTCGCACACCCGCTTCCCGATCGGCATTTCGTTCCCGGCCGGCTCCGGCCTGGTCGCTTTTGCTGCCGCCACGGGCGTGATGCCGCTGGACATGCCGGAATCGGTGCTGGTGCGCTTCAAGGGCAAGCTGCAGGACGGCGTCACCCTGCGTGACCTGGTCAACGCCATTCCCTACTACGCCATCAAGGCCGGCCTGCTGACCGTCGAGAAGAAAGGCAAGAAGAACATCTTCTCCGGCCGCATCCTCGAAATCGAAGGCCTGCCGGATCTGAAGATCGAACAGGCGTTCGAGCTCTCCGATGCTGCTGCCGAGCGTTCGGCTGCCGCCTGCGCCATCCAGCTCGACAAGGCGCCGATCATCGAGTACATGCGCTCGAACATCACGCTGATGAAGTGGATGATCGCCACCGGCTACGAAGACAAGCGCACGCTCGGTCGCCGCATCAAGGCCATGGAAGCGTGGATCGCCAAGCCCGAACTGCTCAAGGCCGATGCCGGCGCCGAGTACGCCGCGGTGATCGAAATCGACCTCGCCGACGTCAAGGAGCCGATCGTCGCCTGTCCGAACGACCCGGACGACGCCAAGCTGCTTTCCGAAGTTGCCGGCGCCAAGATCGACGAAGTCTTCATCGGTTCGTGCATGACCAACATCGGCCACTTCCGTGCCGCCGGCAAGGTCCTCGAAGGCAAGACCGACATCCCGACCCGGCTGTGGGTCGCGCCGCCCACCAAGATGGACGCCGCGATCCTCAACGAAGAAGGCTACTACGCCATCCTCGGCAAGTCCGGCGCACGCATGGAAATGCCCGGCTGCTCGCTGTGCATGGGAAATCAGGCGCAGATCCGGAAAGGCAGCACGGCGATGTCGACCTCAACCCGCAACTTCCCCAACCGCCTCGGCATCGACACCTTCGTTTACCTCGGCTCCGCCGAACTGGCCTCGATCTGCGCCCTGCTGGGCCGCATCCCGACCGTCGCCGAGTACATGGAGCAGGTGAAAGTGGTGAACGCCAAGGCCGCCGATGTCTATCGCTACATGAACTTCGACCAGATCAAGGAGTTCAGTGAGGTGGCGGATACGGTGACGGTGTAAGCGTCTCTGTCGCTTAAAAGGAAAACGCCCCGGTCGGCTCAGTGAAATCTGAGTGGCCGGGGCGTTTGATTTGGAATTCGCAATGGCCGCCATGGCTTGTGACTCAATACTCAATACGGTTGACAGCGTGGAGAGGCCCATGAATAGTGCACCGGCAGAGCCTTGCCGCACTATTCTTCGAGCATGTCGAGGTGGAGCTGAACTAAAGGCCGCGACGATTTTGCTCACCTACCTGCCAGGCACCCCGGAGACTGAATCATGGCATTGACCCAAGATGAACAGCTTGGAAAGCTGTACAACGCGCTTGCCGACCGTGTGCTGGAACCCGGTGACCCGGTCTACGTGGCGCAGGTTAACTGTCAAGGCCAGAACGACGCCATCGCGGAGATCGCCGCCGAGATCAGATGGCAGGCCGGTGGCGGCGTCTGCCTGTTCACCGGCCAGCGCGGCACCGGCAAGAGCACGGAGCTCAAACGCCTGCAACAGAGGCTTGAGGCCATGCAGGCCGTGGTCTTCTACGCCGACTTGTCGGAGTACATGCTGCTCACCAAGGAGGTGGAAATCAGCGACTTCCTGGTCTCGGTGGCTGGAGCCATGTCCGAGCAGATCGAGGCCCGCTACGGCGCCTCGCCCGCTAATCGCAGCTACTGGCAGCGCTTTACGGAGTTCATGCAGACCAAGGTCGAGATCAAGGAATTCGGTGCCAAGCTGCCCGGCATGGACATCAAGGCGGCGCTGAAGAGCGACCCCGATTTCAAGCTACGCGTGCAGGAGGCATCGCGCGGCCACGTCGCGCAGTTGGCAAGAGAGGCGCATGATTTCCTTGCAGAAGCGGTTGGCTTCGTGCGTGAGAAAGAGGGCGATTCCGCGTGCAAGGTCGTGCTGCTCATCGATTCGGTCGAGCGAATCCGTGGCGTCGGCAGCGAGGCAATGAGGGTCTATGAGAGCGTGCGCAACCTGTTCTTCGGTCACGCAGAGCTCTTGCGCGTGCCTTTACTGCACATCGTTTATACCATTCCGCCCTATCTCTCGGTGCTTGGCCCCGGTGCCGGTGCGCTGATGGGCGGAGCGGTTCCGCGCCGGCTAGTGAGCACGCATATCTTCCAGGATCATAGTCGCGATCCCGATCCGGCCGGGCTCGAAGTCCTGCGCACCGTGATCGCAAGACGCTACCCGGACTGGGAAAAGCTCTTTCAACAGGCGGCGCTCGATCAGTTGGCGGTCAGTTCCGGCGGCGACCTGCGCGAGTTCTTCCGCCTGATCCGCCTGTGCCTGCCGTCTGTCCGTGACGATTCGCAATTGCCACTATCTCCGGCTGCCGTCGAGCAATCCGAAAATGCGGCGCGCAGCGAGATGCTGCCGATTCCCGGAGAGCACCTCGCGTGGCTGCAACGCATCGCCAAGACGCACGCTACCTGTCTCGAAAAAGACGCGGACCTGCCGACGTTGGCGCACTTTCTTGATAACCGGCTGGTGCTGAACTACCGAAACGGCCGCGACTGGTACGACGTGCATCCGCTGTTGCGCGAACTTGTCGATGCCCATGTCGTCCGCACTGCTTCTTGACGCGCCGACCGAGCGCATCGCCGTCAATCTGCTGCGCCACCTGGAGTGGCAGCACGAGGGTTTTTCGCTGCTTTTTCTGTTCGCCGACTTGGGCCCTTCGCTTCAACTCGCTGACTGGCTGGATCAGCGCCTGGCCATGCAGGGACGACCCTTGCAGCGTCAAGACGCCAAAGACCGCTTCGTGCGCAGCCCGGAGGTGGCCGTCGACGAGTTGATGGCCGAGCTCTCAGAACTCTCTGCACAAGCCGGCGGCGTCTGGTATGCCGTCCAGCGTCATCCCGGCGACGCCCAATGGAACCGTGCGCGTACGATGTTTCTTGCGCGCCTGAACGAACGCCGCTTCCTGCTTGAACGCGATCTGAAGCGCCCTCTGGTGCTGGTACTGCCGGCGGCTTTCCGCGCCGCTACGCGCGCGATAGCGCCCGATATCTGGCACAAGCGCGACCTGAGCGAAGAACTGCGATCGCCTACGCCAGGTGCCACGCCGCAGTTTCAAGTGGCGGTCGAGCCGGGCTGGCGAGAGGTCGATCAGACGGGCTCTCTGCCGGCATTCATCGAGTGGCAGCGGATGGCGTCGACCTCCTCTGGCGACCTGGCGTATCTGCCGACAGCATGGCGTGCGTGTGAGGAGCTTCTCGCGGCAGGGCGGCCGGCCGATGCCGAGCAGGTCGCCGAAGACGCCTTGTCTCTGGCCAGGCGGCACGCGAAAGAAACACCGAACGATGCAACTCAGCGCGACCTGTCGGTCTCGCTCGACTACGTCGGCGGCGTGGCCCAGGCGCAGGGCGACTGGACTGAGGCCGAGAGCGTCTATCGCGAAAGCCTGGCGCTCAGACGCCAGCTCGTCGAACGGCAGGGCGGGACGCCGGAGTCGCTGCGCGACCTGTCGCTCTCGCTCAACAAGCTCGGCGGCGTGACCCAGGCGCAGGGCGACTGGACTGAGGCCGAGAGCGTCTATCGCGAAAGCCTGGCGCTCAGACGCCAGCTGGTCGAACGCCTGGGCGGGACGGCGGAGTCGCTGCGCGACCTGTCGGTCTCGCTCGACTACGTCGGCGGCGTGGCCCAGGTGCAGGGCGACTGGACTGAGGCCGAGAGCGTCTATCGCGAAAGCCTGGCGCTCAGACGCCAGCTGGTCGAACGGCAGGGCGGGACAGCGGAGTCGCTGCGCGACCTGTCGGTCTCGCTAGACAAGGTCGGCGGCGTGGCCCAGGCGCAGGGCGACTGGACCCAGGCCGAGAGCGTCTATCGCGAAAGCCTGGCGCTCAGACGCCAACTGGTCGAACGGCAGGGCGGGACGCCGGAGTCGCTGCGCGACCTGTCGCTCTCGCTCAACAAGCTCGGCGGCGTGGCTCAGGCGCAGGGCGACTGGACTGAGGCCGAGAGCGTCTATCGCGAAAGCCTGGCGCTCAGACGCCAGCTGGTCGAACGCCTCGGCGGGACGCCGGAGTCGCTGCGCGACCTGTCGGTCTCGCTCGACAAGGTCGGCGGCGTGGCCCAGGTGCAGGGCGACTGGACTGAGGCCGAGAGCGTCTATCGCGAAAGCCTGGCGCTCAGACGCCAGCTCGTCGAACGGCAGGGCGGGACGCCGGAGTCGCTGCGCGACCTGTCGATCTCGCTAGACAAGGTCGGCGGCGTGGCCCAGGCGCAGGGCGACTGGACCCAGGCCGAGAGCGTCTATCGCGAAAGCCTGGCGCTCAGTCGCCAGCTGGTCGAACGCCTCGGCGGGACGCCGGAGTCGCTGCGCGACCTGTCGGTCTCGCTCGACAAGGTCGGCGGCGTGGCCCAGGCGCAGGGCGACTGGACTGAGGCCGAGAGCGTCTATCGCGAAAGCCTGGCGCTCAGCCGCCAGCTGGTCGAACGCCTCGGCGGGACGCCGGAGTCGCTGCGCGACCTGTCGGTCTCGCTCGACAAGGTCGGCGGCGTGGCCCAGGTGCAGGGCGACTGGACTGAGGCCGAGAGCGTCTATCGCGAAAGCCTGGCGCTCAGACGCCAGCTGGTCGAACGCCTCGGCGGGACGCCGGAGTCGCTGCGCGACCTGTCGGTCTCGCTCAATAACCTCGGCGGCGTGGCCCAGGCGCAGGGCGACTGGACGCAGGCCGAGAGCGTCTATCGCGAAAGCCTGGCGCTCAGCCGCCAGCTGGTCGAACGCCTCGGCGGGACGCCGGAGTCGCTGGATGATCTGGCAGTGTCCCTGCTAAATCTCGCCGGACGACCCGGCGGCGATCCTGCGGCAGGCGCCGAAGCGGCCGAAATATATCGTCTACTGGCGTCGCGCTTTCCGTCCACCGTCCGCTTCGTACATCAGTTGCAGCGTTTGTCCGCGAAGCTGGACGGTCCCGTCAACTAAGGGCGTGCGGGTCGGCGGGGGCGTTCGGGTGGCGGCGCGGATCCGTGATGCCCGGCCAACCTTGATGCCGGTGGTATCGCTTGCTGCCAGGCAATTGGCTATGATACGCCAGCCTTTGCACCGGAATGGACCACATGCTTTCCATCTACGACATCAAACCCCGTTTCCAGAGCCTGCTCCGGCCGCTGGCCACGCGTTTGGCCGCCGCCGGTGTGACGGCCAATGCGGTGACGCTGTTGGCGATGGCGCTTTCGCTGGCCATTGGCCTGCTGCTGGCGATTTTTCAGCCCGGGGGGGCGGCGTATCTGGCCTTGCCGATCTGGTTGTTTCTACGCATGGCATTCAATGCCATCGACGGCATGCTGGCGCGCGAGCATGGGCAGAAGTCGACGCTGGGGGCGTATCTCAATGAGTTGACTGATGTCATCTCGGATGCGGCGCTCTACCTGCCTTTTGCTTTCGTGGCGCCTTTTGGCGCTTTGAGCGTGGGGCTGGTGATCTGGCTGGCGGCGGTATCGGAGATGGCCGGCGCGCTGGGACCGATGGTCGGTGCCTCGCGCCGCTACGAAGGGCCGATGGGGAAAAGCGACCGGGCTTTCGTGTTTGGCGCGCTCGGCCTGTGGCTGGGGCTGGCGGGGCAGTTGCCGGCCTGGCTGGCCTGGCTGATGCCGGCTATCGCGCTGCTCATGGTGGTGAACATCATCAATCGCGTGCGCGCCGGCCTGTCCGAGATCCGCAGGCAACAACAAGGATGAGGGTGAGGATGGGGATGAATTCCATGCATCGACTGAACGAACGTGCGGTGACCGAAAGCCATTTTGCGACCGACGACGGGGTCGAGCTGTTCTACCGCCACTGGCCGGCCAGCGGCACGCGCCGGGGCACGGTGGTGATGTTCCATCGCGGTCATGAGCATTCCGGGCGCATGGCACATCTGGTGGATGAACTGGATCTTCCCGATTTTGACGTCTTTGCCTGGGATGCCCGCGGGCATGGCCGCTCGCCTGGCGAGCGCGGTTTCTCGCCGAGCTTTGGAGCCTCGGTGCGCGATGTGCAGACTTTTGTCGATCATCTTCGCAACGCCCATGGCGTGGCGCCGCAGGAGGTGGTGGTGCTGGCCCAGAGCGTGGGTGCGGTGACGATCGCGACCTGGGCGCACGACTACGCGCCGCAGGTCCGCGCGCTGGTGCTCGCCTCGCCGGCTTTCAAGGTGAAACTCTACGTGCCTTTCGCGCGGCCGGGACTGCGTCTGCTGCAGCGGCTGCGCGGCAATTTCTTCGTCAACAGTTATGTGAAGGCGAAATTTCTGACCCATGATCCTGCGCGGCAGGCCAGCTTTGCTGCCGACCCGCTGATCACGCGCGCCATTTCGGTGCATATCCTGCTCGCCCTGTACGAGGCTGCCGAGCGCGTGGTGGCCGATGCGGCCGCGATCACCCTCCCGACGCAGGTGCTGATCTCGGGCGCGGACTGGGTGGTGCATGATCAGCCCCAGCACGATTTCTTTGATCGCCTCGGCAGCACGGTGAAGGAAAAGCATGTGCTTGAGGGTTTCTTCCACGACACTCTGGGCGAAGCCGATCGGGAGCGGGCGATCGGGCTGGTGCGCGGCTTCATTCTGCGCCAGTTCGACAGCCCCGCGCCGACGCTGGACCTGAACGATGCCGACAAGGCCGGGACCACTTTCGACGAGGCGCAGACGCTGGCCGCTCCGCTACCCGAAGGAAGCTTCAAGGGCTGGTGGTGGACGACGTACCGCAAAAGCCTGCGCTGGGCCGGCATGGTGTCGGACGGCGTGTCCTTGGGGCATCGCACCGGTTTCGATTCGGGCAGCACGCTCGACTACGTGTATCGCAACGAGGCCGGGGGCGCGGGCTTCATCGGCCGCATGGTGGACCGCAACTACCTCGACGCCATCGGCTGGCGCGGCATTCGCCAGCGCAAGCTGCATCTCGAGGAGCTGATCCGCGACGCCATGGCCCGCTTGCGTGCTGACGGCGCAGCGGTGCGCGTGCTCGACATTGCCGCCGGCCACGGCCGCTATGTGCTCGACGCGCTGATGGCCGAAGGCACAGCTCCGGAAAGCGTGCTGCTGCGCGACTACTCGACCATCAACGTGCGCGACGGTCGCCGCCTGATCGCGGAGAAGAACCTGGCCGGCATCGCTCGCTTCGAAGAGGGTGACGCCTTCGATGCCGAGTCGGTGGCCGGCGCGCAGCCAGGCACCACGATCGGCATCGTCTCCGGCCTGTACGAGCTGTTCCCGTCCAACGACCTGGTCCGTGCTTCTCTGGGCGGCATGGCGAGGGCGGTGGAGGCGGGCGGTTATTTGATCTACACTGGCCAGCCCTGGCATCCGCAACTGGAGATGATCGCCCGCGCGCTGACCAGCCATCGCCAGGGTGAGGCCTGGGTGATGCGCCGGCGCACGCAAGCGGAAATGGACCAGCTGGTGCGCGAAGCGGGCTTCGAGAAAATCGGGCAACGCATCGATGAATGGGGCATCTTCACCGTCTCGATCGCGCGTCGCAAGGCGGCATGAACAGCATCGGCTCCGCTCCGATCGGGCCGATCCGCTGGCAGCACAGCGTCGCCTGGTTGCTGCTGCTGGCGCCGCTGTTCTTCCTGAGCTACGGCTGGACCAACCAGCTGGCAGCCAGCCGCGGAGTGAGCGCGAGCATCGTCTTCGGCTGGGAGCAGGCGATCCCCTTCCTGCCCTGGACCATCGTGCCCTACTGGTCCATCGACCTGATGTACGGCTTGTCCTTCCTGGCCTGTCGCACGCCGCGCGAAGTTAATCACCACGGCCTGCGCCTGCTCAGCGCGCAACTCATCTCGGTGACCTGCTTCGTGCTCTTCCCCTTGCGCTTTTCGGGCGAGAAACCCGCCGCCGACGGTGTTTTCGGCACGCTTTTCGATGCCCTCGCCGGCTTCGATCTGCCCTACAACCAGGCGCCGTCGCTGCACATCAGTCTATTGGTGATCATCTGGTGGGTGCTCGTGCGCCGCGCTTCGCCCGGCCGCCGCATGGTCTGGAATGGATGGGCGCTGCTGGTGGCGGCCTCGGTGCTGACCACCTGGCAACACCATTTCTTTGACCTGCCCACCGGCCTGCTGGCGGGGCTGCTGTGCCTGTGGCTGTGGCCCGACCTGGGTAGGCCGCCGCTGTTACCGCCTGGCAAGGGGGAGGGCAGGCGACCGCGCCTGAGCCTGGGCTATTTTTGCGGCGCCATGATCTGCCTGCTGATGGCGGTGCAGGGCGGCTGGGCGCTGCTGGCCGCGTGGCCGGCGACGGCCTTGGCACTGGTGGCGGCCAACTATGCCTGGGCCGGCCCCGGCGGCTTTCAGAAGCACGACGGCCGACAGAGCGTCGCCGTGCGCTGGCTGCTGGCGCCGTACCGGCTGGGGGCATGGATCAACAGCCGGCTATGGACCTGGCGAAAACCCGAGCCCGATCGGGTCGCCGATAGGCTCTGGCTGGGTCGCCTGCCGACTGCCGCCGAACTGGCCCGGGAGCGCTTCGATGCCGTCGTCGATGTCACTGCCGAATTCGATACCCCACGCGGGGCGGCGCGCGCGTACAGCGTACCGATGCTCGATCTGACCTTGCCGTCCCTGGCGACCTTGCGCCATGCCGCAGCGACAGTGGACACCGCCGTGGCCAACGGCGAGCGGGTCCTGGTGTGCTGCGCGCTGGGCTATTCGCGCAGCGCGCTCAGCGTCGCCGCCTGGCTGCTGCAAAGCGGCCGCTGCGTTTCGGTCGATGCGGCGATCGCCCGGATCAGGGCGGCGCGACCACAGGTCGTGTTTTCCGAGGCACACTTGACGCTGCTCAAGGAGTTGATCGATGCCCACTGACGATGCGCTCACGCCCCACCTGGCCGCCGATGCTGCCGTCACCGCCGGTCTGCTCGACAGCGGCCGGACCCTGGCCTGGGTGAGCGGCATGACGCTGTTGATGACGGCCCTTGTCTGGCTGCTGGGGCATGCCGTGCATTCGCCGGCGCTCGTCGGCACGGTCGTGATGGCCGCGGCGCAGGGGGTTTTTGCACAGCGCGTGCGCTTCGACGCCGGCATCTTCCACTTCTGGGCCTCGCGCTGGCATCATCCGCTGGCAGCGGCTGCCGATCTGGCGGCGTTCGATGTGCGTGTCGGTCGACAGAGGCCCGCGGTCGCTTCCGTCGCAGCGGATCTCGCCGAACGGCGACGCGGCGCCATCCGGCTGCTGATCTGGCAGACTGCCTGCGCTGCCCTGCAACTGGGCTTTACCGTCATTGCCCTCTGGCCCTGACTGCCTGACTGCACTTTTTTGCGAAGCGACGAACGATGATCGAAAAACTGTTTGGCCTGCTGTTGTGCAACTTTGCCAAGCTGCTCACCGGCGTGCGCCCGCTGTGGCAGAACTGCGAGCCCGAAGCGAAGCTGCGCGTGTATTTTGCCAACCACCGCAGCCATGGCGATTTCGTCTTGATCTGGGCGGCGTTGCCGGCCGAGTTGCGCCGTCAGACGCGCCCGGTCGCCGGGGCGGACTACTGGCTCGATAGCCGCTTCAAGAGCTGGCTGATCAACAAGGTCTTCCACGCCGTGCTGGTGGATCGCCGGCCTGGGCGGGAAGGCCCTGATCCGGTCGCGCAGATGGCCGCCGCGCTACAGGCCGGCAGCTCCCTGATTTTGTTTCCCGAGGGCACGCGCAATCTTGGCGAGGCGCTGCTCCCCTTCAAGAGCGGGATTTTCCATCTCGCGCAAGCGATGCCGCCGGTGGAGTTTGTGCCGGCGTGGATCGAGAACCTCGGCCGGGTGATGCCCAAGGGGGCGATAGTGCCGGTGCCGCTTCTCTGCACGCTGACTTTTGGCGCACCTCTGACGCTGACACCGGGCGAAAGCAAGGGCGAATTCCTTGACCGCGCCCGCCACGCGCTGCTCGACCTCGCCCCGCCGGCGAACTGACCCAGGACCCGCGATGAGCCCCGATCACACCGTGTTCAATGTCTTTGCTGCGGTTTTCGCCGCCCTGGCTGTCGCCAGCGGCATTGCTGCCGTACTCAAGTGGCGGCTGGCGCCCGATGCCTCGGGCGCGGTCATCGACAACCTCAACGCGCGCATCAACGCCTGGTGGTGGATGGTGGGCGTACTGGCGGTGGCCTTCTGGATCGGCGAGGGCGGCATCATCGTCCTCTTCGGGCTGATCTCCTTCCAGGCGCTGCGCGAGTACATCTCGCTCACCCATACCCGGCGCGGCGACCACCACGCCCTGATGTGGTGTTTCTTCTTCTTCCTGCCCGCCCAGTACGTGCTCATCGCCATCGACTGGTACGGACTGTTCAGCATCCTGATCCCGGTCTATGCCTTCCTGCTGCTGCCGATCTCGGCGACGCTGTGCAGCGACGCCGAGCGCTTTCTCGAGCGTGCCGCCAAGGTGCAATGGGGGCTGATGATCTGCGTGTATTGCATTTCGCACGTGCCGGCGCTGCTGACGCTGGAGATTCCCGGCTTCGATGGCCGCAACGCGCAGCTGATCATCTTCCTGGTGCTCACCGTGCAGTCGAGCGACGTGTTTCAGTACGTGTGCGGCAAGCTCTTTGGTAAACGCAAGCTGGCACCGGCGATCTCACCGTCGAAGACCCTCGAAGGCCTGGTCGGTGGCCTGCTCACCTCGACCGTCCTCGGTGCCGCCCTGTACTGGCTGACGCCTTTCAACGTCTGGCAGGCGGCGCTGGTGGCGCTGACCATCAACGTCGTCGGCTTCTTCGGCGGCTTCGTGCTCTCGGCCATCAAGCGCGACCGCGGTGTGAAGGACTGGGGCACGCTCATCGAAGGGCATGGCGGCATGCTCGACCGTGTCGATTCGATCAGCTTTTCGGCGCCGATCTTCTTTCACATCGTGCGTTACTGGTGGGTGTGATCGGACAGGCGGCCACTGCGAGGGATGGATTCATCGGCCAGCTTCGGGTCGGACACTGGCAGGCCGTTTCGTTGCCGCGACATTCGAATGACGAGAACCTGCCGCATTTTCAGAACCGATCGTAATATTCGTTGACGTCTGTATGCTGCGGTCACAGCAGCGCCGGACGCTTAATGTGAAAGTCGCGCCAGCGACTCACGAATCTCCCCTCGCGGCATGACCGTTAGTCGCACAATGCCGTTGGCAGCAGGCCGCTGCAAACCTGGCGCGCGGGCTGCCGTTGGAAGGTAAGACACCGACGCTCGGCTCGAAACAATGAATGGTGAGTCGGATGAATTCCATGACTTGTAATGACCAGGAAAGAGGTAAGGCTTGAGCCTGATTGATGAGGCGTTGGCTTGCCTGGCGCACGCCGTACCGGTTGGCACCCGGCTGATCGTGTTTGGTTCGTGCGCGCGCGGTGATGCGGACGTCGACAGCGACCTCGACCTGCTGGTGGTGGAACCGGTGGTGCCTGACCGGTTCACGGAAATGGCGCGGCTGTCCGCTTTGCTCGGGCGAAGGCTTATTCCAGCCGATGTGGTGGTGGTGAGCGCGGCTCATTTCGAGCGCCAGAAGACCATGGTCAACACGCTGGCCTGGCGCGCGTCACGGGAAGGGCTGGTTCATGAATGCGTTGCGTGAACATTGAGCACGCTCTGGCGCTGTTGGCTCGCGCCAAGGGCGATCTCTATGTCCTGCGTCGACTGCGCGATGATCCGGATGCTCCCGCCTGGGTACTCGGCTTTCATGCTCAGCAGGCAGTTGAAAAAAAGGCATCAAAACGGTGCTGTCCGGGTGCGAGCTACCGTACCCGCGTACCCACAGCCTGGTAATGCTGTCCGAATTACTGCGCAACGCGCTTTGCTCTTTGCCACCGGAAGTCGAGGCCTTCGGCGGCCTGACACCCTTTGGTGTAGTCCTGCGCTACGAAGATGTCATTGATGATCAGTCGCCAGTCGTCGACGCTGTGTGGTGCGAGGCGCTGGTCATCGGCGCAGGGTTTTTTTGCACAGCGCGTGCGTTTCGACGCCGGCATCTTCCACTTCTGGGCCTCGCGCTGGCATCATCCGCTGGCAGCGGCTGCCGATCTGGCGGCGTTCGATGCGTGTTCAAGAGCAAGCCCGTCCGACAATCAAGGCGGATAGTTGCGCGGATAGCTGCATGCTATGGACAGAATTGCTTCAATCAATTGGCAACATCAAGCAGGGTCTCCTAGGATAAGGGTGTTGGTCCTTCTCAACCTCGCACAGCAGGAGAAAGAAAATGGCTATGGATGGAAATCAAACGAAAAATGGCGGGCAATGTCCGGTGATGCACGGCGGTGCGACATCGATTGGTACGTCCAATATGGAGTGGTGGCCGAAAGCCCTGAACCTCGACATCTTGCACCAGCACGATACAAAGACCAATCCGATGGGTGAGTCTTTTGATTATCGAGAAGAGGTCAGGAAGCTTGACATCGAAGCGCTGAAGAAAGACCTCAAAACCCTGATGACCGACAGCCAGGATTGGTGGCCTGCGGACTGGGGACACTACGGCGGCCTGATGATCCGCATGGCTTGGCACTCTGCCGGCACTTACCGCACGGCGGATGGCCGTGGCGGTGGCGGCAAGGGTAATCAGCGCTTCGCACCACTGAATTCATGGCCAGACAACGTGAACCTCGATAAGGCACGTCGTCTGCTGTGGCCGATCAAGAAGAAATACGGCAACAAACTCAGTTGGGCGGACCTGATCATCCTCGCCGGCAGCATGGCCTACGAGTCGATGGGTCTGAAGATCTTCGGTTTCGGTTTTGGCCGCGAAGATATCTGGCATCCTGAAAAGGACACCTACTGGGGTTCCGAAAAGGAATGGCTGGCTCCGAGTGGAAGCGTCAACAGCCGCTACTCCGGCGAGCGCGATCTGGAAAACCCTCTGGCTGCCGTGATGATGGGGCTGATCTATGTCAACCCGGAAGGCGTTGACGGCAAACCCGACCCGCTCAAGACGGCCCGCGATGTGCGCGTAACCTTCGCACGCATGGCGATGAACGACGAGGAAACCGTTGCCTTGACTGCGGGTGGTCACACGGTAGGCAAATCGCACGGCAATGGCGATGCCAATCAGTTGGGCCCCGCTCCTGAGGCAGCCGATGTCGAGGATCAGGGTCTAGGCTGGATCAACCATACTGGCAGAGGGATTGGTCGCAACACCGTCACCAGCGGTATCGAAGGTGCCTGGACGACCCACCCCACCAAGTGGGACAACGGCTACTTTACCCTGCTGCTCAACCATGACTGGGAACTGAAGAAGAGTCCGGCCGGTGCCTGGCAGTGGGAACCCATCAACATCAGGGAAGAAGACAAGCCGCTTGATGTTGAAGACCCCGCGATCCGCTGCACACCGATCATGACCGACGCCGATATGGCCATGAAAATGGATCCGGAGTATCGGAAGATTTCCGAGCGCTTCTACAAGGATCCGGATTACTTCTCGGAAGTTTTTGCGCGAGCCTGGTTCAAGCTGACCCACCGCGATATGGGCCCGAAGTCACGCTACATCGGCCCGGATGTTCCGCAGGGAGACCTGATCTGGCAAGATCCGGTGCCCGCAGGCCGCAAGGACTATGATGTGGCGGCGGTCAAGGCGAAGATCGCGGCCAGCGGCCTCGCCATCGGTGAAATGGTGTCTACTGCCTGGGACAGCGCTCGCACCTTCCGTGGTTCGGACAAACGTGGTGGTGCCAACGGTGCCCGCATTCGCTTGGTGCCGCAAAAGGACTGGGAAGGCAACGAACCAGAGCGTCTGGCCAGGGTGCTGGCCGTGCTGGAAAGCATTGCGTCGCAGACCGGCGCCGCCGTGGCCGATGTCATCGTGTTGGCGGGTAATGTCGGTGTCGAGCAGGCGGCCAAGGCTGCCGGCTTGAACGTTACCGTGCCTTTCGCTCCGGGCCGCGGCGATGCTACGCAGGACATGACCGATATCGAGTCATTCGAGGTGCTGGAACCCGTCGCTGACGGTTACCGCAACTGGCTGAAGAGAGACTATGTTGTCAGCGCCGAGGAATTGCTGCTCGACCGCACGCAATTGATGGGTCTGACGGCCCATGAGATGACAGCACTGGTCGGCGGCATGCGTGTTCTGGGCACCAATTACGGTGGCAGCAAGCACGGCGCGTTCACCGATCGCGAAGGTGTTCTGACCAACGACTTCTTCGTCAACCTGACGGATATGGCCTACACGTGGAAGCCTGCAGGCAAGAACCTTTATGAAATTTGCGACCGCAAGACTGGTGCGGTCCGGTGGACGGCGACCCGCGTCGATCTCGTCTTCGGCTCGAACTCGGTCCTTCGTGCCTATGTTGAGGTTTATGCGCAAGATGATAACAAGGAGAAGTTTGTGCGGGACTTTGTAGCAGCTTGGGCGAAGGTCATGAACGCTGACCGCTTTGATCTAGGCTGATTTCGTCGGCGGCAGCACGTTCCCCACACAGGGAATCGTTTCCCGTGTGGGGAATTGTCGGTAGCGGACGAGCGGCTCAAATGACGGCTGATGACACGAGTGTTTGGTCTACCCCAAAAAGATAATTGGCAAGCCATGCCATCACCATGGCATCTTCGGCGCGTCGTGCAAGTACATCTTATAAACAATATTTTACGGAACAGTTATGCACTAAAACGGGACATCATTAAATCTCTGCCCATGTCTATGCATTTCTGCTCCGCTGAGAGGAATGGTTTTACTTGGCCGGCTCGATGGAGTATGGTATTTATCCCAGTCTGCTCGATTATCTGTGATACTCATCTGTTAAATGCGATGTGCAATCGCTTTTGTTGAACATATCCTTGACGCTCCCCGGAACTGACCCGCTCTTGCTCACCAAAGCTGACCCATCAAGCGTGACCCAGTGAGCCCTGGTTGAGGTCCGCAGCGATTCCCGGGAACCGAACTTCGTAGTCCCCCACGCTCGGTCGGTAGGCCACGCCGGTTGGGCATGCGTCAGCGGGCGGAAGCCCGGTTGCCCGCTCTGCTGATCGCGCGCTGAAGCCCCCTTCGCCAAGCTCGCCGCGTCCGCCCAGTTCGCCCGCCGCCAGGTTGCGCTCAAGCCTCGCCAGATCTCCGGCACCGCGACAGGAAGCACGGCACAGGCCCATTCTTCCCGCACGACGTCGTGTGGGGAGAAACCGTCATGGAATTCCGACAGTGCGAGGCGTGTCGTCAGCCGTTCCGGCCGCGTCCGCAGAATCCCGACCAATGCTTTTGTTCCGCCGCCGCCTGCCAGCGCGAACGACGGCGGCGTTGGCAGGCGGCCAAGCGCCAGAGCGATCCCGACTATCGCGAGAACCAGAAGCGTGCGCAGAAGGCCTGGGTGGAGCGTCACCCCGACTACTGGCGCACGTATCGAGATCAGCATCCGGAGTACGTCGCACGCAATCGGGCCCGGCAGCGGGAACGTGCGCCCGCCCCGACCGGCGTTGCAAAGATGGACGCGTCAAAGGCGGGAATTGCTTTGCCATCAGGCACTTATCGTTTGTCGCCGGTGGTGGACGCGTCGTTTGCAAAGATGGACGCGTGGATGGTCGAAATCACCGTTATTTCAGCCGGTTGCGCCTCGCCATGAAACCCCTGCCGCGGCTTGCAAAGAGAGGACTCGATCGCCTTGCGGTGGCCGCCTTGCTAGGCTGGATGCCATAGGAGGTCAAGCGCATGGATCACACGGCCGCTACGGCCCAGACTCTGGATTTGCACCGCCTGGAGTTGCGCTACGCCGAGCTTCGGGTGCTGGATACGGCGGCGATCACGCATCTGGCCCAGTCGATCGCGCTCAATGGCCAGCTCGTCCCGTGCATCGCGGTGGCCGGCGAGGGAAACTCGGCGATCCTGCTCGACGGCTATCGACGCGTCGCCGCGTTACGGCAACTCGGCAAGGATACGGCCGAGGTCGAATGCTGGGACGGCGATCCGGTGCAAGGCCTGCTGGGCGTGTTGGCACGAACCCGCAGCCGCGCGTTTGCGCCGATCGAAGAAGCGCTGCTGCTGCGCGAACTGATCGCCAGCGCCCCCCTGAGCCAGCATGAAATCGCCCGCCGCTGCGGTCGCGACGTGAGCTGGGTCAGTCGCCGCCTGCAACTCGTGACGGTCCTCTCGGATGCGGTGTTGACGGCGGTACGCCAGGGAAAGGTCTCCACCTGGGCGGCGGTCCGGATTCTCGGCCCGTTGGCGCGCGCCAACAGCGCCCACGCCGAACGGCTACTGGAGAGTTTGCGCACGGCGCCGCTGACCACACGGCAGCTGGTGACCTGGTTCGCGCAGTATCAAGGCGCTTCCCGGACCGTGCGCGAGCGGATGGTCGAGGCCCCGCAATTGTTGCTCAATTCGCTGACCGCCAAGGCCGACGAGAAGAACGCCGATCGCCTGCGCGAGGGTCCGGAAGGCGAGGTGCTGGCCGACATCCGCATTCTCGACGCGGTCAGCGCCCGCCTGGCTCGACGTTTGTCCGCCCTGGCGCCCTCGCCAGCGGACCTGCCGCCCGCCGTCACCGCCGCGGTCGGCGCCTTGCAACCGGCGCTGGCGTTTCTCCAGTGCCACCTGAGGAAGGTTTTCCCCGATGAAATCGCCCGAGATTCGTCAAGCCGTCCAGACGCTGCATCAGCAAGGTCTGGCGTTACGCGAGATCAGCCGGCTGTTGAAGCTGTCGCGTAACACCCTTCGCCGCATCCTGCGTTCTCCGGCGGCTTCCCCGCCCGGTATGCCAGCGGCCGGCACGCGTGAACCCAGCTGTCCGGCGCCGGTTCGGCTTTGGCTGCCCTCGGCCTTCGAGCGCGCGCGCGGCAATGGGGCCCGCATCCAGGAGATGCTGGCGGCAGAAATGGGCCTTCGTCCGGGCTACAGCACGCTGACCCGCTGGATCCGGGAAGCCGATCTGCGCACCCCGCCGAAACGTGCCGGCGCGTATTACTTCGCCCCGGGCCAGGAGATGCAGCACGATACCTCGCCGCATCGCGTGATCCTGGCCGGCAAGCCGCTGACGGCGCAATGCGCGTCACTGATCCTGGCGTATTCGCGGCGGCTCTTCGTTCAGTACTTTGCGCGTTTCACGCGTTTCGAGGCCAAGCAGTTCCTGCTCGATGCCGTCCGTTTCATGGCCGGCAGCTGTGCGACCTGCGTCATCGACAATACCAGCGTGATTGTCGTCGCCGGAGCCGGCGACGAGGCCGTGTTCGCACCCGAGGTGGTGGCCCTGGCACGCACACTGGGTTTCGCTTTCCGTGCGCACCCGGTGAACAATCCCGATCGCAAGGGGAGGATTGAAAGACCTTTTTCCTGGATCGAAGGCAATTTCCTGGCCGGGCGGACGTTTCGCGATTTCGCCGACCTGAACGAGCAGGTGCTGGCCTGGTGCGAGAACGTGGCCAACGCCAAACCGAAGCGGGCGCTGGGCGTGGCGCCGAGCGCCGCCTACGTCGTGGAGAAGCCTTGTCTGCAGCCGCTGCCGGCGGTGCTGCCGCCGGTCTATCAGGTCGTCGAGCGGGTGGTCGATCTGCAAGGTTTCGTGTCGATTGAGACGAATCGCTATTCGGTGCCCGAACGCTGGGTGGGCAAGGCGCTGAGCGTCTATCTGTATGCGACCGAGCTGCGGGTCTGCCGGGGTGAGCAGCTGCTCGCCGTGCATGCCCGTCTGCTCGGCGTGCGCGATGCGAAGCAGAAGCTGCCCGGGCATCACCCGACACCGCAGCCCCGGCCGCGCACGCCGCCGCGCGAGGCGGCTTTGTTGCAGGGGCACGATCCGCTGCTCGATGCGTACGTGGCGGCGCTGGTCCGGCAGGCGCATGGCCGGGGGGTACGGCCCCTGCGTCGCTTGCTGGACTTCAAGCGGACCTATCCGAAGGGGCCTTTGCTGGCGGCGGTGGCGCAGGCGCTGCAGTTCGGGCTGTTCGACCTGGGTCGTCTGGAGCACATGATCCTGCAGCAGGTGGCGGGGGATTTCTTCAATCTGGACCGGGGTGACGACGATGCGTGAGCGTTTGAAAGCCTTGATCGCGCAGATGCGTTGGTCGGGGATGGCGGCAGTGCTCGATGAGGAACTCGACCGGGCCGAGCGGCAGGGGACGCCGGTTCCGGAGGCGCTCTTTCGTTTGTTCAGCGCGGAGGACGCGGCACGGCGAGAGAAGAGTCTCGCTTATCGCCTGAGCCAGGCGCATTTGCCTTGGCCGTGGACGTTGCAGTCCTTTCCTTTCGCGCGTCAGCCGAGCGTGAACAAGGCGCAGGTGATGACGCTGGCCGGACTGGAATTCCTGCGCCGGGGCGAGAACGTGTTGTTGATCGGTCCGCCAGGGACCGGCAAGTCCGGGATCGCGGTGGGACTGCTCCGCGAGGCGTGTCTGAACGGTTATCGCGCGCGCTTCTACAACGCGCAGGCTTTGCTCGATGCCTTGTATGCTTCGCTCGCCGACCGCTCGACGGTGGGGCTTCTCAACCAGTTGTGCCGCATGCCGCTGATCGCCATCGATGAGCTGGGCTACCTCAATCTGAAACCGGAACAGGTCAACGCGTTCTTCCGCCTGATGGATCAGCGCTATAGCCTGGGGCTGTCAACGATGATTTCTACGAATCTCGATCTGCCCGACTGGTACGAGTTGTTTCAGAAGAAGCCGCTCGTCGATGCGCTGCTCGACCGACTTCAGCACCGTTGCATCATTCTGCGCTTGAGCGGACCTTCTCTGCGCAGTGAACCTGAAAGCGCTGCGACGATCGCGACCGAGGCCTCGACAGCGGCGGCTAAACGCTCGGCGTCGAGGAACATCGCCCCAACGGACGAGTCCTCAGCGTCCTGAAGGCGCGACGGCGCGTGCATTTACGCGCTCGCCGGCCGCCGACCTGCTCGCCCGCTCGCCCACTCGCCCACTCGCCCACTCGCGCCCAGAGCGTGCGCCGGGAGGGTCACGATGGTCAGTGGCTGAAGCGGCGATCGGGGCGAGTTCGACACACACACGAGTACCGGTCTCCATGGCAGTAAGCCCGATACTGCCGCGCTTACTGCCACCCCTCAGTCTCGTGCCCCTCCGCTGCGTCAAGGGAGGCTTCGCCAGGCTGCAAAAAGCCGCAGCCTGCCCTTGACCCAGCTCCGAGGCTTTCCTGCCGCACGCGCCAAGCGCATCCATCACCCCAAAAAAGAAAAGATCTGCATCGGACGGAGCGTGTCGCCGAGCCGCTGCCACACTTCGTTCGATCACTGCCGACATCGTGCAGATCGCAGACTCCCGCGCATCTCCTGGATCCGTTCCAGTGAGCGAAAAAGGGTCAGGTTTCGTGAGCGCCGAGGAACATATGTAGATACCTATGAAAACAGGAAAATCAGTAGCATTGCTTGTGACATTCGCAGTTGCAACCACACCCATCCTGTTGATGGATCCGGTACACGCCGAGATGCAAGCAACCAGCAAGGATTTCTGGTGGCCGAACCGGCTGGATCTAAGTCCGCTACGCGCGCATGCCGCCGAATCGAACCCGATGGGCGATAATTTTGATTAAGCCAAGGCCTTCGCCGGTGTCGATATCAAAGCGCTGAAAGAAGACATCGCGAAGGAGATGACCACCTCACAGGCCTGGTGGCCGGCTGACCGGGGCACCTATGCCGGTTTGTTTATCCGCATGGCTTGGCACAGTGCTGGCACCTACCGTACCCAGGATGGCCGCGGCGGCGCCGACGGTGGTCAGCAGCGCTTCGAGCCGTTGAACAGCTGGCCAGACAACGCCAGTCCCGACAAGGCGCGTCGCTTGCTGTGGTCGATCAAGAAAAAATATGGGCGCAGCGTGTCATGGGGTGACCTGATGGTCCTTTCTGGCAACGTTGCGCTGGAAAAGGCAGGCTTCAAGACCTTCGGATTCGCCGGTGGCCGTCTTGACGATTGGGAAGCCGACCATGTGTACTGGGGCGCCGAGACCAAGTGGCTTGCTGATGACAAGCGTTACAGGGGCAAGCGTGATCTCGATAATCCGTTGGCCGCTGTGCAGATGGGCCTGATCTACGTGAATCCGGAGGGCCCCACAGGTCACCATGGTGATCCGGTTGCCGCCGCGCACGACATCCGGGATACCTTTGGCCGTATGGGCATGAATGACGAGGAGACCCTCGCGTTGATTGCCGGCGGCCACACTCTGGGCAAGACCCACGGCGCCCACAAGCCTGCTGATGGCATCGGCCCCGAGCCGGCCACCATCTCGCAAATATTATTTCTTCGTTCTTCGGGGCGATTTTTCTCGGAACTTTGGCTGCGGATGGAACCTTAGTCTACATCAAGCCGTCGCTCACCGGCAGGGAACTCGCCGACGTGTTGAACTATTGACAGACGGCCCCGAGTTTCCCGCACCAGACGACGGCCGACCAGTGGTTCGACAAAACGCAGTTCAAAAGCTTGCTTCGCTCGGCTATAACATTGGCACCAGCGCCTTGCGCGAGCCCCCCGGGACGTCGGAAGGCAACACGCCGGAACCTGGGCGGCATGACGTTGTGAAGCTGTGCACTTTGATCAGGAAGAAATGGGGGACCGCACCACCGGCATCGCCAACGGTCGAAGGTAATCGAGCCGACGCGAAGCCCGGGGGCGACGCGACTGGCTGGTTCAATGGAGTAACGGCATGGCGCGAACGATAATACGCTCACCGCAAAGGCGATCGCTAAATCACTCGGAGCAGGACGCGACTGATATGCACATGCCGCTCGCCATCGTCGCTTGCCGCTGCCACCGAGAACTCAATCTGGTGGGCGTTAAAACGTTAATCTCGATATCTGCATCACGTTCGAGGGGCCCACCCGCGTCCTACGGCGCCTCAAGGCGTGGAAAATCAGGGGTGAAGTTGTCGTGCGTTTCCTGAAACAGTCTCATAGAGTCAGAGAGGAAGAACAATGGAAATCGTCGCAGTCAATATAACGGAGATGTCGCGAACCGCCGCGCCGCGGATCATCAGGGCATCGTGGATAACCAGCAACTCATCACGGATGGAGGAATCAATACGCCGCTCCGCCTTTGTCATTTCATGGCGCAGCTCGCGCACGAGAGCGCTCACTTCGGGGTGACGCTTGAGTTCGCTTCCGGCAAAGCCTACGAGGGACGAAAAATTCTCGGAAATATCCATGCCGGTGATGGGCCTCGCTATCGCGGGAGAGGATTGATCCAGACAACGGGACGGACGAACTATCAACTGGCGAGAGACGACATCCGCAAGATCGTGCCGGATGCTCCGGATTTCGAGGCCGACCCTGTCAAGCTGGAAGAATTCCCGTGGGCCTTGCTGTCCGCCATCTCCTACTGGCGGCGAAGGAACATCAACCGTTTGGCGGATCGCGATGATGTGGTCGCCGTAACCAGGACGATCAATGGTGGCGAGAACGGGCTCGCAGAAAGAAAGCGCTACCTCGCGAAGGCAAAGGCGATCTGGATCGACGACAACACACCGACGGCAGGGCACTCAACCGTTCGTCCTGGCGACAAGGGTGAAGAGGTTGAGGAACTTCAGAACGTCTTGGTCGCGGCAGGCTTCCGGGTTCTCGTGGACGGCGACTTCGGCGACAACACCAAGAATGCAGTCATGGACTTTCAGACGCGCAAGGGGCTGCCGGCCGATGGCGTGGTCGGTCTGAAGACATGGGGCTTGCTGCAGCTGATCGCCGGATAGCGTCCGTGCGTCCATAGTGAGTCACGCAGGCCGGCCTGTCTGTGGGCCTGGACCTGCGCGAGGATACTCTGCGCCATCAAAATCACCGCGGCCGATTATCCATAACCGGGATTCGACACGATGCGTATTCCCCAACGACATGAAACGACGCAAGCGCCGCAGACCAGGAGTTGGAGTTGTTTCATTCTCATCGCACTTCTGTGGTGTACACCGAAGGGTGCCGAAGCGAAGCCAGCCGTGTGTTCAACGACGGACGACGGCCCCGAATACGCATGCGAGTTCCGTCCTCTCTATGCAAACGGCAGCTTCCAGATTTCAGCGCCAGACAAGCCAGGGCTTCCACCGACCTACAGACTCGTTCTTCAGAGTGCTTCTACGCCGGTCACCTTGAGCGGGTATGTGTATTACCGTGATACTGAGACGGGCAAGGTCAACATGAAACAGGGTATTTACATCGGAGAGTTTCGGCGGAGTAGGCGCATAGAAGCGGAAAAGCGCGGGTGCTGGGAGCGGACTACCCCCACCCAAGTGGAGATTTGCGCTCGTTGAAGGGAAGGATCCGCGAGGATTCCCAAGCGCTCGACAACTCGGCCGACTACCCTCTGCTCAAAAACGAGGACCGCATCGACTTCACCGGCTGATATGTAGCCTGTGAGGTGAATCCATTAAAACCATCTTCTTTTGGCAGTCCGACAGGCTGCGCGCGTGCGAGAGATCGCCGCCGCGCAGAACTGGCTGGAGGCGACGAGCCCGCTGCCGGATGACGCGACGATCGCGCGCTACTACCAGGCGGCGGCCACTGCCCACGGATTCCGGCAGTTGGAGCACGGGGGATCGTCAGAGCGGCTTTCTACCGTGCCTTCGCAGAACGAAGCCATCAGCGCTTGCCGCACAAAAGGCTGTACAAACGTACAGTCTTTCGGTATTCTTGCTCCAGCTGCAGCGAATTCGATCAACCGATCCCGATAGAGGAGTAAGTCACCATGAATCGCATTCAAAAGTTGTTTGCGCAGATCGCAGGCGTCTATCAGGCGGAGACTCAGCGCTGGGTTGCTGCGCAGGAGATCTTCACGGCACAGCGGATGGATGTTTCGGCTTTGCAGAAGCCTGCTTGCTGGCGCAGGAAGTCCCGGATTTACGGCGTTCGGCGATAGCTGCGGCATGGCTCCTGGTGCTTTCCAGCGGCCGCAGCAGGTGTTTTTTGCTCAGTGCTTCATCGCGCCGTGCTGTGGCAGGGGTCGGGGCTTTCATGACCGTCTGTGGCTTTTTGACCGCGGCGTCGATCTCTTTTGTGCTGCCGTCGTCGAAGCGCAGGGTGAGGGTTACGCTGTCGCCTTCTTTGAGTGGCTGCTGGAGGTCAAGGAGCATCACGTGGTAGCCGCCGGGCTTGAGTTCGGTCTGCGCTCCGGCCTTGATCTCGATGTCCGCAACCTGGCGCATGCGCATCATGCCCTGGTCATTGAGATGGGTGTGCAACTCAGCTTTCCTGGCGACCGGGCTTTCTGCCTGGAGCAGCTTGCGGTCGCTGCTGCCGCTGTTGCTGATGGTCATGAAGGCGGCGGTGTTGGGCGTTCCCGGCGGCACCATGCGCACATAGGCGCATCGGCGATGGTCAGATCGGTTTCACTGCCCAGGGTGGGCAAGGGTAGTGTGAGTGCCGCGGCAAGGATGACGAGGGCGGGATGCAAACGCATGGCGGGGAGTTCTCCTGTCGGTAACTGATCGAGTGGGATGTTGTTGGCCTCACCTGGCGGCAACGGGCGCCGCCAGGTGTTGGCGGATGGCGGCAAGGAGCTGTGCGGGGGTCGAGGCGTGCGCCAGGGTCAGCGCCAGTTTCCCCTGCGTATCAATCAGGTAGGTCGCCGACGAGTGGTCGACACTGTACTGCCCCTGCGCATTCGGCGGCTGCGCCTGATAACTGGCGCCATACTGCGCGGCGACGCGGGCGATCTCCTGTGGCGCGCCGCTCAGGCCGATCAGGGTCGGGTGAAAGAAAGGCGCGTATTCCTGCAGGCGCTCAGCGCTATCGCGTAGCGGGTCGACCGAGATGAACAAGGCTTGTACCTGCTGCTGCTCTGTGGTTTCGAGCCCGGACAGGGCCTGCGCGATCAGCGCCAGCGAGGTCGGGCAGACATCGGGGCAATAGGTATAACCGAAGTAGAGCACGACGACTTTGCCGCGATAGTCGGCGAGTGTGACTGGCCCTTGTGGTCCCTGGAGTGTGAAGTTTCCTCCCGCTGGCTTGGCCGCGGCCGCCAGGCGGGCGGGCGGCGGAGCAGCGGCGATGGTCGCTGGCGGCAGCGGTTCCCAGAAGGCGATCAGGAAGATCAGCGTGCTACTCAGCACGACGATCAGGGCGATCAACAGCAAGCGGGTTTTCATGCGCGCCAGCTTCAGTTACCGGTCTGGAAGCGGAAGGGCACCGCCACCAGAGCCTTTCCGGTATCGACCAGCACGGTCGCATCCCACTCCATGCTCCCGGTGATGCATACCGGCAGGCTGGCCACTCCCACGAAGTGCTGGCTATTGTTCGGCTCGCTCACCAGTTGCGGCCGGTTATAGCCCATTTTCATTTCGGTACCGGCGAAATCGACCTCGACTCTGCGCACCTCGCTACCCCTGACCGACGCCTGCAACTGCAGGGGCTTCAGCGCCGGGACAGGTCTTGGTTCGATCGAGAACTCGAGCTGACCGCCGTCAGGCAGAGCGGCGGTGCACGACTGCTGGTTCAGATTGCAAGCTGATAGCGGTAGCTCGATATCAGCCTTCGGGCTGAGCAAGGGTGCCAGCTTGTAGCCAATGACGCCGAGCACGGCGAGGCCGAGCAGAATTGTGGCGTCGAGCAACAGCTTCTTGGTCATCGGAGAAATGCTGGTTCGGTGGCGGTCTGCGGCAGGTCGGTCACACAGCTGTCTCGTCTTTTGGGGCGGCAAGGGCGGCGGGGCCTTGGTGAGCACGCGCAGCGCAGCGAAATTGCAAGCCCGCCATTGTGCAAAGGCGCGGCTCGGCCAAAATTGATGCAGCTCAAATTATCGCGCACCGCTTGTGCGCACAATGTGCGGCATATTGCCGCAGTGGCGCCATGTCGCTTGGCGATAGGGACGGGAAACCAAAACCCAAATTGTTCAAAGGGAGAGACAGAATGGAATTTCGCATGAAGCAAGTCGCGTCGCTGCTGCTGGTCGCAGGACTCGCCTGCGCAGCTTCAGGCAGCAGCTATGCTGCCGAATCACTACAGGACGTGATGAAGCGTCGGAGCCTTTCACAGCAGGACCTGCTGGCCGCAGCCAAGACCTATGTGCCGACCGGAAAACGCGATGAGTTCATCGCCTTCTCGTCCGGCGGCCAGTCGGGACAGGTCATTGTCTATGGCGTGCCGTCGATGCGTATCCTCAAGTATATTGGCGTGTTTACGCCGGAACCCTGGCAGGGCTACGGCTTCGACGAAAGCTCGAAGGCCGTCCTTGCGCAAGGCAAGATCGATGGCAAGGACCTCACCTGGGGCGATACTCACCACCCGGCGATGTCGGAGACGCAGGGCCAGTACGACGGGCAGTTCCTGTTCATCAACGACAAGGCCAACCCGCGTCTGGCGGTGATCGACTTGCGTGATTTCGAGACCAAGCAGATCGTCGTCAACCCGATCTACAAGTCCGAGCACGGCGGCGCTTTCGTCACCCCCGACACCGAGTACGTGATCGAAGCTGCGCAGTACGCGACGCCGATGGCGAACAAGAAATTCGAGCCACTAGAGGAATTCAACGAGAAATACCGTGGTGGCGTCACCTACTGGAAGTTCGATCGCAAGGAAGGCCGCATCGATCCGGCGCTGTCCTTCTCGATCGAGTTGCCGCCGTACAGCCAGGACCTGTCGGATGCCGGCAAGGGGCCGTCTGACGGCTGGTCGTTTACCAACTCCTTCTGTACCGAGCGTTACGTCGGCGGTATCGAAAAAGGTCGCCCCCCGTATGAAGCGGGTTGCTCAGCCAAAGATACCGACTACATGCACGTGATCAACTGGAAGAAAGCCGCCGAGTTGGTTGCTGCCGGCAAGGCCAAGAAGATCAACGGCCACAACGTATTGCCGCTGGATGTTTCGATCAAGGAAGGCATCGTCTTCCTGGTTCCGGAACCGAAATCGCCGCACGGCGTCGATGTCACTCCGGACGGCAAGCTGATCACCGTTTCGGGCAAGCTCGACACGCACGTTTCGGTGTACTCCTTCGAGAAGATCATGGCCGCGATCAAGGCCGGCAAGTTCGAGTCGAAGGACCCCTACGGCCTGCCGGTGATCAACATGCAGGACGCGCTGCATACGCAGGTCCAGCTCGGCCTCGGCCCGCTGCATACCCAGTATGACTCGAAGCCCTGCGTGGCCTACACCTCGCTGTACGTGGACTCGCAGGTCGCCAAGTGGAACTACTGCGAAGGCAAGGTCCTCGACAAGATCAGCGTGCACTACAACATTGGCCACCTGATGACCATGGAAGGCGATTCCATGGCTCCCAAGGGTCGCTACCTGGTGGCACTGAACAAGCTGTCGATCGACCGCTTTGCTCCGGTTGGTCCGCTGCATCCGCAGAATCACCAGTTGATCGACATCAGCGAAGACAAGATGCAGCTGCTCTACGACATGCCTCTGCCGCTGGGTGAGCCGCACTACGTGGTGGCCATCGAGGCGAGCAAGCTGAAGCCTGGTGTTCGCTACAAGGTCGGTACCGATAGTCGCACCGACAAGAAGCATGCCGGTGCTGTCCGCGCGGGTGAGGAGAAAGTCGTTCGTACCGGCAACAAGGTCGAAGTCTTCGGCACGCTGATTCGTTCGCACATCACGCCGGAAACGATCGAGGCCGAAGTTGGCGACGAGATCACGATCAACCTGACCAACCTTGAGCGGGCGCAGGACGAAACGCACGGCTTTGCCGTCTCGACCTACAACGTGCATGCGTCGATCGAGCCGGGCAAGACGGTCCAGGTCAAGTTCAAGGCTGACAAGGAAGGCGTCTATCCGTACTACTGCACGGAGTTCTGCTCCGCGCTGCACCTCGAGATGCAGGGTTACCTGCTGGTCAAGCCGAAAGGCTGGAAGCCGACCAAGACCGCAATGACTGCCGGCACCAACTACAGCGAGGCCGACTACAAGGCGCAGTTGAAGAAGGTTGTCGATACGCAGGCGGTGATCGACTCGGTCGTCGGCTACATCACCGGTGTCAACTACAAGGACTTCCCGGATGTGGTCGCGATGATGGACGATGCGGTCGACCAGCTGGGCAAGATCAAGGATGCCAAAGCCAAAGCTGACGCAGCTGCTGGTGAAAAGGACTGGAACAACGCCACGCTGTGGACCGAGCAGATCTGGCAATACCAGGTCAAGGCAGCGGACCTCGGCCTGCGTGCCAAGACCTATCTCGAGCAGAACGGCGCCAAGCCGGTCAAGTAAGCCGTATTGATCTGGCTCAAGGCAACTCGGCGGGGAGCGGAGTTACTCTGTTCCCCGTTTTCTTATGAAAAAGGAATAAGCATGAAGAAGCTGATGGCTGTAGTAGCGATGGCGACGCTGGCGGCCTCGCCGGTACTGGCGGCGGAAGATGGCGCCAAAGTGTATGCGGAGAAAACCTGCGCTGCGTGTCACGGCCCGGCGGGAAACAAGACGCTGATGCCCGACTACCCGAAGATCGCCGGACAGAATGCCAAGTATCTCGAGAAGCAGATGCTGGACATCAAGAGCGGGGCGCGTGCCAATGGCAACTCGGCGGCGATGAAAGGCGTGATGCCGCTGGTCAGCGATGAGCAGATCAAGGTGCTGGCCGATTACCTCTCCAAGCTCAAGCCCTGAGTTCTTGTCGGCCGCAAGTCGTCGCCGGCAGGCGCAGGTAGTGGGCAGGGCGCGCCTACCGAGCCGAGTGTCGCGCGCCTGACTTGATGAGTATCAACGCCAAACGTCGGGATGCTTGTTAGATTGACAGCTGTGGATTCTCAAACACGAGGGAGTTAGGAAATGAAGAAACTGATTCTGGCCGTTTCGCTGGCGATGATCGCGGCAGGTGCCGCGCAGGCTGGTCCGCCACCACCCAAGGCGCACGGCATCGAGGACAAGACCTACCAGTGGAACGCCCAGGAAGGCGAAAAGATGGAGGCCTTGAAGCTCAAGGGTGACAAGGTGCGTGGCGAGGAGGGTTACGAGGTCTGCGGCGCCTGCCACCTGCCGTCCGGAGCCGGCCGTCCTGATGGCACTTTTCCCCAGTTGGCGGGCCAGCACACCACCGTGCTGATCAAGCAGATGGCCGATATCCGTGCCGGTCTGCGTGACAATCCGACGATGTACCCCTTTGCCGCGACCCTGATCGACCCGCAGGAACTGGCTGACGTCGCAATCTATATCGAATCGCTGTGCATCCCGGTCGAACACGGCAAATATGAGGGTCCGGATGCCGCCGTGCAGTTGGCGACCGGCAAGACGCTCTACGAGAAAGAATGCAAGGACTGTCACGGCGCGAATGGCGAGGGCGTCAAGGACAAGTTCTACCCGGTGATCGCCGGCCAGCACTACAAATATCTGCTGCGCCAGATGACCGAGATTCGCGACGGCCACCGCCGCAACGCCAACCCGGACATGGTCAAGATCATCAAGAAGTACGACGACAAGCAGCTGGTCGCCATTTCGGCCTATCAGTCGAGCCTGGTGATGCCGGGCAATATGTGCAAGCCGAAGGAAACGGCCAAGAAGTAGTCGTCACGATTCGCAAGTAATAACGAGCGCGTTCTGTCGCTGTCAAAGCCCGCCCGCAGTTTCTGCGGCGGGCTTTAGTTCCCGGCAAGCATAAGTAATGAATAATATTCTGCAGACGCCAAACGCTCTGAACGAGGACTGAACCATGTCAGCCGCAGCACCAAGCAAGCAGAATTTCATCGTCGCCGCGCTTACCGCGGTTGCCACTGGCTTGATGATCGCCGCTTTCTTCGCGCCGATCTGGTGGGTCTCCCTGACCGCGCCGAACTATCCAGCCGATGCCTTCCCCGATGGCATTCGCATCCACTTTCATTTCGATGGTGTCTATAACGGCTGCAAGGCGGCCGGCAAGGGCACGCGCATGGATAGCGAAATCATTCAGAAGGAGCTCGCCCACGACGACGAGCGCTACAACCCGATTACCGACAAGAACAGGGACGTCAACAAGGGTGCCGAGGGTCTCGACTGCGTGCACGAAATGAACACCATCAACCACTACGTGGGGATGTTCCCGATCGCCACCGGCGCGCCGGTGGAGAAGCCGCTGGCCAAGTTCTTCTTCGCCTTCTTTACGGTGATGCTCGTCGGCTTCATGGTGCCACGTCGCAAGCCGCGGCTGCTGGTGCTTGCTGCCGGCTTTGCCGCGGTCGCCGGCTGGATCATTGTCGACCAGTACGTGATGGGTGGTCTGGAAGCGCATGTCGCACACTATGTCAGCGAAACGGCAACTTTTTTCAACGAGCCCGAGAAGATCCAGGGCTGGGGTGAAAATGTCACCACGATCACGCATGTGGTGATTGCCGGGACGCTGCTGGCGATGCTGGTGGTGCTCGCCGGTGTCGCCGGCATGCGCGGCTTTTCGCTGTTGCTGGCGCTGGTTCCGGCCCTGCTGCCGGTCTTTTTCGTCATCACCTACGCCGGATGGCTATGGTTCTTTGGCCATAACATGCACCCCTGGGGTGCTTTCACGGTCAAGCCTTTCATGCCGACTGTTTTTGGCGAGGGCAAGGTGGCGCAGTTCTCGACCTACTCCTATCCGTACTGGGGCTACGGGCTGCTGCTGGGTGTCATGGCCTGCCTCCTGCTGGCCCTGCTCATCCGGCGCAAACAGATGCGCGAGGGTACCGCGGAGTAGCCGATGTCTCGCCGCATGCTTGCGGCCGGAGTGCTTTGCGGGCTTGCTCTGGTCGTTCTTCCCTCGCCGGGTGACGCCGAGGACGCGTTGACCGCGCTGCGCCGCACGGGCAGCGTTGGCAGCGGGCGCGTGCTTGCCGATGAGCCGGTCGATAGCCGCCTGGGCGGGATGGCCGAGCCGGCCGTCGCCGGCTGGGGCGGGCTCAACGAGCAAACGCCGATCCCGACCGTGCCGCGGGTCAGCGCTCTGCCGTTCCTGCAGGAACTGATCAACGCAGCGCCTGCAGGCTCGGTACTCAAGCTCAAGCCGGGCAGGTACTCCGGCCCGGTCGTCGTCAACAAGCCCCTGACCATCGACGGCGGCGGCGAAGCGAGCATCGATGGCGGTGGCAAGGGAACGGTCTTCGTGCTGCAAGCCAACGATGCCGTCCTGCGCGATCTGCAGCTGACCAACTCCGGCGTCTCGCACGATTCGGACGATGCCTGTCTCAATGTCCGCGGCGATCGCAATGTCGTCGAGAATCTGCACATCGACGACTGCCTGTTCGGCATCGATCTGAAAATGTCGAATGATAATGTCCTGCGCGGCAACCGCATTCGCTCGAAGCCCTTCGATCTCGGCACTCGCGGTGACAGCCTGCGCCTGTGGTACAGCCACCGCAACCTGGTTGCCGACAATCTGATCGAAGATTCTCGCGACATGGTCGCCTGGTACTCGAACGAAAACCACTATCTGAACAACGTCGCACGGCGCAGTCGCTATTCGATTCACTTCATGTTTGCGGCCGACAATCTTGTCGAAGGCAACCGCTTTTACGACAACGCTGTCGGCGTCAACGTCATGTATTCCGGGGGCGGAGCGATTCGCAACAATCTTTTTTCGCACGCCAATGGCCCGACCGGCATGGCCGTCGGTTTCAAGGAAGCGTCGAGCGTCCTCGTCGAGGGTAACGAGATCCTTTACTGCGCGGTCGGCGTCGGCCTCGACATGTCGCCGTTCGAGCCGGACACGACGATCACCATTCGTGGCAACCGCATCGCCTATAACGGCATCGGGGTCAGCTTCCTGTCCGACAAGAAAGGCACCATCATCGAGAACAACTTTTTCGAGGGAAACCTGACCCAGGTGGCCATGGGCGATAGCGGCAGCGCCAGTCGCAACCTCTGGCGCGGCAACTACTGGGACGACTATCAGGGTTTCGACCGCAACCAGGACGATGTCGGCGACCGTCCGCACGAGCTCTACGCCTATACCGACCAGCTGTGGATGGAGGTGCCTTATGCGCGCTTCTTCCGTAACGCGCCGATGATGGAGACGCTCGATTTCCTTGAGCGCCTGGCGCCTTTTTCGACGCCGGTGATGTTGCTGCGCGACGAAGCGCCGGTTTTCAACAAACCCCAGGAGACCAGCAAGAGGTCTGTCAAATGAACGACAAGAAGGAAACAGAAGCGGCGGCTGACGGCACAGCGCTGCCGCCGCTTGGCGAAGCCAAGCCGGTGGTCATCAACACGCGCGCCAAGGCGCCGGTCCGCAAGCAGGCCAACCGGCGCAAGTTCATTCGCTCGACGTTCATGATCGGCGGGGTGCTCGGCCTGGCGATGCTTGGCTATCTCCCGGTGGCGAGCGCGCGGAATTCGCGCCTGCGCCCGCCCGGCGCGCTCGAGGAAAAGGATTTCCTGTCCTCGTGCATCAAGTGCGGGCAGTGTGTGCAGGTCTGCCCGGTGGCGGCGATCAAACTCGACGACATCGACCATGGCTTTGGCGTCGGCGTGCCCTATATCGATGCTCGCGACCAGGCATGCGATTTTTCCTGCGACGCCGTGCAGTGCATTCTGGCCTGTCCGACCGGGTCGCTGACCTACATCAAGCCGGCAGCGCTCAACATTCGTGCCGGCATGCCTCTGGCGCAGCCGCCGGTGCTCAAGGCCAAGGAAGACGACCCCGAGCCGACGCTTAATCTCCGCGAACGGATCGGCGTCGCCCGTCTGGCGCGCCCGGAGTCCTGCCTGGCAGTGCAGGGCAAGGGTTTCAGCGGGCAAGCGCGTGGTGCCGACTTTCGCGGCCACCTGCGCTACGTGTCGATCGATCGCTGGCAGCCGGTCCCGGTGCGTGAGCATCCCTACGAGCGCGAGCTTTGCGACCTCTGCGTCACCGAGTGTCCGATCAAGGATGCGATCCAGATGAGTGAGTCGGTTGCTGCCGACGGCAGCAAGCAGTATCGGCCAGAGGTGCTCGAGCAATGTGTCGGTTGCGGTGTCTGCGAGATGATCTGCCCGGTCGAACCGGCGGCGGCGATCGTCGTCGATCCACGCCAGCCGTGGAGCGCGTCATGAGCCAGTTCGAACAGATCCGGGTGATGTTCGGTGCGGCACCGCAAAAGCCGACCGTCGTGACGCCGGAAGCGAAACAGGTACATAGCCTGAAGCGCATGACCAAGGCCGACTTCGAGGCCATCAAGCAGCACGCCCGCGACCACGAACTGGTGACCCACAAATGGCGTAACCGGCGCTGGGCCGTCCTGATTTTCGCCAACCTCTTGTTCACTTTCTCGTTCTGGCTCGACATCCAGATTCTCGAGGGCGCGCTGACCGCCTCGCGCTTCGTCGGTTTTCATCTCATCGACCTCAATTCGGCCTTGCAGGTGATGCTGGCGCACAAGCACATCATCGTCAATCTGTTCATCGGCACGGCGACGGTCTTCGTTCTCTGGGCCTTGCTTGGCGGGCGTTCGTTCTGCTCCTGGATCTGTCCCTACCATCTGCTCGCCGAATGGTTCGAGTGGCTGCACCTGAAGCTGGTGAGCAGGAAGCTGGTCAGCGAGCACGAATTCCATCGCGGCACGCGTACGGTTTTCTGGGTGATCTTTGCCTTGTTGGCGGCGGTCAGCGGCTATACCGTTTTCGAAACCATTTCGCCGACCGGAATCCTGTCGCGAGCGCTGATCTATGGTCCGTCGCTGGCGCTTGGCTGGGTCCTGCTGCTCCTGGTTTTCGAGGTCGTCTATTCGCGCCGCGCCTGGTGCCGCTACGTCTGCCCGATCGGGCTGACCTATGGTATCGTGGGCGCCATTTCGCCGGTGCGCGTCGAGTACCGGCTGGACAAGTGCTTTCACGAAGGTGATTGCCGCAAAGTCTGCCTGGTGCCACACGTCCTCGACGTGGTGATCAAGGGTCGGGCCGCTGACATGACCACCCCGATCGGACCCGACTGCACGCGCTGTGGTCTGTGTGTCGACGTTTGCCCGAGCGGGGCGCTGGTCTTTGACGTCAAGGGCTTGAGCAAGCTGCTCTGAAAGTTGTGAATGATCCGCTTTGAAAACGTCGGTAAGGACTTCAGGAAGATTCGTGTACTCGACGGCGTCGAACTCGAGATCGCTCTCGGCGAGCGAATCGCGCTGATCGGCTCGAACGGCGCCGGCAAGACGACCTTGATTCGTTGCCTGCTCGGCGAGTATACGCATCAGGGCAGGGTGACTATCGACGGGCAGCAGCCACGCGCCGAGCGTACGCAGGTGCTCGGCAAGCTCGGTTTCGTGCCGCAGTTGCCGCCGCCGCTGAAAATGCCGGTGGGGCAACTGGTCAGTTTCGCGGCTGCCGTCTGCCGCTCGGACAGGCAGCGAATTTACGCGGTCGCCAAGCGGCTGGGACTTGACGTTGCGCCAATCCTGGCGCGGCCGTTCAACCGCCTGTCGGGTGGAATGAAGCAGAAGCTGCTGATCGCCATCGCCCTCGGCCGTGACGCGCAGGTGCTGGTGATGGACGAACCGGCGGCCAACCTCGACCCCGAGGCGCGGCACATTTTCTTTTCTCTGCTCGCCGAACGACTCGATAACACGACGATGATCATCTCCAGTCACCGCCTCGACGAGGTCGCGCCCTTGGTCAATCGCGTCGTCGAAATGGACACTGGGCGGATCGTCCTTGACGACCGCGTCGCGGAGGACTCCAAGCTCTCGGCCCTGTTCCAGGTGCACCTGACGCTGGCGCGCGCCGATGCGGCCATCGCCAAGACCTTGACGGCGTGGCAGTTTGCTGACCGCGGCAATGGTATCGAGTGGCACGGCACGGTTTCCGGGCCGGACCGATTGCGCTTCATGGGGACGGTGTCGCGCTATATTGGGCTCTTGTCGCGCATCGAGATGAACGAAGTCGACCCCGCGGTCGTCCTGCAGTGAGGTACCAACAAGCATGAAACGACGTCGTTTTCTCGCAGTCCTTCCGACTGCAGTTCTTGGCCCCTGTTTTCGCCCGCTGCTGAGCGTCGGCGCGGCCTGGTCGCTGGCTGCCTGCAGCGGCGAGCCGAGCAGCGGCCCGATCCAGATCCATTGGGATAGAGACGCCGACCCGCGCTGCGGAATGATCATCAGCGACAAGCGCTTCGCGGCACAGATTCGCGATCCTCAGGGTAAGGCCTGGAAGTTCGACGATATCGGTTGCGCGATGTTCTGGCTGTCGCAAAGAGCATTCAACGAGGAGACGCCGAACACTGAGATCTGGGTCGCCGACTATCGCATGGGTGGCTGGATCGACGCGCGCCAGGCGCATTATCTACCCGGAAAGAAAAGTCCGATGGGCTACCAGTTTGCTGCTGTCGCGCGTCCGGAAGCGGATGCGGTCTCGTACCAGGAAATGAAAGAGCGCATTCTGGCGCGCGGCAAATGAAGCGGCAAGAATGAATTCATGAATTCACTTCTCCTGACCGCCCGCCTGGACATCGTCGAATCGCTGCGCGCGCGATGGTTCCTGATTTACAGCCTCGTTTTCGGCGGCATCGTCGCGCTGCTCTTTGCCTTCGGCCTGACCGAGTCGCGCGTGCTGGGTTTCATCGGCCTGTCGCGGCTGCTGGTGACCTATATCCAGCTGACCATGGCCATCCTGCCGATTTTCGTGCTGGTCACCACCGTGCGTTCGGTGGCCGGCGACCGCGAGGCGGGCGTTTTCGAGTACCTGCTGTCGCTGCCGGTGTCGTTGTCGGCGTGGTTCTGGGGAAAGATTCTCGGGCGTTACGTGACCATCTTCCTGCCCGTTTTCGTGGCCATGTTCGGCGCCGTGCTGTGGGCGCAGGTCAGGGATATCGACGTGCCGTGGGCGATGTTCTTCTATTACACCGCTTTGCTGGCGTCGATGGCCTGGTGCTTTCTCGGCATCGGCATGTTGATCTCGACGCTGGCGCGCAGTACCGATGTCGCGCAGGGTGCCGCGTTCATCGTCTGGCTGAGCATGTTGCTGTTCCTGGACCTGATCCTGCTCGGGGTGATGATCCAGGGCCGGGTTGCTCCCGAGGTCGCCGTCGGCATCGCCTTGCTCAACCCGCTGCAGGTCTTTCGTACCGCTTCGCTGGCCATGTTCGACCCGCAACTGATCGTCCTCGGGCCGTCAGCCTACGTCATTCTCGACCTCTTCGGCAGCAGCGGCTATCGCCTCTATGCCTTGCTCTACCCGCTGGCCATCGGCTCGCTGGCCGCACTGGCCGGTTTCCTGAGCTTCCGTCGCAGCGACCTGCCTTGACCGGAACATCGTCATGAAGCGCCTGTTCACGGTCCTGCTGCTCGCCTTGTTGGCTTTTGCGGCGAGTGCCGCCGACCTGCCATCGGCGGCGCCCCTTTTTGCCTTGACCCTGCCGGCACTCGACGGACAGTCGCTGGCGCTGGCGTCCTTGCGAGGCAAGCCGCTGCTGGTCAATTTCTGGGCGCGCTGGTGCGGCCCCTGTCGCAAGGAGATTCCTGATCTTTCCGCGCTGCAGGCCAGGTACAAGGGCAGGGGGCTGGTGATCGTCGGCATTGCTGTCGAAGACGCCGACAAGCGCGACCACTTGCGCGAATTCGGCCAGGCCTACGAGATGAACTACACTGCGCTGATTGGTGGCAGCGCGGCGAGCATCGAGCTGATGAAGGCGCTGGGCAACAGCAAGGCTGGCCTGCCGTTTACCGTCGTCATTGACCGTGACGGGCGCATCCGCAGCAGCGAACTTGGCGCCATGGATCAGGCGGAGATGGAAGACGCGGTCAGGCCGATTCTCTGAGCGGCCAGGGCTCGTGTCGAGCAGTGTTACGCAGTGTTACGATAGGGGAGACGTAGAAGTGCTGCCTGAAGCACACGGCCCCGCGAGGGGATAGTTGCTCTCCCCTCGCGGGGAGAGAAGGGAGTTAAGGCGACCGACGAGGTTTGATGGTGCTCGCGGGCACACCATTTTGTTGATGCGCCGCTGGCGCTGTTTGAGTGAAGACGATGACGATGATGAGAAAGCTGTTCGCCCTGCTGTCGATTGTTCTGCTCGCCGGCTGCGCGGCGCCGCCCTTGCGTGGCACCGGCGACCTCGGGCTGGTGATCGAGCGCGCCAGTGGTCACGTCAGCCTGATCAATACCAGCGACGGCAAGCCCTACGCGCGCATCGGCGGGCTCGGTGACCTGTCGCACGCTTCGGTCGTCTACTCGCGCGACGGTCGCTACGCCTACGTCTTTGGCCGCGATGGCGGCCTGACGAAAGTCGATCTGCTCGAGGCGCGGACCGTCAAGCGCGTACTGCAGTCGGGCAATGCCATTGGCGGTTCGATCTCGCAGGATGGCCGCATCGTCGTCGCGCAGAACTACAAGCCGGGTGGCATCAAGGCGTTCGACGCGGAAACCCTGGAACTGCTCTCCGAAGTGCCGGCGGAATACGCGCCGGGGAGTTTCTCGAAAGTCGTTGGTCTGGCCGACCTTTCCGGCAACCGCTTCGCCTACGCACTCTTCGACGGCGGCGAGATCTGGGTCAGTGACTTCTCCGATCCCCGCCATCCGACCACTCAGCGCTATCCGGCGGGCGTGCAACCTTATGACGGGCTGGTGACTCCTGACGGGCGTTATTATCTGGCCGGGCTCTTCGGTGAGGATGGCGTGGCGCTGCTCGATACCTGGCAGCCGGAGAAGGGCACGCGGCGGATTCTGGGCAACTACGGGCGCGGCGAAGAGAAACTGCCGGTCTTCAAGATGCCGCATCTGCGCGGCTGGTCGATGGCGCAGGGCAAGGCCTACCTGCCGGCGGTTGGCCGGCACGAGGTGCTGGTGGTTTCCGGCAGCGATTGGCAGGAAGTCGGCCGCATCGCGGTCAAGGGACAGCCGGTGTTCGTCATGGCGCGGCCCGATGGCCGGCAGGTGTGGGTCAATTTCGCTTTTCCCGACAACGGCTGGGTTCAGGTCATCGACACCCTGAGCGGCAAGGTGGTGCAGACCCTCGAACCGGGCAAAGCGATTCTGCATATGGAGTTCACGCCACGCGGCGAGCAGGTCTGGCTGTCCGCCCGTGACGACAACAAGGTGGTGATTTACGATACCGCGACGCTGACCCAGGTCGGCGAGTTTGCGGCGCAAGCGCCGAGCGGCATTTTCTTTACCAGCCGTGCGCAGCGCACGGGATTCTGAGATCGCAATGACCGACGAGGCGCTCGACTTTCGTTTGCTGAACGACTTCCAGAGGGACTTTCCGCTTTGCCCGGCACCTTTCGCTGAAGTCGGGGAGCGCCTTGGTGTGGCTGAGAACGCCGTCCTGCGCCTGCTGGAGACGCTGCGTCGCCAGGGCAAAATCTCCCGCGTCGGCGCCGTCTTTGCGCCCAAGCGCATTGGTGCCAGCACGCTGGCGGCGATGGCTGTCGCGCCGGAGAAACTGGCCGCCGTCGCCGAGACGGTCAATCGCTTTCCGGAGGTCAACCACAACTACGAGCGCGAGCATCGCTACAACCTCTGGTTCGTTGTCACCGCCGGTTCCGAAGGTCGCCTGCAGGCAGCTTTGGGGGCCATCGAGCAGGCGGCTGGCCAGCCGCTGCTGCGCCTGCCCTTGCTGCAGGAATATCACATCGACCTCGGTTTTTCGCTCGACGGCAAAGGCAAGGAAGGCCTGCCGGCGCGGGTGCGCAGGCAGGCCTTCGTGGCACCACGGCCGCTCGACGAGTTCGAACGCCGGCTGGTGATGGCTTTGCAGGAAGGCTTGCCGCTGTTCATGCGGCCGTTTTCGGTGCTCGCCAGTCGTGTCGGTTGCGAGGAGAGCGAGGTCCTTGAACGTATCCGTCGCTGGTGCGCCGAAGGCATCATCAAGCGCTTCGGCGTCGTCGTCCGCCATTATGAACTCGGCTACACGGCCAATGCCATGCTGGTGCACGACATCCCCGACGAGGCGGTCGCCGAGATGGGCGAGCTCCTGGCCCGCGAACCGGGAGTGACCCTCTGCTATCAGCGTCCGCGGGTGCTGCCGGACTGGCCCTACAACCTGTTCTGCATGATTCACGGGCAGGTCCGCGCCGAGGTCGAGGCGAGGATCGCCGAGTTGCGCGCCCGCCTGCACCTCGAGGATTGCGCGCACGCCGTCCTCTTCTCGCTGACCCGCTTCAAGCAGGGCGGCGCGCGTTATGCCTGAGGCAGCCGGCATCGACGCCATCGATCGGGCGATCATCGACTCGCTCCAGGGCGGCTTTCCGATCTGTGAGCGGCCTTATGCCGCAGTCGCCGCGGCGCTGGGCATCAGCGAGGAGCAACTGCTCGAACGCCTGCAGGCGATGCTCGAGGCGCGCGTGCTGACCCGCTTCGGCCCGATGTTTCAGGTCGAGCGCATGGGAGGCGCTTTCGTTCTCGCCGCGATGCGCGTTCCTGAAGCCGATTGGCAGCGCGTGCTCGACGTGGTCAATGCCTTTCCGCAGGTGGCGCACAACTACCGCCGCGAAAGCGACCGCCACTGCGACTTCAACATGTGGTTTGTGCTGGCCACCGAAACGGCCGACGGCATCGCATCAGCGGTGCGCAGCATCGAGGAAGCCAGCGGTTTGCCGGTCTTCCCCTTTCCGAAGCTGCGGGAATATTTCGTCGAGATGAAGCTGGCGGTGCGCACATGAGCGGCGCCCCTGCGCGCGCGGTCGACACCATCGATCGCCGCCTGATCGTCGCCACGCAGAGCGGCTTGCCGCTCGTCGCCCGACCGTATCACCAGCTCGCGGAAGAGTTGGGCATTGCGCCGGAAGAGGTGATGGAGCGGCTGGCGAGCATGCTCGACAGTGGCGTCATCCGCCGCATCGGCGCCGTTCCCAACCACTACGCCATCGGCTACACCGCCAACGGCATGAGCGTCTGGGACGTCCCCGACGAGCGCATCGACGAACTCGGCGCGCGCATCGGCGCCCTCGATTTCGTCACCCACTGCTACCACCGTCCGCGCAAGTTGCCGGAATGGCCTTACAGCCTGTTTGCCATGGTGCATGGCAGTTCGCGCGCCGAAGTGCAGGCCAAGGTCGCCGAAATCGCCGCCCTTCTCGGCGCCGACTGCCGCGCTTACGACGTACTTTTCTCGACCAGCATTCTCAAGAAGACCGGCCTCAGGATTGGTGGCTAAAGGTGGTTGGCTGCCGTTAAAGGTGGCTCCGGCCTTCGTCCGCTGTCCGCGACCTCACTTCTTCTTGCCACCAAAGAGTCTGTCGAAAAAACGTTCCGCTTCGTCGACCAGCGCGGCGCCGATGTCGTCGCTGTGACGCCTGAGGGCATCGGCGGCGACATCGGTCAGGCTGATCGAGTAGCGCAACTCCTCCGCAGGCCCGCTGATGTGCACCGGTATCGGTAGTCCCTCCAGCGCGCGCAGCAGCTTCGAGCTTTCGGCAGGATTGGCGGCCATCATCACGCGCAGCGTGTAATCGAGCTCGCTCGACAGCAGGTCAAACTGGCCATAACCCCCGAGCGCGAGTTTTGGCGCGGCGCCATCGAGATCATCATTGCGTGCCATGCCCTCAGCCAGTTTGACGGTAGCGCTCAGATGCGACAGCCGGGTCAGTCTGGACGTGTCGATCCTGCCGGACTGGCTGCCGCCGGCGTTGAGAATGTCTTTCACCTGGTCGAGGACGTCCGCCAGGTCGATGCCGACCAGCGCCACCTCGCGCAGTGCGAAGCGTGCCGTCCCCTGTGCCGCACGGGTCAGCTCGGCGCGCGACTGGCCGCTGCTCGACAAGGCCAGGTCCACATTGCCGCGGCCTTCGAGATCGCTGCGACCGAGTGCGTCGCGGGCCAGGGCGCCGAAGTCGACATCGTTCAGCGCCAGCTTCATGCTCACCCGTGGGCCCTGTGTGTTCTGTGCGTCCGGTGCGCCCTGTGCGTCGAGGGTCAGGTCGCCGTCCGCCTGGCCACCGTAGAGGTGAGCGCTCAGCGGCGCGAGTATGGCGCGACCGTCGGCGCTGTGCACACCGGCGTGCACTGCCGCCGCCTTTATGCCGCCTGCCTGGAGCTGCGCGATCTGCAGCTGGCCGTCGAGGCGCAGCTTGTGTAAGCCTGCCAGGTCGAAAGCGGGCTCGGCCGCAGCCGAGGCCGAAGCCGGCCTGAGTGTTGGCGCCGACGCTGCAGTCCGCAGGAGGTGCGCTGCCGTGCTGCGGGGCTGGGTCTGTCCGGGCTCACTGCTTGCGGCTGGCGCGTTGGCTGCCGGCTTTGCTCCGGCGGCAGCTTTGCCTGCGAGCGGCTGGGCGAGCGGCAGGTAAGCGTCCAGATTGAGTCGATCGGCCTGCAGGTCGAAGCCGACTTCCGGCTGCGCAAAGTTCGTCAGCTCGATGCTGGCCTCGAAACGGGCATCGCTGGCCTTCGCGGCCAGCTGCAGGCTGGCGCGTTCGTGCCTGGCGTCGAGCGTCAGGGCGCCGGACAGTGGCAGGCGTGCCTGCCCTCCAGGCAAGCGCGGGTCTTCGCGGGCGATCTCGCCGTCGAAGTGCGGCAGGCTCAGCCTCTGCCCGTCGAAGGTGATCTCTTCCGCACTGGCCGCGAACGTCCAGGCGTCGGCGGCGGGCTCGCCATCGGGCTGGAGACTGACTGCGACTTGCGCGGCGCTGAAGGTTTCGCCCTGGCGGGACAAACGGCTGGCGGTGAGCGCTGCGCGCCAGGGCTGGCTGTCGCGCCTGCCGGTGAAGCCGAGCTTGAAGTCGCTGGCGGCCAGCACCGGCCGCGCACCGGTCATGTCGATGTCTACGCTGGCCGTGACTTCGATCTCGCCGAGCACTTCGGGCTGGTTCATCACCGCGACCTGCGCCTTCAGCGCCAGCGGCAGTTGCGTCTTCGCTGCCAGGCGGCCGGTTTCGAGATTGATCGCCGAGAGCACGATCGTCTTGCCGTTGACGGCATTGTGCAGGATGAGCGCAGTATCGCTGAGCAGCAGCTGGCGGATTTCCCAGCGGCTCTCGCGGCTGGCCGCCGCGCCGCTGTCGGGCACGGCCGGCGTCTGCGCTGTGCTGCGCGCCGCAGCTGCCGGGGACGGCACGGTGGCCGCGTCGCCCGCGCTGGTCCCGCTGTCCACCTCGCCGGCGCTACCGTGCTTCCCCGGAAGCGTCATCGTCGCCCGCGCTTCGCGCAGCTGCATCGACTCGATCACGACTTCCTGCCACAGCAAGGGAAGCAGGGCGACTTCGATGCGCGCCGACGAAAAGCTGAGGAACTCGGCTTCGCTGTCGCGGGCCGACAAACTGCTCGCCGGCAGGTCGATGGCCAGCCTGGGGAAGAACGACAGCGCCAGATCGCCGTTCAGGTGCAGCCTGCGGCCGCTGTGCGTCCTCACCGCTGCTTCGATCTCCGGCTTGTAGCGATTGATATCGAACAGCGCGATGGCGAGGGCCGCGGCCAGCGCCAGGAGCGCCGCTGCAGCGGCAGCGACGACCCGCAGACGCCGCCCGGCAGCTAGCGGCGGCTGCGCCGGCGCTGCGGGTAGCCTAGCACCACCGGGATCGGCGCTCAACGCCAATCCGGGTGCTCAGCCAAGGACGTGGTAGCCGCCGTCGACATAGGTGGTATCGCCGGTGATCAGCTTCGCATAGTCGGTGGCCAGGAAGGCCGTCGCCATGCCCACGTCCTCGATGCTCACCAGCACGCGCGACGGGGCGCGCGCGGCAGCTTTCTCCATCAGTTCGTCGAAGCGACCGATACCCGACGCCGCACGGGTGGCGATCGGGCCGGGCGAGATCGGGTTGACGCGAATGCCTTTGGGACCGAGTTCGGCCGCCAGGTAGCGCGAGGTCGCCTCGAGGGCTGCTTTTACCGGCCCCATCACGTTGTAGTTCTCGACGACTTTCTCGGAGCCGAAGTAGCTCATGGTGAACAGCGTGCCGCCGTTCTTCATCAGCGGTTCGGCGAGCCGGGCCATGTGGATGAAGGAATGGCAGGAGACATCCATGGCCATCAGGAAGCCTTCGCGCGAGCAGTCGGTGACGCGGCCATGCAGGTCCTCGCGCGGCGCAAAGGCAATCGAATGCAGCGCGAAGTCGAGCTGGCCCCATTCTTTCTCGATGGCCGCGAAGACGGCTTCCAGTTGTCCTTCCTCGCGCACGTCGCAAGGCAGATAGAGCGCCGGCGGAACATCGAGTGCCTGTGCCAGTGGCTCGGTGAACCTGCGCGACTTCTCGTTCAGATAAGTAATGCACAGCTCGGCGCCGAGCCCGCGAAACGCCTGCGCGCAGCCCCAGGCGATCGACTGGTCGTTGGCGATGCCGAGGACGATCCCTTTCTTGCCGGCCAGTGGCTGCTCCCCCAGGTCGCGCTGATTGCGCAGCTTTTCGAGCAGTCGGGTGTTGGTTGCTTGATCGGTCATTGCTGACTCCTTTTCGGAAAGCACGTCGTCGGCATGACAACATGCATGCTTCGTTGATCGGTATCAGCCATGATCCTACCACCGCCGGTGCTCGGCTTGCGAGCCTGCACCGGGATGAGGCGGCCAGCACAAGGCTCCTAGGGCCGCGGTGGTAGCCCCTCCCGGATCGTCCTGGAGAAGCCCTCGATGTCGCCGGCAGAACGGGCGCGCGCGGTAATGTCGCTGCGGCGCTTCAGCTCGTCGAGCCCGAATTCGTCGTTGACCGTGCCGCGTTCGTAGGCCAGGTCGACGAGCTGGCCGTTGGCGAGCAAGCGCCAGTCCAAAGAAGGACCCGAGCCCACCACCCTGGTGTGGTGCCAGATGGTGGTGGTGCAATTCTGGGTCAGGGCGTTGTACCAGCGCGCTTGCTTGGCAATGGCGTTGATCGCTTTCACGTAGTCGAGCAGCAGGGCGCGACCCTTGTCCGCCGAAGCACGGATGCGGTAGAGCTGCACCGTCTCGCCCAGGTGGTTCGTGCGTAGCCCGACGACGTCGCGCTCGTCGGCAATGACATAGTAGAGCTCGTACTGACGGAAGAAACCTTTCAGCGCGGAGTACTCCTCGCCCTTTTCCTTGCGGGTTTCGATGGATACCGCGAGATGGCCGCCGTCGGCGAACTCCCAGCTGGTGATGGTGTGACCGTAGAGGGTCGGCCCCCAGAAGGAGATCAACAGGTCGACGCCGACCAGGGTGTCGAGGTCGTAGCTGCGCGTCTCCCAGCGCTCGCTGAAATCCTGATCGCTGCGGTAGGTGAAGTTGCGGACGTTACGGATGGTCAATAGGGAGCCGTCGACGCTGGCGGTCGGCAGCCGCGCGACATCCGGCCGCCAATCACGGGTGTTGCTCGGGGCGATGCTCAGCCACCAGCCGAGCACGATCGCGAAGCATGCAAACCTCCCTTTAACACCTCGCTGTCATATTTCGGGTTTTTCTAGCCCGCGCTGATTTTAAGTCGTTGATTTGAAAGAGGCGGTTTTCCGGAGGTGAAATGTTGTGCCATAATAGTTTTGACGTTCTGGTTTTTTCCCTTGCATTTCTTGTACGATCGTGGGCATGTATATCCGACAGACACGAACGAACAACAAGGTCACCGGCGAGGGCTACTTCACCTACCGGCTGGTGCGTGGCGAACGCATCGCAGGCAAGGTCCGTCAGATCACCCTGCTGAATCTCGGGCGTAATTTCGCGATCAAGCAGGAAGACTGGCCGATACTGTGTCGTCGTATCGAACAGTTGCTACACCCCCAGGAAGCGCTGCTGCCGTTGCCATGCACAGGTCATATCGAAAGTGCGGCCCAGCGCTACGCCGGGCAGCTGATCGTGCGGGCGCCGATGAGCGACGCGTCGGCGACAGAGGCCAGCGACCCTGCCGAAAACCCGCGTCCGCCGGCGACATTCGTCGAAGTCGATGTTGACTCGCTGCAAACGATGCAGCCGCGTTCGGTCGGCGTCGAGCACGTCGGCCTGCATGCGCTGGCCGAACTGGGCATCATCGACCAGTTGCGGGAGTTGGGCGTTAATGGCGTTCTGCGGGCGTCGATTATCGGCAATTTGATCGGCAGAATGGCCCATCCGGGCTCCGAGCGGGCAACCTGGAACTGGCTGCAGACGCACAGCGCCTTGGGCGAACTGATCGACGTCGACTTCCTGTCGATGTCACACATGGGTCTTTACCGGGGTTCGGACGTCCTGATGAAGCATCGGGAGGTGATTGAAGCACGTTTGTTTGGCCGCGTTCGCACGCTCTTTGGTTTGGAAGAGACGATCACGCTCTACGACCTGACCAACACCTACTTCGAAGGCGAAGTCCCGAGCAATCGCAAGGCCAAGCGTGGCCGTTCCAAGGAGAAGCGTAGCGATTGCCCCTTGGTGACCCTTGGCCTGGTGCTCGACGGCAGTGGTTTTGTGCGCCGCTCTCAGACCTTCGAAGGGAATGTCAGCGAAGCCGGCACGCTTGCCGGCATGCTGACCGGCTTGGCCGCCCCGGCAGGGGCGCTGGTGATCATGGACGCGGGCATCGCCAGCGAAGCCAATGTCGCCTGGCTGGTCGAACACGGTTATCGCTACCTGGTCGTTCGTCGCGGGGGAACCCGGCAGTTCGATGAAACACAGGCGATCACGATCGAGACCGCCGACGAGCAACCGTTGCGCTTGCAGAAGACGCTCAGTGAAGACGGTCAAGAGCTTCAGTTGAATTGCCATTCACCGGGTCGCCAACTCAAGGAGGAGGCAATGCTCGAATCCTTCAGCCAGCGCTTCGAAGCCGGATTGCAGCAAATGCTCGATGGCCTGGCCAAACCGCGTGCCGAGAAACGCCCAGACAAATTGCTCGAACGACTCGGTCGACTGAAGCAGAAGAGTCGCGGCACCAGCCAGCATTACACGGTAAACCTGGTGACGGACGAGTCGGGCAAGCGCGTCACCGGGATCACCTGGCAGAAGGTGCCCCGCGAGGGGAGCCAGGCGACACACCCAGGCGTTTATTGCTTGCGTACCAATCAACTCGACTGGGATGAAGAGCGGCTCTGGCGCACCTATACTCTGCTGACTGACCTGGAAAGTGTGTTTCGCAGCCTGAAGAGCGAGCTGGGCTTGCGCCCGATCTACCATCACAAGGAAGATCGCGCCGACGGCCATCTGTTCATTACCGTGTTGGCTTACCAGTGCGTGCAGTTCCTTCGCGTCAAGCTGAAGGCGGCTGGCATTCACGACAGTTGGACGACTTTGCGCGAGACCCTCTCGATGCAGTGCCGGACGACGACGACTTTCCGCCAGCGCGATGGCCGCACGCTCCATGTCCGCAAGGCCACCAACGCCGAGCCAGAGCAAATGGCCATCTATCGCGCCTTGGGCATCCACTCACAACCCGGAGGACTCCGAAAACTGATCGCCTGACAGCACATTACGCGCTTGTTGTGCCATTAGAAATTCATTTGCCCTGCAAGCAATTGATTATGCAAGAGGTTTTTTGGGGTAGGTTAAACAGGGGCAAAGATGGCGAGCACGGCCTTCGACCAGGGAGGCAGCAGCACCGCCGCCAGGCCGGCGATCAGCACAATTGCGCCGACAAGCGCGCCGGCGAGCACGCGCGACTCGGGACCATCGATCCACAGCGCCGCGCCCGCCCAGAGGATCGCTATCGCCAAGGCCAGAGAAATGACCAAGCGCAGGATGACGCGACTCAGGCGCATGAGGAATCTCTCTCCTTCATCGCGCGAGCACGAGAAACAACCTGCCGCGAGAAGGGATGTTCATCGTTTCCAAACCTCGGATATCCATCAATGAGGTGATACCTATTTCCCGTCGTCACCATTGACCGGGAACACCCAGCTTACCCGTCCCGTCTTGATCAGCTCGCGGCCCGGCTCTCCCAACTGCTTGCCATAACGGATCAATTCGATCAGATCGGAACTGACCTCCGGACTGGTCGTGAAGTAGGAATGCCCGAACCGGTCGGTGCGCTCGCCTTCGTAGGAGATCAGGTCGATGCGTCCGGTCATCTCGAAGTGGCGCTGAATAGGCTCGGGGATGTCCTCGGGGCGCAGTTGGCCGACTCTGTGGCGGCTGCGGAACAAGAGCTGGGAGACACGCAGCGCCCGGTCCTCGGGCGACGCATAGATGGTCAAGCGGCCCTTCAGCACGCGCGGTATTCGCCCCTCCGGCCACACCGTAGCCAGATCCGGGTCCGAAAGATAACTGGTGATCTCCTGCCCGGCGATGTCCACGTCGATGTCCGGTGAGAGCAGCACCAGGTTGTCGATCTTGGTCAGATCGGCCGGTTCCTTGCCGGCGGCCAGGGCCTCGTTCGCAAGTTCGCGCACGGCCCTCAGGGTCAGGGCAGTGCCACGGCTATGGGCCAGGATCTGCAGTCCTTCCACCCCGGGAGTCGTCGCCAGCATGCGGATGCTCTTCTTGAGATGCTCGACCGCGTACTCGGCGGACTCGGTGGTGGTGGTGTAGGAGGTCAGGAAGTTTCCGCGTGACGAGGCGGGCCAGGTGAAGAAGGTGCATACCTGCTCCCGGCCCAGGAAGTGGCACAGCTCGGCGGCGGTGTAGGCGGCGGTGGCAAAGGTCTCGTTGAAGCCGTGCACGTAGAGCAGGATCTCTTTCTTGGGAGCTTGCGCGAGCCGGCGCTGGACCTCGTCCTGAAAAGCGGCCTTGCTTTCGAAGTGGCGCGCGAGCTCGGCACGGTCGCGCAGGATCTTCCCGCCGGGGCCCCTGGAAATCTGATACGGCTCCCGAGGGAAGGCCCCCAGTTCCTGTACCTGGCCCAGCTCCAGATTGACCTCACGCGTACGCTCGGCGAGCTGGCTCTGCTCGCGCAAGGTCTCCCAGTCCAGCGACGGCACCACCCGCACCAGAGCCGTGCCGTAGGCGATGCGCCGGCCGCGTTCCTGGCCGTAGGGCAAGGGACCTGCGTCTTTGCCTTGTTCGGCAATCTCGGCGGCTGTCGGTGGGGCACGGTCGGTGATGAACAGCAGGTCCACGTCCGGGCTCTGCCGGGCCGCCGGGGATGGATCGAAAACGGGCTGGCGATCCGGACGCTGGTACAGGGTCGGGGTCGGCATCAGTTGGCGTGCGCTGGTGGCGCAGCCGCCGATCAGGAGGGCGGACAGGACTGTGGCGAGCGTTCTGACGAGTATCTGTCGCATCTTGTTGGGAGCTGAAATCTGGGGCGAGGGTGAGCGTGCATGTTACCTCAACGGTTTGGCGATGGCTTTGCCGGTGGGCAATCGCAGCCCTTCTCGGTTCGTGGCCAGCAGCAAAAAGTTCTATGCTTCGCTCTTGCGCTTTGCCGTCTGGAATCGAAACATGCTGATCTGCACTGCGAGCCACCGTTTTTTCCGCATTGCTCCTGCTCTTGGCAGGCGGCGACAAGTCGACACAAACCAAGGACATTGCCAAGGCCTTGGAGCTGAAGCGAAACTTTATGGAGTAGAGGTCATGGCCAAAAAATCTGCAAGAAAGCCACCGAAGACGAAGGTAAGGCCGTACGACATTGCGGAACATCTGCGCACACCGCAAGAAATGGCCGCGTATCTCGACGCATGGCTTGAAGAAGCGTCTGAAGATGCGCCGGGAATTGCACGCGCGCTCGGAGACATCGCGCGCGCGAAGGGCATGTCGCAAGTTGCCAAAGATGCAGGCCTAAGCCGCGAGAGCCTCTATCGTGCACTGAGTGCTGAGGGCAACCCAAGCTTCGCCACAGTCCTCAAGGTTGCCAAGGCGCTTGGCGTACGGCTTCATGTAGAAGCTGCACCGAGTGGCGTCTAACCCGTCTCAACCCGTTGTTCAAGCGGACCTGCCTACGGCACGCCGCTTACCTCCAACGAGTGCGCCGGGCATGGCGCGTTACTTCATAGGTGGCAGTCCTATGGCCAGTTTTTCGCAGAGCCGAAGGCAAGGAGAAGGGCAAGGGCGTCGTCGTGCGGCGGGGTCTGGAAGAAGCCCAAGCCAACAACCGGGGCGGGGTCAGCTCTTGACTTTTGCCCAAGGCGCGGGCAAAGGCCTGATCCCCAAAAGTGTGTGTGACCGCAAAAAACATGACTCCACAAACGACCCACTCAACCGGGCAGCAATATGGCTCATTGTCTGGTCGCCTCGATCAAGGCTTTCGCCCACTGGAATACGGATTCCGCGAGAAGGCCGGCCGCTTCGGTGGTGAGCAGGGCGATGGTTTCTTCGTTATAGCGAAAATCCACCGCGAAAGGCGTGAGCCGTCGCAAATCCCTCGCGGGAGCGGGCAGGCCGATACCGCTCGCTGTCACGAGCAAGCCGAGTTCTTCCAGGTTGTGAGTGCGCGGAAAGGTCGCACGATGCGCGGTCAGGACAGCCTTCAGCGCCTTTTCCACGCTCTGCTGGGCATGGAAGCAGGTGGCGGCCAGGGAAGCATCCGGATGGGCGGCGAGGATTCGGTAGGTTTGCAGATCGCGCTGAGCAAGGCGCAGCAGCCGGTGGGCTTCCTCAATGAAGGGCGTCATGCAGCACCTGACCTTCGCTGCGTGCCTCGAACAACACCGTGCCGGGAACCTGGCCACGCCGCTCGTATTCACTCAGCGGGTAAATCAGCAAGTCCAGGCCAACCCCTGGAGCGACCCGGCCGACGGCATCCATCAGGCGCATGTATTCCGCCGCCCTATCCGGCACCTCACGTTCGATGACCATCAGGTCAAGGTCAGAACCTTCATCGGCCGTGCCGCGCGCGTAGGACCCGAACAGGATGACGCGGGCGGGTGAGGTAGCGGCAGCGACCAGTCTGGCGGTGGCTGCACGTATGGTCTCCATGTCGATCATCGTTGGCCTTCCTGCGGAAAGTCGGCGCCAGTTTGGTGGATGGTAGGGGGGACCGAAGCAAGCAAGTGAAGGAAATCCGCCGCCAACGCGAGAAGTATGTGCGCTTGGCTCAACTGCGGTCAACCCTGAGCCTTGTCCAGAGTGGTATGAGCCTGACCGAAGATGTCGGCGAAGGACGAAACGGGTCGATCAGCCTGAAGATGGTGATCAACATGAACGAAACACAGCTTCGCACGATCGAGCAGATCGAACAATTCCCACGCGGTAGCGGGAATTTATTTCCGAGACGAGCCCTTCTTCAGCAGACTCTTGTGCAGCATCTGTGCGCTGCTGGCCCGCGGCGATGGCGGCTCACTTCGAAATGGTGATCGGCAGGTCGACGCCCTTGACCTCGCCGACGGCGGTCTGGAAGAGGTCGCCGAGCATGGCGAACGTGGCGCGGTCCCATTGCGTGTCGCCGACACTGTAGGCGCGTCCCGCGAAGTCGATGGAGGCGATGGTCGTTGCCGGCGCTGTCTCGGAAATGTCGATGTGCAGGGCCGAGCGGGGGTTCTCCGGGGTTGGCCCGGTGCGTGGGTCGGGAGCGACGTCGAACTCCGGAACCGCACGCGCGCCGTTGGCGACGAAGGCCAGCATCTGCAACATGCTGCGCAGCTTGATCGCGCCGCGGATGGCGAAATCGCCGCCGGGGCCGTCCGCTCGGACATCGAGGAAGACGAAGCCGCGCGGGTTGCGCTTGATGCGCTCGTTGAGCTCGAAACGCGCCTGATTGCTGAGCGACATCGGGTCGACGTTCATCACCACGACGCGCCCGGCCTGAAAGCGCGTCAATTGGTAGCTGCCGTCGGCGTTCTGTCGCCACTGCAGGCCCTCTTTGTCGGCATTGATGACGTCCGCCGCGTTCGGTGCTGCCTTTAGCGGCGGTGCTATCGGTTCCGCGAAGACCAGTGTTCGGACGAACAGCTGGCGGTTGTCGTTCAGCCAGCGCAGGTGGGTGGCGATGCGGCGGAACTCGGCGTACTCCTGCGGCAGCGCCGGGTCGTTGGCGATGAAGCGCACGAAGCTGCTGTCGGCGTTCTGGACTTCGATGCCCGACGCCAGGAGTCGCGTCACGCGGTCGATGGCGCCGCCCTGGAAAACCAGGAACTCGAAGGATTGGTCCTTGAACGGCGTCAGAATGCGCTCGGTGAAGGCCTGCCCGGAGAGCGGATGAATACTGAAAGTCGGGTTCTCGGAGGCGCCGCTGCCGACGTTCAGGCCAAGGAAGCTGTCGCCCGAGCTGCGCCGCCATTCGCCGCCGATACCGAGCGTCGTCGTCCAGTTGAAGGTCGCGGCAATGGTCGAGGTCGAAGTGAAATGTACCGGCATGCCGTTGTCGGTGCGGGCGATGTTGAGCAGCAGCAGCTTCTGGTCGAGGCGGCTGGTGACTTCATCGTAGCCGAGTACCTGGCGCTCCAGCACCGGCGGGCCGGCACAGCCGGCGATGGCCAGTGCCAGCAGGGCTGGGGCGGCGCTGCGCGCCATGGCGACGAGGCCAGAAGCGTCGGGACGTCGATAGGGGAATTTCATGGCGATGCTCTCCTCGGTAGCTTCGGGCGGGCGCGATGGCGCCGCTGCGGGGTGCCGCATGCAGAGCGGCAGGGCGGCTGCGCTCAGGCGCCAGCCGCCCGGTGTGATCCTTTCGGCGGATAGTCCAGGGTATTCATGATCTGCGCACGATAGTCGTCCGAAAAATCCGAGAACGGAAGATTCTGCGCCGCGGCCCACTCGCGTACCTTCGCTTCGGACGACCGCTGGCGTTCGCGGTCGAGGCCGCTATCGCGCCATTGTCAGCGGGCCTTTTCTAGTCTGCAAGCTTTGCGGGGCAAGTCAATTGATCCCGGACGCTGCCTTTCGGAGCAGGACCGACGGGAGCAAATTGCGCGCGGGATGGAGAGGCGGCGGGGCTTGTCGCCGACAGTGTCGTGCCGGTATAGCCCGGCAAGGGATCCGCGTTGCCGAGCGCCGTCGTGCTCAGCCCCCCGTCGACGCACATGATCTCGCCGGTAATGGCCCTGGCCAGGTCGGAAAGCATTCGAGCGCCTGGCCAGCTGGGCCGGAGCGACGGAGGTCGGCGGTAGGGAGCGCGTGCGCAAGTCCCTTGCCCAGACAAGCATCAGATTATCGTCGCGTCGCCAGCCTGCGAAGCGCGTGCGCGAGGCTTCCTGCTCGATGCGCAAGCCCGCGTGCTCGATGCGCAAGCCCTTGTGCTCTTCGGGCAAGCCTTTGATCCGCGTTCGTCAGCTCGATGAGTGCCGCGGCGAAGCTTTTTGCTCGATCGGCGCCTCGGCGAACTGCCCCGGCAAGGCTCCGAGCTTCCAGGGCAAGGCTCTGCGCTTCACCGGTAAGGCAAAAAGCCGTTCCCGCAAGTCTTTTTGCTCGGCGCGCAAAGCATCGAGGTTTGCACCGCAAGGCGTTGATCCTTGCGCGCGAAGTGCGAAGCCTTGCGCGCAAGCTCGCGAAGCTTGTACTAGCTGCCGTTTTTCAGCTTGATCGAGGCGCGGAGCTTTGCGCGCAAGGCTTTTTGCTGTGCGGCCAAGCCTTTGTTGTTTGCACAGTGCAGTTCAGAGGCTTGCGGCCAGGCATCGGAGGCTCGCCGTCGCAGCTCGGAGCCTTGCGCCTGAAGCTCCGAGCCTTGCACGTCGAGCGCGAGGCCTGTCGCGGCGTTCAGGCCGTGGCGACCGGACTCGGCTGATGCTTGCGGCTGTAGCGAGCGGCCATCGCTTCCTTCAAGGCATCGAGCCCGGCGCCCTTGCCGAAGACCTTGGCCAGCGCATAACCCTCGAGCGCGGCCGTCAGGATGTCGCTGCCGAGCGCCATTTCGGTGTCGTCGGCCTTGCCCACCAGCTGCCTCAGCCTGGCCAGGTGTGGTCGCAAAAGATCGAGGTTGTGGAGATCGCGCGCGGCTTCGGCGAGATCGAGTTCCGGCGGGATGATCTGCTTGTTCTGCGCCAGGACGATCAGCGTCTGTCGGCAAAAGGCTTCCGACTTGTCGCCCATCTTCGTCAGGCTGCGCCGCTGGTCGACCGAGAGTTCGATCAGGCCGCCGAGTTTCTCCTGCAGGGTCGTGATCGCGGCGGCTATCGCCGCCAGATCGTCGGGGCTGATATTCAACGCTACGAGGTTTTGGCTCATGAGTGTTTTCTCCTTGATACAACGAGAAAAATCGACGGCGCGCCGGCAGTATCCCGCGCTCCGAGCAGGGCCGTCAATAGGCTGTGGTCGGCTGCGCCGCGGCGCGGCCCTGCGGGCGTGCTGCGCAGCGCGCCAAAGCACCGCGTCGTGCCTCGACAACCAGCCGCGGGCTTTGTCGGCCAGCGTCTGACGAACTCACCGGGAACGCCGGCCGCGGAGCAGACGGCGACCGGCTGGCGTCGTTCTTCGCTTCGTCGAATCGTCAAGGACAAGCGCCGCACGAACTCCTATAAGGCGCTTCACACAAGCCATCGCCATTGCCCGATGAATCGGGCGATCCCCACTTGTCCGGCCGCCGCGGCGTACGAAGAAGGCGAATGCAAGATTTTGGCTCCAATGACTCTCGATTGACGGGGCCGGATGGTCGCCCGTCAAACTCGATTGCTTGTCGATGGCCGCTTTGTAGTACGATCACCGGGCGGGGTATTTCGGCCATTGGACTAAACCGCGCGACAGTGGAGCTTCGTCGTTGGCGTGTGTTCTTGAGCGAAGCGCCGGCCCTGTTTCCTTATGCGTTGTTGCGGAGGTGTGAGCATGCAAGTAATTCGAGCCTGGCCCCTTATGCTCTTATGCTCTTGAGATGCTCGACCGCGTACTCGGCGGACTCGGTGGTGGTGGTGTAGGAGGTCAGGAAGTTTCCGCGTGACGAGGCGGGCCAGGTGAAGAAGGTGCATACCTGCTCCCGGCCCAGGAAGTGGCACAGCTCGGCGGCGGTGTAGGCGGCGGTGGCAAAGGTCTCGTTGAAGCCGTGCACGTAGAGCAGGATCTCTTTCTTGGGAGCTTGCGCGAGCCGGCGCTGGACCTCGTCCTGAAAAGCGGCCTTGCTTTCGAAGTGGCGCGCGAGCTCGGCACGGTCGCGCAGGATCTTCCCGCCGGGGCCCCTGGAAATCTGATACGGCTCCCGAGGGAAGGCCCCCAGTTCCTGTACCTGGCCCAGCTCCAGATTGACCTCACGCGTACGCTCGGCGAGCTGGCTCTGCTCGCGCAAGGTCTCCCAGTCCAGCGACGGCACCACCCGCACCAGAGCCGTGCCGTAGGCGATGCGCCGGCCGCGTTCCTGGCCGTAGGGCAAGGGACCTGCGTCTTTGCCTTGTTCGGCAATCTCGGCGGCTGTCGGTGGGGCACGGTCGGTGATGAACAGCAGGTCCACGTCCGGGCTCTGCCGGGCCGCCGGGGATGGATCGAAAACGGGCTGGCGGTCCGGACGCTGGTACAGGGTCGGGGTCGGCATCAGTTGGCGTGCGCTGGTGGCGCAGCCGCCGATCAGGAGGGCGGACAGGACTGTGGCGAGCGTTCTGACGAGTATCTGTCGCATGTTGTTGGGAGCTGAAATCTGTGGCGAGGGTGAGCGTGCATGTTACCTCAAGGGTTTGGCGATGGCTTTGCCGGTGGGCAATCGCAGCCCTTCTCGGTTCGTGGCTAGCAGCAAAAAGTTCTATGCTTCGCTCTTGCGCTCTGCCGTCTGGAATCGAAACATGCTGATCGGCACTGCGAGCCACCGTTTTTTCCGCCGCTTTGCGTTGTGCCAGCTCGGGGTGATGCTGCTGTTGTCGGCGCTGCTGATCCCGGCAATGGCCGCGGAAGCCCCGCGGCTTGACCCTCTGACGCAGGCGCAAACGGCACTTGATCAAATCGAGATCCGGGGCGGCGTCAGGTCTTGACGTTTGCCCAAGGCACGGGGAAAGACCTGACCCCAAGAAGTGCCGTGACCCCAAGAAGTGTCCGGGGAAAGACCTGACCCCAAGAAGTGCCGAGAAGCGTGACGTCTTCATTAGCGCAATTGAGCAAGCGTAGTTGGGCTGACGCAGGAAGCCCAACATCCATCCGCCACCGCCTACAACAACTGGCGCTTGATGTGCGCGCGGCGCTGCCGAAGTTGAACGACTGTTTCGACGACTTGCCGGCTACCTGTCGCCACCAACGGCTCCTGTACACAGTTGCCCCCGTTGAGGCAGCGACAGCGTGAATGTCAGCAAGGGGTCGTCAAGAGACCGCCACGAAAAATGACAAAAGCCTCGCTTCGGATTGTTTCCGAATGCTGTGGCCGCCCTCCGAACCACGAAGCATCGCTTGGCCAACCGCCTGTCTTCTGCTCACCACAAGAAGGGTGCGGTGATCTCGCTCGACGCAGACGGCAAGCAGGTTTCCATCATCGGCATGTTCTACGGCGGCGAGTCGCCGGTACCGTCGTGCCGGACTTTCAGTTGCAGAGCTTTAGCCTGGCATCGGCTCCGCGTTACCCAGCGCCGTCGTATTCAGCCCGCCATCGACGTACATGATCTCGCCGGTAATCGCGCTGGCCAGGTCGGAAAGCATGAAGGCGGCGGCGTTGCCGACTTCGTCGATGGTGATGTTGCGGCGCAGGGGGGCGTTGTGGGCGTTGTAGGCGAGCAGGCGCGAGAAGTTGCCGATGCCGGACGCGGCCAGGGTCTTGATCGGGCCGGCGGAGATGGCGTTGGCGCGGATGCCTTGCGGGCCGAGGCAGAAAGCGAGGTAGCGAGTGGCCGCTTCGAGGCTGGCTTTGGCCAGGCCCATGGTGTTGTAGTTGGGCAGGGTGCGTTCGGCACCGAGGTAGGAGAGCGCCAGCAGGGCCGGGTTGCGGCCTTTCAGGAGCAGCGGGCGGGCGGCCTTGGCCAGTGCCGCGTAGCTGTAGGAAGAGACGTCGTGGGCGATGCGGAAGGCGTCGCGCGAGATGCCGTCGAGGAAATCTCCCTCGATGGCTTCGCCGGGTGCGTAGGCAATCGAATGTACCAGGCCTTCGAGGCCGTCCCAGTGCTCGGCGAGGGCGGCGAAGAGGGCGTCGATATCGGCATCCTCGGCAACGTCGCAGCGATAGATCAGGCTGCTGTCGAACTCCGCGGCGAATTTGGCGACGCGCGTTTCGAAGCGTTCGTTCTGATAGGTGAACGCCAGTTGCGCGCCTTCGCGGTGGCAGGCTTTGGCGATGCCGTAGGCGATCGAATGCTTCGATAGTACGCCGGTGATCAGAATTCGCTTGTCGGCGAGGAATCCCATGACTTCTCCCGTAACTAGAAGGGGTTGCGTTGGCAGCTTGGCTGCGAATCAGCATAACCGACGCATTATAAAGGAATTGCATCACTCGCTCGCCAAAAGCACGCAGTCGGTCAGGCGTCGGGCGTTTGCCGATGGCGAGTGCTGAATGCTGCGCCGTGCAGCCAAAGTGGCGGACTTCGCGGTAGACTGCCGCCCATGCCCGCCTTTCGCCTTGCCCTCCGCCCGCTGCTTCTTCTCCTTTCACTGCTGTCGCTGCTGTTCCTGCTGGCGGCCTGCAGCAGCGAGCAGAACGACCCCTATCCGGAAGCCGAGCGCGGCGAGAACATCCTCTATGCAGCCTTCACCGACCGCCCCAAGCACCTCGATCCGGTGCAGTCATACAGCGAGGACGAGATCACCTTCACCGCGCAGATCTACGAGCCGCCGCTGCAGTACCACTATCTGAAGCGGCCGTACACGCTGATTCCGGCGACCAGTGAGAGCGTGCCGGTACCGCGCTATTACGACGCCGAGGGCCGCGAGTTGCCGGCCGACGCGCCGGCCGCCGAGATCGCGCGCAGCGTGTACGACATTCGCATTCGCCCGGGCATCCGCTACCAGCCACATCCGGCTTTCGCCACCGACGCCGCCGGGCAGCCGGTCTATGGCGAACTGGACGCCGAGAAACTGCGCGGCATCGAGGTGATTGCCGATTTCGCCGAGACCGGCAGCCGCGAACTGGTCGCCGACGACTATATCTACCAGATCAAGCGCCTGGCGCACCCGCGCCTGCATTCGCCGATCTTCAGCATGATGAGCGAGCGCATCATCGGCCTGCCGGAACTGGGTGCGGCGCTGCACGAGGAAGCGAAAAAGCTGCCGCCAGAGGCCTGGCTGGATCTCGATCGTTTTCCGCTGGCCGGCGTCAGTCGCCTCGATCGCTACAGCTATCGCATCGAGTTGCGCGGCAAGTATCCGCAGTTTCCCTACTGGCTGGCGATGCCGTTCTTTGCGCCGGTGCCGCGCGAGGTCGACCGTTTCTACAACATGCCGGGAATGGCCGACAAGAACCTGACGCTGGACTGGTATCCGGTCGGCACCGGGCCGTTCATGCTCACTCGCAACGATCCCAACAGCCGCATGGTGCTCGAGCGCAACCCGAACTTCCATGGCGAGAGCTATCCCTGTGTCGGCGAGGCCGGCGACGAGGCGGCCGGGCTGCTGGCGGACTGCGGCAAGGCCTTGCCGTTCATCGACAAGGCCGTTTTTTCGCGCGAGAAAGAGGCGATTCCCTACTGGAACAAGTTTCTGCAGGGCTATTACGACGCGTCCGGGATTTCTTCGGACAGCTTCGACCAGGCGGTGCGTCTCGGCGGCGGGGGTGACGTCAGCCTGACCGACGAGATGCGCGAGAAGGGCATCCGCCTGCTGACCAGCGTGCGTCCGTCGGTCTTCTACATGGGTTTCAACATGCTCGATCCGGTCGTCGGCGGTCTCTCGGAGCAGGCGACCAGACTGCGCCAGGCGCTGTCCATCGCCATCGACCAGGAGGAGTTCATCTCGATTTTCATGAACGGTCGCGGCATCGCGGCAACCAGCCCCTTGCCGCCCGGGATTTTCGGCTATCTCGAAGGGGAGGAGGGTAATAACCCGGTGGTGTACGACTGGGTCGACGGGCGGCCGCGGCGCAAGTCCATCGAGGTGGCGAAGAAGCTGCTCGCCGAAGCCGGCTGGCCGAATGGTCGCAATGCCAAGACCGGCGAGCCGCTGGTCCTCAGTCTCGATACCACCGGCGGTGGCATGGGCGAGAAATCGCGGCTCGACTGGCTGACGCGGCAGTTCGCCAAGCTCGATATCCAGCTGCTCGTTCGCTCGACGGACTTCAACCGCTTTCAGGAGAAGATTCGCAAGGGGGCGGTGCAGCTCTACTACCTCGGCTGGAACGCCGACTACCCGGATCCGGAGAACTTCCTGTTCCTGCTCGACGGCACCGACGGCAAGGTCGCGGTCGGCGGTGAAAATGCCTCGAACTACGCCAATGCCGAGTACGACCGCCTCTTCGAGCGCATGAAGAACATGGAAAGCGACGGGCCACGCGGCGCCGAACGCCTGGCCATCATCCGCCAGGCGATCGCCTTGCTGCAGCACGACGCGCCGTGGATCTTCGGCTTTCATCCGAAGAGCTATACCCTCGGCCATGACTGGCTGCACAACCGCAAGTCGACTGACGTCGGCAACAACATTCTCAAATATCAGCGCATCGACGTCGCCGAGCGCGAGCGCTTGCGGCAGCAATGGAATGAGCCGGTGCTCTGGCCGCTGCTCGCGGCGCTGCTGCTGCTGGTGGCGATCGTCTTGCCGGCGGCGATCGGCTATCGGCGCCGCGAGCGCGGGACCGCGCGCTGATGCGCGCCGTGTTTCGGGCCAGCCGCTTTGCGCGGCGGCTTGAGGTATAGTCGCCCCCCATGCTCGCTTACCTCGTTCGCCGTCTGCTCTATGCGCTGCCGATCCTGATCGGCGTGAATGTGATCACCTTCGCACTTTTCTTCATCGTCAATACTCCCGACGACATGGCGCGCATGCAGCTTGGCGTCAAGCGCGTGACGCCGGAAGCGATCGATAAATGGAAGGCTCAGCGCGGCTACGACAAGCCGCTGTTCATCAACGCGGCGGCGAGTGGCAGCGCGGTGTTCACCGATACCATTTTCTTCAGCAAGTCGGCGCGCATGTTTGCCGGCGATTTCGGGCGCGCCGAGGACGGCCGCGACATCGCCCGCGAAATCAGCTCGCGGATGGGGCCGTCGCTGGCGATTGCGCTGCCGACTTTCATCCTCGGCCTGCTGGTGACCGTTTCCTTTGCGCTGATGCTGACTTTTTTTCGCGCCAGCTACCTCGATTTCTGGGGCGTCGTGCTGTGCGTGGCGCTGATGTCGATCTCCGGCCTGTTCTACATCATCGGCGGCCAGTTCCTGATCAGCAAGATGTGGAAGCTGGTTCCCATCTCGGGCTACGGTGGCGGCCTCGATGCCTGGAAATTCGTCATCCTGCCGGTGCTGATCGGGGTCATCTCGGGGATCGGTTCGTCGACGCGCTGGTATCGCACCATCTTCCTGGAGGAAATTTCGCGCGACTATGTGCGCACGGCGCGCGCCAAGGGGCTCTCCGAACTGGCGGTACTTTTTCGCCACGTCCTGCGCAACGCGATGATTCCGATCCTGACCGGGGTGGTGGTGGTCATCCCGCTACTGTTCATGGGCTCGCTGCTCACCGAGTCCTTCTTCGGCATTCCCGGTCTCGGCAGCTACACCATCGACGCCATCAATGCGCAGGATTTTGCGGTGGTGCGGGCGATGGTCTTCATCGGCTCGGTGTTGTACATCCTTGGCCTGATTCTTACCGATCTCTCCTACACCTTCGTCGACCCGCGGATTCGTTTCAACTGATGCCCTTCCTCCCCGTCATCCTGTGGTCGGACGTGCTGATCTGGCTGCTTTTCGTCGCGGCCGGTTTTTTCGGCTGGCTGTCCTTGCGCAACCCGCTGTGGCGGACCGCCTGGCAGCGCGTCGGTCGCAGCCGGGCGGGCATGGCTTCGGCGACGCTGTTGCTGGTCTTCGTTGCCGTCGGTCTGCTGGATTCGCTGCATTATCGACCGCGCCTGGAAAATGCGGCCGGGCAGCCGCCCAGCGGCGAAGCCAGCCAGGCGGCCAGCGACGTCAGCAAGCAGCCGGCAGCCTACGCCGTCGAAGTGCTGTCGCTGCTCGACGCGATCCTGACGCCGCTGCGCACGCAAAACGAGAAAACCTATTCCGAACCCCTGGCGACGCGTGCCTACGCCAAGGAGTCGATCGAGTCGCGCGACGCGGCTGGCGAGCTGCAGCAAACGCGGGATTATCCGCGCCTGCGCCATGGCGGTGTTCATCTTGGCACCGACGAAGCGGGTCGCGACGCCGACGTCGGGCAGCGTCTGTTGCGTGCCCTGGCGCTGGCCATTCTTGCCTGGTGGGTGCTGGCGGCGGCGACTGCGGCCCGCCTCTCGCGCCGCGAGAGCTGTGCGCACAAGGAGGCCTGGCGGCGCATCTGGCGCAACGAAAGCGACTTCGCGTGGAACGCGGTGCTTGCCGCGGTCGGCGTCGTCCTGCTGGTCGCCCTGCCGCTGGCGACGCTCGCCGGCCACTACCATGTCTTCGGCACCGACAAGGTCGGCCAGGACGTCTTCTATCAGGTCCTCAAGAGCGTGCGCACGGCGCTGGTCATCGGGCTGGTGACGACCCTGGTCACTTTGCCGCTGTCGATTTTTCTCGGCGTCCTCGCCGGTTACTTCCGCGGCTGGGTCGATGACCTGATCCAGTACCTGTACACCACGCTCAGTTCGATTCCCGGGGTGCTGCTGATCGCCGCCGCGGTGCTGATGATGCAGGTGCTGATCGACAACCATCCGCAGTGGTTCACCACCGCCGCCGAACGTGCCGACCTGCGCCTGCTGGCGCTGTGCTTCATCCTCGGGGTGACCAGCTGGACCGGCCTCTGCCGCTTGCTGCGCGGCGAGACCCTGAAGCTGCGCGAGCTGGAGTATATCCAGGCGGCACAGGCTTTCGGAGTGGCCGATCTGCGCATCATCGGACGGCACATCCTGCCCAATCTGATGCACATCGTGATCATCGCGCTGGTGATGGACTTCTCGAGTCTGGTGCTCGCCGAGGCGGTGCTTTCCTACGTCGGTATCGGCGTCGATCCGACGATGATCAGTTTCGGCACCATGATCAACAACGCGCGCATGGAGCTGGCGCGCGAACCGATGGTGTGGTGGTCGCTGGCTGCCGCTTTTGTGTTCATGTTTGCGCTGGTACTGGCGGCGAACCTGCTCGCCGACGCGGTGCGCGACGCTTTTGATCCGCGCATGGCGGGGTCGGCATGAGTGAGGAAACGAGCTTGAGCGAGCAAAGGCTGCTCGAAGTGGCGGATCTGCGCATCGCTTTCGTCAGCGGCCGGTCCCTGCTGGCGGCGGTCGACGGCGTCGACTTCCAGGTCGCCGCCGGCGAAACCCTGGCCCTGCTTGGCGAGTCGGGTTGCGGCAAGTCGGCGACGGCGCTTGGCCTGCTGCGCCTGCTGCCCGCTGCCGGGCGGATTCCCGGCGGTGCGGTGCGCTTCGCAGGCCGCGATCTGCTCGCCTTGCCGGAAGCCGAAATGCGCGGCGTGCGTGGCGGCGGCATGGCGATGATTTTTCAGGAGCCGGCAACCAGCCTCAATCCGGTGCTCACCGTCGGTCATCAGCTCGGCGAAGTACTCGAACGTCACCTTGGCCTGTCTGGCCAGCCGGCGCGCGAACGTTCGCTCGAACTGCTCGGTGCGGTCGGCATCGCCGATGCGCCACGTCGTCTCGGCGAGTATCCCTTCCAGCTCTCCGGCGGCATGAAGCAGCGGGTGATGATCGCCGTCGCGCTGGCCGGCAATCCGCGCCTGCTCATCGCCGACGAGCCGACCACGGCGCTGGACGTGACCATTCAGGCGCAGATTCTCGAATTGCTGCGCCAGCTGCAGGCCGAGCGTGCGATGGGCATGCTCTTGATCACCCACGACCTCGGCGTCGTCGCCCAGATGGCGACGCGGGTGGCGGTGATGTACGCCGGCCAGATCGTTGAAGAGGCGCCACACGCGGTCTTCTTTTCGGCGGCGCGCCATCCCTACACGCAGAAACTGTTCGCCGCCTTGCCCGATCTGGAACGGCGCGGAGGTCGGCTCGATACGATCCCCGGACAGGTACCGCCGCTCTCCGCAATGCCCGCCGGCTGCCGCTTCGCGAGCCGTTGCCAGTACGCCTGGGAACTCTGCCGGCAGCAGGCGCCGGAATGGCGGCAGGTGGCGCCTGGCCATCGCCTGCGCTGCCATCTGGATGTCTTGCCTGAGGCTGCGGCCGGTACCAGCGCGGTGGGTGCTGGCAGCGCAGCGCTGCGCAGCGGCGTCGACCAGGTGGCGGCGCCGGCACTGCTCAGCGTCAAGGAGCTACGGGTTCACTTCCCGATCCGGCGCGGCATCCTGCAGCGCACGGTCGGGCAGGTGCGGGCGGTCGATGGCGTCTCGCTGGAGCTGGCGCGCGGCAGGACGCTGGCGCTGGTCGGCGAGTCGGGCTGCGGCAAGACGACGGTCGGCAAGGCCATCCTGCAGTTGATCGCCGCCAGTGGCGGCAGCGTGCACCTGCTCGGGCAGGAACTGGGCAGCCTGACGCGCAAGGGACGGCGTCCGCTGCGGCGGCGCATGCAGATGATCTTCCAGGATCCCTTCGCTTCGCTCAACCCGCGCATGGCGGTCGGCGAAATCATTGGCGAGGGCATGAGCGCTTTGCGTATCGATATGCAGCGCCAGGGCCGGGGCGCGGCGATTGCTGCCGTGCTCGAGCAGGTCGGCCTCGAAGCGGCGGCCGCCAGTCGCTATCCGCATGAATTCTCGGGCGGGCAGCGGCAGCGCATCGCCATTGCACGTGCGCTGGCCGTGCAGCCGGATCTGGTGATTTGCGACGAGCCGACTTCGGCGCTCGACGTCTCGGTACAGGCGCAGATCCTGAATCTGCTGGCGACGCTGCAGGCCGATCTCGGCTTGGCCTATCTGTTCATCACCCACAACTTCGCCGTAGTCGACCATCTCGCCCACGAGGTGGCGGTGATGTACCTTGGCCGCATCGTCGAACGCGGGACGGTCGATGAAGTTCTGCGTTCGCCGCAGCACCCTTATACGCGCGCCTTGTTGTCGGCAGTGCCCAGTACTCGCCTCGACGCGCAGCCGGCCTTCATTCGGCTGCCCGGGGAAACGCCGTCACCGGCCAATCCGCCGAGCGGCTGCCATTTCCATCCGCGCTGCCGGCAGGCCACGGCCGCCTGCCGTGAGCGCTATCCAGAAACGACGGCGCTGTCGAGCACGCACACGGTGCGTTGCCATCTCCATGCGTAGGTGCCACTGCTCTTGCCATGACTCCTGCCATGGCTGCGCGCGGCGTCGGCAAGCCCACGCCGGCAAGCCCACGCCGGCACGCCCGGTTGACGCTGCGCTGACGAGACTTTGCCGCCGGTTACTTCAGGATCAGGACTGAACGCGCAATTTCGTGCCCGAGGTCACCTGATCCGAACGCAGCTTGTTGAGCTTTTTGAGTTCGCCTACGCTCATGTCGTAGCGTTGGGCGATGCTGGACAGCGTTTCTCCCCGGCGCACGGTGTGCGTGCGCGGAGCGGCCGCGGCAGCCGTCGTGGGCCCGCTCGCCGCTCGCGTTGGCTTGCTCTTCGCTGGCGTTTCCTTGCTGGCGATCTCGGTCTTGACGCGGGTGGAAGCGCTGGCCTGGGTGCTGCTGGTCACCGTTAGCCGGGTGCCGTATTTCGCGGTATTGGAGCGTAGCTTGTTGAGGCGTTTCAGCTCGGCAAGGCTCATTCCGTAGCGCCGGGCGATGGCGCTCAGCGTCTCGCCCTTGCGCACCTCGTGCGTGCTGGTTCGCGTGCCCGCGCCTGGCGCCGGTTTTTCCGCAGCCGGTTTCTCCGTTCCGGTTTTTCCGCAGGGCCGGTGCTGCAAAGACCAGCGGCTGCTCCTCTGGCAAGGCCTTCAGGCCCATGTCTTCCGGTTCGTTTCCTTCTCCTGCGACGAGCAGTGTCGCTCCCGAAGCAACCCGCATGCGGCCCTGGAGGCCGTTGAGGGCCTTGAGGCCGGCCACCGTCATGCCGAAGCGCGGTGCGACCTCTTCGAGTTTCTCGCCCGGGCGCAGGGTATAGGCTTGCCAGGAAGAGAGAGGTTTGTCGCTTTCCTCGTGCGCTTCGAGGTTGTGGGCGAAGGTTTCGAGCTTGTCGGCCGGGATGACCATCGGCGTTTCGGATCATGATCACCGCGCGATTGTGCGAAGGGTTCAGCGCAACGAACTCCTGGACCGGCATTTCAGCCAGTTTTGCTGCCAGCTTGACGTCGATATTGCCGGAGTTGGTAACCGTCGCGAAGTAGGGGCGCATCGGGACGCCGAGCATGTCGAGGTCGGCGAGGATGTTGGGATTGCTGAAAATGTTTTTCAAGGCCTGCAGCTTGGGGACGTAGTTGCGCGTTTCCTCAGGCATCTTGAGGCTCAGGTAATCGGTCGGCAGACCCTGCGCGGCGTTTTTCTTGATCGCCCGACCGACCGCGCCTTCGCCCCAGTTGTAGGAGGCCAGCGCCAGGTGCCAGTCGCCGTGCAGTTCGTAAATGTATTGCAGGTAGTCGAGCGCTGCGCCGGTCGACTGGACGATATCGCGCCGTTCGTCGACCCACCAGTTCTGTTCCAGATTGTATTGCTTGCCGGTCGCCGGAACGAACTGCCATAGGCCGGACGCATGGCTGCGCGAGTAGGCGGTCGGGTTGTAGGCGCTCTCGACCATCGGCAGCAGGGCAATTTCCAGCGGCATGCCGCGCTTGTCGAGTTCGACGATGATGAAATGCAGGTAACGACTGCTACGCGTGATCATCCGCCGCAAGTAGTCCGGGCGGTTCAGATACCACTGCTGATGGTGCAGAACCAGCTCGCTGTTGATGTTCGGCATCGAGAAGCCGCGACGCAGGTGCTGGAAGATCTCCGCGGACTCGTAGGTCAGGTCGATGGTTTCGGGGAGTCGCGCCGGCGCGGCCACTTCAACCACCGGCAGGGGGCCGTCGCTTCCTGCCGGAACTGCGCTTGGAGCGGCCTCGCTTCGTGCCGGGGTGGTCAGCGCTGGCATATCCGACTGAGGGTTTACACCCGCCGCCTCGTTCGACCAGGCGGTAGCGCAGGCAAGAGCAGCAACAAGTGCGAAAGCGATTCGTGGCGTCATCCGGTGGTCCTGTCTTCGTTCTCGGGCGGTGCCAGTTGTCCCGACGAAATCGGTTTAGCTGTGCGGTTCACCTGAGCCGGTTCACCTGGTGGAATTCTGCCCGACAAGTCTGTAATTATAGAACAGCCATCTCGCTGCGGTAGTGATCATTTGCGGCGCAGAGATGCGCTCGCGCCGCGCCGATGCGCGGGGCTGCTCGCACCCTGGAAGGGTGCCGCGCCCTCGGCGGCTGTCAGGCGCTGAGCCTGAAAAAGAAAAAGCCCAGACTGGCTGGGCTTTTTGCTCTTTTGTTCTGGCGGAGTGGACGGGACTCGAACCCGCGACCCCCGGCGTGACAGGCCGGTATTCTAACCAACTGAACTACCACTCCTTGTTGCCCTGCTGCTCCCTGTCGCTGCCTCTCTGCGGCTTCCTGGCGAGGCCCTTGCGACCGGGAAGCTGCGCATTATAGCGGAATTTGGCGGGCGAGCAAGGGGAAAAGAACGGCTCGCAGCACCGCGCATGTTTTCGCTAGATTTCGCTGCCTTTCGTCAAATCAGCGGATCGCACCGACAAAGCCGTTGATGTCGGCGTGCGCGTCGTGCAGGTGTTGCAGGCACTCGTCCCAGTGCTGCGGGCGCAAGGACAGTAGCTCGAGCAGGGCGACGCGCTCGCTGTCATGTTCCGCTGGCGGCGTTTCGCCACCCAGTGCGGCGTAGGCGGCCTGGTCGGCCAGTCCGATCAGGGCGCAGAAAGTGCGCTCTTCGCCAGCCGCTTGCGGGTCGTGATGGTGGGCGATGGCGGCGACGTAGCGCGCTGGCAGATCCCAGCGCTCGGCGACCATTTCGCCGACCTCGGGATGCGTGAATTCGAACAGCGTGCGCTCGGCTTCGAGACTGCTCATCGGCGCCGCGCCGCGCCGCAACTCGAGTACTTGATGGTAGGCAGGTTCGGCCTGGATAGCGAAAATCAGCTTGCCGATGTCGTGCAGGATGCCGGCCATGAACGCTTCATCGGCCGAGCACTCGACGTGCGGGGAAAGGAAGCGTGCGGCGGTGGCGGTGGCGATCGAATGCTTCCAGAACGCGGTCAGGTTCAGGCGCTCGGTGCGAAAGGCGTCGAAGGCGCCGACCGAGAAGATCATTCCCTGAACATTGGTGAAACCGAGCACCCGCACCGCTTCGGAAATGGTGCTGATCCGCCGCGAGAAGCCGAAGAAACGCGGAGTTGGCGACGCGCAGGATCTTGGCCGAGATCGCCGGATCATTGACGATCACCCGCTCGACCGCGCGGGCATCGCTGTTCGGATTCTGCAGGATCTTGAGTGCCTGCACGACGATCGCCGGCAGCGTCGGGACTTCGTAGAGGTCGACGGGGCGGAAACGGGCCATCGGTTCCGTGGTCAGCTTGTGTCCGCCCGCGCTGCCGCCCAGTTCGCACAAGCTCGGCGACAGCCCGGGATGAATCAGCTGGAAAACGTGCATCGGGTGCGGCAGGTCGCGCAGGCGCAGCATGCCGGTATCGCGCAGGCTGGTGTCCGCCGGCAAGGATTCGCGGACCAGGGCTTCGGTCGGCGAAGTGAGCAGCGTCTGTCCGCCAAGCGTGACCGCCAGCACGCGCGCGCAGCGGTTGACCGTCGTCCCGAAGTAGTCGCCGCTGCTCAGGTACGCCGGGCCGGTGTGCAGCGCGACGCGTACGCGCAGCGGCGACTTCGTCGGCCAGCGCGCGGCGGCGAGGCTGGCCTGGATCTGGCAGGCGGCGTGCAGCGCCTCGCTGGCATCGTCGAAAGTGACGCAGAAAGCATCGCCAACGGTCTTGAAGACGTAACCGTGGTGGCGCTCGACCGCCGCCGACAACAGCGCGTTGTGGCGCTGCAGGGCGATGCGCATGGCCTGCGATTCGGTTTCCCAGAGGTTGGTCGAGCCTTCGATGTCGGTAAACAGGAAAGTGGCCGTGATCAGCGAAGCATCGCCCAAGGTAAGTTCTGCCGGTCCCATTCACCGCCTCGCTCGTGTGTTGTCGAAGATTTTCTGCCGTGGCTGTCGGGCGGACGGGCGACCGCTGAAGGGCCAGGAATTTGACACCATCGACCCGAGTATCCTGGCTTCCGGGCACCGCAGTCAATCGCCGTGGCGGCGGGCAAAGGGGTTGGCCGCCGCCAGCGGCGGTCGCTTGCAGGGACTTGCGGGGCTTTCTGCGGGGCGCTGTGCTCATCCCGACCGCCGACCACAGCGCATGGACGCCGATCACAGCGCTATTTCCCGAGTGCAAAAACGACGATCAGCGAGCAGAATAGTGCGCGTACGGCGGACCTCGGCCGAGGTCCGCCCTGTACGAACCCGCTGGACAACCCAAAGGAGACAAATCATGAGCCAAGCTCTCGTTTACGGTGATGCCATCAGCACCTACGTTCGTTCCGTCCGTCTGGCCCTGGAGGAAAAGGGCGTAGCGCACACGCTGGTGGCCGTGGATCTGGTCAAGGGTGAGCATCTGGAAGAGGCGCATCTGGCCCGCCATCCGTGGGGAAAAATGCCCGCCTTCGAGCACGACGGCCATGCGATCTACGAGGCAGCGGCGATCATGCGCTATATCGACGAGGTGTTTCCGGGACCGGCCTTGATGCCCGCGACACCCGTTGAACGCAGCCGGGTCAATCAGGTGATGGGCATTGTTGAAAGCTACGGCTATCCGGCGTCGATCACTCATATTTTTATTCCCCGCGTCCTGGTGCCGGCACTCGGTGGCCAGACCGACGAAGGCGAAATCGAGGCGGCCAAGCCGCGTGCCGCGTTGTTCCTCAAAGAGATCGCGCGGCTGCTCGGCGAGGCAAACTACTTCGGTGGCGCGACCGTGAGCCTCGCCGATTTGCACGTCCTGCCGGTAGTGACCTATCTGCGCGCGACCCCGGAAGGCCTGACCCTGCTCGCCGCGGCACCGAGTATCGAGGCCTGGTTGGGGCGAATGAACGAGCGCAGCAGCGTGCGCGCCGTGATGCCGCCCGGTTGAAGCAGGGCGGGGGCCAAGTCAAGCCCCTGGGGTCGAACGGGCTCTGAATGTCGCGTGCGGGGCTTCTCGCCGGCGTTTGTAGGCGCCCGATTCATCGTCCGATGGCCAGGCCCTGGGTGCGCCAAGGTGCGGCATCGGCAGCGAATTCGCCTGTACCAGTGGGCGTGCTGTGAGTAGTATGCCTGACCGAGGCTTTTCCTTGAGGTGTCGACATGGCAATTTGCGACTGGCCTGAAGACGAGCGACCACGTGAGCGCCTGCTGGCGCGCGGTGCCGCTTGCCTGTCGGATGCTGAATTGCTGGCGATTTTCTTGCGCGTCGGCAGCAAGGGAAAAAGCGCCGTGGATCTGGCGCGCGAGTTGATTGGCGGTTTTGGTGGGCTGAACCGCATGTTTGCGACCAGCCTGGCCGATTTTTCTGCGGTGCCGGGGATGGGGCCGGCGAAGTATGCGCAGTTGCAGGCGGTGCTGGAAATGGCGCGGCGGGCGCTCGGCGAAGAGCTGAAAGAGGAGGGGCTGACTTTCGCTTCTCCCGGCGGTGTGCGCGACTATCTGCGGCTACACCTGGCCAGCTTGCAGCATGAGGTCTTTCTGGCCCTGTGGCTGGACGCCCAGAATCGCCTGATTGCCACCGAAGAACTATTTCGCGGCACTCTGACGCAAACCAGCGTCTATCCGCGCGAAGTGCTCAAGCACGCGCTGCGGCATAATGCGGCGGCGGTGGTGCTGGCGCACAATCATCCCTCGGGGGTGGCCGAACCCTCGCGCGCTGACGAACTGCTGACCAGCGAGCTGAAACAGGTGTTGGCGCTGATCGAGGTGCGGGTGCTCGATCATTTCATCGTTGCCGGGCAATCGCCGCCACTCTCGTTTGCCGAGCGCGGCTTGTTGTAGCTTGCGGCGACGGCAGCCTGGACGATTGGGCCAAAACGCTTGAAGTAGACCCTTGCCTGCGCTAGAATCGCGGGTTTTCTTCCCTCAGACAATTGGAGCGACAATCATGGCGCGTGTTTGCCAGGTCACGGGCAAAGGCCCGATGGTGGGGAACAATGTTTCCCATGCCAACAATAGAACGAAGCGCCGCTTCCTTCCGAATTTGCAGTATCGCCGCTTCTGGATCGAGAGCGAAAGCCGCTGGCTGCGCTTGCGCTTATCGAACGCCGGTTTGCGCACCATTGACAAGAACGGTATCGACGTTGTGCTCGCAGACCTGCGTGCGCGCGGCGAGATCTGACCAGGAGAGCAGCTATGCGTGACAAGATCAAGCTCGAGTCGACCGCCGGAACCGGCCACTTTTACACCACGACCAAGAACAAGCGCACCATGCCGGGCAAGATGGAGATCAAGAAGTACGATCCCAAGGTCCGCAAGCACGTGATCTACAAGGAAATCAAGCTCCGCTGAGCGACGCGCGCGAGCGTGCTCGCGCGCTGCTCACGGAAAGCTGTTCCCACCGGCGGGGCGGCCGCGAAAGCGGCCGCCCCGCCGTTTGTCGTTCAGCCTTGCCGCCTTGCGGATAATACCAGCCCTTACGCGGCGGCTTCGACCAGGCGGCGTTCACGGACGCTCTTGGCAAGCAATTCCAGCACCAGCAGCGAGTCTTCCCAGCCCAGGCAGGCGTCGGTCACGCTCTTGCCGTATTCGAGCTGCTGGCCGGGCACCAGATCCTGGCGTCCTTCCACCAGGTGTGATTCGATCATCACGCCGATGATCCGTTCGTCGCCGGCGTCACCTGCCTGGCGGTATCCCTGGCGACCTCGATCTGTTGCTTGAAGCGCTTCTCGCTGTTGGCGTGCGAGGCGTCGATCATCAGCCGCGCGGCGAGTCCGGCGGCGGCAATTTCCTTGCACGCGGCGTCGACGTGCGCGGCATCGTGGTTCGGTTCCTTGCCGCCGCGCAGGATGACGTGACAGTCCTCGTTGCCGGAGGTCGATACGATCGCCGAATGGCCGGCCTTGGTCACCGAGAGGAAGTGGTGAGGCGACTGCGCGGCGCGAATGGCGTCGATGGCGATGCGGATATTGCCGTCAGTGCCGTTCTTGAAGCCGACCGGGCAGGACAAGCCGGAGGCCAGTTCACGATGCACCTGTGATTCGGTGGTGCGCGCCCCGATCGCTCCCCAGGCAATCAGGTCGGCGGTGTATTGCGGGGTGATGGTATCCAGGAATTCGGTCGCGCAGGGCAGGCCCATATCATTGATCTGCAACAACAAGCCGCGTGCCAGGCGGAGGCCTTCGTTGATCCGGAAGCTATTGTCGAGACGCGGATCGTTGATCAAGCCTTTCCAGCCGACGGTCGTGCGCGGCTTTTCGAAATAGACGCGCATCATGATCAGCAGATCGTCCTCGAAACGCGGCGCTTCCTTCTGCAGTCGCGTGGCGTATTCGATGGCCGAATCGACATCGTGAATCGAACACGGGCCGATCACGACCAGCAGGCGATTGTCGGCGCCGTGCAGGATGCGATGGATGTTCTGGCGCGCTTCATAGGTGGTCGTTGCAGCGCGAACGCCGACCGGAAATTCGCGAAAAACGTGCGCTGGCGGGACCAGCTCCTTGATCTCCCGGATGCGAACGTCGTCGGTGTTGGGCTTGCTCTGCAAGGTCATGAGGCATTCTCCGGAGGGCGACCTGAGTCGGCAAAGCCTCGATTCTAATGGAAACCGGGAAGATACACGGCACGGCTTGTGCTTTGCGACCGCTTGCGAAGGGCTCAGCTGCTCTTTTCGGCGGGACTTCCCGGCTATCGTGGCGAAGGCGGTCGCTCACCGGCCCGGCGGGCGTCGCCGTCAGCATGCTGGGCGGCGATGGCGAGGAACTCGTCCTGGCGGGAAAAAAAAGCGTCGACGACATCCGGGTCGAAGTGGTTGCCGCGCCCTTCGCGAATGATCCGCAGCGCGTCTTCGACCGGTAGCCCCGCCTTGTAGACGCGTTGCGCAAGCAAGGCATCAAAGACGTCGGCGAGGGCCATCAGCCGTGCCGAAATGGGAATCGCGTCGCCAGCGAGGCCTTCCGGGTAGCCCGAGCCATCCCATTTTTCGTGGTGATAGTGGGCGATTTCCCTGGCCATGCTGAGGAATTCGAGAGGTCGTTCGGCGTCCTTGTCGGCCTGTTCGATGGCCTGCGCGCCAAGGAGGCTATGCTTTTTCATTTCTACCCATTCCTCCGCGGTCAGTTTGCCGGGCTTGCGCAGGATGTGGTCCGCAATGCCGACTTTGCCGATGTCGTGCAGCGGCGCCGACTTGACCAGCACCTCGATGTTGTGCGCCGTCAGGAAAGCTGCGAAGCGCGGGTGCGAACTTAGCTCCATGGCCAGCGTATGAACGTAGGCTTGCGTGCGGCGCAAATGATTCCCTGTCTCAGGGTCGCGAATTTCCGCCAGGCGCCCCAGTGCGCGGATGCTGACATCCTGGATCTGGCGATTTTCGGCCATCCGCCGGTCGATCTCACGCTGCAGCTTGCGGCGGTGATCGCGTACCAGCAGGTCACGGGCTGCTTTCAGTTCGAGCTGCGCTTTGACCCGCGCCAGGACGATCGCCGGCCGGAACGGTTTGCTGATGCAGTCGGCTGCACCGAGTGCCAGGCCGCGCTCCTCGTCATCGCTACAATCGAGTGCGCTGACGAAGATCACCGGGATGTCGGCGCTGGCCGGGTCGGCCAGCAAGCGGCCGAGTACCTGGTAGCCGTCCATTTCCGGCGTCACGAGGTCGAGCAGGATCAGATCGGGCCGCGGCTGACTGACTACGGCCTGCAAGGCGCGCGGCCCCGAGTCGACGGTGCGCACCCGATGCAGCGGGCTGAGCAGGTCGCTCAGCAGCGACAGGCTTGCCGGGGTGTCGTCGACGATCAGAACTGTGGTCATGAGGATCCTGCCGGGGAAGTTGCAAGCAGTCAAAATGAATGCCGGCTGCCTTGCCAAACCTGGACCACGAAGAAAGTCGTGGCGAGGAACGGATGCTTGGCGAAAACCTGGGCCGGCGGCGCAGGGTCAAGCTTGCGGCGCAAGACGCTGCTGGGCGACTTCGAACAGTTCTCGCTCCTCGAAGCGTACGTGTGCCGACAGCAGGTCGGCGAAACTGAGCAGCGTGGTGGCATCGGCATCGGGATCCAGTACGCGGCCGAGGAGGGCACGCAGCTCGGCATGCTCGCGCAGCGTGCGCGCAACCAGGGCCTCTTCGCCGGCCTGGGCCATGGCCGGCAGGAGGCTGGATTCTTCAATCATGAAATGGGGCTCGAGCTCCGCGGCAAAAACCTCGCCACAAGTTGCGATTGCCGCGGCGATTTTCCCGGCATCACCCGAAGTGGCCGCACGGCGGGCGCCGAGGGCCAGCTTGAGCGCGCTATGGTGCTCGCGCGAGAGGTCCTGGAGCGTCTGGTGGCGTTTCATGGCAAAAGTCCTTGATCGTTTATGCGGGCCCGTCTGGTTCGGGCGGGGAAACCGGTAGCGGCGGACAGCGGGCGACCGCGGCAGCGATCGCGGCGACGTCGATTCCGATTGGCGAAAAGCAGCGTCAGACTGCCGGGCCGCCGCGTGATGTCGTCGCCTGCCGCGAGCACGCGCTGACAGTCGGCGATTGTAGCGAATGACAGGCCTCGGTGTCGGCGTTTCGGGGGTCGGTCCATTGACGGCAGGCCGGAAGAGCGCCGCGGAGTCAGCGCTGCACGCGCAGGCGGTTCTGCACGCGGCGTAGCCTTTGATAGGGCGCGATCACCAGCTTGGCGCTGCCGCTAGGGTTGGCGGGGAAAATCAAGCAGAAGGCCGCTTTCGCGGCCTTCTGGTGCTATACGGGCTGGCTACTCGGTAATCAGTTCCCGCCAGGAAACGCGGCGTGTATCGAGCGGCGTCGGTGCGGTCGGAACCGGCGCACTGATCGTCTCCGGCGAGTCGGTCCTGATCAATTCCCTGATGGTGCCGTCTTCGAGGCGGATCACGCTCGGCGAGGTGCTCAGGTAATCACCGAGTTTAATGCCGACCAGCCCGTCCGTTCCTTCCACAGCGCTACCGGTACGGTAGTCGAGGAAGTAGGCGAAGCTGACGCCGACCGGAACGCAGGCGCCGCTGGTTGGCGTATTGGTGTTGAACGCCAGCGTGCTGAGCTGCAGGCGCAGGTCGGTATTGACCCTTTCGCCGGCCACCGGGAAGTCGATGTACCAGCCGTCGTTGGTATTGAAATCAACGGCGTTGTCCGAACTGGTGACGATCGGTTGGCCCTCGATACAGTAGGCATTCCCCTTGGGGCATGTGCCTTCTGTCAGCGTTTGTGGGACGAAACTGGCTAACGACCGTGGGTTGCCATAGTCGCTATCGGTGAGGTCGTCCTTGATCGCGTACAGCGATTGCTGTTGCGCAGTTACCAGGTCAGGCGAGCCGAGCAGTCGGCCGGTGCCGATAAACACCACCGCGTGGCTGCCGACCTTGCCGAGTTCGGGTTTGCTGGTGATCGGCTGACCTTCGCCGTCGGCGTCGACCAGGGTGGCCAGCCGTTGTGCGTCGTAGACCGGCGGATCTGCGCTGACGGGGATGTCGGCGTTGACGTCGAAGCGCCACAGGTTGCCGAGCAGGTCGCCGCCATAGACTCGCCGCGTGGTGTTGTTGTTGTCCGGGAAGTATGTCCAGCCGGCGATCCGCGCCAAACCGCTCGGCGTGTCGGCTGTGCCGACGTCTGTGCTGATCGTATTGAGGAGCGCTCCGGTACCGGCGTCAAGGATGAACAGCCGCCCTTGGCCGTCGCCTGGGGAGACGTTGTTGTAGCCCGAGGCGACGATCACCACCCAGGTGCCATTCTTGAGCTTGGTGATCACCGGGTTGCCGTAGGTGTAGCCGAGATTTTCGTCAGTGAACTCCCACAAGCCTTTGGGGGCAGCCGGATCGGTGATGTCCAGCGCGTAGTAGCCGCGTCCACCATTGTTCAGGCCGCCGACCAGGATCGTCTTCCATACGGCCGACGTTGTCGCACAGCTGCTGATACAGGCGTCACCGGCGACCGGCGTGGCATCAACCAGGAATTGATGCTTATCGGGCACTGCGTACTTCTTGTCGGCCAGCTTGTAGAGATCGGGGATCACTATCGCTGGAACATAGGCCCACGTTTCCTCGCCGGTCGCTGCATCGAAGGCGTGCAACATACCATCGTTGGCGGCGACGTATACCCTGGCGGCTCGGCTCTTGTTGGCGTCCTTGAAGGCGTTGTACTGCAGGTCAGCATAATTCCACGGCGATCCCTGCACATAGACCGCTTCAGAGCCGACGATGTCGCCGAGCACATGCGAGCGCTGGCGGTAGTAGCTGCTGAGGTCGTCTTCCGAACCTTCGTGGCTCTTGTCACCGCGAATGAAGTTGAACAGTGGTTCGCCCTCGGCCTTTTCTTGCGTTGCGACGGTCAGACAGATCGTACCGACCTCACAGAACTGTGACAGCGTGCTGATCGCCGGCAGCTGGAAGTAGACCTGCTCGGCTGGCAATTTGCTCCACAGGAAATCCCTGAGCTTGTTCGTGGACTCGGCGTCCGTATCGTAGGTGTAGATGGTGCGCACCGTGTGCGTGTCCTTGGAAACCTTGGTGTCGAGCAGTGCCTGTGCTGCCCAGACGGGCGCCGACAGTTCGCCGGTGCCCGGGTCGATGCTGCGTTTGACGACTTCCCCCGCCCAGTCGCCCGCAGTGAACGAAACCTCGAAGACGCTGTTTTCGCCGCCGGACACCAGGTTCGGGCTGGTCACCGTGACTGCCGCCAGCGCACCGGCCTTGATGCCGACGCTCTTCAAGGCGTCACTGAGACCCGTCGCCAGGGACGACGGGTCTGTGGCGCTGAAGTAGGTGCCGCGGCCGTTGACGGCGGCGTGCCAGAGGTCGTCGATATTGGCCTGTGAGTCTTCTGCAGGCTTCGGCCAGTTGCACTCGCCGGCACTTTGCCAGGAGCACGTCCCCGCGTCAGGATCCGCGAGCTCTCCCGATTTGATGCTGTTGAAATCGGGGCTCTTGGCGCTCTCGTAGTCCCGGTCGTATTGCATCAGCCCTGAGGCGCCCAGACCGAGTGTATAGGTGTTCATTTTTTGCCACGGGTACTCTGTTTTCAAGTCGTTCGAACACACGTCGCCGAAGCTCGTGGTCGCGCCGCTGATGATCGGGCCGCCCGTACACTTCGGCGGATCCTGCAAGGGGTCGCGCAGGTCGGTCTTCCAGTAGTACTCGGCGACGTCAGCCAGCGTGTCGCTGGTCGGACCGAGTGTACCCACGCTGCTACAGCTCGTCGTGACCCAGTCGTTGCTCGCGCTGGCTACTTGCTTCTTGCAGCTGGAGCCGGCTTCGATGTCCTTCGGGCCGTCTGTTTTCGGAGTACAGGTTGTTCTTACAAAGCCATTGCCTTCGTTGGGATCAGCGTCCACGCATTTTTCACCGCTGGGCACGTGCGTTGTGACTACCGGCAGCTTGCGGTGCGTGCAGGTGGTGGTTCGACCGTCAGCAGTCACTGTGCCTTCGTCGCACGAGGCGACATCGTCGTCTTTGATTGGCGTGGGTATACAGATTCGGGTTGCAGTCGACTCGCAGGCGGTCGTGCTAACCCAATCAACCAGGTCGCTCCACTTGGGGGTGCCGCATTCGGTGCTGTCGTCTGGCGTGCATGATTCCGCATCGGCCCAGGGCGCCCAGACGGGATCGCCGCACTTTCTCGCCAGTCCCTCGGTGTACTTTGTTGGTCCGGTGGATTTACCCAGGGCCGTACACGAGGTGCCGTCGATCGGGTCGCTCCATTCGGTGTACTGGCACTCGCGTACGTCCGTCGACACCGTGCACGAGGCAACATTGGTCCACTCGCCCCAGTCCTTCCGACATTCGGTGGCGCTGCCGACGGGGTAATCTATTGGCCCGGAGGATCGTTTGGACTCGGTGCACCCATCGACGTTGGTCCAGTCGGTTTTCAGCGAATATTGGCACCACGTTTTTCCGCTAACGGCTTTACAGGAGGCAGCCGGCTTGAAATCCGACCCTACGGTCAGGCACTCTATCTTGTCCGTTACCGCGTCGCATGTGCTGGTATCGGTAAACGGCGTCCAGACGTTCTGGCACTCGATTTTCCGCGGGTAGACTGCACCGGCAGGCAGTACCTCCGTACACGAGGCAGTGTCGCTCCAATCGCTCGGAGTGAGGTATTTACAATCCGTTCGCGTCGCCCCGGAGCTAACCACGGTGCACGTCGAGCCTAGGGGAACGTCTTCCCAGCTGGCGTTGATCCTGCACTCCTTCTTGGTTAATAGCGTAAAGGGCGATTCCGTAGAATAGGATTCCTCGCAGGTAGGGTCGTTGTGCCAGTCGCTTGTTTTATCGTTGTACTCGCACTCTACCGATCCCGCCTTGGTTTCGCATGTCGTGGTGGCCACCGCCCAGTCGCTCCAGGTCTTCGCCCTGCATCGACGCGCGACTTCAACCGTGTAGTCGGGAGCAGTCGATTGCTTTGCTTCTGCGCAGGAGTCGACGTCCTCGTAGGATGACCAAGCGGTGTACCGGCAGCGCGTGAAATCGGTGACTTTACACGACTCCACATCGACCCAGGTATCCGTAGCTGGCCAGTCGGCCCGACAGCCTTCCACCCACGTGCCGGCGGTGAAGCTTGGTCCGACGGGTTTCGTAACCGCTGTGCAGCTGTCGGCGTTCTCCCACTTGCCGTCGTCGTACTGGCAGGCTGAATCGGTGGTGTAGGTTTTGGTATCTTCCCCGCCGCTACCTGTTACGCCGCCTTTAACCACTGTGCAGCTGGCAACGTCTAGCCAGCCAGATGCCGCTAATACGGAGCAGCGGACGGACCCTGCCTTCGGCGTGCACTTATCGACATTGCTCGGACCGGTCCAGCGGGTGCCGCCGTCGCTCGATGTCAGTTGCTGAACCTGAGTCAGGTTCTGCTGCAACCGGTGCGTATTGCTCTGCAGCTGTGCGCTCGCGCTCTGCAAATGCGACGTACTTTCCTGATCCTGGTCCTTCGTTCTCTTTCGGAGGTTGTACGTTTTTGCTTGAAGTTTGCCGGTCTTGTACTGCACCTCCGTCGTCCGGGTTTGCGGCTGCGTCTTTGTTCGGCTTTGTAGGTGCGAGCTGGTGCTGATCTCGAGTTGCCAAGTCTGGCTCTGCCACTGTGTTTTCTCCCGGCTCTGGAGCTGCGCCGTCTGGGTCTGCTGCGTTTTTGTCCTGGTCGGCACCAGCTTGTCCTGACTCTGGCTCTGAACGATCTTCAAATGAGCCTGCTCCAAGGTCGGCTCCAGCGTTTTCTCAGTCCACGACTTGGTTTCCTGCTCTTGTGGACCACCGGCGTCGAGTTGCGGACGTACCTCAAGCCCGGGGCCGTCCTGATCACCGACGGCAGTGACGCCGTTCCACTGGAAGCCTTCGCCCTCGTTCCAGTAGCCGTCGGTCGACAGAATGGTGACGTTCTGTTGGCAGTAGAACTGCACCGGGTCTACGACGGTGACGCCATTGAACGTCAGATCGTTCAGACGGCCGGCGTACAGGCGGCCGGCGTTCGACAAGGCGACGCGCAGGGGCGTTTGTTTGCCAGGAACCGCAGCGAAGACTTTGTCATACCAGGCTTTCTTGTTGGTGGCGTCGAACGCGGCGATATTCTGGAAATCGGTCGTCGCATTGTTGTTGATGGTCATGTAGCCGACGCGGTAGCTGCTGCTGATCGGCTGGAACGACAGGCTGGCCGCGGTCTTCATGGCCTGCATGCGCGTGTGGTAATACGCCCACCAGTTGGCGTAGTTGGTCATTTCCGCTTCATAGGAGCAAGGGTCGGTCTCGCAGTCGCTGCGACGGGCGTCCTTGACGGGGAGCACCGTCGAGGGGGTAATGACGGTCAGCAGATTTTCTCCCGGCGCCTCGTTCGTCGACGGAGGCGCAAAGGGGACGGTCGCAAGCGTCATCTCGCCGCTCGCGGAAATAGCCGGCTTTTCCACGGCGTCAGGGATGCCAGGGGCGCTGATAACGACGGTCTTGCCCGCGGCGATGGCGCTGTACCCGACGATCCCGCAGTCGAGAGCCTTCTCGAAGGTGCAGGCATTGATGCCGTCGGCGACGTTTTTGGCCACGGTCTCGGGAACGTTTGACGCAACCGTCGGCGCTGGCAAGAGCTCTTTGTCATGGACCTTGATGCTGGTGACCGAGGTGCTGTCGGTTCCACTGATGGTGACGGTGCTGACGCGTGGCGCTGGCATGCGCGGGAAGTTGAAAGGGGTGTTTTCGCCGGCCGGATCGATCTCGGTCGCCTGGCAGTCGCCGTCTGCGGGGGTTTTGGCGGCGGCAGCGGCTGCCGATTTGCACCAGCGCAAGTAGGCGGGGACCGGATACTCGGCACTCTTTGCGCTGGCCTCGACGCAGGTCTTCATGCTCTGATTGGTACAGTATTCGCCGGGGACAGTCGTGAAGAAATAGGCGTTGCCGACCAGGTTGACAGTGCCGTCGTCCTGCACGCCGTAGCCGTCATTCTTGACCGTCGTCCAGGTGGTCTGGCTGGGGTATGTGGTGGTGTCGGGTGTGCCGTCGGCATTGAAATACCTGGGCGGCGTATAGTTGACCGCGGGGTTGTAGGCGATGCCGTTGAAACGCGGGTTGCGCTTCTGATACAGAGGCAGCAGCGGCGCGCCGTCCTTGTCACCCGCCCAGTCCGGCAGGTAAGGCCAGTCCATACTTGCCGAGTCGTCGAGGACGAACAGGATATTCGGCGAGATGGCGACCGACGAGGCCCCGGATATCGGCGAAGTCGCCAGTGAGGTGATGCCGGCGTGGACGCTGGTAGCGACGAGGAGCAAGGCGACCAGCGCGCTCGATCGGGTCATGTGTTTGATGGCTTCCATGGCGAACTCCTGGTCAAATTCTCTGGGGACCTATAGCGCAACGATCGTCTGGATGTAGGCGACGGTATTGCGTGGTCCGGCAATGCGTGTGGTGATCCGGTAATACACCTGATTGCTGGTCAGCGGCTGGACGCCGCCAGCGCTGAGGCTGCCGCCGGTGCTGATCGAGGCGGGTTGCTTGGCGCAGTTGGCGACGTGCGGAGCACCTCTTTGTTCGCACAGGCGATGAACGACATACGAGACGGTGTTGTTGGCGTCGTCGGTTGCGCCGGTAACCGCCTGTGCGGCCAGGGTCGCCATCCAGAAAGCATTCCAGGACTGGCCAATCGCCGGGTCCTGCCTGAGGGCGACGTAGCCGTTGGCGGCGGTAATTCCCGGCGCCACGGCAACGGGATTGCTGTCCTGGTGCAGCGAAGTGTCGCCCAGCAGGTTATGCGGCTGCAGCCAGTCGCTGATGGCGACTTCGGTGCTCCGTTCGCCCGCGTGTACGGCCGACTGATGGAAAGACTGGTTGCCGGCAATCAGGTTGGCGGTGTCGACCGAGCGAATGAGTGCCACTCCGGACAAAGTCAGCGCAACCAGGATGATCAGCGCGACGAGCAGGACGACGCCGCGCTGGTTGCTGCGCGGGTGACCGGCGAGGGCTTGGCGGCGGTGGAGAAGAGCTTGCCTTAGGTACATGTTCCCATCCAGGGCAGGTTGCGAATCGGGATGATGGTTTCGAAGACCTTGTAGCGGTAGTTCTGCCAATTCCCACGTCCGCTCAGAGTGAGCGCTGCGCCCGCGCTACCCGCCCAGAGCGGCGCGGCGGCGGTGATCGGGTCGCGCTCGACCTGGCTGTTGCGGGCGACGATGGCGATACGTACCGCTGAGGTTCTCGCCCACAGGCAGGCGAGTGTTCTCTGGTCGGCGTCCGCGGGGGTGGTCCGATCCCAGGAGTCGACGCCGCTCACATCCGTCGAGGCGTGTCCGTACTGGGCGCGCAGGCTGACGATGTTGTTGGCGATGGCGACATAGTTGGCGGCTGAGCTGCAATCGGCGGCAAGGTAGTCGCAGACCGTCAGGTTGCCGCCACGAACGGCGTAGGCCAGGAATCTCGGGTTGGCGCCGAGGTTGAACAGCGTGCCGCCATCGACCGCGCCGCTCACGTCGCTGACGGTGACGTTGGGCGCCACGACGGCAGTAACTGCTGCCAGAATGAAGGTGCAGCCCGCTGTGGGGGCCGACGGCGCAGCGATGACCCAATCTCCCGGCGGACCCACGCTGTAATTTGGCGCCGCCTGTACGGCGAGTTGCAAGCCGTTTATCGCCGTGATCACATCGCCCTCGGGCGGGCCTTCGTTGTTGCCATAGGCGATCAGCAAGGTGTCGGTGTTGGCATCGCCGGCCGGAACGTCTGCGGTCGGCGGATTGATGGTCACCGGTGCCAGCTGCGCCAGCGTGCGACTGGCCGGCGCCGGGAGGGCGAGGGGGCAGCCGAAGGTGTTGACGGCGTTGAAGCCGTAACCGCCCTGACGGATGTCGCGCTGCAGCGCATAGAGCGCCATGGCGCCATTGCTTTGTGCGTCGCCGCTGCCGGTCGTGGCTCGCCGTTGGCCCTCGGCGGCGGAGAAGACCTGCATCATGATGATCAGGCCGAGCATGCCGATGACCATGGCCACCATCACTTCAACAAGAGTGAAGCCGCGGCGAAGAACTGGCGCTGTTGGTGGTCGTGTTGAAGGTGATTTCATGGCGTTCATGGATTTCTGGCGATTTGCGAGACGATGATGTGACGATGGCCGGCTAAATCGGTTGCCATCTCCGGGGTGCGCCAGAAAAGGGTGATCTCAACCACCCCCGCTGCGTCGACGGTCACCGTCGGCAGGGTCGAGGTGACGCCGTCCGAAGCCGCGACAACGCCTGGCAGACCTTCAGGGCCTGCCACGTCGGCCAGCCATGCGTCGTAAGCGTCACCACCCGTTGCAAAAGCGGTCAGATCGTTGCTCACCCACATTTGCCCGATCAAGCGGTTCGCCAGCAGCGTTGCGTCGGTCCGGTATTTCGCGTCGCCAGTGAGCTGGATGGCGGTCGCCTGCAGGGCGACCAGCGAAAGGATGCCCAGCGAGAAGATCAGGATCGCGATCAGGGCCTCCAGCAGCATGACGCCTGATTGCCCCTGGGGAAGTTTCGCGCGCCCGTTCATCCGCATCCCTGCGCATCAGTGGTGGGCAAGGCCGGATCGCACATGCGTATCTGGCCGCCGACCGAAATCTCGGCACGTAGGCAGCGCACCGCTCCGCCAGCATCCACGCAGGCGGCACCCGCTGCGTCGGTGAAACTGATAGCGATGGTGCCGCCAGGCAGGGGCGTGGGGCGACCAAGGCCATTGAAAACGATCGCCGCTTGCCCCGCCGCCACCGTTGTCGCCGCGCCGCCACTTTCGGTTCCGCCGCGCAACTGAATGATGCGTGGCGCCAGGGTATCGGAGGGGGCCACGTCACACTGCCCGACAGGCGAATCGACACTGACGATCCAGTTGGGGCCTGCAGTGCTCAGCGCGCAAGCGCTGGTGGTCGTGTCAACCAGGTACAAACCAACCGTGGTGTTGCGTCGCACCGCCTCGGCCCTGGCCAACTGCAGGCCGTTCAGTACCGATTCGGCTGTCGTACGCACCCTGGCGTTGCGCATCCAGTCGCTGAACGCCGGAATGCCGATGCTCATCAGGATGCCGAGGATGGCCATGCCGACGATCAGTTCGATCAGGCTGAAGCCACGCATGCCGTTCAACAGCCACCTCCCTTGTTGGTCATCCAGCAGGCAGCCAGTGCATGTACCCAGCCGGACGGTGCCGGGCTGGCAATGGTGCTGCTTCTGACGTTGGCCTGGTCGAGGGTGTAAGTGAAGCCGCTCATTGAACTCTTGCCGGTGGCCGTCAGGGTGTAGGTGGTGGCAGTGAGGGTCGGGCAGGTGAAATTGAAGTATTGGCTGGCGGTGGTGTCGTCGGCGCAGGCGAGAGAACTGATCTCGGGGTCGGCACCTGCCGCCGCACGGAAGTACGTATGGTTATCCTGAAAGAACTGCTCCATGCGTACGCGTTTCTCCGAAAGCCCGGCGGTGGCCTGGGTGATGCGTGAGCGGATCAGGTAATCGGAATAGGCGGGAACGGCGATCGCCGTCAGGATGCCGATGATGATCACCACCATCATGATTTCGATCAGGGTGAAGCCACACTGGTTCTTTCTCACGGTGCTCCTCGACAGCAGGGGTGGCCGGCGAAGACGAACCGGCGAATGGTGCAATCATAGTCGAGCGCTTCCGCGACGCAAACGACGAGCGATGTACGGCATCAGTGGCCGGACGAGTGGCAGCGCCCGCATTGCCTCGGGCGCCTAGAATCCGGCTGCTGCCAGTTTCGGCATTCTCTTTCGGACGGTGGATTTTTTGATGTCGGTCTTCTCAGGCAGCCTGGCGGGGTGGCCAAAATGGCAGCAGCTGGGCCTGGCGCTGGGCCTATCCCTGGTCTTGCATCTGGGCGGGCTGGCGGCCCTGCGCTGCGTATTCGGCGCGGCGGCTGACGTGGCATCGTTGCCGGCGGCGGGGCGTGCAGCGACGGCGATCAGCGCCGTCCTTCGTGCTCCACTGCAAGAGCCGGGACGGGAAGGACCGCAGCCGGCAAGCGCGGCGCCTGCGAGCGGGGCAGCAGAGGAGGTCCGTGCAGCCGGCGCAGCGGCTGGAAGTGGCGCAATCAGCGCAATCAGCGCAATCAGCGCAGGGAGCGCAGGCAGCGCAGGCAGCGCAGGCAGCGCAGGTAGAGACTCGGGAGCGAGTGCGGGCGCGAGCAAGGCGCCGTCGCCGCCGCGCGTGTCTGCCGATGGGCTCGCGGCGCACGGGCAGCGCCTGCTGGCCGCGTCTGTGCCGCCCTACCCGGTGCAGCCCTTGCCAGCAGAGCTGTCAGCGGGCCCGCGGTATTTTCGTCGCTCCGAACTGACCGTCGCGGCCGTGCCGCTGGACGAGCCCGCGATCGAGCCACCCGATGACAGCGCAGGCCATGCGCTGCCCGGCGGCAAGGTGGTACTACGCGTCTTCCTGGCGGCGGATGGCGCGGTCGACCGCGTCGAAGTGGCAAGCAGCAGTCTGCCACCCGCGTACGACCAAGCGGCGGTCGCCGCCTTTTCCCGCTTGCGCTTTCGCCCCGGTGAAATACAGGGGGTCGCGGTAAGCAGCGAAAGCCGTTTCGAGGTCGGCTTCGACGATGGCGATCCTGGCAGCAGTCACGCCAGCGATCGCCATGGGCTCAGCCCTGCAACTCGCGCGGCAGCGCAAAGGTGACGTTTTCTTCGGCACCGTCGAGTTGTTCGAGCTTGCTGCGATCACCCGCGGCGAGCCGATCGACGACGTTTTGCACGAGCACTTCGGGTGCCGAGGCGCCGGCGGTGACGCCGACGCGGCTGGCGCCGCTGAGCCAGGCGGGGTCGATCTGATCGGCCTGGTCTACCAGGTAGGCGCGGCTGCCGATCAGTTCCGCCACTTCGCGCAGGCGGTTGGAGTTGGAGCTCGACTCACTACCGACAACGAGCACCACGTCGCTTTCCCGGGCCAGTTGCTTGACGGCGTCCTGGCGGTTTTGCGTGGCATAGCAGATGTCGTCCTTCTTCGGGCCGATGATCGCCGGGAAACGCTCCCGGAGGGCGGCGATGACCTGTGCGGCGTCGTCGATCGAGAGCGTGGTCTGCGTCACGTAGGCCAGCAGGGCAGGGGTTTTCACCTGCAGTTGGCGGGCGTCGGCGAGGGTTTCGACGAGGTACATGCCGTCGCCGCTTTGTCCCATCGTGCCTTCGACTTCGGGATGTCCCTTGTGGCCGATCATGATGATCTCGCGGCCTTCATTGCGCATCCGGGCAACTTCCAGGTGCACCTTGGTGACCAGCGGACAGGTGGCGTCGAAAACCTTCAGGCCACGCCCTGCCGCTTCTTCGCGAACCGCTTTGGAGACGCCATGAGCGCTGAAAATCACCGTGCCGCCGCTGGGCACGTCGGCCAGCTCGTCGATGAAAACGGCGCCTTTGCTGCGTAGATCGTCGCAGACGAACTTGTTATGGACCACTTCATGGCGAACATAGATCGGCGCCCCGAACTTTTCGAGCGCCCGTTCGACGATGGCGATGGCGCGGTCTACGCCGGCGCAGAAGCCGCGGGGATTGGCGAGAATGATCTGCATGCTGGGCCTCACATGATGGCGATGATGTGGACTTCGAAGCGCACCGGCTTGCCGGCCAGCGGATGGTTGAAGTCGAAGGTCGCGCTGCTCTCGGTCAGTTCGCGCAGGAAGCCGGCAAAATCGCCGGCGCCGTCGGGCGAACTGAATTCGATCAGCGAGTTGACTTTGAGTTCGACCTCCGCCGGCAGCGCGCTGCGTGCGATACGTTCGATCAGGCGTGGATTGTGGGCGCCGAAAGCGTCTTCCGCCGCCAGTTCGAAGACCCGGCGTTCGCCAGCGGCCATGCCGATCAGGCAAGCCTCGAGCGTCTCGGCGAGCTGACCACTGCCCATCTGCAGGGTCGCCGGCGAGAGATCGAAAGTGCTCACGTATTCGGTTTTGTCCACGTCGGAAAGACTGTAGTGCAGCGTCAGATAGCTGTCGCGGCCGACGGTCGGAGCGCTTTCCGGAGCGGCGGGAGTGCTTGGCGTGGGTGGAGTGGCTGGAGTGGGCTTCATGCGCTTCCTCGCTTGCTGGCGGCGGCGCCGCGGTCAGGGTCGTGGCTCAATTGCGTTCGCCGTGGCGCGAGCGTGCGGCGTGGCGATGATTCTCGTCGCTGTTGTGCGTGCCAAACAACTGGTCGATGATCATCAACACCGCGCCGACGCTGATTGCCGCGTCGGCGATGTTGAAAGCCGGCCAGTAGAAACCGCCGGCGTGCCATTGAATGAAGTCGACCACCGCGCCGAAGCGCAGGCGATCGATGACGTTGCCGAGAGCACCGCCGAGGATCAGGGTAAGCGCCAGCGAGATTGTGAATTCACCGCTATGGCGCGGCAGGAGGCTGACGATCCAGGCCGAGATGGCCAGCGCCAGCGCGGTGAAGAACCAGCGCTGCCAGCCGCCGGCATCGGAGAGGAAGCTGAATGCGGCGCCAGGGTTGAAAGTCAGCACCCAGTTGAAGAAGGGGGCGACGTAGATCGAATCGCCGGGCTGCAGCCAGGCCAGGACCAGCCACTTGCTGAGCTGGTCGAGGAGGACGATGACCCCGGCCAGCCACAGCCAGCGCTCGATATTACGCGAAGGCACGACTTTCACCCTCACCGTCGAGATTGCTGACGCAGCGACCGCAGAGGCCGGGCCTAGTCGCGTGGCTGCCAACGTCGTCGCGGACGTGCCAGCAGCGCTCGCACTTGGGCGCCGCCAGGGGCGCGCAGAGCAACTGCTCGGCAGCGCTGTCGAGCACCTCGATCACCGTCGCCTGCGAACAGATCAACACGAAGCGCAGGTCGTCGCCGAGCGAAGCGAGGATGGCGTGCTTTTCGCCAGCGCAGTGCAGGCGGACCTCGGCCTGCAGTGAGGAGCCGATTTTGCCGGCGATGCGCAGTTCTTCGAGAGCGCGCATGACCTCGGCGCGATAGGCGCGGATTTTGCGCCACTTGCCGAGCAATTCGGCCTCGTCTGCCGGTTCCGGTAGCGCTTGCCAGGTGTGCAGCATCACCGACTGCTCCGTGTCGCCGGTCTGCAGCTGCCAGATCTCTTCGGCGGTGAAGGAGAGAATCGGCGCCATCAATTTGACGAAGCTTTGCAGGATGTGCCACAGGGCGCTTTGCGCCGAGCGCCGCGCGGGCGATCCGGCGGCCGTGGTGTAGAGACGGTCCTTGAGGATGTCGAGGTAGAAGCCGCCGAGATCTTCGGAGCAGAAAGTCTGCAGCGACTGGACGACGTGATGGAACTCGAAGCGGGCGTAGTCGGCTTCGCATTGCGCCTGCATTTCGCGCGTCAGGGCCAGCGCGTAGCGGTCGATTTCCAGGCACTGCTCGACCTCCAGCAGGTCGCGCCCGGGGTTGAAGTCGGCGGTGTTGGCGAGCAGGAAGCGCAGGGTGTTGCGGATGCGCCGGTAGGATTCGACGACGCGCTTGAGAATCTCGTCGGAGATCGACAGTTCGCCCGAGTAGTCGGTGGCGGCGACCCACAGGCGGAGAATCTCGGTGCCCAGAGTGTCGGCGATTTTCTGCGGGGCAATCACGTTGCCTCTCGACTTGGACATTTTCAGGCCCTTGCCGTCGACCACGAAGCCGTGCGTCAACAAGGCATTGTAGGGCGCGCGGCCGTCCATGGCGCAGCCGATGAGCAGCGAACTCTGGAACCAGCCACGATGCTGATCGGAGCCTTCGAGGTAGAGGTCGGCGGGGTAGCTCAGCTGGGCGCGATGCGATCCGCGCAGGACGCTCGAGTGCGTCGCGCCGGAGTCGAACCAAACGTCGAGGGTGTCGCTCATCTTGCGATACTGCTCGCTTTCGGCGCCGAGCAGTTCCTGCGCCTCGAGCGCGAACCAGGCTTCGATGCCGGCTTTTTCGACTCGCTGGGCGACGGCTTCGACCAGTTCGGCGGTGCGCGGATGCGGTGCGCCGGTCTCGCGATGCAGGAAGAAGGGGATCGGAACGCCCCAGTTCCGCTGTCGTGAAACACACCAGTCGGGGCGCGTCTTGATCATTGCTTCGAGGCGGGCGCGACCCCAACTCGGGAAGAACTGCGTTTCGTCGACGGCGCGTTCGGCGCACCAACGCAGGCTCGCTTCTTCGTCGTTGTGGGCGAGCGGTGGCTGGCCCGCCGCCGGCGAGTCGTCGGCTGCCGTCCGCGCTCGCTGTTCCATACCGACGAACCACTGCGTCGTGGCGCGGAAAATAATCGGCGTCTTGTGGCGCCAGCAGTGCGGGTAACTGTGCTGGATTTTCTCCGAACAGAGCAGGTGGCCGCTGGCGGTGAGCTGCTGGAGGACCAGCGGGTTGGCTTCCCAGACGCTTTTTCCGACCAGTTCGCCGACTGTCAGCGGCGGCGTGCCGGCCACGAAGCGGCCGTCGTCGCCGACCGGGTTGTTCACCGGCAGGCCATAGACCTTGCCGATCAGGTAGTCGTCGGTGCCGTGCGCCGGCGCGGTGTGCACCAGGCCGGTGCCGGCTTCGACGGTTACGTGGCGACCACAGATGATGGCTACGTCACGGGCCTGGAAGGGGTGGCGGAGCAGCACTTGCTCGAGTGCCGCGCCCCTGGCGGAACCGAGTACCTTGCCGGTCAGGGCATAGCGCTGCAGGCAGGCGTCGGCGAGTTCGCGAACCAGGATCAGCGCGCCTTGCGGAGTGTCGATCAGCTGGTATTCGAAGTCCGGGTGGGCGCTGACCGCCTCGTTGGCCGGCAGGGTCCACGGGGTGGTCGTCCAGATGACGGCGAAAGCGGGGCCACGCAGGTGGCTCAGGCCGAAGGCCCTGGCCACTTTGTCGGCGTGATTGGCATGCACTTCGAAAGCAACATCGATCGCCGCCGAGCTCTTGTCTTCGTATTCGACTTCGGCTTCGGCCAGTGCCGAGCCACAGTCGAGACACCAGTTGACCGGCTTGAGGCCCTGGTAGAGGTAGCCTTTTTCAAGAATCGCGCCGAGCGCGCGGATTTCGTCGGCCTCGGTCTTGAAGTCCATCGTCAGGTAGGGATTGTCCCAATCGCCGAGAATGCCGAGGCGGATGAAGTCCTTCTTCTGACGCGCGATCTGCTCGGCGGCAAAAGCGCGGCAAAGCGCACGCACCTGGTCGGCCGCCACGTGTTTGCCGTGCAGCAATTCGATCTGATGCTCGATCGGCAGGCCGTGGCAATCCCAGCCCGGAACGTAGGGGGCGTCGAAACCGGCCAGGGTCTTGGCGCGGACGATGATGTCCTTGAGGATCTTGTTGACCGCATGGCCGATGTGAATGTCGCCGTTGGCGTAGGGCGGGCCATCGTGCAGCACGAAACGTGGCCGTCCCTGCGCGGCCGCGCGGATGCGCTCGTAGAGCTTGCCCTCCTGCCAGGCGGCGACCCACTGTGGCTCGCGGCTGGGGAGATTGCCACGCATCGGAAACGGCGTGTCGGTCAGGTTGAGGGTTTGCTTGTAGTCAGCCATGGCGGGTCTCGGAACTGGAAATAGGCTTTCGCGGCTTCGACGTCGGCAGCGATTTGCGCCTTCAGGGCGTTGAAGTCGGGGAATTTCATTTCGTCGCGCAGCTTGTGCAGGAAACGCACGTTCAGGTGCGCGCCGTAGATGTCGGCGCAGAAGTCGAAGAGGTGTACTTCGAGCAGCGGTCGCGTCACCTGGTTGGCGCTCGGGCGGTAGCCAAGATTGGCGGCGCCGCGCTGCGGGCCGCCGGGCAGTCCCGTGACCTCGACGGCGAAAACGCCTTGCAGCGGCGGTTTCTGGTGCTTGATGCGGATGTTGGCGGTGGCGAAGCCCAACTGCCGGCCGAGTTGTTCACCCCGCACCACGCGTCCATCGATCGCATAGGGGCGGCCGAGCAGGCGCGCGGCGTGCTCCAGGCGCCCGTCCTGGAGCGCATCGCGAACCGCCGAACTGGATGCGCGTTGGCCTTCGAGAGTGACGCTGTGCATGGCTTCGACCTGAAAACCGAGGCGGGCGCCGGTCGCGCGCAGCAAGGCGAAATCGCCACTGCGTCGGGCGCCAAAACGGAAGTCGTCGCCGACGATCAGATGGCGGACGCGCAGCGCGTCGACCAGCACCTGCTCGATGAACGCTTCCGCCGTCAAAGCGGCGAAGGCGGCGTTGAAGTGGCAGACATAGCTCAGGTCGACGCCGTCATCGGCGAGCAGTTCGAGTTTTTCGCGCAGCGTGGACAGGCGCGACGGCGCCGCTTGCGGCGCGAAGAACTCGCGCGGGTGCGGCTCGAACGTGAGCACGGCAGCCGGCAGGCCGGCGTTCGCCGCGGTCGCCGTGAGGCGGGCGAGCAGCGCACGATGACCCAGGTGTACGCCATCGAAGTTGCCGATGGTCAGTACAGTGGCGCTGTGTGCTTGCCGGGAATAACCTCGATAGACGAGCATCGGGGGCAGGTGAGGGCGAAAAAAACGTGCAATTATAACCAGTTTCGTGCACCGTCAGCGGCTATCGAACAGCGCTCGACCGTCTTCCTCGGGCCGGCTGTTGTCCGTGTGGCGGCGCGATTGGCAGTAAGATGCCAGCAGTTTTGCTGCTGCGTTCGTTCCGCGCAAGGGCTCGGCGGCGCCGCCAGCCGGTGCTGCATGCGGGTTCCGGGCGCTGCTCTTTACCGTTTTTACTTCTCCTGGCAGTGATGAACAACAGCAATTGCTACCATTGCGGTCAGCCCGTGCCGGCTGGTGTCGATCTTGAAGTCGGCATCGACGGTCAGCCGCGTGCCATGTGCTGTGGCGGCTGCCAGGCGGTGGCGCAGGCGATCGTCGCCAATGGCCTGGCCGACTATTACCATAACCGCGACCAGCTGCCGAATGCGCCGCGCGAGGTGCTGCCGGCGCTGGTCGCCGGCCTGCAGGTCTACGATCACCCGGATTTCCAGAAGAGTTTCGTGCGCGTTCTTCCGGCCGCTGGCGACGCTGGCCGCGACGGCGCCGCCGGCGGCAGCGAACGGGAAGCGTCGCTGATCCTCGAAGGGATCACCTGCTCGGCGTGCATCTGGCTCAACGAGCAGCATCTCTCGCGGCTCGCCGGGGTCACCGCGGTGGACATCAACTACGCCACGCGGCGTGCCCGGATTCGCTGGGACGAGCAGCGCATCAGGCTCTCCGACATTCTGGCGGCGATCGCCGCCATCGGCTATCACGCCCATCCCTACGATCCGGCGAAGAGTGAGGAGCTGGCTGGAAAAGAGCGGCGGCGTGCGCTGTGGCGGCTGTTCGTTGCCGGTTTCGGCATGATGCAGGTGATGATGTACGCCGTGCCACTGTACCTGGCCGGCGATGGCGAAATGACGCCGGACATCGAGCTGCTGCTGCGCTGGGCGAGCCTGCTGCTGACCACGCCGGTGGTCTTCTATTCGGCGGCACCGTTTTTTCGTAATTCCTGGCGTGATCTGCGCCTGCGCCGGGTCGGCATGGATGTACCGGTTGCCCTCGGCGTCGGCGCAGCTTTTGCGGCCAGCGTCTGGGCCACCCTGACGGCGAGCGGCGAGGTGTACTTCGACTCGGTGACGATGTTCGTCTTTTTTTTGCTGACCGGGCGTTTCCTGGAGATGAGCGCCCGGCAACGCGCGGTCAGCGTGACCGAGGCGCTGGCCAGGTTGATGCCGGCCGTGGCCGGCCGCCTGGCCGCTTATCCGCAGAGCCGCGAGGTCGAGCAGGTGATGGTCGCCGACCTGCAGCCCGGCGATGTCGTGCTGGTCCGGCCCGGCGAGACGATTCCGGCCGACGGGCGGGTGCTCGAAGGGGCGAGCAGTAGCGACGAGGCACTGCTCACCGGCGAAAGCGCGCCGGTGAGAAAAGAGCCAGGGCTGGCGGTAACCGGTGGCGCGCTCAATATCGAAAGCCCGTTGCTCGTCGAGGTGGTGCACGTAGGCGAGGCGACGCGCCTATCGGCGATCATCCGGCTGATGGAGCGGGCGGCGGCCGAGAAACCGCGCATCGTCGAACTGGCCGATCGGATTGCCGCTCGTTTCATCATCAGCTTGCTCGCCCTGGCGGCCGCGGTCGCCGTCGTCTGGTGGACCATCGATCCTGCACAGGCGCTGTGGATCACGGTGTCGGTGCTGGTGGTTACCTGTCCCTGCGCCTTGTCGCTGGCGACGCCGGTGGCCCTGAGCGTGGCCAGCGGGGCGATGGCCCGGGCGGGCCTGCTGGTGACGCGTAGCCACGCCGTCGAAACCCTGGCTCGGGCCAGCCATTTCGTGTTCGACAAGACCGGGACGCTGACCAGTGGGCGTATGCGCTTGCTTGAAGTCTTGCCCTTGACGGAGGAGGTGGCGGCGGCGCATTGCCTGGCTCTGGCGGCGGCGCTGGAGCAGGGGTCCGAACACCCGATCGCTGCCGCCTTGCGCGCCGCAAGCAGCGTCCAGGCGTTGCCGCTGGTTGACTCGCTGAGCAACGAGCCGGGGCAGGGGATTACGGCCCGGCACGCTGGCCGCCGCGTCCGTCTCGGCCAACCCGGCTATGTTCTCGCCTTGCACGGCGAGCCGTTGCCGCCGTCGGCCGCGGCCGTGCTGGCCAGCGGTGATACAGTCGTCGCTCTCGGCGACGAGAATGGCTGGATGGCGCTGTTTCGTGTCGGCGACGAGCCGCGGCCGGAAGCCGCGGCGCTGGTCGCGGCCTTGCAGGCGCAGGGGCGGCAGGTCATTCTGCTGAGCGGCGACGCGGCTCCGGCGGTGCAGCGCGTGGCGCAGGCCCTGGCCATCAATGAGGTGGTGGCGGCTGCGTCACCGCAGACGAAGCAGGATTTTGTTCGCCGGTTGCAGGACAGTGGAGTGGTGGTGGCCATGGTCGGCGACGGCGTCAACGATGCGCCGGTGCTGGCCCAGGCACAGGTTTCGGTGGCCATGGGTGGCGGGGCGCAGTTGGCGCGCACGCAGGCCGACCTGGTCCTGCTCTCCGAAAATCTGGATCACCTGCGGCGTGGCGTATTCGTCGCGCGCCGCTCGCTGGCGGTGATCCGGCAGAATCTGTTATGGTCTTTCGCTTACAACGTGGTCGCCCTGCCGCTGGCGATGGGTGGTTACATCACTCCGTGGATGGCCGGTATCGGGATGTCGGGAAGTTCGCTGCTGGTGGTGCTCAATTCCATGCGCTTGCAGCAAGTCGGCGGGAGATGAGGGCTGATGGAAACGCTATACCTGCTGATTCCGATATCGATTGTCCTGGTCTTCCTGATCGGCATCGCCTTCTGGTGGTCGCTGCGCAACGGTCAGTTCGACGACCTCGAGGGCCCGGCCTACCGCATTTTAATGGACGACGACCGGGTCGCAAGTCCACTGGAGAAGGGCCCCGATCCCGCGCCGGCCGAAGACGGGCGCCGGCCAAGCTGAGCGAAATCCCCGACGGCCGACCGCCAGCACTTTTGACGCACATCAAACGAAATACTTTTGCGGCTACGATAATTGTCAGCATCGTCAGCATTGGGCGTCACCAACACGCTGGCATTGTGCGCTGCGGGATGTGAAGGGCTTTTTCTGGGTTGGGGTTGGGGTGCGTCTCGGCGCACCCTTTTTTTGCCCATTCGACGTCGATGATCGTTTGGCCGCTGTTTGACGGGTGTCACGTTGCGCCGCAAGCGGTTAAAATAGCATCCGCAAAGCCGGTGTCCATGGGGCGGTAGTGGGCATTGCGGTGTAAGGGGCGGTGAGAACCGGTTTACAGTCATAAACGAGGTGAGTCCATGTCGGAAACTCAGTCAACATACAACTACAAGGTGGTGCGGCAGTTTGCCGTGATGACCGTCATTTGGGGCATTGTCGGAATGCTGGTCGGGGTGATCATTGCCGCCCAGTTGGTCTGGCCTGACCTTAATCTGGGCTTCCTGCATTTCGGGCGCCTGCGTCCGCTGCATACCAACGCGGTGATCTTTGCGTTTGGCGGCAGCGCACTTTTCGCTACCTCGTATTACGTCGTACAACGCACCTGCCATACGCGAATTTTCTCGGACGGGCTGGCGGCTTTCACTTTCTGGGGCTGGCAGGCGGTGATCGTTCTGGCGGCCATCACGCTGCCGCTGGGGATCACCCAGTCGAAAGAGTATGCCGAGCTCGAGTGGCCGATTGATATCCTCATCGCGGTGGTCTGGGTTTCCTATGCTGTCGTGTTCTTCGGCACCATCGCCAAGCGCAAGGTGACCCATATCTACGTCGCCAACTGGTTCTACGGCGGCTTCATCCTTGCCGTTGCGCTGCTGCACATCGTCAACAGCGCCGCCATCCCGGTTTCCCTGACCAAGTCCTACTCGGCTTATGCCGGCGTGCAGGACGCGATGGTGCAGTGGTGGTATGGCCACAACGCGGTGGGCTTCTTCCTGACCGCCGGCTTCCTTGGCATGATGTACTACTTCGTACCCAAGCAGGCAGGCCGCCCGGTGTACTCCTACCGTCTGTCGGTGGTGCACTTCTGGGCGCTGATTTTCACCTACATGTGGGCCGGCCCGCACCATCTGCACTACACGGCACTTCCAGACTGGACGCAATCGGTGGGGATGGTGTTTTCGCTGATTCTGCTGGCACCTTCCTGGGGCGGCATGATCAATGGCGTGATGACCCTTTCCGGTGCCTGGCACAAGCTGCGTGACGATCCGATCCTCAAGTTCCTGATCACCTCGCTGTCCTTCTACGGCATGTCGACTTTCGAAGGTCCGATGATGGCCATCAAGACGGTCAATGCGCTCTCGCACTACACCGACTGGACGATCGGGCACGTGCACTCCGGCGCGCTTGGCTGGGTGGCGATGATCTCCATCGGCTCGATGTACTACCTGTTGCCGCGCCTCTACGGCAAGCCGGAAATGTTCAGCGTCAAACTGATCACGGTGCATTTCTGGGTGGCGACGATCGGTGTTGTGCTCTACATCGCTTCGATGTGGATTGCCGGCGTCATGCAGGGGCTGATGTGGCGGGCGGTCAACGCGGACGGTACCCTGACCTACAGCTTTGTTGAATCGGTCAAGGCCTCGTATCCGTTCTGGGCGATCCGTTTCGTCGGCGGCGTTCTCTTCCTTTTCGGCATGCTGATCATGGCCTACAACATGGTCAAGACGATGGCTGGCGGGCGCACGGTGGACGATGCGCTGGTCCTGCAACCGGCTGCTCAGCACGCCTAAGAGAGGAATGAAATGAAACTTACGCATGACAGTATTGAACGCAATGTCTGGCTGATGGTGGTGTTGACCATTCTGGTGGTCAGCGTCGGTGGCCTGGTCGAAATCGTGCCGCTCTTTTTTCAGAAGTCAACCACCGAAGCGGTGGCCGGGCTGAAGCCCTATAGTCCGCTACGCCTGACCGGGCGTGATGTTTACATCCGCGAGGGCTGCTACCTTTGTCACTCGCAGATGATTCGGCCGTTCCGTGCCGAAACCGAGCGCTATGGCCACTATTCGGTCGCCGGCGAGTTTGTCTACGATCATCCCTTCCAGTGGGGGTCGAAGCGTACCGGCCCGGATCTGGCGCGCGTCGGCGAGCGTTATTCGGACGAGTGGCACCGCGCACACCTGATCAATCCGCGCGACGTGGTTCCCGAATCGAACATGCCGGCTTTCGCTTTCCTGGAGGGCAATCCGGCCGATGCGGCGCAGATCGAGACCAAGATGCGGAGGCTGCGCATGGTCGGGGTCCCCTATTCCGATGAGGAAATCGCCGCTGCCAAGGCGCAGCTTGAAGGCAAGACGGAACTCGATGCCCTTATCGCCTATCTGCAGGGGATGGGTCTCGAACTGAAGAACGCGAAGTAAGCTCATGGATATCAACGATCTACGAGCCATCGTCACCGTCGTTTCTCTGCTCACCTTTCTGGGAGTGGTGTGGTGGGCCTACGGCGTGAAAAGCAACAAGAAGCGCTTCGAGGAAGCGGCCATGCTGCCGTTCATCGATGAGGAAGCGGATTGGGCCGAACTCGGCCTGGATCGCAACGGAAAAAGGAAAGCATCATGAGCGATTTTGTGAATCAGTTCTGGAACTGGTACGTCATTCTCCTGACAGCGATCAGTATCATTGCCTGTAGCGTGGTGCTCTGGTCGCAGAACATCACGCCGGTCAGCAGCGGCAATGCGGCGACCACTGGTCACGTCTGGGACGAGACGCTCGAGGAGTACAACAACCCGCTGCCGAAGTGGTGGATGTGGTTGTTCCACATTACCGTGGTCTTCTCGCTGGTTTACTGCGTTCTCTATCCGACGCTCGGCAGTTTCCAGGGCGTACTGGGTTGGTCGTCGAGTGGGCAGTACGCGAAGGAGATGGCGAAAGCTGATGCCGAAACCAAGCCCCTGTACGACAAATACCTGGCGATGGATTTGCCGGCGCTGGCCGCCGACAAGGAAGGCGTCGAAACTGGCAAGCGCTTGTATCTGACCTATTGCATGCAGTGTCATGGTGCCGACGCGCACGGCGGGAAAGGTTTCCCCAATCTCGCCGACAACGATTGGCAGTGGGGCGGCGAGCCGGCCCAGATCGTTGAAACGATCAGTGCCGGTCGGACGGGGGTCATGCCTGCGCACGCTCAACTGGGCGCCGAAACGATCAAGGATCTCGCCAACTACGTACGCTCGCTATCAGGTTTGCCAGCCGATTCTCTGCGTGCCGCCAAGGGTCAGGAAGCTTTCAACAGCGTCGGCTGCTCCGGCTGCCATGGGGCGGATGCAAAAGGAATGGCTGCGCTGGGGGCGCCCAATCTGACCGACAAGGTCTGGCTGTACGGCGGTTCGGAGGCGACGATCATCGAGACCATCAGCAAGGGGCGCACAAACCAGATGCCTCCCTGGCAGGCATTTCTCGGTGACGCCAAAGTGCATGTCCTGGCCGCCTATGTGATGAGCCTGGGCAAGGGCGGCGAGAGCAAGTAGCGGGGGCCGTTCAGCCTGAGCAAGAGCGGCCGCCTGGCCGCTCTTTTTTCTTGCTGCGCGATCCGTTGCCAACGGTCACACGGACGCGGCAAGCGCTGGCCAAGCCAATTTCTCATATTCAAAAGTTTTCAGGAACCCTGATGAAAAAATCCACAACGCTTACGCTTACCACGCTTGCTGCCGTTCTCCTCCTCGCCGGCTGCGCGAGCGACAGCGCCATGATGGGCAGTGGCGCAACGGTTACCGCCAGCGACAAGACGCGCATGACACACAGCGGTTTCTTGTCCGACTACGCGCGCCTGAGGTCAGCCCCGGGAGCTGAGGGAGCCGAATGCTGGCGAGATCCGAAGCTCGACGCCAAAAAGTACGACAAGGTGCTGATTTCGCGCATCGTGGTGTCGCTCGTCGCACCGAGGGACCCGAGCGCGCCGCAGACCATTGATCCAAGTGATCTCAAGACGCTCACCGACTACTTCCACGATTCGCTGGTCAAGGCCTTGAAGCCGCAGATGCAGGTGGTCGATCAGGCGGGGCCAGGGGTGCTGGTAATGCGCATCGCGCTCACTGACCTGGTACCCACCAAGGTGACCGATAGCGTCGCCGGAACGCTGATTCCCTACGGTTTCGTCGTTGAAGCGGGCTCCGGTGCGGCCACCGGCCGGCCGGCGGGTTCCACCCCCTACATGGGCGAGACGGGCATGGAGATGCAGTTCCGCGATGGCGGGTCGGGCACCATCGTCGCCGAATGCCGGGACACCGAGATCGGCCGCAAGTACGCGGCAGACGTCGACGGGAGCGCCGTCGGCACAGCCCAGACCTGGGCCAGCGGCTACCTGAATTCGTTCCAGGCCTGGTCCTACGCCAAGGATGCCTTCGACAAGTGGTCGCTTCTGGTTGCCAGGCGTCTCGGCGAACTGCGTGGCGTCCAGCAGTAAGCGAGCCAAACGGCCGTGGACGAGTCGTCGGCGGCTTCACGAAAAGGCTTGGAACATGCGCTGCTCCCGAATCGCTCCTGTCGCTGATACATATCAAACCCACTTCGGACGCCAATCTGTATATTAGCGTTTGATGTAATTCTGAAATTGATCGGAGCTAAGATCATGAATGAGGCAGCCAACAGACAGGCCAAGGCAATTCCCATCAACGTCGAAGGTTTGTACGAGAAGCACAAAACAGTGTATGCCCGTACCGTGACGGGGCTGTTCAACAACTGGCGCTGGGCGATGGTGTTTTTTACTCAGGCCTTGTTCTACGGTTTGTGCTGGTTCGAATGGAACGGCCGCCAGGCGGTTCTTTTCCATATCGTCGAACGCAAGTTCTACATTTTCGGCATGGTCTTCTGGCCGCAGGACGTCATCTATCTGGCGATCCTGCTGGTGATTTCGGCCTATGGACTGTTTCTGGTCACCGCCGTGGGCGGGCGCCTGTTCTGCGGCTACGCCTGTCCGCAGACCGTGTACACCGAAATACTGATGTGGATCGAACGCAAGATCGAGGGCGAACGTCCGGCACGAATGAAGCTCGACGCGCAGCCGATGAATGCGCGCAAGTTCCGGCTCAAGTTCGTCAAGCATTCGCTGTGGCTATTGGTTGCGCTATGGACGGGGATTACCTTCGTCGGTTATTTCACGCCAATCAAGGAACTGCTCGCGGAAATGCTGTCGTTCCGGATCGGGCCATGGGAAGCTTTTTGGGTCTTCTTTTATGCTTTTTTCCTGTACATGATGGCCGGTTTTCTCCGCGAGCAGGTCTGCAAGTACATGTGCCCGTACGCACGCTTCCAGGGCGTGATGTTCGACTCCGACACGCTGATCATTACTTACGACCCTGAGCGCGGCGAGCCGCGCGGGCTGCGCAAGAAGAAAGGGGCTGCCGATGCGCCGCCACTGGGTGACTGTGTGGACTGCAGCATCTGCGTTCAGGTTTGCCCGACCGGTATCGATATTCGCAATGGTCTACAGCTCGAGTGCATTGCCTGTGCGGCCTGTATCGATGCCTGCGATCAGGTAATGGACAAAGTCGGTTCGCCACGCGGCCTGATTCGCTACTCGACCGAGAACGCTCTGGCCAAACACTACACGGCGCGCGAGATCATCGGGCACCTGTGGCGTTTCAGAACGCTGCTCTATAGCAGCATCCTGCTGGCCATCATCCTCGCTGCCGTGTGGAGCCTCAGCCAGCGCGTGCCGCTGAAGCTGGACGTGTTGCGTGATCGTTCGAGCCTGTCACGCGAGGCCACCGACGGGCGTATCGAGAACGTGTTCACGCTGCGCATTTCGAATACCGCCGAAGTCCCGCACCGCTATGCGATCACGGTCAGCGGCATGGACGGTATCGATATCCTTGGCGAGCGCTTTGTTGATCTTCCGGCCGCTTCGTCGCAGACCGTTTCCCTCTCGGCGCGAGTCGAGCCAGGGGTTGGGAAAAAAGGCTCCAATGAAATCTTTTTCGAGGTCCGTTCCGAGACCGACGACAAGCTCTCGGTTCGCGAAAAAGCAAGCTTTTTCATGCCATGACGAGTAGGCGCGCGACCGATAGCGGCCCATGGTACCGCGAGCCCTGGCCCTGGCTGATCATGCTCGGGCCGGCGGTGGTCATTGTCGCTGGTGTGGCGACAGCCTATCTGGCAGTGATCAGCAATGATGGCCTGGTGGCCGACGATTACTATAAGCAGGGACTGGCGATCAATCAACGCAGCGAGCGTCACCAGCGTGCGGCCGAGTTGGGGCTCGAGGCGGAGCTGATTCTCGGCGGGGATCGCGATCGCATTCGCGTTCTGCTGCGTGCCAAGGAGGGGACGCCGTTGCCGGCGACGCTCACTTTGCGCATTACGCACCCGACGCGGCCGGGTTTCGATCAGAGCGTTTCAATGCGCTCCGAAGGGGGCGGTGTCTATGGCGCCAAGCTGCTGCCTATCCATGGCCGCTGGCATCTTGTTCTTGAAGATGAACAGCAGGAGTGGCTGTTGGCGGGCGACTGGGAGAGTGACAAACAGCCTGCGCTGCGGCTGCTACCCTCGGCCCGAGCACTGCCTCCCAAAGAAAAAATTTCAGTTGATAAAGAAAGGTGAGAAATGGCTTGGGATCTGTTGTTTTCGAGTGATTACGGTCTGTTCAGCGTTTTCGTGATTGTCTTCCTCCTCGGCATGTCGGTCTGGTTCCCGTATTACTTCCACAAAAAAATGCGTCAGGACGAACAGCGGAACAAGACTTAGGCTACAACGCCTGATTGCCATTATCGGCGGGCGGCAAGGACGCCGCTGCTACCGGGACTCACCTGCGCGCGGACGGGCTCAGGCGTGTGCCGCCGCTGGCCGCAACTCTTCTTCGTGGAGCACGAAGCGACCCGTCTTGCGGTCGGCAAAATAGGCCCGCAAGCAGAGCGTGACGCTCTGGAAAGCGAGTTCCTGCCACGGGATCTCTGCTTCGGCGAAGAGGGCTGTTTCCAGGGTTTCCAATCCGGCTGCGAAGCCAGTATCGAGCAGGCGGGCACGGTAGAAGAGGTGCACCTGGTTGATGTGCGGGATGTTGACCAGCGAGAACAGTTCGCCAAGCTCGATGCGTGCGCAGGCTTCTTCGAGTGTTTCGCGCAGCGCGCCCTGGCGGGTCGTTTCACCGTTCTCCATGAAACCGGCAGGCAGGGTCCACAAGCCGTAGCGTGGGGCGATCGAACGTCGGCAGAGGAGGATTTTTTCCTGCCATTCGGCGATGCAACCGATCACCAGCTTCGGGTTCTGGTAATGGATCGCGCCGCAGCTTTGGCATACGTGCCGGGGTAGGTTGTCACCCTCCGGAATCGACAGGCTGACCGCTTCGCCGCATTCGCTGCAGAAATACATTTCTCGGAGTCCCCGCACTGCGTTCGATGACGCCGCAAGTCTATATGATTCCGGCCGGCAGAGCATCGCCTGTGGCGATGGCGCTGGCCTCTGCCGCAGGGCAAGTGGCGGTCGCGGGTTGGGTGCCGGGGAGGCGGCCCGGCACGCGGGGCTCGAAACCGACCAATCTTTTGCCGAAGTGGCGCTGCCTTGCCGTTCGGCCGGTGCCTGCAGTGTGCCATCTGGCTATACAATGCGCGACAATGCTGTGTTAAGTCAGCGACACGCGCCTTGGGCGCGATGACAAGGGGGAGCGGATGTTTCTGATTGTTGGCTACGTAATCATTCTGGCGGCAGCACTGGGCACCTACGCCGTTCACGGCAGCCTGGCGGCGCTGTGGGTGCCGATGGAATACATTGCGATCGTTGGTTTGACCATTGGTGGCTTCGTCGCAAGTAACGAATTGAAAATCATCAAGTCGACAATTGCTGCCTTGCCGGGAATCTTCAAAGGCTCGAAGTTCACCAAGGTGCTGTACGTCGACCTGCTGGCGATGCTCTTCGAGGTCTTGGCGAAGGTGCGCAAGGAAGGGCTGATGTCGATCGAGAACGACGTTGAGAATCCTCACGACAGCCCGATATTCAGCAAGTACCCGGTGCTTGCCAACGATCATCATGTGATGGAGTTCATCACCGATTATTTGCGCATGATGGTCGGCGGCAACCTCAACGCCATCGAGATCGAGAATCTGATGGATATCGAAATCGATACCCACCATCACGAGGCCGAGATGCCGGCGCATGTCGTTTCCAAGGTCGGCGACGCGGTCCCGGCCTTCGGTATCATCGTCGCCGTGATGGGCGTGGTGAACGTCATGGGCTCGGTCGGCGAGCCGCCGGCGGTGCTGGGAAAAATGATCGGTGGTGCGCTGGTCGGTACCTTCCTCGGTATCCTCATCGCTTACGGCTTCGTCTCGCCGGTGGCCAGCCTGCTCGAACAGAAGGCGCAGGACGGTGCGAAAATCTATCAGGTGATCAAGGTCGTCCTGCTGGCGTCGATGTCCGGCTACGCACCACAGGTGGCCGTCGAATTCGGTCGCAAGACCCTGGCCTCCGGGGTGCGTCCGACGTTTGGCGAACTCGAAGAAGAACTCAAGAATCGCAAAGGCAAATAGGCGATGCGGATGCGACTCAGGGGAGGCGCTGAATGAGCGAAGACGTACGCCCGATCGTCATCAAGCGTATCAAGAAGGTGGCAGCGGCGCACCACGGGGGCGCCTGGAAGATTGCCTACGCCGATTTCGTGACGGCGATGATGGCTTTCTTCCTGCTGATGTGGCTGCTCGGCTCGACTGCCAGCGGTGATCTGCAGGGGATCGCCGACTACTTCCAGAACCCGCTGAAGATCGCTTCGCAGGGAGGCTCGGGGACCGGCGACAGTTCGAGTGTTCTCAAGGGTGGTGGCAAGGACCTGACGCGCACTTCCGGCCAGGTCAAGAAGGGCGACATCGACGCCAAGAGCAAGACCATCAACCTCAAGGAAACCAACGCCGAACATGCACGCAAGGCCTTTGAAGAGCGCGAGACGTTGATGCTGGGGCAACTCAAGGAGAATATAGAAAAGCTGATTGAAAGCAATCCGGCGCTCAGGCAGTTCAAGAACCAGTTGTTGATCGACATTACCAGCGAGGGCTTGCGCATTCAGATCGTCGATGAGCAGAATCGCCCGATGTTCGATACCAGTAGCGCCGACCTGAAGAGCTATACGCGCACCATTCTGCATGAAATTGGCAAAGCGCTGAATGCCGTACCGAACAAGCTCAGTCTCTCGGGGCATACCGACGCCGCCCAGTTCGGTGGCGGTGCCAAGGGTTTCTCGAACTGGGAGTTGTCGGCCAATCGTGCCAACGCTTCGCGGCGCGAGTTGATTGCCGGCGGCATGGATGAGCATAAGGTGTTGCGCGTGGTCGGCCTGTCGTCCACCGTACTCTTCGACAAGAACGATCCGCTCAGCTCGATCAATCGCCGGATCAGCATCATCGTTCTCAATCGACGCGCGGAAGAGGCCTTGCTACAGGAAGACGGCAAGGCGGATGCGGTCGAGGCTGGCGGCCAGGGAATCGATGCCGACGCCATCGCCTCACCGCCAGGGAGCGGCCGCTAGGGCCGAGGCGCTGGGCGGAGCGGGGGCGCGCTCGGGCAATCCTGATCAGTCGTGCGGCACGGTCTCGGCGAAGGCGGAGCGTGTCATCAGTTTGCCGTAGAGGCGGGCAAGGTTGGCGTGCTGTTCCTGCCAGTGGATCTCGGGGAAACGCAGGATCAGATAGCCAAGCGCACAGCCCACGGCGACGTCGGCGAGCGAAAAATGCATGCCCATGCAGAAGCTTTTGTCACCCAGTTCTTCGGCCATGAACTCCAGGCTGCGGCCAATCTTGTCTTCCTGGCGCTTGATCCAGTCCGCAGCTTGCTGAGCGGGCGGGCGCTTTTTTTCCAGGAAGGTCAGCGCGGCTGCATCACAGACGCCGTCAGCCAGCGCCTCCCAGCGCTTGACTTCAATGCGCTCGCGATTCTGGTTGGGCATCAATTTGTTGTTCGGAGCGACATTGTCCAGATACTCGACAATCACTCGTGAGTCGAACAGGCTGGTGCTGTCATCCAGGAGAAGGACCGGTATTTTTCCCAGCGGATTGACGTTGGCCACCTGCGTTGCCGGAGTCCATGGCGAATCCAGCTCAAACTCATAGTCGATTTTCTTTTCTGCCAGAACGACGCGTGCCTTGCGGACGTAGGGGCTGGTCAGCGATCCGATGAGCTTCATTTGTTTCCTGACGGTAAATATTTACGCACAATTATACCATCGCAGCCGTATCTCAATTACGAGCGCATGCCGTGGACGGGTAAAATAGCGGGCTACCCTGCACACGCCTCAAGGATGCTCGCCATGCCCGATTCCGCACTTGTTTCCCTTTCACCGCTGGACGGCCGTTACGCGGGCAGGCTTGACCCGCTGCGCCCCCAGTTTTCGGAATACGGACTCATCCGTCGTCGTTTGCAGGTCGAGATCGAGTGGCTGAAGGCGCTGGCTGCCGAACCGCATTTCGTCGAAATCCCGGCCTTTTCTGCGCCAACCCTGGCCGAGCTTGATGCTCTCGTCAGCGATTTCGGTGCACAGCAGGCGGGCGAGGTGAAAGCGATCGAGGCGGTCACCAACCATGATGTCAAGGCGCTCGAGTACTGGATCAAGCAGCGCCTGGCAGGCAATGCGGAAGTGATGGCCGTCGCCGAGTTCATCCATTTCGCGTGCACCTCCGAGGACATCAACAACCTGGCACACGCCCTGATGCTGCAGACGGCGCGGGACGAAACGATGTTGCCGATGCTGGACCGCGTGCTGGCACGCCTTCGCCATCTGGCGCACGAATTTGCCGAACTGCCGATGATGTCGCGTACGCACGGCCAGCCGGCGACGCCGACGACGCTCGGCAAGGAAATGGCCAACGTCACCCATCGCCTGAGCCGCGCACGCGCGGGTATCGCCCGCGTGGCGCTGCTCGGCAAAATCAATGGTGCAGTGGGTAACTACAATGCCCATCTCGCCGCTTACCCGGATTTTGACTGGGAGAGTCTGGCGCGTCGCTTCGTCGAAGCGCTGGGCCTGGAGTTCAATCCCTATACCATTCAGATCGAGCCGCACGACGCCATGTCGGAACTGTTTGACGCTTTTGCCCGCACCAACCTGATTCTGGTCGACCTGAACCGTGACCTGTGGGGTTATATCTCGCTCGGTTTCTTCAGGCAGAAGCTCAAGGCTGGCGAGATTGGCTCGTCGACCATGCCGCACAAGGTCAATCCGATCGATTTCGAGAACTCGGAAGGAAACCTCGGCCTGGCCAATGCACTGTTACGTCACCTTGCCGAGAAGCTGCCGGTCTCGCGCTGGCAGCGCGACCTGACCGATTCGACGGTGTTGCGCAACATGGGAGTGGCCTTGGGTTACACCTTGCTCGCTTACGACTCGCTGCTGCGTGGTCTGAACAAGCTCGAAGCCGATGCAGCGCGCCTGCATGCAGATCTCGACGCCAACTGGGAACTGCTCGCCGAGCCAGTGCAGACGGTGATGCGGCGCTATGCGGTCGCCAATCCGTACGAGAAACTCAAGGAGCTGACTCGTGGCAAACGGGTTTCACGGCAGGCGATGCAGGACTTCGTCGCGACGCTGGAGATTCCAGCGGTAGCGAAGGCCGAACTGCTGGCGCTGACGCCTTGGGACTACACCGGCAAGGCCGCTGAACTGGCGAGGAGGATTTGATGGGCGCCACTGCTCCCCTGCGTCCCGATCGCCCCGATACCCATGCGACGCCTGTGTCGACGAGCGACGGCGAGCTGCTCGAGCCGATCGTTTGCGGCAGTTGCCAGCGGATCTTGCCCGGTGACGCCCGCTACTGCCCCAGCTGCTGTGGCGAGGACGGTCGGCGTGGGGCGCTGCAAGGGGCCATCTTTCTAGGTGCCGTGCTCGGTGTGCTCGCCGGCGGTCTGATCGCCGCCGTCTGGTCGTCTGCCGTTGGTGTCGAGCAAACACGCTGGAGCGATGTCCTGGCGACGCTCGCGACCTGCATCACCATCGGCGTGGCGATCGGCATTTTCCGCACCCTTCGCACGCGCCGGAAGGGCTGACGATGGCCCAGTTTGCCGAGAATCTGAAGAAGCTGCCGGGGGTGTCGCACATCGCGGCGATCAATCTGCTCGACACTGCCGGCGAAGTGCAGGCCGTGATCGAGAACAAGGCAGGCAGCCAGGGCTCAGTGGCGGTGTACAACCACCTCGCACAGACCTACGGGGCGATTACTCCGGAGGCGGCCAGGAAAGGCCTGGAGATGTTTGCCGAGCACACTGAGGACGCGCGTGCGAACCCCGGCAAGCATGTCAATATTGATCGTCTGCTGATGCTCGTGGAGGAGCGCAAGACGCTGCGCACCAAGCATGTCTTCGCCGTCTGAGTCGGGAATTCACACTCCACACTCCACACTTCAGACGACGGCGCCGTCCTCGTTGGCGCCTTCGATTTTCCTTTTCGGCTTGACGAACTGCTCGCGTGAGACGCCGAGCCACATCACCAGCGGGCTGGCGACGAGAACCGAGGAGTAGATCCCGAAACAGATGCCGATGGTCAGCGCCAGCGAGAAGTAATAGAGGGTCTCGCCACCGAAGATCAACATCGACAGAACCATGACCTGCGTTGATCCGTGGGTGATCACGGTGCGCGAGATGGTGCTGGTGATTGCGTGGTCGAGGACTTGCGGCGTGCTCAGGCCACGCACTTTCTTGAAAGTCTCGCGGACACGGTCGAAAACGACCACTGACTCGTTGACCGAGTAGCCGAGCACGGCGAGGACTGCCGCCAGCACGGAAAGTGAGAATTCCCACTGGAAGAAAGCGAAGAAGCCAAGAATGATGATCACATCGTGCAGGTTGGCGATGATCGCCGATATCGAGAATCGCCACTCGAAACGAAACGACAGGTAGAGGACGATGCCGATGATCACCACCAGCAGCGCCAGGGCGCCGTTTTCGGCCAGTTCCCTACCGACCTGCGGGCCAACGAATTCGACGCGGCGCAGCGTGGCGCCAGGCGCTTCAACGGCGAGCGCTTCGATGACCGACTGACCGATGCTGGCCGTGTTCTGATCGGCCTTCAGAGGCAGGCGGACCAAGACGTCCTGGCTGGACCCGAAGTGCTGTACGGAGAGGTCGGTATAGCCCGCTTTGCCGAGCCCGTCGCGGATTTTTTCGAGGTCCGCCGTCTGCGTGTAGTGGAGCTCGATCAGCGTTCCGCCGGTGAACTCCACCGAGAGATGCAGACCGCGGGTGAAAAGAAAGGTCACCGCCAGCAGGAAAGTGAGCAACGAGATGACGTTGAACACCAGCGCATGGCGCATGAACGGGATGTCTTTGCTGATTCGGAAGAATTCCATGCTGGTGCGTCCCTATTTGACGGCGGCCGAGCCGGCGCTGGCCGGTTTCCAGTCCACCTGGCCGATGGCCAATGTTTCGACCTTGCGGCGCCGGCCATAGATCAGGTTGACCATTGCGCGCGAGACGACCACTGCCGAGAACAGCGAAGTCATGATGCCAAGGCAGTGCACCACCGCGAAGCCGCGTACCGGGCCGGAGCCAAACATCAATAGCGCCAGGCCGGCAATGAGAGTCGTGACGTTGGAATCAAGAATGGTGCCGAAGGCGCGTTCATAACCGGTGTGGATCGCTGCTTGCGGCGATGAACCATTGCGCAGTTCTTCGCGGATGCGTTCGTTGATCAGCACGTTGGCGTCGATGGCCATGCCCAGGGTCAGCGCGATGGCCGCGATACCCGGCAAGGTTAGGGTTGCCTGCAGCAAGGAGAGCAGGGCGACCAGCAACAGCAGGTTGGAGGCCAGGGCGATGACTGACACTAGGCCGAACAAGCGGTAGTAGGCGATCATGAAGACGGCGATGGCGGCGAAGCCCCACATCGTTGACTGGAAGCCCTTGGCGATGTTTTCGGCACCAAGACTGGGACCAATGGTGCGTTCTTCGATGATTTCCATGGGCGCGGCCAGCGAACCGGCGCGCAGCAGCAGCGCCGTATCGTTGGCTTCGGTGGTCGTCATGCGGCCTGAAATCTGCACCCGACCACCACCAATCTCTGCCCGAATGACCGGTGCAGTGACCACTTCGCCCTTGCCTTTCTCGATCAGCAGGATGGCCATTCTCTTGCCGACGTTGTCGCGGGTGATGTCCTTGAAAATGCGCGCACCCGGCGAGTCGAGCGTCAGGTGCACCGCCGCTTCGTTGGTCTGACCGTCAAAACCGGGTTGGGCGTCGGTCAGGCGGTCGCCGGTGAGCACCACCTGCTTCTTGACCAGCAGCGGTGCGCCGTCGCGCTCGACATAGAGCTCGCTGCCGAAGGGTACCTGGCCAGCCAGCGCCGCTTCGACGGCACCTGGCGTTTCCTCGACCATGCGAATTTCCAGCGTCGCGGTGCGCCCGAGGATGTCCTTGGCCTTGGCGGTGTCCTGCACGCCCGGCAACTGCACGACGATGCGATCAGCGCCTTGCTGGGCAATCACCGGCTCGGCAACACCGAGTTCGTTGATGCGGTTGTTCAGGGTGGTGATGTTCTGCTTGAGCGCGAAATCCTGTAGGCGCTTGATGGCTTCCGGGCGCAGGCTGGCGACCAGCTTGAGGTCGCTGTCTTCGCCCTGATCAAGGAGGAGCAGATCGGGCTGGTTCTCCTCGAGCGTCAAGCGACCCTGGTTGCGCTTCTCCTGGTCACGAAAGCGGATCACGATGCGCTCGCCCTGGCGGTCGATGCCGGCGTGGCGGACATTCTTGTCGCGCAGCAGGGTGCGCAGGTCAGCGCCGAGCGAGTCCAGGCGTTTGGTCAGCGCGCCCGGCATGTCCACCTGCAGCAGGAAATGTACGCCGCCACGCAGGTCGAGGCCGAGGTACATCGGCAGCGCGTGCAGCCTGGTCAGCCATTGCGGCGAACTCGACAGGAGATTCAGGGCGATGACGTATTGCGGGTTGCTACTGTCCGGGTTGAATTGCTTCTCCAGGACATCCTTTGCCTGCAGCTGCGTATCGTTGCTCAACAGGCGAACCTTGACGCCATTGCTGTCGAGAAAGAGGCCACTGTTCGCTATCCCGGCTGCCTGCAGAGTGCTGGCGACGCGTTCACGGGTGCTGTTGTCGATCTTCAGCGTCGCCTTGGCGCTTGAAACCTGCACCGCAGGCGATTCGCCAAAGAAGTTGGGCAAGGTGTAGATCAGGCCGAACAGCAGTGCCAGGCCGACGAGGACGTACTTCCAGAGCGGATAGCGATTCATGAATACTTTTTGTGCCGTCAGAGGACGCGAGCGCTGCCCGGAGGCAGGCGCCCGGCTGGTGGTTAGAGTGCCTTCAGCGTGCCTTTTGGCAGAAGCAGCGTGACCGCCTGTTTCTGGACCTGGATTTCGACGGCGGTGGCAACCTCGATGGCGATAAAATTCTCGCCGACCTTGGTAATGCGGCCGGCAATGCCGCCACCGGTGACTACTTCATCGCCTTTGGCAAGGGCTTCGACCAGCGCCTTGTGTTCCTTGGTGCGCTTCATCTGTGGCCGGATCATCAGGAAGTAGAGGACGATGAACATCAAAATGATCGGCAGGAGCTGCATGAAGCCACCCGTTGGGTCGGCAGCGGCAGCGGTTTGGGCGTGGGCGGTACTGATTAGCACATCAGTCTCCTAGAATGGAAGGTTTAAATTGAACCCGCAATTATAGCACTATCATTCCGGCTGCCGACGGCGGCGGCTGTGGAAGCTGCGCACCGTTTCGGCGAGCGTGCCGGCAGCAATCGCCGTGCGCAGTTCATGCATCAGCTGGTGATAATAGTGCAGGTTGTGCATGGTGCCGAGTTGCGCGCCGAGGATTTCGCCAACGCGGTGCAGGTGATGCAGGTAGGCGCGCGAAAAGTTCTGACAGGTATAACAGTCGCAGCTGTCGTCGAGCGGCTGAGGGTCTGTCTTGTGCTTGGCGTTTCTGATCCGGACGTCACCGTGTCGGGTAAAGAAATGACCGTTGCGTGCGTTGCGCGTCGGCAGCACGCAGTCAAACATGTCGATGCCCACCTGCACCGCGGCCACCAGATCCTCGGGCGTTCCGACACCCATCAGGTAGCGCGGTTTGTCGCCTGGCAGGCGTGGCGCGGTGTGGGCGAGGATTCTCGCCATGTCGTCTTTTGGCTCACCGACCGACAGGCCACCGATGGCGTAACCATCGAAGCCGATTTCGGCGAGCCCTGCCAGCGACTCGTCGCGGAGGTCCTCGTACATGCCGCCCTGAACGATCCCGAACAGGGCGTTGTGATTGGCGAGCCGCTCGTGCGCGGCACGCGAGCGCTGCGCCCAGCGTAGCGAAAGCTGCATCGAGGTAGCGGCTTCGCCGTGGCTGGCGGGGTAGGGCGTGCATTCGTCGAGAATCATGACGATGTCCGAATCGAGCACATGCTGGATGCGCATCGACTCCTCAGGCGTCAGAAAAAGCCGGTCGCCGTTGATCGGCGACTGGAAGGTGACTCCTTCTTCCGTGATCTTGCGCAGTGCGCCGAGCGAAAAAACCTGAAAACCGCCCGAATCCGTGAGAATCGGTCCATCCCAGGACATGAAGCGGTGCAGTCCACGATGTGCGGCAATGGCCTCCAGACCCGGTCGTAACCAAAGGTGGAAGGTGTTGCCGAGACAGATCTGCGCGCCGCTTTCGATCAGGTCGCGCGGGGTCATCGCCTTGACCGTCCCGTAAGTGCCAACCGGCATGAAGGTGGGGGTTTCGACGATGCCATGGGCGAGGCTGATGCGGCCTCGACGGGCTGCGCCGTCGGCGGCGAGAAGTTCGAAGTTCATCAATTGAAGGCCATCAGGAAACTGGAGGTGGCAAGCCCACTGCGCGTCACGGCGTAAAAATGCGGGCAAGGGCTTTCCCGATAAAAAAGCACCGCCTGGGAGCCAGGCGGTGCTTTTCGTCGGCGATTACGGCTCGCCAGGGCCGGGGCCCTGGCGGTCGCAAGAACTGACAGATCCGACCTCCTTCGAGCCCGGAACCTGGCGATGTCGCTGCGCAGGGGAACCGGGAACGAAGACTGTCGGATGAGTGGCTGCTCAGCTCAGCTGGCGTCGTCGATGGCCGCTCGCGCCGCTGCCAGGCGGGCAATCGGCACGCGGAAAGGCGAGCAACTGACGTAGTCGAGGCCGGTACGATGGAAGAAGGTGATCGAATCCGGGTCGCCACCGTGTTCACCACAGACGCCCAGCTTGATTCCCGGGCGCGCCGCACGACCTTTCGCGACGGCCATTTCGACCAGCAGGCCAACACCTTTCTGGTCGATCGACTCGAAGGGATCGCGCTCGTACATGCCGTCTTTCAGATAGCTCGGCAGAAACTTGCCGGCGTCATCGCGCGAGAAACCCATCGCCATCTGCGTCAGGTCGTTGGTTCCGAACGAGAAGAACTCCGCTTGCTGACCAATGCTGTCGGCGATCAGGGCCGCACGTGGCGTCTCGATCATCGTGCCGACCATGTAGTCGATCTTTTCGCCACGCGCGGCGAAGACGGCGTCAGCGGTCTTGCGGATGATCTTGGCCTGGGCGTTGAATTCACGTACCGTCCCGACCAGTGGCACCATGATCTCGGCCTTGACGTCGAATCCCTGGGCTTTCATGTTGAGCGCCGCCTCGATGATCGCGCGGGTCTGCATTTCGGTGATTTCCGGATAGGTAATGCCGAGGCGGCAGCCGCGGTGACCCATCATCGGGTTGAACTCGTGCAGGTCATCGACCCGCATCTTGATCACTCCCAGCGGCACATTCATTTCGTGGGCCATGATCTTCTGGTTGGCTTCGTCGTGCGGGACGAATTCGTGCAGCGGCGGGTCGAGCAGGCGGATGGTGACCGCCAGCCCGCTCATTTCACGGAACAGGCCTTCAAAGTCACCGCGCTGCATCGGCAGCAGCTTGGCCAGTGCCTTGCGGCGGCCGGCTTCGTCCTCGGCGAGGATCATTTCGCGGACGGCCTTGATGCGGTCGCCTTCAAAGAACATGTGCTCGGTACGGCAGAGGCCGATGCCCTTGGCGCCGAAATTGCGCGCGGCCTTGGCGTCGTCCGGGGTGTCGGCATTGGCGCGAATACCCAGCCGCTTGTACTTGTCGGTGAGGTCCATCAGGGCGCCAAAGTCGCCGGTCAGCTCGGCTTCCTTGGTTGGCACCTGGCCTTCGAAGACATTGCCGGTCGAGCCGTCGAGCGAAATCCAGTCGCCTTCCTTGTAGGTCTCACCACCGACGGACATGGTCCGCGCGTGGTAATCGACACGCACCGCGCCGGCACCCGAGATGCAGCACTTGCCCATGCCGCGTGCGACGACTGCCGCGTGCGAGGTCATGCCGCCGCGCGCGGTCAGAATGCCAGTGGCGACGCTCATGCCGCGCAGGTCCTCGGGGGAGGTCTCCTGACGCACCAGGATCACGGCCTTGCCCTTGCGGACCCATTCTTCGGCTTCGTCGGCGAAGAAGACGATCTGGCCGGTGGCGGCGCCCGGCGAAGCCGGCAGGCCGTGGGCGATGGAACGTGCCTTCTTGATCGCTGCCGGGTCGAAGACCGGGTGCAGCAGTTCGTTGAGGCGATCCGGACCGACGCGCCGCAGGGCTTCCTTCTCGTCGATCATGCCCTGACGCAGCATTTCCATCGCGATGCGCACCATGGCCGCGCCGGTACGCTTGCCGCCACGCGTCTGGAGCATCCACAGGCGGCCTTCCTGAATGGTGAACTCGACGTCCTGCATGTCCTTGTAGTGTTCCTCGAGCTTTGTTTCGGCGGCCAGCAGCTGCTTGTAGATATCCGGCATCAGCTCTTCGAGCGATGGGAAGCGGCTGCGGCGATCTTCTTCGCTGACCATCGCCAGCTGTGCCCAACGCTGCGAGCCTTCGAGAGTGATCTGTTGCGGCGTACGCGTGCCGGCGACGACGTCTTCACCCTGCGCATTGATCAGGAATTCGCCGTTGAACAGGTCTTCGCCGGTCCCAGCATCGCGTGTGAAGGCCACCCCGGTACCGCTGTTGTCGCCAAGGTTGCCGAAAACCATGGCCTGCACATTGACGGCCGTTCCCCAGGCGTCAGGGATGTCGTTGAGTTCGCGGTATACGACGGCGCGGTCATTGTTCCAGCTCTGGAAGACGGCCATCACCGAACCCCATAGTTGTTCCCACGGATCGGTCGGGAACTCGCGGCCGATGCGGGCACGAATCAGTCCCTTGAAGCGCAGCACCAGCTCTTTCAGGTCGTTGGTGTTCAGGTCGGTATCGAGTTCGACGCCCTTTTGCTCCTTGAGCGCGTCGATGACCACTTCGAAGGGGTCGTGCTCTTCCTTCGATACCGGCTTGAGGCCCATCACCACGTCGCCGTACATCTGGATGAAACGGCGGTACGAGTCCCAGGCGAAACGTTCGTTGCCAGCCTTGCTGGCCAGGCCGGCGACGGCTTCGTCGTTGAGGCCGAGATTGAGGATGGTGTCCATCATCCCCGGCATCGAGGCGCGCGAGCCCGAGCGTACGGAGAGCAGCAGCGGATCGGAGGAGTCGCCGAACTTCTTGCCCATTTCTTTTTCGATGAAGGCAACACTGGCACGGACTTCCGCATCGATCAACTTGGCGACAGCATCCTGGCCCTGCTCGGTGTAGACCGTGCACACTTCGGTACTGATGGTCAAACCGGGCGGAACGACGATTCCCAGGCGGCACATCTCGGCCAGGTTGGCGCCCTTGCCGCCGAGAAGATTCTTCATCGTGGCATCACCGTCAGTGCGGCTGGCACCAAATACGTACACGTTCTTTGTTTCAGTTGACATAAATACCTCGCGTATGAGGAAAGAAGGAAAGGAGCTTCGAGCAGCTCGCTCGAAGGGGCCCTAGAGTGAGTGACCCGGGCAGCTTACGCCGGGTCACTGAATTGCAGCGCTGCCGACCCGCAAGCGGACCAGGAGCGGAAAACGGGCGCAGCGCAAGCGATCAGATTTCTTCTGCCTCCATCTTGATCGCGCCGCAGGGGCATTCGGCCACACACATGCCGCAGCCCTTGCAGTAGTCATAGTTGAATTGAAAGCGCTTGCCGGGGCCGAGCTTGATGACGGCATTGTCCGGGCAGACGCCGTAGCAGTTGTCGCATTCGAAGCAGTTGCCGCAGGACAGGCAGCGGCGGGCTTCGAACAGCGCCGTGCTCTCGTCCAGGCCGCCCTGGACTTCATCGAAAGTCGACTGGCGACGAATGATGTCCAGCATCGGGCGCACGGTTTTCGGTGCGTCGGCGTAATACCAGGTGTTGAGTTTCTCGAAGTTGGCCACTTCGTGCTGCACTGCCGGAACGTGCTGCTCGCCGCGCAACCAGGCGTCGATATGCCGCGCCGCCTGCTTGCCGTGACCGATGCCGACGGTGACGTTGCGCTCCGCGGGAACCATGTCGCCACCTGCGAAAATTCCCGGATGACCGGTCATCATGTTCGGCGCGACTTTGACTACGCCGTCTTTGACCTCCAGGCCGGGAACGCCTTCGAGGAGTCCGAGATCGACATCCTGTCCCAGCGCCAGGACCAGTGAATCGGCCTCGATGGTCTCGAACTCGCCGGTCGGCTGCGGGAAGCCGGTCTCGTCCAGAGCCATTTTTTCGATGGTCAGGGATGACTCGTCGGCCTGGGTGATGGTCGACAGCCACTTGACCATGATCCCTTCCTGAAGGGCTTCTTCCATCTCGAAGTCATGGGCCGGCATTGCCGCGCGTGTGCGGCGATAGACGATCAAGGGCTCGGCGCCCATGCGCTTGGCGGTACGCGCCACGTCGATAGCGGTATTGCCCCCGCCATAGACGACGACGCGGCGACCGAGCATCGGCTTCTCTTCGCCCTCCATGCTGCGTAGCAGCGAGATGGCGTCGACGATTTTCGCCGCGTCGCCAGCCGGGATGCGGGCACGTTTGCCGATGTGCGCACCAACGGCCAGGAAGGCGGCGTCGAACTTGCCGTCGGCCATGGTGTTGAGAATGTTATCGACTTTGGTGTTCAGATTCACCTTGACGCCAAGTTCCACGACGCGCTGCATTTCTGCCTCGAGAATATCGCGCGGCAGGCGGTATTTCGGGATCCCGAAGCGCATCATGCCGCCGAGCAGCGGTCCCGCCTCGTACACCGTGACGCTATGGCCGAGGCGGCGCAGGTGGTAGGCCGCCGACATGCCGGACGGACCGGCACCGACGACCAACACATTCTTGCCCGACTCGCTGCTCGGTGGGGTGAGTTTCCAGCCGAGCTTGAGCGCTTCGTCGCCGAGAAAGCGCTCGACCGAATTGATGCCCACCGGCTCGTCGATCTGGCCGCGGTTGCAGACACTTTCGCAGCTGTGGTAACAAACGCGTCCCATGATCGCCGGGAAAGGGTTGTCTTTGGTCAGGTGCCGCCAGGCGCTTTCATAGTCGCCGGATTCGGCATGAAACAGCCAGCCCTGGATGTCCTCACCAGCGGGACATTGCTTGTTGCAGGGGGGCAAGCGGTCGATATAGACCGGCCGCGAAGTACGCCACGAGCCGGTGTGGTTGGCCAGCGAGGAGCCGGGGTCTAGGGTAATGGCAAAGGGTTTTTCCATCAGTTCGCCTCCTGGTCGAGCAGTCCGTATTTGCGAATGTTCTTGTCTGCCGCCGCTTGCAGGCGGGCGATCGTTGCCACTGCCGGCTTCTTGCCGAAGAGGTGCGCATAGCGCTTCTGCCGCTTGAGGTATTCCTCAACCGGCTGCTTTCTGCGGATCTTCAGGTTGCCGGTAAGCTCGCCGTTCTCCGCTTCGAAGACCGGAAAAATGCCGGTTTCCTTGGCCAGGCGCGCCAGCAGAATGGTGTCTTCCGAAGCCGCGCCCCAGCCCAGCGGACAGGGGACGAGAATGTGGATGTAGCGCGCCCCACGCATGCCCATGGCCTTGGTGACCTTGTATTCCAGATCACGCAGGTCGGCGACGGTGGCCGTCGCGACGTAAGGAATTTCGTGGGCCATGGCGATCGCCGGGAGGAACTTGCCCTGGCCGAACTGGTTGCCCGGTTCGGGGCCGACCGGCATGGTCGTCGCCGTGCGCGCTGCCGGTGGCGTTGCCGAACTGCGCTGCACGCCGGTATTCATGTAGCCACCGTTGTCGTAACAGATGTACAGGACGTCGTCATTGCGCTCGAACATGCCCGACAGGCAGCCGAAACCGATGTCGGTGGTGCCGCCATCGCCACCCTGGGCGACGACGCGGACGTCACCCATCTGGCCTTTCTGTTTTTTCACCTTGATCGCGGCGGCAATGCCGGTGGCAACGGCCGCGGTATTACCGAAGAGCGAGTGAATCCACGGGATTTGCCACGAAGTTTCGGGGTAGGGGGTCGAGAAGACTTCCAGACAGCCGGTGGCATTGGCGGCAATCAGGCGGCCACGGGCGGCATTCATCGCCGCATCGATGGCGTAGCGTGCGCCGAGTGCTTCACCACAACCCTGACACGCACGGTGTCCGGAGTTCAGCGAATTGGTGCGTTCAATATTGGCCTGGACGCTGCGTTCTGATGCTTCCAGGAGGCGATTGCCGACGGTGAAGGTGCCGGTCTGATAGAAATGGACGGGTTGAAAGCTCATCGTGGTTCTCCTCAGCCAATCCGTGCGGCGACGACGCCGACGTCACGCAGCATGCTTTCCGCTGCCGGACCCGAACGGCGCGTCGTACGCTCGCGTTCGAGTTGCTTGTTGACCACCTCCCAGTCGAGATCGAGGAAGGTCAGGCGCTCAAGTTCACCGGCGACGGCTTTGGCAAACAGCGCGTGCAGCGACTTCATGGTGATCGCCCGTCCGCCGAGTCCGGCGACGACGGTATGTCCTTCGAGTTGCAGCCCGGACATCGCCATGCGCACATCGGTAGACACGACGCCGCCGATGCCTACGGCGAGGCTTTTTTCGAGCACGACGACGCGTTTAGCATTCTGCAGTGCGTTACGCACCTCTTCGAGCGGGAAAGGACGGTAGGAAATGATTCCCAGGACGCCGATCTTCTCACCAGCCTGGCGCATCTCGTCGACGACATCCTTGATGGTGCCCAGGATCGAACCCATCGCGACGACGATGGTTTCCGCATCGTCGGTGAGATAGGAATGGGTCAGACCACCCGAATCGCGACCGAAGATGGTCTTGAACTGCGTGGCCAGCTTCGGGATCAGTTCCAGAGCCTGCATCTGCTTGGCGTGCGCCAGGTAGCGCACTTCGGAGAAAGCTTCCGGGCCGACCATCGCCCCGATCGACACCGGATCGGTCGGGTCAAGGACCTGGCGCGGCTCGTAAGGCGGCAGGAAGGCATCGACCTGCTCTTGAGTCGGCACGTCCACGCGCTCGTAAGCATGGGTGAGAATGAAGCCGTCCATGCAGACCATTACCGGCAGGCTGACTTCCTCAGCGAGTTTGAAAGCCAGAATGTGCAGATCGAGCGCTTCCTGGTTGGTCTCGGCAAAGAGCTGGATCCAGCCGCTGTCGCGTTGCGAGAGCGCATCGGTATGGTCGTTCCAGATGTTGATCGGTGCTCCGATGGCACGGTTGGCGACGGTCATGACGATCGGCAGGCCGAGGCCGGAAGCGTTATACACCGCCTCGCACATGAACAGAATGCCCTGTGACGCGGTGGCGGTATAGGTGCGGGCACCGGTCGCCGACGAACCGATGGCGACGCTCATGGCCGCGAACTCCGATTCGACGTTGATGAACTCGCAGTCGGTGACTTCGCCGGCCTTGACCATTTCACCAAGGCCTTCGACGATGTGTGTCTGGGGTGAAATCGGGTAGGCGCAAATGACTTCGGGCCGGCAAAGGCCGACTGCTTCGGCAACCGCGTGTGAACCTTCAGTCTGTTTAAGCATGTGCGGCCTCCTCGTGACTTGCCCCGGCAACCTCGTCAAGGACGAACTGATAAGCCTCGCTGGCGGCGGCGATGTTGTTGCTGGCGATCTTCTCCGAGAACTTGGTATTGATGGCCTTGATCACCGACTCCAGGCGGATGATTCCGGAGGCGGCGGCGAATCCGGCCAGCAAGGGAACATTGGGCATTGGCCGGCCGACGTGCTTGCGACTGAGATCGGTGGCCGGGACGGTGAGCAGCCGGTCTGCCGGCCAGTCACGGACAAAATCGGCAAGGCCCAACTCGGTAAAGCTGCGACTGGTATTGATCAGGATATAGCCGCCTTTCTTCAAGCCGGAGAAGACATCCACCTGGAAGAGCAGGGTCGGATCCTGAATGATCAGGGCATCGGGCTCCATGATTGGCTCACGCAGCCGGATCTCCTGGTCAGCGATACGGCAAAAAGCGACTACCGGGGCGCCGGTGCGCTCCGATCCGAAGCTCGGAAAAGCCTGTGCATGGCGGCCTTCCTCGAATGCGGCAATCGACAACATCTCGGCAGCGGTAACCACGCCCTGGCCACCGCGACCATGTATTCGGACTTGGAACATGTTTCCTCCAGTGTTGAACTTCGGTTGTACATCGGTGTCGTTTTGAAGTTTGCGCAGCATAGCTCAGTTCGAGTTCATTGAAAACATCGACCTTGATCTGGATCGCCGGCTGCCGTGCTTTTCCGGAAAGCCGTCAGAATCGGCCTCCGCTAGGCAGCATTTGTTCGCTCGCCGCCTTTTTGCAGCCGCTTGGTCCGGTGCTGGCGCTGGTGCTGCCGATGCGGGCGGCGGCGATGCCACCCGCCTGCTGGTCAGTGCTCATGCCGGCGGTGGGCTACTCCCCGGTCTTTTCGGCATCAGGACCGTATAGTCGAAATCCAGGAGGACGCTTGGATCGTAGGAACCGTCGGCCTGCTTGTATGGGAAGTCGGCGCAGCGACGGTCCTTGGTCGCCACCGTACGCACGCGCAATGCGCCCAGGTCATGGCGGCCAGGCAAGGACATCTGTTCGATGATTTCCGACCACGCGTATACCGTATCGCCGGCGAATGCTGGCGCGACATGCCTGCCGGCGTTGATCGCCACGATGCTGAAGGCATTGGCCAGGCCGTTGAACGACAGCGAGCGCGCCAAGCTGATGATGTAGCCACCATAGACGATGCGGCGTCCGAAGCGTCCGCTCTGTTCCGCGTGCTGGTTGAAGTGTACCCGCGCCGTGTTCTGGTACAGGCGGGTGGCCATCATGTGCTCGCTTTCTTCGATGGTCATCCCGTCGAGATGATCGATTCTTTCCCCGACCCGATAGTCGTCCCATAGATCGGTACTGCCGGAGAGGGCGGTGTCGTAGCCTTCCACCCTGATTCCGGGCGGGATGACCAGGTCGCTTGCCGGCACGGCATCGTGTAGCTCGGGAATGACCGTTTCGGGCGCCGGTGACGCCGGGTCGCGCTTGCGAACCATGACCCAACGGCAGTAGTCGAGGGCAATTTGGCCACGCTGATTGACGCCGCATGAGCGCACGTAGACGATGCCTGTCTTGCCGTCGCGGTTCTCCTTCAGTCCGATCACCGTCGAATCGGCGGTGAGCGTGTCTCCCGGATAGACGCGGTGGCCAAAGCGCCCAGCGGCGTAGCCGAGGTTGGCAATGGCATTGAGCGAGATATCGGGCACCGTCTTGCCAAAAACCACGTTGAAGGCCAAGAGATTGTCCACCGGGGAACGTAGGAAGGACAGGCTGTGCGCGAAGGTGTCGGCCGAGGTCAGGGCAAAGCGCGAGCCGGTCAGCGCTGTGTATAGGGCCACGTCACCTTCGGTGATTGTCCGCGGCGTCGCATGGACGATGGTCTGGCCGACGCTAAAGTCCTCGAAGAAATTGCCCCATCTGGTTTTCTCGCTCATTTTCTTTTCTCTCTGCTGTTGTCGATTGCCGCGCTATAGCCCATAGGCTGCCGCCAGGTCCGGATCTCGCCTGGCCACCAGGCTCGCCAGATCGACGATCACCCGCGCCTGTTTCCAGGTCGCGTCGTCCTGCATCTTGCCGTCGATGGTCGCTACCCCGCTGCCATCGGGCATCGCTTCCAGGATGCGTTTGGCGAACAGGACTTCCTTGACGTCGGGGCTGAAGACGCGCTTGGCAATGGCAATCTGGTTCGGTGCCAGGGACCAGGCGCCGGAGCAGCCCATCAGGAAAGCATTGCGGAACTGCGCTTCGCAGGCCGCTTCGTCCTTGAGGTCGCCGAACGGGCCGTAGAAGGAGTGCAGGCCGTGTGCCACGGCCGCATCGACCATGCGCGCCACCGTGTAATGCCACAGATCCTGCTGAAAGAAAGCGCGCTGTTCCTGGCCTTCCTGCGCGTCGGCGAGAACGCCGTAACCGGGGTGTCCGCCACCGACGCGGGTGGTCTTCATGCCGCGCGAAGCGGCCAGGTCGGCCGGGCCGAGGCTCAGGCCGTGCATGCGCGGACTGGCGCCACAGATCGCCTCGACGTTGGTCACCCCCTGCGCGGTTTCGAGCAGGGCGTGCAGCAGAATCGGCTTGCGGATCGCGTACTTCGCCTCGAGCAGAGCGACGTACTGATCGACGAAGTGAACATCCCACGGCCCCTCGACTTTGGGAATCATGATTACGTCGAGCTTGTTGCCGACATGTTTGATGATTTCGCTGAGGTCGTCGAGAACCCAGGGGCTGTTCAGGGCGTTGATGCGCACCCACATGCCCGTGTCGCCGAAGTCGTTGTTCTCGAGAACTTCGATGAAGCCGGCACGGGCGGCCTCTTTGGACTCGATCGGGATCGCGTCCTCGAGGTTGCCGCACATCACATCGCATCTCCTGGCCGTTTCCGGCACTTTGGCACGGATTTTTTCGATGTGCGGTGGGAAGAAATGGATCATTCGCTCGGGCCGCACCGGCAATTCGCGCAGGGGTGGTGGCGCGCCAATGGCGAGCGGCTTGTAGAAATGGACGGGTAGCTTCATGGCGTTATCCCCTGGTGAAAGAAACGGTTTGGTTGGCAAAGGTGGCACGAGGTGGCCACAAGTGGCCAAAGTCTCGTCGGCGAAGATTTCAGGCCGGCCCGGCGACGACGCCGGCGTCATGCAGGCGGCCAACTTCCGCTTCGCTCATGCCGAGAACTTCGAGCAGAATCTGGTCGGTGTGCTCACCCAGTGCCGGCGCCGGCAGCGCCGGCAGGCGTGGCGAGCCGCTGAAGTCGAGCGGCGTTGTGGGCATCAGGTAGCTGCCGACGCCAGGCTGCTCGGTCATGGTGAACAACGGATTGTCGAGCGAGCAATCGGGATCGTTGGCCAGCGCCTCGCGAACGCTGCGATACGGGCCCCAGGTGACGCGGTGCTCATCGAGGATGGCTGCGGCTTCGGCCAGCGTCCGCGCCTGGCACCAGGCTTCGATCAGGGCAGCGATCTGCTGGCGGGCGCGAAAGCGATTGCCTTCGTCGTCAAGATCGAGGCCGAGGCGGACCCCGAGGGCGTCGATCGACTCTTTTAATCCGGTTGCCTTGATCAGGCTGCGCCACTGCCTGCGGGTCAGTCCGACGATCATCAGGCGCTTGCCGTCGAGAGTCTGAAAATCGCGCCCGAAGGCGCCGTACAGGTAGTTTCCCTGCTTCGGTCGGTCGGCGTCGTTGACCATCACCTCGGCGATCATGCCGACGTTGCCGAGCATCGCCAGTGCCACGTCCTTCAGCGCCAGGCGCACCAACTGTCCTTCACCGGTCAGGCGCCGCTGCCTTTCGGCGGCGAGCATGCCGATGGCAATCATCTGGCCGCTGATGAAGTCCCAGGCAGGAAAGACATGGTTGACCACTTCCGGGGAATTGCTCGGCCCGGTCATGTAGGGCAGGCCGACCTGCGGGTTCACCGTGTAATCGACTTCGGAACTGCCGTCGCGGCGACCGGTGAGGTTGACCATGATCAGGTCCTGACGATGGGCTTTCAGTGCTTCGTAGCTCAGCCAGCCCTCGGCCGGGAAGTTGGTGCTGAACAGGCCGGCGTTGTCGCCGGGCGCACAGATCAGCTGGGTCAGCAATGCCTGACCGCGGGGATTGCGGAGATTGACGGCGATTGAACGCTTGCCCTTGTTCATGCCGGCCCAGAACAGGCTGTGCTGGCCATCAAGGGTCACTGGCCAGCGACCATAATCGAGGCCGCCACCTATCGGGTCGAAGCGAATGACGTCGGCGCCGAGCTGGGCCAGCGTCATGCCGCCAAGCGGTGCGGCGACGAAAGCCGATCCTTCGACGACGCGCAAGCCCTTTAGAATTCCGTCCATGAGTTTCACCAATCCTGCCTGCCTGCCGTAGGGCGCCCATCGATTCGCCAGGTGAGCGAAGCGCCACCTTGCTCAAGGCTGGCTCCTGTCCGGACGCGGAGCGCACAGTATATGGGAAAAGGGGGGCCCGGGCGCACGCGCTCCGAGTTTTTGGGTAGCGGCGTGCGATGGTCGTGCGTCGTCTTGAGTTTGACGGAAGGCTGTGCTGTACTTGCCGAATGCCCGTGGGGCGAACTCTCAGGCGGTCATGATTCATGATATGTGGAGACCCCCTGATCACGAAAGGCATGACCGCCCCCTCTTTTCCGGCCTTTCTCCCGCCAGGGGAGAAAGGAGATTCGTGAGTCGCTGGCGCGACTTTCACATTATTGGATGGACCTGATGACGGACGCGATAGCAGACTATGCAGCATGGATTGGCCGCAGTGAGATCACCGACGATGAACTGGCTCTGGCGCCGGCCTTGGCGGCGGCCGCGACGCTGGACGACACGACGACGCGTTTCGCCAAGGGTAGCCCGCTGCCGCCGCTGTGGCACTGGTTTTACTTTCTTCCTCGGGCAGCGCAGGCGCAGCTCGATGTCGACGGGCACCCACAGCGTGGCGGCTTCATGCCGCCGATTCCCTATCCGCGCCGGATGTTTGCCGGTGCTCGCATGCGCTTCCACCGGCCGCTACTGATCGGTCAGCCGGCGCGGCGCGAGGCCGTGATTCGCAATGTCCGGCAGAAATCGGGGCGATCCGGGTCGCTGGCCTTTGTTTCCGTGCTTTGCCGCTTCTATCAGGATGATGTGTTGTGCATTGAGGAAGAGCAGGACATCGTCTATCGCGAACCGGGCCCGGTGCTTGCTCGCCCGCCGGTGATCGAGTGGCCGCCCGTCGAGGACGGAGCGTGGTCGCACATTGTGACGCCGGACCCGAAGCTCCTGTTTCGCTTCTCAGCACTGACTTTCAATGCCCATCGCATTCACTACGACCGACCGTATGCGGTCGAGGAAGAAGGCTATCCGGGGCTGGTGGTGCATGGCCCCTTGACCGCCGTCTTGCTGATCGAGCTGCTGCGGAAGAATTCGCGGCGCCCAGTAGCCAGCTTCAGCTTCCGCGGACTGGCGCCGCTTTTTGACCTGGCCCCGTTTCGCCTCGTATGCGTCGGCAAGGACGGCCAGATGTCTCTCGAGGCGCAGGCGCCCGACGGCGTGGTGGCAATGAGCGCCAGCGCCGAGCTCATGCCATCGTAGTTGTATTGCGGTCGGGCTTGAGGTGCATGGTTGCCGCTAGACGGTGATGCGCCTGGCGCTGCTTCTACGTCTGAGCCAGCACAGGTAAATTTTCTGAATACCCCGAAGTCATCAAAGCGATTGCATTATCGGGTAGCGGTCGTGCGCCCAATGGGCCATTGGAAACTGACCGGCAAGGGGTCATCGGCAATAAGCTTCGGAGCATCGCTCAATGCAGTGCAGGCGTCGCTGAAGAGCTGCTTTGTCGGCCAGTGGGGCCCGGGAATGGACCATCTTGAGTCCGACGAGGGGCGAATTACCCGTCTTCCTCTCGCGGACGATTACATTGATGAATGCGGCTGCTTATCTTTTATCGTAAGCACATTCTGTTCGCGGCGAGTAATGGGGCGATCCGGAAAATCGCGATCATCCCAAAAAACCTGGCCAGCACAGGCAGTTTGTCCGCGGGCGAACGATGGCGAGGCAGGCGCTCGGTCGAGGCGCTGACCTTCAAGGCCTTCGGCAAGGCCTGGCGCGCGTAACTCTTTTGTCTTGCGTTTTGTATAAGACGTAAGAGATTGCTTTTCGGGAGCGGTGAGCGTGTTGCCTTGCACCACGATCGTCGCTAGAATCATTATCAGCGACGGGGAATAATTGATCAAGACAACCGCATAATAGTGGCGGATATCTATTGTGCGCAATTATGGAGGCTGGACATGAAACTCACACTGACCCATGACGAAGTAGCTGCCTATTGTGGCGAGTTGCACGCTTCCAACGAAGCGTTCAAGTCCCATTATCCGGCAGATTCTTTTGACCGGCAGCCGGTGCACACGGTTTACGGGGGGGCCAATCTGCTCAAGGCCGGTTTTGCCGCCAAGTTGGGTGAGGTGGCGCTCAAGACGCTGGAAACCTATGCGCCCAGCTACAGTGTTTTTGCCCGTGCTCTTGGTTTGCCGCGCGCCGATACCTTGCCGACCAACGCCATGGAACTGGCGAGTCTGACGCGTGCGCTGGAAGCGAATCCCGAGCAGGTGCGTGAGACCAAGCAGGCGGCCTGGCTGGCTTTTACGGTTTATAACCGGGTCGTGAAGAAGCTGAAAACCGAGCCCGTCGAGGACAACCGCATCGATTTCGAGGATGGCTACGGTAATCGGCCGGACGCTGAGGAAGATGGTCATGCCGCTGCGGCGGCAGACGAAGTCGCCAAAGGTATGCGCGAAGGCCTGCTGCCGCCGTTCATCGGTATCCGCGTGAAGACCTTTTCGGACGAGTGCAAGCAGCGCTCGATTCGCACCCTGGATATTTTCCTGACCCGGCTGGCCGAGCAGACCGGCGGCAAGCTGCCCGAGAACTTCATCGTTACTCTGCCCAAGGTAACGACGCCAGGCCAGGTGTCGACCTGCGCGAAGATCCTCGAAAATCTTGAAGCCAGACTTGGTTTCCCGAAAGATTCGCTGAAGATGGAAATCATGATCGAAACGACCCAGTCGATCATCAACTACCAGGGCGAGAATACGGTGCCCTTACTGGTCGCCGCGGCGGGTAGCCGCTGCCGCTCGGCGATTTTCGGTACTTACGATTACACGGCCTCGTGCAACATCACCGCCGCGCATCAGAATCACACCCATCCGGCCTGCGATTTTGCCCGCCACGTGATGCAGGTCAGCCTCGCCGGTACCGGCATCACGATCAGCGACGGCGCGACTACCAGTATGCCGATTGGACCCCACAAGGCAGCCAAGGACGCGCCGCTGACGGCGCAGCAGATGGACGAGAACCGCACCGTGGTGCACGGCGCCTGGAAGCTTCATTACGACAATATCATGCACTCTCTGCGGCACGGCTACTACCAGGGATGGGATTTGAATCCGGGGCAATTACCGGTGCGCTATGCCGCCATCGACACTTTCTTCCTGAGCAGTCTGCAGGATGCCTCGGCGCGACTGAACGCTTTCCTGAACAAGGCTGCTCAGGCGACCCTGGTCGGCAACACTTTCGACGATGCGGCGACAGGGCAGGGCTTGCTGAATTTTTTCCTGCGCGGAATGGCGTGCGGAGCGATCACCGAGCAGGAAGTGCTGGCGACGGGAATCACCCTCGACGAATTGCGCTCGCGCTCGTTTGTGCAGATTGTCAATAATAGAACCAGCAAGTAAGGGACGTAACAGCCGATCGGGTACCAAGCAAGCAAGAAAGGGATGAGCCATGACTGAGGTCAAGAACGGGACGCAGGAAGCACGACAGTATCTCCAGGCAGCCGATGCACTGATCAAGAAATCGCTAAGCTGGGTGAAGCAGCAGTGCGCCGGCGAGAAGGGCGTCTCGAACGAGAAACTGGACGCACATCAGATGGCCAGCTTCGATCTGGCCTGGTGTGCCGCTGAAGCGACCGCCGCGCGTTTTGCGGTGGAGTATGCCGACAAGCTTGCCGCTGCCGCGGCGGACAGCGACGGTATGTGTCTGGAAGAGCGGATGGCGCGGGCCTTTTGTGCCGAGGCTTTGCAGAACATCCATAATCGTTTCTGGGCACGGCCGCAGAGCTTCGGTCTGCACGCCGCCGACCTGGCGGCTTTCGCGTCAAGCGCACTTGCCACCTTCTGCCAGGCGCAACTGGATGCCGACAATCTGGCGGCTCTGGGCCGCGAGGTCGTGGCCCTGGAGGGTGATAGCGGCGCCTACATGCTCGGCGACGACGCCCTGATGATGCAGGACGCATTTCGCCGGCTGGCGACCAATGTGGTGATGCCCCTGGCGGAGGAGATTCATCGCGAGGACCGCATCATCCCGCAGGAAATTCTCGATCCGCTGACCGAAATGGGCTGCTTCGGCCTGTCGATTCCGGAACGCTACGGCGGCATCCAGAGCGACGATCATGAAGACAACATGGGCATGATCGTGGTCACCGAAGAGCTTTCGCGTGGCTCGCTCGGTGCCGCAGGCAGCCTGATTACCCGTCCGGAAATTCTCAGTCGCGCCCTGCAAAAAGGGGGCACGGAAGAGCAGCGACAGAAGTGGTTGCCCTTGGTGGCGATGGGCGACCCGCTGTGTGCCATTGCCGTCACCGAACCGGATACCGGCTCCGACGTTGCTGCCATGCGCCTCAAGGCGAGCAAGTGCGATGGCGGCTGGCTGCTCGACGGCGTCAAGACCTGGTGCACCATGGCCGGCAAAGCGGGTGTTCTCCTGGTTCTCGCACGTTCCAACCCCGACCGCGCGCTTGGCCACAAGGGCTTGAGCATGTTCCTGGTCGAAAAGGACTCCTATGACGGCCACGATTTCGAATATCGGCAGGCCCAGGGCGGCGTGCTCAGCGGTCGGGCGATTTCGACCATCGGTTATCGTGGAATGCATTCCTATGAAGTCTTCTTCGACAATGTTTTCGTCCCCGACGAAAACCTGGTTGGTGGGCCGGAAGGCGAAGGAAAGGGCTTCTACTTCACGATGGCCGGCTTTGCCGGCGGGCGCATTCAGACGGCCGCACGTGCCATCGGTGTCATGCAGGCCGCCTTCGAACGTGCGGTTTCCTATGCCGGCGAGCGCAAGGCATTCGGCAAACCCATCGGCGAGTATCAGCTGACGCTCGTCAAGTTGGCGCGCATGGCGACCCTGCTGACCGTTTCCCGCCAATTCACCTACGCCGTCGGGCGTTTGATGGATGAGGGTTCCGGGCAGATGGAAGCCAGCATGGTGAAGCTGTTTACCTGTCGGACGGCCGAATGGCTGACCCGTGAAGCGCTGCAGATTCATGGCGGCATGGGGTACGCCGAGGAATCGCCGGTCAGTCGCTACTTCCTGGATGCGCGTGTGCTGTCGATTTTTGAAGGGGCCGAAGAAACGCTGGCGCTGAAAGTCATCGCCCGCTCCCTGATCGACGCCGCGTAGGTCCGGCTTCAGTCTGTACTTCGCCCAAGCTTTCTCCCGCCCGCGGGAGAAAGGAGATTCGTGAGTCGCGATTGGTGAAGGCTGAAGGTTGAATGCGACTCTTACCGTACGAGGAAGATTTCATGTCGCAAGCGATTCGTTTCCGAGCGCAGGTGGAACTGGCTGAAAAAGTGAAGCTGGACCTGCAGCAAGTCCGCTATCCCCACTATGGCCGCTATCTGGAGGAGTTTGTACCGGGGCAGGTGTTTGTTCACCCGCGTGGTTTCACTTTCTTTCCTGCCCAGATGGAGGCTTTTGCGCGTACCTACATGCAGTGCAATCCGCTGTATGTCAATGACCAGTACGCGCGGGCCAGCGGCTTTGCCGGTCTGGTCGCTTCGCCGCAAATGGTCTTCAATGTCGTTCTCTCGCTGGGCGTGCAGAACGATTCTGAAAAGGCGATGGCCAATCTCGGCTATTACGATGCCCAGTTCCTGCGGCCCGTCTATCCGCTGGATACGATTCGCTCGCTGACCAAGGTCATGGACCGCAAGGAGCGCGGTGCCGGCAAGCCGGGCATTGTCACCATCCGCACCTGGGCCTCAACCAGAATGACGAAGTGGTCCTGCAATACGAGCGGAAAATCATGGTCGGCGGGCAGGGCGATGGTCCGCCAACGACGCCCTTGCCGCCGTCGTCCGTGATGCCGGCCTTCCCCTGGGTCGCGGATGCCGAGGTCGCCCTGCCGGAGTTTCCCGAGTCGCTCCCTTCCGGCCTGACTGGTCCAAACTCCTATTTCGAGGACTTCTCCGTCGGCGAAATCATTGTCCATGCCAATGGCCGAACAATCACTGACGAGCACTTGCCACTGACCTACGCGGTGGGCAATACGCATCCGCTGCATTTCGATCGCGTCTTCAGTTCCGGCCTGTCCGGCAAGATGAGCGGTGATCCCATCGTTTATGGCGGCCTGGTCTTCGCCTGGCTGGAAGGTCTGGCCAGTCGCGATGTCAGCGAGAACAGCGTTTGGGAACTGGGTTTTACCGAGGGCTATCACACGCAGCCGTCGGTCAGTGGCGATACCGTTGCCGCCCTGTCGCGGGTACTGGCTGCCGAAGATGCGCCGGGCGACTTGGGCGCGAAGTTCGGCATCGTGAGTTTCCAGCTGATCGGCGTCAAGAACATCAGTGCGGCCAGGGCCCTTGCCGAATACGGCGCGGATTTGTTCGTCAAGGAAGGCGACAAGAAAGCGCTGGCCAGGGAGAAGATCGATGCGAAGATTTTTGAGATCGAGAGACGTCTCTTGATCAGGAAAAGGGGCTAGCCATGGATGTTCTGCAAACGAAACGCGATCGACCATGGTTGATGCGCACCTATAGTGGTCACAGCTCGGCGAAGGCGTCGAACACGCTTTATCGAACCAATCTGGCCAAAGGTCAGACGGGATTGTCGGTGGCCTTCGATTTGCCGACGCAGACCGGTTACGACGCCGACAGTCCCCTGGCGCGGGGCGAAGTCGGCAAGGTCGGCGTGCCGATATCGCATATCGAGGATATGGACCAGTTGTTCGACCAGATCCCGCTCGATCAGATGAATACGGCGATGACCATCAATGCCACCGCACCATGGTTGCTGTCCTTGTACATCGGCCTGGCACAACGGCGGGGAATCGATCCGAAAAAATTGAGCGGCACGACCCAGAACGACATCATCAAGGAATACCTGTCGCGCGGCACCTACATCTATCCGCCGGGCCCGTCGATGCGCTTGATCGCCGACACCATCAACTACACCATCAAGCAGGTGCCGAAGTGGAATCCGACCAACATCTGCAGTTACCATCTGCAGGAGGCGGGGGCGACACCGGTGCAGGAACTGGCCTATGCACTGTGCGCAGCGATGGCGGTTCTGGACCGGGTGCAGGCCTCTGGCGAGATCAGGCCGGACGAGTTTTCACAGGTCGTCGAGCGTATCTCCTTCTTCGTCAACGCCGGCATCCGCTTCGTCGAGGAGTGCTGCAAGCTGCGCGCCTTCGGCGAAATGTGGGATGAGCTGACCCTTACCCGCTACAAGGTTGAAGACCCGAAGCTGCGCCGCTTCCGTTATGGCGTACAGGTGAACTCGCTCGGGCTCACCGAGCCGCAGCCGGAAAACAACGTCCAGCGAATCGTTCTGGAGATGCTCGCGGTGGCGCTCTCGAAAGGTGCGCGGGCGCGCGCCATCCAGCTTCCCGCCTGGAACGAGGCCATGGGTTTGCCGCGCCCCTGGGATCAACAATGGGCGCTGCGCATGCAGCAGGTACTGGCTTTCGAAACCGATCTGCTGGAGTACGAAGATATCTTCGATGGCTCGCCGGTCATTGCCGCCAAGGTCAGGCAACTGGTCGAAGGCGCCAGAAAAGAGATCGCCAATGTCGAAGCGCAGGGCGGCATCATCGCCGCCATCGAATCCGGCTACGTCAAGCGTGAACTGGTCGCCAGTCATATGAAGCGCCTGCGTGCCATCGAGTCGGGCGAGCTGAAAATCATCGGCGTCAACTGTTTCCAGGAAAGCGCCGAATCGCCACTGACCCTGGGCAGCGATGGCGGCATCATGAAAACCGATCCGGCCGCCGAACGCGAGCAGATCGAACGCCTGCAGGCGCATCGAAAAAACCGCAACGACGCCGACGTGCAGGCTGCCTTGCAGGGGCTCGGCGATGCCGCCAGGAGCGGTGAAAACATCATGCCCAGTTCGATTCGCTGCGCCCTGGCGGGAGTCAGTACCGGCGAATGGGGCGATTCGCTGCGCGCCGTGTTCGGCGAGTTCAGGCCACCGACGGGAATCGACATCGCCATCGACAGCGGCGCCGTGCTTGGCAAAAAGGATCAGGTCACCGAGCTCAGGGCCCGCGTCGCCAGTACGGGCGAGGCTTTGGGCCGTCCCCTGAAATTATTGGTCGGCAAACCGGGCCTGGACGGACACTCCAATGGCGCGGAACAGGTGGCCGTCAAGGCCAGGGACGTTGGCTTCGAGGTGGTCTACGACGGTATCCGGCTGACGCCGCAACAGATTGCCCAGGCCGCCGAGGAAGAGGGTGTGCACATGGTTGGCCTGTCGATACTGTCGGGAAGCCACATGGAACTGGTGGAGTCGGTTCTCGATGAACTGCGCGTACGCGATCTGGCAAGGGTGCCGGTGATCGCCGGTGGGATCATCCCACAGGAGGATGCGACGAAACTGGCGGCGCTGGGCGTCAGTGCGGTCTATACGCCCAAGGATTTCAGTTTCAATACCATCATGGCGGATATGGTGGACGTAATCCGTGCCGCCAACGGGCTGGGACGCCTTGGACCGCTGCCCTGACCCGCGCATGACCCAGGTGCCGCTTCCCGATCCCGAGCAGTTGGCCGTGCGGATACTGCGCCGGGAGCGTGCGGCGGTGGCCAGTGGTCTGAATCTGCTGGACAACAAGCTGGCGGCCGCGCGTCAGCGCTCGGCACGTTTGCTGGCGGCGCTGTCCGGCGAGCGGGCGCTCAATGACGGCCACCTCATTGGCGTAACGGGCCCTCCCGGCGCCGGGAAATCGTCACTCGTTGCGGCGCTGATTCGCGAGTGGCGCCTGGCCGGCAGGACCGTCGGAGTGCTGGCTGTCGATCCATCCAGTCGCCCCGAATTGGGCGGTGGCGCTTTGCTGGGTGATCGCATTCGTATCAAGAACGCGTCCTACGACGAAGGCCTGTTCATTCGCTCACTGGCCAACCGCAACCAGTTGGGCGGCGTGGCGAGCGAGGTCTGGCCAATGAGCTGGCTGCTGCTGGCCTGCTTCGATATCGTGCTGATCGAGACCGTTGGCGTCGGGCAAACGGAAATCGATATTGCCGAGATCGGCGACACAGTCTGTTATGTGGCGCAGCCGGCCTCGGGCGACACGATCCAGTATTTGAAGTCGGGAATCATCGAGATTCCGGATGTTTTCGCAGTCAATAAGTCTGACCTTGGCGCTCCGGCGCACAAGACAGCCAGCGAAATCGGCCGTAGCGCTCCCCGGCAGGATCGCCGGGACGGTTGGGATTATCCGGTGTGCCTGGTGAGCGCGACGATGAATAGCGGGATAAAAGAGCTGCATGGGCATTTCGCCAGGCATCGCAGCTTTCTCGCTGACGCTGGCTTGCTGGACAAACTGCGCACCCGTCACCAGAGTGCCTGGGTAGTGCGGGTATTGAAAGAGGAGTTCGGAACTTTTGGCATCGAGCTGGTCGGTGGCTATGCTGAAATCGGCAGGCGCCTCAAGGAAACACCTGGCAATCAATTCGAAGAATGTCAGCGTATGCGGCAGCAGATTATTTCCAGATTCAAGTCGTCAGATTGATCGAGTAGTTCAACCAACGAAGGAGCATCCTGATGAGCAAGCAGCTTTACGAAGTGGGTAACAAGCCTCCCCTGGGCGAAGTTCCGGAACAGATGCACGCCTGGCTGATTCGTGCCGAGCGCTTTGGCCAGCCGACAGCAGCGTTCCAGAAGGAAGTGGTGAATACGCCGTCGATTGCTGACGACGAGGTTCTCGTCTACGTGATGGCGGCGGGAATCAACTACAACAACGTGTGGGCGGGGATGGGTGTTCCCGTCAATGTGATCGGCGCGCGCAACAAGGCCGGCGAGCCCGAAGATTTCCACATTGGCGGTAGCGATGCGTCCGGCATTGTCTACGCGGTGGGCAAGGACGTCACCAACGTCAAGGTGGGCGACGAAGTGGTCATGCATTGCGGGACCTATGATCGCAATTGTGCGTGGGTCAAAAAAGGTGGCGATCCGATGTACTCGCCGTCGTTCAAGATCTGGGGTTACGAGACCAATTACGGCAGTTTTGCCCAATTCACCAGAGTGCAGGCGCAACAGTGCATGCCCAAGCCCAAGCACATGAACTGGGAACAGGCCGCTGCCTATGTCCTGGTTGCAGCGACCGCCTGGCGGATGCTGCACGGCTGGGAAAGCAGTTCGGTCAAGAAGGGCGACGTGGCCTTGATCTGGGGTGGCGCGGGCGGTCTCGGCTCGATGGCGATTCAGATCGCCAAAGCGGTGGGTGCAACCTCCGTGGCCATCGTCTCGGGCGAGGACAAATACGACTACTGCATGAAGTTGGGCGCCAAGGGCTGCATCAACCGCAATGACTTCGATCATTGGGGCATGTTGCCGCACTGGAAGGACAATGCCGGCTACGCCAAGTGGTTGAAGGGTGTGCGCGGCTTCGGCGCAAAAATCTGGGAAGTGCTGGGTGAAAAGCGGGCGCCGAATATTGTCTTCGAGCATCCCGGTGAAACGACCATTCCGAGTTCGATTTTTGTTTGCGAAACCGGCGGCATGGTGGTGGTCTGCGCCGGTACCAGCGGCTACAATGCGACGGTCGATTTGCGCTACCTGTGGATGCGGCAAAAGCGCCTGCAGGGCTCGCATTTCGCCAATACCAGGCAGTGCAACGAGATGAACGAGTTGGCGCAGAGCGGCCAGCTTGATCCCTGTATGTCGCGGGCGTTTACCTATGAAGAACTACCCATTGCCCATCAGTTGATGGCCGACAACAAACACCCACACGGCAACATGTCGGTGCTCATCGGCGCCACCGAGTTCGGTCTCGGTGCCAGTGGCAAGCCGGCGGTGGCGATGGTACAACCGACGCTGCCCAAGGGCGACGTGCACACCACGCCGGCGCCGTACCCGATGTCCACGCCGTTGCCGGGCATTGCCGAGGGCGAGCCGATCACCATTGCCGACGACGGCAGCAAGGTTCGCGATTTGATGCATCGTGGCATCATTTCCTGCGCGCCGGATGATACCGTCGGCGCCGTGGCCAAGATCATGGTCGGCAACGAAATCCATGCGGTGGTCGTCATGGATGCGCAGGGCGCGGCAGTCGGCGTCGTGTCGCAGACCGATATGGTGCTGGCGCGGCAGGGCCGCACTCCGGATCAGGCACGCTCGATGCTGGCCAGCGAAGTCATGACCCCGGGTTGCGCGACCTGCGATGCGGAAATGCTGTTGAGCGACGCGGTCAGCCTGATGACCGGACGGCGCATGCATCGTCTGGTCGTCACCGAGCAGGGTCAGCCGGTCGGGGTTATTTCGATGACCGACGTGGTGCGCAAGATCATCGGCGACTAGTCGCAGCCGTTTCAATCGACGCCGCTGCCTGGCCTCTGGCCTAATCTCTCCCTGGCCAGGCAGGGAGTCCACAAAGACCCTTCCCGTCTTTCGCGACGGGGAGGGCTTTTCTCCGCAACCATGGAGAATTTCCCAGCATGCGAGCCATCGTCTGCCGTGAACTGAGCGGTCCATCCTCCTTGCGGCTGGAGGAACTTGCCGAAGCTCGCCCTGGTCCTGGCCAGCTGCGCATCCGGGTCCGCGCCTGCGGCGTCAATTTCGCCGACAGCCTGATTACCCGCGGCCAATATCAAAAGCAGCCAGCGCTTCCCTTCAGTCCGGGCTTTGAAGTTTCCGGCGAGGTGCTGGAGTTGGGGCAGGCGTAAAAGGGTTTGCCCGTGGCGATCGGGTACTGGCCATGACGCCGTCTGGCGGTTATGCCGAGCAGGTCGTCGCCGATGCGCAGCGCTGCCTGCGGATTCCGGCGGAAATGTCCTGGCAGCACGCTGCTGCCTTTCCGGTGGTGTTTGGCACTTCGCATATCGCCTTGTGGCACCGGGCCCGCTTGCGTGCCGGCGAAACTCTGGTCGTCCATGGCGCCTCCGGCGGCGTCGGCTTGACCGCTGTCGCGATTGGCAAGCAACTGGGGGCGACGGTGATTGCCACTGCCAGCAGCCCGGCAAAACTCGAAGTCGCCCGCGCGCACGGCGCCGATCATCTGATTGATTCCAGCCGTGATGACGTTCGCGAACGGATCAAGGAATTGACCGCCGGTCGCGGTGCCGATGTGGTCTACGATCCGGTTGGCGGCGACTTGTTTACCGCTTCGCTACGCAGTATCGCTTTCGAAGGGCGCATCCTGATCATCGGCTTCGCCGCTGGCAGCGTGCCGCAGATTCCGGCCAATCACTTGCTGGTCAAGAACGTGGACGTCATCGGTGTCAACTGGCCGGCGTACGTGGACTTGAACCCCGAGGTGCTGACCGAGAGTTTTCAGACGCTGATTCGCTGGTATCTCGACGGCGCGATCAAGCCGCATGTCTCGGCGACCTATCCACTGGAGCAGGCGTGTGAAGCGCTTGATCAGGTGGTGAGCAGAAAATCGACCGGCAAGGTGGTGATTACTATGGATTGAACCACCCCGGTGCCGTTTGGATTGACCACTGTACCAATATCAGAGATACTCCTTGTCGTTTATTAAACATTATCCTCCTCGCGACATTTTAGATTCAAGCTCTTTTCCATTTTTTAAAAAAATGCACCGGTGCCAGCGATCGCTGCTGCCGTTTTCCCTGGGCACGGACATGTCCGTGCTGATAATCATTATGAAAGGCCTATCATGAATCCCCAGAACGGTTACGATATTGAAGACTTGTCTGTCGGTATGAGCGCGGAAATTGCCAAGACCATTACTGACGCAGATCTGGTCCTGTTTGCTGGCGTGTCCACCGACGTCAATGCGGTGCATATGGACGAGGATTTTGCGCGCACGACGATGTTTGGCGGCCGTATCGCGCACGGCATGCTATCCGCCAGCCTGATCTCGGCGGTGCTCGGCAATCGCTTGCCCGGGCCCGGCTGTATTTACATGAACCAGTCCTTGCGTTTCCGCGCGCCGGTGCGTCCCGGCGACACGGTGCATGCCAAGGTGACGGTCAAGGAAGTGTTCGCCGAAAAGGGCCGAGTGGCGCTCGACACCGTGTGCACCGTGGGTGACACCGTGGTCATCGATGGCGAAGCGATGTTGATGCCCACCTCGCGCAAAAAGCGCGAAGCGGCTGGCAAGTAGTTCGTCGCTACGGCCGCTGGCAGGCGGCTCGCGATACTGCAGACGACACTGCACGCGACGCCGCAGCCGACTTCGCCGACGCGCTGCCGCCTCTCAGCCGCCGCTCAGGGCCTGTACGATGATCAGTTCACCGTTCGCGTCCAGCGGCTGCGCGAGGTCGCGGAGCTGCTTGCTGGCGTAGAAGAAGCGGATGTGTGCTCGTATCTGCTGCTGCTCGTCGATCATGCGGAAGCGAATTCCCGGGTAGCGGCGGTCGAGGTCGGCCAGCACGCTGGCGAGGGTCGCGCCGCTGGCCTCGACTTCGCCCTGTGTGGTGTAGGAGCGCAAGGCGCTCGGGATGAGGACTTTCATTGGCGGCCAAGCGCTACGCCAGGAGTGCGGCTTCGACGGCGTAGATTTCCGGCAGGTGGCGGGCGATGCATTGCCAGTGCAGGCCTTCGTCGCGACTCATCCACAACTCGCCGCTGGTGGTCCCGAAGTAGAGGCCTACCGGCTGCAGCGGGTCGGCGCTCATCGCCTGGCGCTTGACCGTCCACCACGCCTGGCTGGTCGGCAGGCCGGCGTCGCGACGTTGCCAGCTCTGGCCGCCGTCGCCTGTCGCATACACCGCCGGCTTGCCGTCCGGGCTGGTGCGTGGCCAGACCGAAGTGCCGTCCATCGGGAAGACCCAGGCGGTTTCTGCGTCGCGCGGGTGAAGCACCAGCGGAAAGCCGACGTCGCCGACCTCTGCGGGCAGGCTCTTGCCGATGTTCAGCCACTGCTCGGATGGCCGGTCGAGGCGGTAGATGCCGCAGTGGTTCTGCTGATAGAGACGATCGGGGTTGCTCGGGCACAGGCGGACGCAATGCGGGTCGTGGAAAGTGGGATCGGCGCGATCGAAACCGCCGACGACGTCGAGCTGGTCGAGCAGGGGCTTGAAACTCTCGCCGCCATCGCTACTCTCGTGCACGCCACCACCCGACATCGCCAGGTAGAGGTGATCGGCGTTGCGGGGATCGACGATGATCGAGTGCAGCTTCGGCCCGTCCGGTGTGCCGTCCTGTACGCTTCCCATCCACTGCCGGTAGTGCGGATCGTCGTTGATGCACGAGAACGGCGCCCAGCTGACGCCACCGTCGTCGGAACGGAACAGGCCCTGCGGCGAGGTGCCGGCGTACCAGACGTCCGGCTGCCGGGCATTCCCCGGCGTCAGCCAGAAAGTGTGATCGACCGTGCGGCCGGGCAGGGCGCTGCCAGCGGTCGCCCCCTCGCTGCGCGCAGCAAAAGCGGGTGGGCGCTTTGCTTCGCTCCAGCTGCGTCCAAGATCGGTCGAGCGGAAGATCGTCGGACCGAGGTGTCCCGTCTTGGCGGCGGCGAGCAGGGTTTGGCCATCACGCGGGTCGAGCACCAGATGACTGATGATGTGGCCGAGAAAGTGCGGGCCATCGACCCGCCAGTTTTCGCGTGCCGCATCGCCGTGATAAAGCCACGCGCCCTTGCGCGTGGCCACCAGCAGCAGCACCTGACCCTGCTCTGCCGTGCCGGCAGCGCCATGGTCAGCGTGCTGGGTATTCGTATTCTCGGCCATCATCGTTTCTCCTTCTCCTTGTCCCTTGTCTTGCCAGTGCTGGTAGCGCCTGGCACCTGCCTTGCAGACCTCATGTCAAGCCGCAAGGTTCCGGCCTAAGCTGCGTAGCAGCGCTCTGCCGAGCATGTAAAGGCCCAGGGCCACCAGGCCGAACAGGAACCAGCGGCGAAACGCTTCGGGTGCGAGCTTGCCGCGCACGCGTTGGCCGATGAACATGCCGAGCAGCGCCGGCACAATGGCCAGCAGTGAGTTGCCGGCAGCGACCCAGCGATATTCGCCGGACACGGCGAGCGCGGCGCCCAGAGCCAGCGTGGAGATCGTGAAGGATAGCGCGAGGGCCTGAATCAGTTCTTCCTTGCCGAGACCAAGGGAGCTCAGATAGGGCACGGCAGGAATGACAAAGACGCCTGTCGCCCCGGTAATCAGACCGGTGCTCAGGCCGACCAGCGGTGATAACCAGGGTTCGGCGTGGGCCGGCACGGCAAATCGACGTGCGGCAAGGCCAACGGCGCCGTACACTGCCAGGATCGCGCCAAGCGCGCCACTGGCAAGAGACGACGTGCTTCCTGTCAGGACGCTGATCGTCAGCGCGGTACCGATCACTATCGCCAACATCATCGTGGCCAGTCGCTGCACGAGCGCCAGGAACTGCGGGCCGGCGACGAGTTGCCAGATATTGGTAAATAGCGACGGAACAATCAACAGCGCGGCTGCGGCAGCGGGCGCCATGAGCAGACTGAGCAAGCCCATGGCTACGGCCGCCAGGCCCATGCCGACGACGCCCTTGATAAAGCCGGCGGCCATGAAGGCGAGAGCGACGAACGCTACACTGGCAAGGGGGTCGCTCATGGTCTCCTGGTGCCGATTTCTTGAGGCGCCACTTTACCCCAACTTTACCGCAGCCGGACCGCGCCCGATCGCGATGCCTGTGTTTGTCGCACGGTTCAATGCGGCCCCTTGCCGTGCCATCCCTTGGTAGAATCGCTGCCTGCATCGCTGCGGGTGCCGAAATCCGTGGACATGCCTTCCAGAACGGCGACGGTCGGCGCAGCACCGGCAGCGACGTGGTCCCTCCTCGACGCCCGTCGCAAGCGCTCCAGCGAGTCAGAGCGTGAAACTCTCCCCGTCGCAAACAAAGCCCGAATATGCCCACGCCCGTACCTGCATCACCAGCCAGCCAAGAATCCACTGCGCCACCACCAGCAAGCGCGACAGCAGCCGGGGCTGCCGCGCCTGCCAACGTCGCCGAGGTCGCCGAGACTGCCGGCCTCGGCGAGGATCTGCTCAGCACGGGCAGCTTCTTCCGCGCGCTGTGGCTGGGGCCGCGGGCCTGGGGGCGCTGGTGGCGAGCTCTGGTGCGCGAGATCGATCACCGGGGGATTCTCGATCAGGTTGAACAGGACGCTAATTTCTCGTTCAATTTCTGCTTCATGATCGTCGTCGCCGGTGGCATAGCGACCATCGGCCTGCTGCTCAACTCGCCGGCGGTGATCATCGGCGCGATGCTGATCTCGCCGCTGATGGGGCCGATTGTCGGCAGCGGCATGGCCATCGCCACCCTCGACTTCGATCTGGCGCGAAAAAGTTTGCGCGCGCTGGCTTTGGGTACCGCCGCAGCGGTGGCGTTCACTTCGCTGATCGTGCTGCTTTCGCCGGTCAAGGAACTGACGCCAGAACTGCTGGCGCGTACCCGCCCGAATCTTTTCGACCTGGTGGTCGCCATCCTCTCGGGTGCCGCCGGCGGCTACGCCCTGATCCGCGGCCGCGGTGGCGCGATCGTCGGAGTGGCCATTGCCACGGCCTTGATGCCGCCGCTGGCCACCATTGGCTATGGCCTGGTCACCGAGCGCTGGTCGGTGGCGCGCGGCGCGCTGCTGCTGTTCTTCACCAACATGGCGGCGATCAGCCTTGCGGTCGCCGCCGTTGCCGAATGGTACGGTTTCGGCCGCGGTGGTTTGCGCAAGCGCTTTGCCCGCCAGGCGGCGATCTCCTTTCTGGTGCTCGTTCCCCTCGGCATACCGCTGTTCATTTCGCTGAAAGCGATCGCTTTCGAGAGCTTTGCGCAGATTCGTATTCGCAATGTGCTCGAGGCCGGCGCGGCCTCGTTGCCGGGCGGCCAGCTGGGCGCCGTAGAGGTGCTGTTCATCGACAGCAAGCCACCGCGGGTGCGCGCCATGGTCTTGAGCGCAGAACCTGAGGCCGAGCTGGAGCTGCGCCTGGGCGAGGAGATCGCACGGCAGTTGCGCCAGCCCGTCAATTTGCAGCTGACACAGCTACGCACGTCTGAAAAAGTGTCACCACAAGTCCTTGCCCTCGGGCTTGGCGAGAGTACGCCCAAGCTCGACAGCAGCGTCGCCGACAGCCTGCGCAGCGCTTTTCCCCTGCCGCTGGCCGCTTTTGATGCCGATTCTGCGCAGCGACGCGCGACGCTGGTTCCCGAAGCGCAAGCGGGAATCGATCTCGCCGCCTGGCGGGCAATGGAGAGCGACCTGGGAAAGCGTCATCCGCAGTGGCAGATCCGCTTGCTGCCGCCGCCGCAGGCGCTGCCGCCGATCTATTTCGAACCCGGCAGCAAGGGCCTCGACGAGGCCGCAGAGCTGCGCATCGCGACCATCGTCTGGGCCCTGCAACGCTGGAACATCGATCGCGTCGAAGTCGTCGGGCACGCCAGTAGTGACCGTGGCGGGTCGCCGCGGCTCGCTGGCGTGCGTGCCGAACGCGTTGCCGAGGCTTTGCGCGCCGGCGGGATCGAGGTGGTTTCGGTGGCCCGCTATCCGCTCCCGAATCAGTTGGCCGCCGAGCGCGAACTCGGCGAAGCGGCGTTTCGAGCGGTGTCGGTGCTGCTGCCGGTCGTCGCCGAGAAATTGCGCAAGGAGTGATGAGGGTAGCGGGCGGCTGCGGTCATTTCCACATCGCCCGCATCCGCGCCGCCAGGTCGAGCGCCTGTTGTTTGGCTTCGGGATTGGCGGCCGGAGCTTCTGGCGCGGGTGGCCACGAGCTTTGCTCGAAATGGGGCAGCAGCGCGTTGCTGATGAAGCGGCTGCGGCTGGCGTAGAGATGCCGGTCGCCGAAGCCTGGCTGATGGGTGACGTAGAAGCGCTGCGGGACGATGATTTCCAGGTGCTCCCTGGCGCGGGTCATGGCTACGTAGAGCAGGCGCCGCTCCTCCTCGATTGCGGCCGCCGAGCCGGTGGCCATGTCGGACGGGATGCAGCCATCGACGGCGTTGAGAATGCTGACCGCCGTCCATTCCTGCCCCTTTGCCGAGTGAATCGTCGACAGGATCAGGTAGTCCTCATCAAGCAGCGGTGCTCCGGCCTGGTCGCTGCTGGCGTCCGGCGGGTCGAGGGTCAGTTCGGTGAGAAAGCTTTCGGCGCTGGCGTAGGTGCTGGCGATGCGGCCGATCTGCTCGACATCGGCCTGGCGGATTTCCGCATCCTGATGCAGGCGGTCGATCTGCATCTCGTACCAGCGGCAGATCTGCTCGAAGGCGGTCGGCCAGGCCGCGCCAGCAGCGCCGCAGCAATCGACCAGCGTGGCGAATTCCAGCCAGGCGGCGCGCGCGCCTTCGGGGACCGGCTGCTCGCCGAGCAGGGCGAGGGCGGGCGCGGGAGCGGTTTCTACGACATTGCGCAGCACCCGGCTGGCCGTCTTCGGGCCGATGCCGGCGACCAGTTGCATGGCCCGGAAGCCGGCGATCTGGTCGCGCGGGTTCCGGGCCCAGCGCAGCACCGCCAGGACGTCCTTGACGTGTGCGGCTTCGAGAAACTTGAGTCCGCCGAATTTGACGAAAGGGATGTTACGGCGAGTGAGTTCGAGTTCCAGGCGCACGCTATGCTGTGCGGTTCGGAAAAGCACCGCCTGTGCCTTGAGCCGAACACCGGCTTCGCGTCGGGCGAGTACCTGCCCGACGACATAGTTCGCCTGATCGGCGTCGTCGCGAACCGAAACCAGGGTCGGTTTTTGCGATGACTGACGCTCGCTGCACAGATCCTTGCTGAAGCGCTCGGCGGCGAGCGCAATGACCTGGTTGGCGGCGGCCAGGATCGGCTGCGTCGAGCGGTAGTTGCGCTCCAGCGTCACCAATTGCGCGGGCGGTTCGAAGTGCGCCGGGAAATCGAGGATGTTGCGCACCGTTGCGCCGCGGAAAGCGTAGATCGACTGCGCGTCGTCGCCGACCACCGTGAGGCCGCTGCCATCGGGTTTCATGGCCAGCAGAATCGCTGCCTGCAGGCGATTGGTGTCCTGATACTCGTCCACCAGCACGTGCCGGAAGCGCGCGCCGAGTTCCCCACCGAGCGCCGGATCGCTGACCATCTGCGCCCAGTAGAGCAGCAGATCGTCGTAGTCGAGCACCTGCTGCGCCTGTTTGGCTTCGACGTAGGCGAGAAACAGTCGCTGCAGATCGCTCTCCCATTCGGCGCACCAGGGAAAGCTCGTCTGCAATACCTCGCGCAGAGGCGACTGGGTGTTGACCGTCGCCGAGTAGATTGCCAGGCAGGTCCCTTTCAGGGGGAAGCGTTTGCTCTTGACCGAGAAGCCGAGCTCGTGGCGCACCAGGTTGATCAGGTCGCCCGAGTCCTGCCGATCGTGAATGGTGAAATTTGGGTCGAGGCCGATGCGGCCCGCGTACTCGCGCAGCAGGCGTGCGCCGACGCCGTGAAAAGTCCCCGACCAGTTGAGCGACGGCGCGCCAGTACGCGCCTGACCCGCGGCGCGGCGCGTCAGAAGGCGCTCGACGCGGCGGCTCATCTCGCTCGCCGCCCGCCGCGAGAAAGTGAGCAGCAGGATTCGCCCGGGGTCGGCGCCGTGGGCGAGCAGCTGCGCGACGCGCTGCGCCAGCGTCGCGGTCTTGCCCGATCCAGCGCCGGCGATGACCAGCAGCGGCGGATGCGCAGCGTCGCCAGCGGCCAGGCCCGCGTCGCCGATGCCGAAAGTCGCCGCCTGGCGCTGTGCTGCATTGAGCAGTGCCAGCGGGTCGGCAGCGCGCGGAGTTGCCGCCTTCTGCGCGGCTGCGCTTTCGAACTGAGCATGTTCAACGGCTTGCGGGGCGCGCACCGGCGACTCCTTGATTACTGTGCTTATCGACAGTATAACTGAGTCGTCCGGCGCGACGCGCCATGGCTGCGCTCAGCCGCCGATCAGCTTCAGATCGAAAGCGCGCTCGATTAGCCAGACCAGGGCGATCGTCAGCGTGGCCAGGGAACCGCCGATGAACACGCCGCGGCGATAGAAGCCGGTGTTGCGCAGCGCGTAGGCCAGCGGCAGGAAGACGGCGACAATTGCCAGCTGGCCCACTTCGACGCCGAGGTTGAAGCCGAGCAGGGAGAGCACCAGCGCCTGCTGTGGCAGGCCGAGTTCGGCGAGCACGCTGGCGAAGCCGAAACCGTGGATCAGGCCGAAGGCGAAGGCCACCAGCCAGCGCCGGCCTTCGACAAGCGGTTTGAGATTGTTGGCCGCCGCCAGCACTACCGACGCGGCGATCGCGGACTCGACCAGCCGCGACGGTAGCTGGATCAGGCCCAGTGCGGCCAGCGAGAGAGTGATCGAATGGGCGACGGTAAAGGCCGTGACCACCCACAGCACCTCGTGCAGCGCGTCGCGAAAGCGCGCCACACCGCGCCAGCCGCCGTTCTCGTGCACCAGCACCGCAGGCAGCAACAGGGCGAGCAGAAAGAGGATGTGATCGAAGCCAATCCAGATGTGCCAGATACCTTCGACGAGATACTGGCCGAACTGCGCCAGCCGCGAGCTCTCGCCGGCGACAAAGCGCTGTTCGGCACGATCCGGGGCGAGGACTGCGGAATGCGAGCTGCCGTCCAGCGTCAGGCGCAGCAGGCCGCGGTGTAAGGCATCGAGCTCGAACAGAAGCCGGTAGCTGATGCTCAGCTCGGCATCGGCGCGCGGGCACTCGCCGCTTAGTTGCAGCACGGCGTAGGCGCCGTCGGTGTGCGTGTCGACCAGGTGGTCGGCGACCCGTATCCGGCAGGGGCCACCGCGCTGCAGGCCGAGGCGGTCGAGCGCCCAGGCATCGATATCGGGCTGGCGCGCGCGCAGTTCGCCCCAGGTGATCTCGCCGTTACCGTCGACATCGAGCCCGAGTGCGAAATCGATGTCGCGCAGCGCGATGTCCCATTGCCCACTGACTTCGCGGCCATTGACCTCGAGGATCAGGTAGCTGTCGCTGGCCTTGTGCGCCGATGCCAGCGGCGAGAGGGCGAACAGCACAAAGAAAAGCAGCAAGGCCGGCAGGCGAAACGGGACATGGCGGAGACTCATCGCGGAGCTCCCGCCCTGGACGCTGCTTGTGCCGGGCCCGGCGCCGACCTCTGACCCAGCTCGCGCAGCCGTTGATCCTCGAAGCCGCTGTCGCGCAACCAGTCGCGCGCCGGCTGTGCCGCCGCCGGGTCACCGGCGGCAATCGCCGCTTCGAGCAGGATGCGCGCGTCGCGCGGCTCGCGCTGGACGGCGTAGTTTTCCGCGGCCAGGCGCACGGCGCTTGCCGGGTCCTTGCGCAGATGCAGGGCGTAGCGCGCCTCCTCGGCGCGATGGGTCGTGTCGCCACGTTGGCGGGCCGCCGCAAAGCGATCGTCGAGCGTTTGCGCCTGGCGTGCGGCGTCGGGCGCGTTCTCCAGGGCGGCCGCCTCGGCGAGGCGCAGCAGCAGCGTGTCGGATGATTCCCAATCCGCCAGTTCGCGAAGCACTTCGCCGGGCCGGCCGCTGTCGAGCAGAAAATCGCTCCAGGCGGCGAGCAGATAGCCGTCGTCGCGACCGATGCTCAAGGCCTCCCGGTAGTGCTCTTCGGCGAGTTTCGGCTGCCCACGCCAGGCCGCCACTTCGCCCAGACGCGTCAGCAGCCAGAGGCGATTGTCGGGGTCGCGGCTACTCGCCAGCGCTTGCTGCAAGGCGCCGTAGCCGGCTGCGAGTTGACCGCCGTAGGCCAGGGCAAGACCGCGACAGCTGGCCTGCAGAATTGTCTTTCCCAGCGCCTGCAGGGCAGCGCATTCCTGTTGCGCGGCGGCGTAGTTGGCCTGGACCAGAAAAATGGCGGCGCGCCAGGCGTGCGCCTGCGCGAGTTGCGGATTGCGCGCCAGGGCCGCCGCAAAATCGTCCAGCGCCGCTTGAAAGCCATGCCGATACTGGCGCAGCATCCCCCGAATGGACAGCAACTCGGGCGGCAGTGGCTCCGGGAAACCAGCGATCACCGCTTCGGCATAGCCGACATAGCGCGGATCGCCACGCGCCATGGCCAGCTCGAAATAACGCTGGGCGAGCCGCGCTGCCGGCAGTGGATCGTTTGCTGCGGCAGCCATCGCCGCACGCAAGGCGAGCAGTTCGCGGGCGCTGGCGTCGCCGGCCCGCGTCGGCAGCCGTTCCAGCACTTCCGAATCGTCGCTCGGCTTGCGCGGCGCGGCATGCGCGGTCAGCGCCAGCAGCGCTACCCCGGCCGCCAGCAACAAGGGCGGAAAGCGAAAGTGGATGAAAGAGGTCAACTTGAGAAAGGCCATTCGCGTTACTATTTTTGTGCGTGCCAAATCGGCCGTCACATTCTCCAACAAATCGAGAGGAGTTTCATATGAGCAAGCTACTGTCCCTTCTGATTGCAGCGACCTTCGCCACTGTTTCGGCTAGCTCCTTCGCCATGTCGCATGGCGGCGCCCCCAAGGACGAGAAGAAGATGGAAGAGAAGAAGCCCGACAGCAAAGACATGAAGGCGGACGACAAGAAGATGGACGACAAGAAAGACATGAAGGAAGAGAAGAAATAGCCGTACGGCTTCCTGAAAATAAAGCGGGCCGCGGCCCGCTTTTTCGTTCTCACTACCGGGTAGAACGATCTTCAGCACCTTGCTTGGACTCGTTCGTCAGTGCATCCCGCCACGCATGCCGGTAATGACTTCGATTTCCTCGACGATTTCTTCCTGACGCAGCCGGTTGCGCTGACGAGCGAGTTCGTCGCTGCCTTGTTCGAGGTGGCGCAAGGCGTTTTCCATCTGCATCAGGCGCTGCCGGTTTTCGACGCGAATCGAGCGCAGCAGCAGGGCCAGCAGTTGATGGAAGAGGAAATGTTCGGCGACGCCCGCGGCGACGGTTGCCGGCGCTTCGTTGATCACCGGCGGCAGACTGGCGCCGGCGATCGCCAGCGGCAGTGGTAGCAGCCGCTGCCAGCGCACGCCGTCTTCGTCGCGCAGGCAGGCAAGTAGACCACAGGTCTTCCCAAGGCTGCGGCGGGCGGTGTCGAAAGCAGCAAGAATGCGGTCGATGGTGGCGACGGCATCGAGTCCGCCGTCTGCGCCGGCTACCGGGAATAGGCTTGCCTGCTCGGGCATCGTCGCCGCCAGGCGCTCGCCGACGACGATCAGCGGCTGGCGTGCGTCGGCCTTTGCCTGCCACGCGCGCACGACGTCTTCGTTGAAGCTGCCGCAAAAGCCACGTACCGAACCGAGCAGCAGCCAGACGTCGGCAAGCGCCCCTTCGCGTGCTGGCTGAAAGGGCGCGGTCTCCTGCAGTGCTTCCCGGAGAACTTGCACCACCTCCTGCTGCGCTTCTTCACGGCGGCTGATGCGCTGCAGTTCGGCGAGTGCGAAGCTGCGCATGGCGCCGAGAATCCCGCCCAGATCGTCGTAGAGCGCAAGTCGCGCTTCGATCTCACGTCGCTGACTCATTTCAGCCTTGCCAGCTGCGCGGCGATGGTCGCCAGCCAGCGTTCCCTGTCGTCCTCCAGCGTCAAGCCGGCGGCGGCGACTGCGGCGAAGAGCGTCGGCAACAGGGCTGCGGCGGCCTGCGGCGCGTACTCGTCGAGCAGTCCTTCGCCGTAGGCCAGCAGCCAGGCCTGATGCGCCAGTTCCGGCAATGGTGACAGGCGGTCCTGCTTGAGGAGCGCGCGCAGCAGGCGTCCGCGGCGCAGCTTGTCCTCGACGGCCGGGTCAAGGCGGGTGCCGAAGCGGGCGAAAAGTTCGAGATCCAGGAACTGCAGGTAGTCGAGGCGAATACGCGCCGACGCGGCCTTGATCGCCGGATGCTGGGCTTTGCCGCCGATGCGCGATACCGAACGGCCAATGTCGATGGCCGGCAGCGTGCCTGCGGCGAAGAGCCTGGCGTCGAAATAGATCTGGCCGTCGGTGATCGATATCAGGTTGGTCGGGATGTAGGCCGACAACTCTCCCTGCCGGGTTTCAATGATCGGCAGCGCGGTCATGCTGCCGCCGCCGAAGCTGGGCAGCAGCACCGTCGACCGTTCGAGCAGCCGCGAATGCAGGTAGAAGATGTCGCCGGGGTAGGCCTCCCGCCCTGGGGGCCGCCGCAGCAACAGCGAGAGTTCGCGATACGACTGGGCGTGGCGGGTGAGGTCGTCGTAGACCACCAGCACGTCGCGCCCGGAACGCATCCAGTACTCGGCAAGGGCACAACCAGCGAAGGGTGCGAGGTAGCGAAAACCGGGCAGGGCGTTGGCCTCGGCGACGACCACCACCGTGTAATCGAGCGCGCCCGCCTTGTGCAGTGCCTCGACGGTCGCCGCAACCGCCGAGCGCGGTTGGCCGATCAGCACCACCACACACAGGATATTGCGACCGGCCTGGTTGATCACCGCATCGAGCGCCAGCGACGATTTGCCCAGACCATCGTCGCCGATGATCAGTTGGCGCTGGCCTTTGCCGATCGGGATCAGTGTGTCGACGATCTTGCTACCGGTGTACAGCGGTTCGCTGACGAAGTCGCGCTCGATGATCGGCGGCGCAGCCGCTTCGAGGCAGCGAAACTCGCGGGCCGTATGCGGCGGCAGGCCGTCCAGCGGGTTGGCGAGTGGATCGATGACCCGCCCGAGCAGGGCGTCGCCGGCGGCGATCGCCAGCGTGCGACCGACGTGGGTGACTGCCATCCGGCGGTGATGCCGTGCTTCTCGGTCAGCAGGATGGCGCCAAGGAGGTCGCGGCCGAGCTGGAAGACGAGGCCGGTGCTGCCGTCGGCGAAGCCGATCAGCTCGTCGAGCCGCACCGAGGGCAGCCCGCGAATCCAGGCGATACCGTCGCCAATGCCGACCACCTCGCCGCGTTCGGACAGGCGCAGGGCAAAACGGTAGGCATCTTTCGGCAGGCGCATGCGGTCCTCAGCTCTGGCCATCCGGGCGCCTGAAGAAGGCCAGTTCGTCGAGCAGATTGGCATGCAGCAGGCATTCACCGACGGCAATGCGTACGCCGGCGATCAGTGCCGGGTCCGAGCTGACCGCGAGCGGCAGCTTGCGCCCGGCGACTGCTGCCAGGCCGCGGGCGATTTCCTGCTGCGCAGCATCGTCCAGCGGGTGCGCCGAGGCGACTTCTGCCGTTGCCGCAGCGACTTTTTCGGCGGCGGAGCGCAGCGACTCGCGCTGTTCTTTCGGTAGCGCCGCCAGATCTTCGAGCAGCACGCGCACGATGCTTGCCGTCAGCAGCGGCGAGGCCAGGCGCGCGAGCATTGCCGCGACGTCTGCGTAGGCCTGGTCGGCCGCTTGCCGGATCAGTTCGGCTTCGTGGCTGGCCGTCGTGGCGGCGTTGCGCACGCGCGCCTTGGCCTCTTCGTCGCTCAGCGACTGGCGAATCTTCTCCATGCCGCCGGCGCGCTGTTGTGCGAGGTCCTGCTGCAGTTGCTGACGCAGTTGCTCGCGTTCCTGCGCCCACTGCGCCAGGCGCTCCGCGTACTGTTTTCCCAGCGCCGCCGCGTCGTCCTGCAATTTTTCGGCCTGCGCCATCTCGGCCTTTATGCGCGCCTGGCGCGCATCGAGTACCTCGAGCACCGGCTGGTAGAGGAAGCGCTTGAGGATCCACAGCAGTACCAGGAAATTGAGGACTTCGAGAACAAAGGTCGTCCAGTCGAATTGCATGGCAGTTACCTATTTCAGGAAGTATTCCAGCAATGGGTTGCGGAACAGCACGATGAGCGCGATCACCAGGCAGTAGATGGCCAGCGACTCGATCATCGCCAGGCCGATGAACAGTGTGCGGGTGATGGTCTTTTCGGCTTCCGGCTGGCGCGATAGTGCCTCCAGTGCGCTGGCGATGGCGCGACCCATGGCGATCGCCGGCAGCATCGTGCCGAGCGCGATTACCACCCCGGCGACGATGGTCGACAACATGCTGAACTGCTGCAGTTCGTTCATGATTCCTCCTTGTTTTTCGATTTCGCAAACGTCGGCGACGGTGCGTCGCCAGGCCTTTCCTGCGTGGCTATGGGTTCGATGGCGCCGGCGATATAGATCAGGGCCAGGATGCCGAAGATATAGGCCTGCACCACTGCCTCGATCACATGCAGCATCAACAACGGTACCGGCACCAGGAAGCCGGCAATCAGCAGCACCAGCAGCGCCGCCATCTCCAGGCTCATGATGTTGCCGAAGAGGCGGATGGCGAGGGCCAGAGTGCGCGTCAGTTCGCTGATGACATGGAAGGGCAGCAGGATCAGGCTGGGTTCGGCATAGTGGCGGAGGTAGGCGCGCAGGCCCTTGCTGCGGATACCGTACCAGTGCGTGGAGGCGAAGACCAGCGCAGCCAGGGCGGCGGTCGCCGAGAGGTCGCGGGTCGGCGCGTGCAGGCCGGGGACCAGGCCGGCGAGATTGGCGGTCAGGACAAAGATCCACAAAGTGGCCACGAAGGGCAGCACGCGGCGGACCGCGTCGGCCGGCAGCACTTCGCCGATGGCGCGCTCGATCACCGCGACAATGCCCTCGGCCATCGTCTGCCGACGCGACGGCAGCAGCGTCAGCCGGTAGCGCAGCAGCCGTGCCGCGACTGCCAGACAAAGCATGACGCCCCAGGTGGTGAGCACGGTGTCGGTGATCGCCAGTGGCCCGAGATGGAAGACGACGCTGCCGCCCAGTTCACCAGTATTCATTGGCGTCCCTTCATGAAGCGGTAGGCGTTGTAGGCGCCCAGTGCGATGCCGAGAACGATCAGGCTCACCGTCCAGCGCACCGAGTAGCCGGATGCCAGGGAGTCGAGCCAGCGGCCGAGGTAGGCGCCGCCGACGACGGGCACCACGAACAGCAGTCCGACCGTACCGCCATAGAAGGCGATGCCGGCCCAGGTCGCCGGTGCCCGCTCGCGTTGGTTCAGCCGTCGCACATCCTTGGCGGTGTCTTCGAGCAGCTTGTCGCGGTCGCTCATTTCCCGGCCTTCTCTTGCATGCGCCCGGACATTTCGCCAAGACGGCGCAGCAGTGCGTGTTCGATCTCGGTCAGCGTCGCCCGCGAGCTATGCACGTCGGAATCCAGGCGCGCCATTTCGTCCTCCAGCTGGCGGCAGATGCCGGCGCGCTCATCGCCAAGAAAATAACGGACCGTTGCCAGTGTCAGGCGGTTGTCGGCAAAGGACATGACGCCACCCGGCAGGGAAAGAAAATGCCAGCGACCGGCACTGTCGACGAAGCGCGCCAGGCCGTAGCGCAGCACGGCCAGCATGCGCGCGTGCCCGGCCAGGATGCCGAAGCTGCCGCTGCCGTCGGCGGCAATGAACTGCACGACGTCGTCGAAGCGCTCGCCGCCGTGGCTGTCGTGCAGGTGCAGGGCGAAGCAGTTCATGTCGGCATGGCACCGCGCATGTAGCAATCACTTTCGGCGAGGCTGTCGTAGCGGCCGGCGATGATCGCCTGGCAATCGGCGATGGTCTGTTTCAGGGGGACTCGCGCGCCGGCAATGCCGGTGTGGTCGGCGACGACGCTGAAAGGCTGTGTCAGATAGCGCTGCAGCCGGCGCGCGCGCTCGACGATGCGGCGATCCTCCTGAGAAAGTTCTTCGATCCCGAGCATGGCGATGATGTCCTCCAGTTCGTGGTAGCGCGCCAGATGCTCGCGCACCGCACGCGCCGCCTGGTAGTGCTGCTCGCCAAGCACGCGGTGGTCCATCATGCGGCTGCCCGAACGCAAGGGATCGACTGCCGGGTAAATGCCCTTGGCGGCCTGCTGCCGTGACAGGATCACGGTGCTGTCGAGATGGCCAAGCACGGTGGCCACGGCCGGGTCGGACATGTCGTCGGCCGGCACATAGACCGCCTGCACGGCAGTGATCGAGCCCTTGCGGGTCGACACGATGCGCTCTTCCAGCGATGCCACCTCGGTGAGCAGCGTCGGCTGGTAGCCGACCGTCGCCGGCATGCGCCCGAGCAGGCCGGAGATCTCGCTGCCTGCCTGGACGAAGCGGAAAATGTTGTCCATCAGGAACAGCACCTCGGTGGCCAATGTGTCGCGCAGGTATTCGGCGTAGGTCAGCGCCGTGTAGCCGACATGGAAACGCACCCCCGGGGATTCGTCCATCTGTCCATAGACCAGCAGCGCCCGTTCGAGGACACCGGCATCCTGCATTTCGTGCCACATCTCGTGGCCTTCGCGCATGCGCTCGCCGACGCCGGCGAACACCGAGACGCCGTGCATTTCGGCGCTGACGGCGTGCATGAATTCCATCATCAGCACGGTCTTGCCGACTCCGGCGCCACCGAAAAGGCCGGTCTTGCCGCCGCGCACAAAAGGGCACAGCAGGTCGATGACCTTGATGCCGGTTGCAAGGATTTGCGTCGGCGGCAGGGTATCGGCCAGCGCTGGTGGTGCCGCGAGCACGTTGCGGAAGTCATGCTCGGGCAGCGCCGCGCCGCCATCGAGCGGTTCGCCAAAGACATTGAGAATGCGGCCCAGGCAGCCGGGATCGACGGGTACATGCAGCGGCGCGCCGCGGTCGAAGACGGGCATGCCGCGGTACAGTCCGCCCACCGCGTGCAGGGCGATTGCCCGTATCAGCGTCGGCGCCAGATGCTGGTAGACGACGAGCACGTAACGCCCGCCGCCATTGCTCACGTCGAGCGCCTGTCCAATCGGCGGCAGGTACTTGCAGCGAACGTCGATGACCGGTCCTTGTGCCGCCTCGATCCGGCCGACGAGAGGCGTGTCCTGTGGCATTTTCCTGTCAGTGGGTGCTGGCTTGATTCTTCTCGCTCACCTGCGAGAGTGTAGGCGCGGGCCAGCAGCCGCGCACGACAACTCGCGCCCGGCAAGACGTTCTTGCGGCGCCCGGCGAATCATGGAGTCACGCAATCACGCAATCACGACTGCAGGATCTTTTCCACTTCCGCGGTAGTCAGCACTTTGCCGACCGAGACCACCTTGTCGTCAATCGCCAGGGCCGGCGTCGACATCACCCCATGCGCAGCGATCTGCGCGAAGTCGGTCACTTTTATCAATTCGGCCGTCAGGCCCAGACTGGCGAGGGCCTTTTCGGTGTTTTCCGTGAGGGTGCTGCATTTCTTGCACCCTGGTCCGAGAATCTTGATGATCATTTTGCGCTCCGTAGCTTAGATGAAGAGATCCGCATAGGCGTTGAACAGATAGCCGATGAGTACGATGCCAAACGTGACGATGCCGAAGAACAGGGCCAGCAGCGGCGCCTTGACGACTTTCTTGAGCATGATCAGGGAAGGTAGCGACAGCGCCGTGACGGCCATCATGAACGCCAGCGCGGTACCGAGACCAACACCTTTGTCGACCAGGGCCTCGGCGATCGGCAAAGTGCCAAAAATGTCAGCGTACATCGGCACACCAATCAGGGTGGCCAGGGGCACCGACCACCAGTTGTTCTGGCCGAGCAATGATTCGGTCCATTCAGCCGGAATCCAGTTGTGGATGGCGGCGCCGATGCCCACCCCAATCAGCACGTAGACCCAGACACGTCCGAAGATGTCGCTGACTTGCGCGCAGGAAAATTGCAGGCGATCGCGGCTGCTCAACTCCTCTTGCGGCGTGTCGAGCACCGGGTTGTGCATGACGAAGGATTCCACATAAGCGTCCATCTTCGCCCTGCCGATCAGCATGCCGCCGATCACTGCCAGCACCAGGCCCACCAGCACGTAGGCAATGGCAATCGTCCAGTTAAAGATGCTGGCCAGCAGGATCACCGAAGCCAGATCCACGAGTGGCGAAGAGATCAGGAACGCGAAAGTCACTCCCAGTGGCAATCCCGAGCTGGTGAAACCGATAAAGATCGGAATCGACGAGCACGAACAGAACGGCGTGATCGTGCCCAGCAGTGCGCCGGCAAGTTTGGCGCTGAAGCCCTGCATGCCGCCGAGGATACGCCGCGTGCGCTCGGGCGGGAAATGGCTCTGCACCCAGGAAATGGAGAAGATCAGCACCGCGAGCAGAATGAAGATCTTGATACGTCATAGATGAAGAAATGCACGCTGGCCCCGGTGCGGCCGGCCATGTCCATGCCGAAGCCGTCCTCGACCAGCCGGCCGACCAGCCAGGCCAGCCAGTCCATACGTAGCACTTGATCGTTCAACCACTTGAAAACTTCCATCGTCAGGTCCTGATAGCCTTTTTTGGATGAGGCCAGCCGCGGCACTGTGAACTTCGCGATCGTGCGAAGCAAAACCGGGTTCAAGTTCCCGCCCCTCGGCCTTCAATTGTGCCTTGACCTTCCCGGCAGCGCCAGCAAGGGTTCAAAATAAAGCAAACCAAGAAAATCCTGGATAGCCATGAAGCCGATTTTCATCAGCTACTCTTCGCAGCATCGTGATCTGACCCGCGCGCTCGCGGGCGTGATCGAGGCGCAGTACGGTGCCGGGTCGGTGTGGTGGGACCAGGAGCTGGAGAGTCGTGCCTCGTATTCGGAGCAAATCAGGGCCGCTCTTGAAAAGGCGCGGGTTGTCGTGGTGCTCTGGACGGCGGGCGCGATGATCTCCGATTATGTCTATGCCGAGGCGGTGCGCGCACAAGCGCAAGGCAAGCTGGTCAATGTGCGGCCCGCGGACATGCGCTTTAGCGACATCCCCGAGCCTTTCAACATCCATCACATCGACGACGCCGAGGATCACGCGGGCATCCTGGCCACCATCGCCCAGGTGATGGCGGGTGTGCCGATTGCGACCCGCGTGCCGCTGCACGAAATCTATTCCGCCAGCACGGCCAGCGCCTGATCGACGCCAAGCAGCGCCAGCTCGCGCGCGATCCACGCGAGATCGCTCCCACCGAGCTGCTGCAGGCCAAATTAAATGGTGAAAAGGGGCCAGGCTCAATTTCACGCCCGTTGCCACCGCTTCGTCTGCCCATGATACGCTTTTCGTATGCCACGTCGTCGCTGTACCCATCTTGACGGTCTGCCCCTGCACATCGTGCAGCGCGGGCACAACCGCGACGCCTGCTTCCTCAGCGAAGACGATCATCACGCGCGGGGTCAAGTCTTTACCTTTTTCCCAAGCAAGGCACGGGGAAAGACCTGACCCCATAAATCTCGCGCTCGTGCTTCTCTGGCCGCCAGCCGTTCCGTTTTCCGTTCGCCTAAGAGGCCGCTGGCGACCAACCCCAGCCGGACGACAGGTGGAATCTCGTTGGCTCCTTACGACCCTAAGGCGACCCTGGTCTTGGCTGGGAGCGGACGTCCAACGTTGAAGGTGAGGAGCGGCTGCTGGAGCGGCGTAGCCGCGGAGGGAACCGGTTAGCCCTGCTTGCCGGCGGTCCCTCTCGACCCCAATGTTAAACGACGCGCCGACCGATCTACGCTGGTCGCTCGGCTGACCAATGACGAACTGCTTCTACAAGTTGACCGACTCCCTTGTCGATGTCACCGCCTCGCAAATCGATCCATTGATACTGGCGTAGCAACGGAGGCACATCCGCATCCTCCAGTATGACCGGCAAAATGACTGCGCCACCTTCACCAGACACCGACCGGTGTAGAGCAATCTGTAGCTCTTCTCTTGCCCAGCCACTGCCCACCGAGTTGGGCGAGATGAAGAATGCGACAAAGTCGGCCGCCGAGAGCTCACGCTCAATCTCCTGCATCCAGTTCCGTCCCACCTGAATCATCTTGTCCAGCCACACGCGAACTCCCGCCGCTCGCAGGCCGTTGGCGACCTGCTCGACCAGAGCGGAATCGGCGCGCGCATAGCTCAGGAAGACAGTGGGCTCACGCTTCTCCATCGTGCCGAGGAGAGCGTACACCGAGCTGCGAATCACCGACAGCAAGGAAGATTCGGGCACTCCCCGAGCTAGCGCGTCGGTGATGACAGTGGTGATTTCGGAGAGGAGAGCTGTGTCGCCCCCAGTCCGTGCCGCTGCTCTGGCCTCCGCAACCTTCTCAAGGTCCTGAATGGTTCGGGCGAGATCAGCGGCGATCTGCACAGCCAAGCGATTGCCATCCTGAAACGTGGCGACGGTGTGCCTGGACTGCAACGTTTCTTTCCATCTCTCGAGCAGCTTCAGTTTCTCAGGGTCACGTTCCATGTGCCTCGGCAGAATCGGTACATTGTCGTCCCGCATATAGATGAGGCATGGCTTCTTGAGCCGGAAACCCTCTGAGTACTCAGCTTCGGAATAGGAGATCCCCGACTCGGGCACGACGCTGCCGTATCGATGACCGACCATCACGACAAGCACGTCACTGGCTCGAACTTCTTGTAGGCAAGTCTCGATGGGCTGCTCCGCGCGCGCTCCGAAGTATTCCATGGAGTCATGCTGGAGCTTCAGGCGGCGAATTGCGTCAAGCACTCCTGCGCGTTCGTTGCTGAGATCGCTGAAGGTACTGCAGACGAAAATTGAAAATGACGAGGCCATGTTCTTTTTCGTCGTTTAACTCTGTTTTATGGCGACAGTTTCGCTGCGCAACATCGGAGCTTTCTCCTAAGATTGACGTCATTTGGAACACTGAAAGCCCTTCCGCAGCAGGCTCGGCGTCCTATGTACGCTCGATTCCTTACAGGATAAGAAAGACGTGAAATGCGGCACTTCGCAGGCTAGGTCGATAGCATACACCTAGGCCGCTCCAATGGCCGCTTTCGGAAGCCTTCTCCACCGTCTCTTGTTGGCCGGGAGCATCCGGTCAGCCTCGCGCCCGAAAGCGGCCGTTGCCAAAAAGCGTTGTTGAGGCCAACGACCGCCTACTGGCACGCCTGCGAACTCACGCTCCCGGCTATGAACTGCCGTTGCTCCGTCCAACGATGTCGACGTCCAATTAGCGGTAGTTCGCGGATGGTCACCACTCAACGCCAACGTGTATTGGAGCCTGCGTGTTGTCGAAATTGACAACAAACATCTGGCGATGTCATGATCGCCAACATGAAGGCGACCCTGATCACTGAATTCAAGGATGTCTCCGAAGACGATCGCATCATACAGATGATTGTTTGGCGCCTGCCTGTACCGGTGCCGCCAACGACGCATGGCTTCAAGTACCGGCTCGTATATGTCGTCGATGGAGCCCGCGTCGTCGGCTTTGATAACGAGAGAGGCAAGGGCGATCACTGCCATCTTGACGGCAAGGAGTTTCCCTATCGCTTCGCTACGATCGATCAGCTGATCGAGGACTTCATCAAGGAAGTGGATAAACGGAGGACGCGATGACCAAACGCAGACTGACAATCACCTTGGACGCAGACTGGCGAGCGGCCCTGCGCCAGGCTGGAAAGGCCGCGACAGCCTCGACCTATGAGGGAGAGACCCTGAACTTCGAGACGCCGGCAGCCTTCTTTGGAAGCTTGACCGAACGGCGCTGGGCCATCGTCCAGGCCTTGCAGCACGACGGCGGCACGGTCGGGGTTCGCGAACTTGCACGCCGTCTTGGACGTGACGTGAAACGTGTGCACGAGGATGCAGCAGAACTCGTTGTATTGGGGCTGCTCGAGCGCACCGAGGCCGGCGCCTTGCGCTGTCCGTTTTGTGACATCCATGTCGATATGCACATGGCTACGGCAGCCTGAGCATTTGCCGCCGGGGGGGTTACGGCCACAGAGAGACAGTGGCGAAGTCTGCGACACGGCTTCCAGCACTTCGAGCGACGTCACTCTCGGGAGAAGGCTCCGATGCTACGCAACAAAACTGTCGCCCCAAAACACACTTAGAGCGCATCAATGATTCAGCTCGCGGACACTTCCATACGGCTGTGCCGCCGGAACGATGGGCGCGTATCCGTGCGTCTCGGAAGCTGCTTGACGGTCAAGACGAATGCCACGTTTCGCCTTGCTGCGCATCTCAAAACGATATCATGCAAACTCAAGCCCCCGTCTGGCGAATCGATCACGGGTGACGAACATGACCATGATGATGCTCTCGAGCTCCTCAGGGCGCGCACAGCACAAGACGAAGATCCACCGTGCCGCGGTCGGCGCCGGCCGTCAGCTTGAAGCCAAGATCCTGGGCCAGGTGCTGCATGCGCAGGTTTCCGTCCAGGGTTTCGCCGCGCAGTTCGCCGATGCCGCGGCTGCGCGCGTAGTTGATGAGGCTCTGCAATAGCAGGCGTCCGAGCCCCTTGCCCTTGCATCCCGAACTGACCACGATGGCAAAATCCGCGACGGCGTGGTCGGGATGGGACACGGCACGGACCTCTCCGAGCGAACGCTCGACACCGTCGCTGCTGCGCTCGATGGCTACCAGCGCCATCTCGCGATCGTAGTCAATCTGGGTGAAGCGAGCGAGCTGGGAGCGTGGCAGATTGCGCATCGCGGCAAAGAAGCGCATGCGTGCATCCTCTGCATCGAGCGAGCGAATGAGATCGCCGAGCGCGATCTCGTCCTCCGGGCGGATGGGGCGGATCAAGAGCTGCCGACCGTTCCAGTCGACTTGCTGTTCCAGTTCTTTCGGATAGGGGCGGATCGCAAAGCGTCGCAGGCCGCGCTTGCCGCGGCTTTTTGCGATGCGGATGCGGGTGTTCAAGGCAAGCACGCCGGAGGTCTCGACATGTAGCGGATCGAGTTCGACGCCAAGCACCTCGTCGATATCGCTGAGCAGTTGTGACAAGCGGACCAGCGCCGTGCGCAGCGCTGCTTCCAGCGCGGCACGCTCGTCATCGCCAAGCTCCTCGGCAAAACGGCTGCGCGCAAGCAGGTCCTGGGCCAGGGTCGGGTTGAGCGGCGGCAGGGCGACGACGAAAGCGCCTTCACCGGATCTCTTTGCGCCGGCGGGACCGAGGAAAATCACCGGACCGAACACCGGATCGTCGGCAACGCCGAGACGCAGGGCAGGGGCGCCACTGCGTGCGGCGCTGGGTCGCAAGAGATAGTTGCTGACGCGGTGCCCCGGGTGCTGAGTCTTGGCAAGGCGGCGCAGGTGGCGGACAGCCGCATGGATGTCGGCCGGCGAGCGCAGTCCAGAGGCGAGCGCTGCAAAGGGCAGGGCGTTGGCCAGCACCAGGCCGAGATCGACCGGATAGCCGATATCGTCAGCGCTGCGGATCGCCGCATCGATGTTGCGCGCCAGCTGATACTCGGCAGAGTCGATGCCGTAGGCGTGCAACAGGCGGCGCGCCTGGACAGGCGTCAGCGTCTCCATGCCGGCCGCGATCGCTTCAGCGACCACTGTACGGGCGGCAGTGATGTCGGGGGAGAAGCCATCCGTCTGCGACGGCGGCATCTGCATCAGCAAGCGGCGATTGCGCTGGTAATCGACGATGCCCAGAAAAACGGCGATCGCCTTGCCCGGTGAGTCGTGGCTCAAGACCCCGTGCGCCGCCGCGATGCGCTGCGCCTCGAGCATTGCCGTACCGCCGACCCAGCAGGTGAACACGTTGCGCCCGCTGTCCTCGATCACTTTACACAGGGCCGTGGCGATCGCCGTGCTTTGCGCAAACGGCGACGGCGAACAGACGGTGAGCACGCTGTCGGTGTCGCGGTCGTCGAGTACTGCAGCCAGCGCCGCCGCCCAGTTTTCCGCGGAAATGTTCGCCGGCAAGGCGAGCGGATTGCTCGCCGTCAAGCGCATCTGCAGGCGTTCGCCGAGGCGCTTCAGGGTGTCCTTGGAAAGTGTTGCCAGCTGGCCGCCGGAAGCCAGCAGCGTGTCAGCGGCAATCCGCCCGAGACCGTGACCGTTGGCCAGAATGGTCAGCCGTTCGACGCGCAGCGAACGCACCCGCGCCATCGCCTCGGCCGCTTCGAACAAGTCTCCCAGAGTGTCGATGCGGACCCAGCCGGCGCGGCGCAGGGCCGCCTCGTAGACCGCGCTGGCGGTAAACGGCTCGCTTGCCGGGTGCCGGCTCGCCATTCGTCCGCTGCGTAAGTAGACGACCGGCTTATTGCGCGCTGCCGCGCGCGCTGCGGACATGAATTTTCGTCCGCCGGTGATGGCATCGAACTGCACCAGGATCGATCCGGTATCCGGATCTGCCGCCAGCCAGTCGAGAGCGTCGGCGAGATCGATATCGATGCTGGCACCCAGGTGCAACACCAATGAGAAGCCGATGCCCTTGCTGTCGGCGCGATCAAGAACGGCGGCGGTAATTGAAGCCGACTGGGTGAGCAGGGCGATCTTTCCGGGCCGGGCGACGATCGGGGCGACGCTGGCGTTGAGACCCTTCGGTGGCACGACGAGACCGCCGCTCCCCGGTCCGAGGACGCGTATCAGGTACGGTTGCGCCGCCTCGAGAATGGCCTTGTGAGCCGCCACGATCTGGCGGCTGTTCATCCTGTCGCGCAGCGACATGCCAACGATCACCGCCCGCGTGCCGCGTGCCCCGAGTTGGCCGATGATTTGCGGCACGTGATCCGGCGCTGCGCAGACGACCGCCAGATCAGGCACCACATCCAGCCCGTCAAGACGCACATGGGTGCCGATCGCGAAGCGCCAGGCTTTCCTGGCGGTGACGGAAATGAGCGGCCCGGAAAATCCACCGGCGCCGAGATTGCGCAGCACCACCTCGGCGTAGCGGCTCGGCTCGTCGGGTTCGGCAACAACGGCCACCGACTGGGGACGAAAGAGAAATTCCAGATTCCGGATAGTCATTGGACAGGTGCTGTGTTCATTGACAGAAATTGCTTTGCTGGCCGCCGGATGACGGCGCTCGGCAGCCGGCCATCAACCGACAAGCAGCCGACAATCAGCGCGGCCGTTCTTGCAAATAGGCTGCCAGCGCAGGTTTCAGCTGGCCCGGCTTGAGCAACTCCTCGGTGAGCGCCAGCGCTTTCTTCACATCGTCCAGCGACATCTGGTTGGCCAGCACCTGACGGTTCTGCGCCGCCTGGGTCTTGCCCTTGCCGGCATAGGCTACCGAGACGTTGTACAGCGCCATGGCCAGGATCTTGTCCTGCGGCACGCCCTTGCCGCCCTGGTAGAGCACGCCGAGGTTGCTCAGCGCATCGATGTCACCAGACTCGGCGGCCGGACGATACCAGCGCGCTGCCTCGGGATAGTTCACCGCCATGCCGACGCCGTGCTCGTACATCGCGCCGAGGTTGTACTGGGCATCGGTGTTGCCCTGTTGCGCGGCTTTCAGGTACCAGGCTGCCGCCAGTTTCAGGTCTTTCGTCACTCCGTAGCCGTTTTCATAGAGTACGCCCATGGCGTATTCGCCACGCGCATCGCCGCTTTCAGCCAGCGGGCGGGTTTCCTGCAGCGCCTTGGCGTAATCGCCCGCAGCGAAAGCCGCGGCGGCTTCGTCGAAGCCGGCCTGTGCTGGCGGCACGGTCAGTGCCAGACTCGAACAGAGCAGCAGGCGCACGGCAGTCTCGCACGCTGCGCGAAGCACGGAGCCGTCAATCGTTTTCATGGCTGTCTTGTCTTGATGTGGCATGTGCCATTTCATTTATGAGGTTCCAAAAAAGCGCGGGGCGTTCGATCAGGAAACACCCCGCGTATTTCAGACAGTTCGTCAAATTGAGTCGACACGGCGCGCGCGCCGTGTCGACGAACGGCGCTCAGTCGGCGACGGCCTTGGTCTTCATCGCCGTTTCCAACTTCTTGATGTCTTCCGGCGACAATTGCGGCCGGTCGATCTTGATCGTCAGTTTGTTGAACTTGGCGGTCAGCGGGAAGGGCGGTTTGTAGTCGGCGTCGTTGATGCCGGTAATGGTGTCCGAACCGATGTCGAAGCTCTCGTCCCACTGCAGGATGATGGGGAGCGTCTTCTCCATCCTCTTCGTCGCGACCACCTTGCCGTCCACCTTGAGCGTACCGGTGCCACCCTTGCCGATGCCGGAGAAGTTGTTGTACGCCATGGTGCCAACGCCGAGGCCATCATACTTGAAGTCGAACACCAGCGTATGCTCGCCGGGCGTCAGCGCCTCCGGCGCCTCCCACTTGATTCGCTCGAGATCGAGCAGATTCCAGCAAAACACCGGCTTGCCCTTGAGCAGGTAGAAGCCCCAGCCCGCGAAACGTCCGCCGGAAGTCGCGATCATGCCCTCCGCGCCGCTTTCCGGTACGGTAATGTCCGCCGTCAAGCTGTAGGAGGTGTCGAGCAGGTAGGGCGCGTCGCCCTGCGGCAGGCCGGTCATCGGCCGCGTGTAGACCAACTCGCTGAGACCGGCGGTGAGGCTCGGACGTGGCGCTGCGACCCTGGCGCCCACCGACGCATCCAGCGGGAAGACCTGATACTTCTTCGCTTCCTCGACGAACAGCTTGCGCATCTCGCTGACCTTCTCCGGATGCTGCGCGGCGATATCTTCGGACTGGTTGAAGTTCTTGGTCAGATCGTAGAGCTGGAACACCTGGTTGTTGAGCGGATCCTCGTTGGCAGCACTGAATGCGTCCCACGGGGCACGGTCGACCTTGGTGCTCAGGAGCCAGCCTTCGCTGTAAAGAGCCCACTGGCCCATCATCTCGAAGTACTGGATCTTGTGGCGGGACGGCTCCTTGGCGTTGGCGGCATCGAAAGTGTAGGCAAAGCTGGTGCCCTCGATCGGCTTCTGCTTGATGCCGTCCACGGTTTCGGGCGCGGCGATGCCGGTGACTTCCAGCAGCGTGGGGACCACATCGATGACGTGCATGAACTGCTCGCGCAGGCCGCCCTTGTCCTTGATGCGCGCCGGCCACGAGATGACCATGTTCTGGTTGATGCCGCCGAGCCGGGAGGCGTTCTGCTTGAACCAGTCGAAGGGCGTGTCAAATGCCCAGGACCAGCCCGCCGACATGTGGTTGTAGGCGAATTCGGTTCCCCATGCTTCGTAGAACTTCATCTGCACGTCCACGGGCGGACGAACGCCGTTGAAAAATGCGACTTCGCTGAACGTGCCTTCCGGCCCGCCCTCGGCGCTGGTGCCGTTGTCGCCGTTCTGATAGATGATCAGGGTGTTGTCGAGCTTGCCCAAATCCTCGAACCCCTTGATCACCCGGCCGATCTCGTGGTCGTTGTAGGCCACGTAGGCGGCGAACACCTCAACCTGCCGGATGTAGAGCTTCTTTGCTTCCGGCGTGAGCTTGTCCCACGGCGTAAGCAGGTCGTTGGGCCAGGGCGTCAACTCTTCGTCCTGCGGAATCACACCGAGCTTCTTCTGGTTCGCAAAAATGCGCTCGCGCACCTTCTCGTAACCGTCATCGAAGAGATGCATGGCGTGGATCTTGTCCACCCACTCTCGGGTCGGGTGATGTGGCGCGTGTGAGGCGCCGGGCACATACCAGATAAAGATCGGCTGCCTGGGATCGGTCTGGTGAATCCGATACATCCAGTCAAGGGCGTCGTCGGCCATTGCGGTGATCAGGTTCCATGAGGGCTCCTTGCCGGTGACCGGCCAGATCTCCGCTTTTGGATCCGATCGATCCATCTTCAAGGTGCCCTCATGGCCAATCCACGGGTAGATCTGCGTGGTGTTGCGGAAGAGGTTCGGTCCCCACTGGTTGGCGTCGCCGCCAACGAAACCGTAGAAGTAGTCGAAGCCCATGCCCGTCGGCCACTGGGTGAAGGGTCCGACCTGGCTGGCCTGGTAGGTCGGCGTGTTGTGATCCTTGCCGAACCAGCTCGTCGCATAGCCGTTGTCGCGCAGGATGCGGCCGATCGTAGCGTTGTCCACGCCGATGACGCTATCGTAGCCGGGGAAGCCGGTGGCCTGCTCGGCAATGACGCCGAAGCCGACCGAGTGGTGGTTGCGCCCGGTGATCATCGCGGCCCGTGTCGGCGAGCACAGCGCGGTGGAGAACATTCGGTTGTAGCGCAGCCCGCTGGCCGCGATGCGGTCCATGGTCGGTGTCGGGATGACGCCGCCGAAAGTGCTCGGCACGGCGAATCCGGCGTCGTCGGTCATGATCAGCAGGACATTGGGCGCGCCTTTGGGCGGCACCACACGCGGTGGCCACCAGGGTTTGGACTGCAGGGCGTCGTCCTTGATGACACCGCCGAAGGCCGGTTCTGGCGCCGGCAGTTGCTTGCCGCTGAGGGTGGTGGTGGCACTGGGTGAGCCGAGCGTGCCGGTGACCTGCTGGGCTAGGGCGGCGCCACTTATGGTAGCCAGGCTCACCACGCAGGCGAATATCCGGGCCACGCGTTGAGTTTTGTCCACGTTTTTCTCCGTCAAAAAAGGAGTATGCATATTAGCTTACCTGGCCAATGAAGGCGAGTGGCCCGGCATTGTCGCCTACGTGAGTTTCTTGCAAAACTCCCCACGGGAACTGCTGGGCCGCGGGATTCGCTCTCTGGGAGCGATTTTTGTCGCGAGGGAAGTTGCCGTGGCCGAGCGGCTAACCTGATGGCATTATTTGTCTCATTGGGGGCGACGACCGCCCTGCATCATCGGATGCACAGCGGTCGGAGAGGAACAACGGGTGGTCATTCTCGTAATCGCATCAACTGGTCGGCGGTCAGCGCCAGGATACCGAACATCAAGTGCGCCATCACCTTGGCGTCGCCCTTGACCATGATGGTGTTGCCGCCGAATTCGTCCTTGAGCCGCGCGTTGCTGCGCTCGGCGACGGTACGTTCGTTGTAACGAATGGCCTCGGCCGGTGCGAATTCGATCTTCTCGCCGCGACGCGGATTGTGATCGATCAGCGGAACGTGGCCGAGACTCCGGCAGTGCTCACGCAATTCGGTGCTGCAATAGGCCGCATCCATGACATCGTAGAGGTTGGTCACCCGCTCGGCACTGATCAGTGATAGCGGAATGGCGGCACGGCTGTCGTGCATCGAGGCGCTTGAGAGCAGCGCCGCGATGGGCACGCCACAGTCGGCGGTGTCGAGATGCAGCTTATAGCCGTTCCAGCTGACCTTGTAGCCTTGGGCGTTGCACTTCGTGCCGCGATCACACGCCGTCGGAATCTCATCGAGCATTTGCGCCAACGTCTGCCCGCGTTGGCGCTGGATCGGCGACTCCTTCGCGGGTGGTCGTGTCTCGCCGCGCCGGGGGCGGCCACGTTTCTTCGCCGCTGGTGGCGTTTCTGGCACTGGCGCACTCGCTTCGGAAGGGCTCTCTTCCTTCGGGAGCACCGAGGGCTGTGCCGCTGGGACCTCTTCGGCCACGGCCGCCTCGCGCCGGGACGGATGTTCGCGTGCTTCAATGGCCGTACCGTCGCGGCTGATATGTCCGATCAGTTCATCCCCGAGATGGGCCTTGACGAGGGCTTCATGCACCCGCTGGCCCAAATCCGCTTGAGAAAACTCGTCGAAGGCGCGCGAGAAGGTGGCTTCAGAAGGCAGTTTCTTGCACAGAGGAAAGCCACAGATACGTCGCAGCGCACGGTCTATCGTCAGGCGCTCAATCAGCCCTACCGTGGTATTGAGCCCCAACACCGACTTAGCCACAAAAGCGTTCGCCAGCCACGCCCGCTCTACCGGCGGACGCCCCACGCCACACCAGTTCGATCCCGTGAATTCCTCAATGCGCACCCATTCCAGGATGTGCACGACCTTCTCCAACTTCGGTGTCAGCGGACCTTCAGCCCTCAACTCGGGCAGCAGTTCGTGCTGAATCACGTTCCAGCGTTGCATGATCAGTTCGCGTTGGGTAGTATCCATTTTGCGGGCGTTATGATGTTGGTCTTGAGAAACCCATCATGCCAGAAATGGCCGCCTGCGTCCTCCGCTTTCGCCCCCAGCGACGAAAAAATCAGCCCTGCAGTGTCAGTTTTGCAAGAGGCTCAACCTTCATCAAGCGGCGGCAATCTGGCATTTGGGCCCGGGACCCCTGAAAAGTCATGCGAACCCCGCCCCGCTCAGTACCTGTGGTCATCCGCCTGGCAGGTCCGGCTGGGCGGATGACCACAGGCGCGAGTCCTCTCACGACGACGGGCAATGGCAGCTCGTCTTACTTTGGCTTCAAGCTTTGCGCTTGTGTGCCTTTACGTTCCCAGCACCTGCCGTGCGATGCGCTGATCGAATTCGTACTTCGACACCGGATGGGGCTGCGATTCGGGCTCGTCCATGGCGGCATCGAGCATCTCCCAGAGCGGGGGCGTTCGGGTGGGCATCAGGCGCAGCGGCGATGTCGCTCGCCCAGATGGGGAAAGCGCGTTTTCCTGAAGAGTGAATGTCCGCAGAGGGAGATGAACCGGTCATCCGATGTTCGTCAGGTTCAATGGCCGCAATGGGTGTGCGCCGTGAAAAGGCGGCGTTTTCCAGTGGGTGAGAGCCCCACCCGGCGAAATGCTCCAGCCGGAAGTAACCGGAGCAGTCATGGAGGTAACGAAATGGCTGAAGCCTTCGGATAGCGGGCCACAAATTCTGGTGGCAGCACGAGTGTGCAGGCCGTAACGTGAGTGAACGCTGAGTAAGCCTCGAAAAGGACGATGCACAGGCCGACCCGACGACCCTTTCGGGGAAGGCTGATACGACGGAGTGGGTGAGCAAGGCAGGACCGTCCGTCGCTGTGCCGGGGTAGTGGCGACAGCATGTACACAAGGAAAGCGCACGCAACACGGGAAGCCCCTCGGCGTGCTCAGGGATGAGCAACCGGAAACTCGTGAGAGATGTTCCGGGCGTCGTGGGGTGGCGGAGAGGCCCGTAGTACCGGGGAAGCCGGGTAATGCCGGTGGAGGGAAGGGGCCTTAGTTCAAGACAAACGCAAGACGTAGTGAGGACGTGGAGATTGGGTAACCTATCAACTCCGATGAGTGTTCAGAAGCTGCAAATGGCGTTACACGCGAAAGCGAAGTCAGAAGCTGGCTACCGCTTCTACGCCCTGTACGACAAGATCCACCGCGAAGATATTCTGGCGCATGCCTATGCCCAGTGCCGCTCCAACAAGGGCGCGCCGGGTGTAGATCGTCAGGACTTTGCCGACATCGAAGCGTATGGGGTGCCGCAGTGGCTGGGTGAACTGGCGCTTGCGCTCAGAGAAGAGAATTACCGACCGGACTCGATCCGGAGAGTGTTCATCCCGAAAGCCAATGGCAAACTTCGGCCCCTGGGTATTTCGACCCTGCGGGATCGGGTGTGCATGACGGCAGCGATGCTCGTGCTCGAACCGATCTTTGAAGCCGACTTTCCCCTGGAGCAGTATGCCTACCGGCCGGGCCGCAATGCCCAGCAGGCGGCGATCGAGGTGGAAGAACGCCTGCACCGAGGCCAAACGGACGTCGTAGACGCCGACCTCGCGGACTACTTCGGCAGCATTCCACACCCCGAACTGATGTTGTCGCTTGCGCGGCGCATCGTGGATCGGCGTGTGCTGCATCTGATCAAGATGTGGCTGGAATGTGCTGTTGAGGAAACGGACCGTCGAGGTAGGAAGACGCGCACGACCGAAGCCAAGGATGGCCGGCGTGGCATCCCGCAAGGCTCTCCCATCTCACCACTGCTGTCGAATCTGTACATGCGGCGGTTTGTGCTGGCGTGGAAGAAACTGGGGTTGGAGCAAAGTCTAGGCAGTCGAATCGTCACCTATGCGGATGACCTCGTGATCCTGTGCAAACATGGCAAGGCCGATGAAGCCTTGCAGCGAATGCGCGAGATTATGGGCAAGCTGAAGCTGACGGTGAATGAGGAGAAGACACGTATCTGCAGGGTTCCGGAAGGCACGTTTGACTTTCTGGGTTACTCGTTTGGAAGGCGATACTCGCCGCGCACAGGGAAGCCTCAAATCGCCTTGTGGCCGGCGAAGAAAAGTATCAAGCGCATGGTCGAAAAGGTCCATGAACTAACCGACCTGAAGACGGGGTGGCAAGAAACCACGGAGTTGGTGGGCAAGTTGAACCGCACATTGGGCGGCTGGGCAAACTACTTCAGTGTAGGGAACGTCAGCCGAGCCTATCGTGCGCTCGACAGCTACACGGCAACGCGGTTGCGTCGGTGGTTGCGCAACAAGTACAAACTCAGGCGAAGTAAGGGCGGGACGTATCCACTCTCGCATCTTTACGGGTACTTTGGTCTCGTACGCCTAGAAGCACGTGGGCGCAGCGTGGCGTGGGTGAAGGCGTGATGTCTTGTCCGAGAGCCGGATGCGGGAAATCTGTCCGCGCCGGGGCGAAAGCGGCGTCCACGAGCCGACATAAAACTGGTGCGAGCAAGGCGCGGGCTCTGGGGCTGGGATGTTTGGTTTGAGTGCGCAAAGAGAGGGCCGACCCGCCGATGGGAAGGCGGTCGGTACAGGCTGGTCGAGGACGGGTTGAGAATCAGGCGTCGTGCTGCTCGCGCATGCGGTAAGAGGAACCTTCGATGACCAGCGTCTCGGCATGATGCAGCAGGCGGTCGAGCAAAGCGGCGGTGAGGGTGCTGTCGTTGTTGAAGATCTCCGGCCATTGTTTGTACGCTTTGTTCGACGTAATGATTGTCGAACCGCGCTCATAGCGCTGGCTGATCACCTGAAACAGGCCATCGGCGCCAAACTTGTCGATTGGCAGATAGCCCAATTCATCGACACAGAGGACGGCGGGTTTGAGCAGTCTGGCCATCTCGCGTTTGACCCCGCCGGTGGCCTGGGCGGCGGCGAGCGCATTGACGATATCGACGGCGGTGGTGAACAGCGTCGTCAGGCCCTGCAGGCAGGCCGCATGAGCGAGAGCAATGGCCAGATGAGTCTTGCCGACACCGACCGCACCGAGGAGGATCACGTTGCCATGGGGAGGCACGAAGTCGAGGCGAAACAGATGCTGGATTTGCGCGCGATTGATCTTCTTCGGCCATGACCAGTCGAAGCCGTCGAGCGTCTTGATGCCGGGCAAGCGCGCGGCCTGGATGCGGCGGGCAATCAGCGCCTCATCGCGGCGAGCGACCTCGCCGGCCACCAGGCCTTCGAGAAAGCGACCATGAGACCACGACTCACGGGCCGCCTGAGTCATCAAGTCCGGCGCGTGCTGGACGAAATACGGCAGCTGCAAACGACCCAGATGCTTCGCCAGAACCGCCTCAGTCATGGTCATGATCGCCTCCTGAATTGTCTTGCGGATGGTTTCCTGTGGGGATGTCCGGATAAGCGGACAAGTCCGCCGGTGGCAGTTCAATCTCCAGCAGATCCTGCCGGCGGATAAGATGTAGCGGGCTCGGTTCGGGCAATTGGCGGCGACGTGCGTCAATCAGATGGGCGATGTATTCGCTGCTGAAGGCCTCGAAGGCCAGGGCATCGGTCATCGCCCGCACGACGGCGTCGTCGCCATGAATCTCGACCAGCGCCACGATCTTGCGCACATGCGCCATCGCATTCCCGCGGCGATCGAGCAAGCCCGCGTGATACTTCTCTGCCAAAGGCGTCAGACCCAGAAAGCGCTTGAGCAGCAGCGCATCGCGCGCATGCCGACGTTGAGCGATCAAGGCCTTCGGATGATCGGGGTCCTCAATGTCCTGATGGCGCTCGAACGAACGACCATGGCGGGCGACCAATTCGCCGTCGTGATAGATACAGACGCGATCCGGATAGACCTTCATCGTCACCGGTCGGCCCGCCAGGCGGGCGGGGACCGAATAGCGATTGCTCTCGAGCGTGACCCGGAACTGTCGGTTGGCACGCACGCTCAGGACGCGGCCGACATCGAACAGGCGGGGATTGACCGGCTGCAGATGAGTGCGCTCCTCGACCCAGAGATCTTCCGGCCGGCGCTGCGTTTCGCGATGCTGGCGGACGTTGGCCACCGTCTCCAGCCACAGCCTGACGGCAGCGTTGAGCGCGCTGAAGTTGGGCAGCTCCAGGCCGGCCAGGAAATTGGTTTTCACATAAGCGACACCCCTTTCCGCGCGTCCCTTCTCATTTCCTTTTCTCGGCGCACAAGCGACGATTTCGAAGCCGTAATGGCGGGCGAAATCGAGATAGCGGGGATTGAACTGCACCGGTTCGCCACGCACATGACGCAAGACCGCACTGCGCAGATTATCGACCATGACCTTGCGCGACACCCCCAGGGCAGCAAAGGCGTTGATGTGTGCCGCCAGAAACTGCTCCATCGTTTGCGAGAGCGTGAACTCGACGTACATCTTCCGGCTCCAGGCGAGCACCATGACGAAGAAGGAAAGACGGCGCTGGGTGTTGCCCACGCTGATCGTGCCGTATTCTCCCCAGTCGACCTGGGCCGCTTCGCCGGGGGCGAAGGCCAGGGTCAGGAAGGCCTCGCGTCGGGGTGGACGTATCTTGTGGACATAGTCCTTGACGATGCTGATGCCGCCATCGTAGCCAGCATCCCGCAGCCGTTGAAACACCTGCTGGGCGGTAAGCGGGTGCGCATCGAGCCAACCGACGATGCGCCCCTTGTAGGGATCGAGCTTGCTGGCCCGCGGGACGGGCGCCCGTGGCGCATACGGGCGGTCGATCCAGTGGCGGACGGTCTTGACGTCCAGGCCCAGGCTGGCGGCGAGTTGTGGGGCCGTCAGATGACTGGCCACCCCCTCGCGAATGGCGCACCACGTCGCGTAGTCGATCATGACCGGCCCTCCAGAACAGCGCGCAGCCGCGCCAGACGGGTGTCGACCGGCACGCACTCGGGCACGCTCAGGACCTGGTACAACGGTGCGTCGTAGGCGATCAGGTCGAGGACGATCAAATCCCGGCGGGCGCGGGCCAGCCGAGCGCTATCCATCTGCAGACGTCGGCAAAGGCTGGCCTCGCTGTAGTAGGAAAGACCGCAGGCGTCGGCGACGGTGACGAGAAACAGGTACAGCGCCCAGGCGCAGACGTCAGCCTTCTCGATGTAGTGTTCCCGCACCAGTCGATGATCGAGCCAGCTGAAGTGCGCGGGCACCTGCCGCTGACGTTCCGGATTCACTAGCCGCTTCGTCGGACTGTTCATACGAGCCTCCTCGAATGTCCTGTCCCAGTTGTAGCAGCCGGTTCAGGGCCGAGGCGATGTCATCTTGTAACGTACTGCCCCAGATATGGGCGATTAAGCCAATAAGAACAGTGGGTTGAGCGTTCAAGAAATCTTGTAACGGTGGTGCCAGTTCGATCTCGGAAGCGTTACAAGATTTCTTCACTGGCCGCGCGGCCTCGGTTGGCAGGGGCACCGAGATGTCGGGCTCGAACAGCAAGGTTTCTTGTATCGCGGACTCGGCAAGCGGCGCACGCTTGCGGCGGCTGTATCCCGGGTGCTCCTGTCGCCAGGCCGTCACCCGCGCCACGGCTTCCGCTCCGCGGTGATAGTCGGCGTTCTTGGCGAGCCATTTGGCTTGGCTGGCCCGCTTGCTCGCCGCCTTGCACGCCGCCGCCCCGCAATAACACTGATGCCGCGCGTTACGCCTGTCCGGCACAAACGCCTGACCGCAATTCACGCAGGGGTCCTGCCTCTCTCTGCCCATCTCGCGTCCCCTCCTGCCTCATCACAGGACGGGCTACTACACGATCTGGAAAGAAAACCAAAGAAGACCCAAACAGCGAAGAAAAACCAGGTCTAGATCAAGCCCTCGAAGAACATCAAGAAACCCAAGAAAATCCAGTTTCACGTCCGCCGGTGGCGACCAGTTTCAGGTTGGCCGCGACAAAATCTGCATGTCCGGTTCGATGAGGGGGATGTGGAAACGGGGTTATGGCACGGTTACTTGGGCACCGCCAGACGAAAGGGGCGGCCAACAGACAAACCAAACCTACTACTACCGCGCCACATTCCTACTCTACCGATTGCCGTCACCAAACCACGAAAGCTCAGTGGCCGCTCCCAAACCACAAGCGGCCAGCCAGACCAGTTACTGCTGAGGCCGAGCGCCAAAGGCCGGATCTGACTGAGAGCAGTCGTTCAGATTCTTCAAGCCACTGGCAGCAATCGACCCATTCCGGTCATTGGCATTCGGGAACATCGGATGACCGCACCTGAGCACCCTGCGGACGTTCGCTTGAGCAGCCAACGATCATCCCATCTGAGGAAAGCGACCTCGCCGCTACGCCTGATGGCCTGTGCGCTTCCGCTCTTGGAGATGCAGGGCGTTACCCTGGGCGGGGCAGGGTTCGTCTCAGGGCTTCCGCACTCGGATGTCATTGCGAAGTGAAGCCCAGTATTCTCATCCGAACGTCGTCCTTCCATGCGGCGCACTCGCGCTTCAGGCGCAGGCTGGTCTTGGTCTTGTCGGCGGTATCCAAGCGAATCAGGCTGAGGACGATTTTCTTCAGGAGAGAGAGATTCTGTGGGGCGCTGTCCTTGCGTATGGTGCTGGCATCCTCGCCAAAGCTGACAGCGAGAACCCAGTGAAGTCGGTGGCAAGTAGGCCGGAGGAGTTGCACCCCCGGCCTCTCACAGAACGGTGCGTGAACCTCTCGATTCACACCGCTCCCATCAAGCAAACGCACCGACCATTCCTTGCTGCCAATGCAAGAAGATATACGGCTGCTTCTCGGAAAGCTATTCGAGAAACCTGCTCGCCCGTATCTTGTGGCCCTTCAGCCGTCTGTACTTCCTCATCGCCCAAGCCACCAACGTTTTGTTGAAGTGCCTGAAGACGGGGCACATGGCCGACCGATAGAATCTTCCGTAATACGCGAGGCAACCCCTCAGAATCGGATTGTGTAGTCGGGAAATGTCAGCCAGGCTCAGTTCCGTCCGATTTCGGTAGCCCAGTTTGCGTGTTGTTGCCCGCATCACCGCCAGCGCCTGGTTGCTGACCGCCGGGTCAATACCCTGGTGGACCTTGTCGGCCGTGTCATGAGATCAGCCGAAATCCGCCTGTCCCGTTGGCCGTTCATGCATTGACTCGGGGACCATCGCGCTGCCTCTTACCTCCCCCGACAAGGCCATCAACTGACTTTGCCCGCCAAGTCAACCCTGACTGGGCGTGGGCCCACCTCGCCTCTCGTTTCGCCGGGTTCTCACCACGATGCCGGCTGTCAGGAGTCCGACCACCATGAGCGCCGAGCTCGCCGGTTCCGGGACAGCTAAAATGCTGGCTGCGGGAGCTAGGTCCGCGATGAATTGCTGGCTGCCGAGCGCCGATCTTGACCACGCGATGTAGGTGTACTCGGCAGGCGCAAAGCCGGTGGTGGGGAGGGCCGACCAAGGGATTTCGGCGCTGACCGTATTTCCCGAGATGCTATGGGTGAACAGCAGCGTGACTACTGGCGGGCTCATTGCAGACGCGAATGTCACCACCCTGCCTGTGCCGTCGAAATCGAATCGCACGACCGTGTCGAGCAGGATCGTCGAGTCGCCGACCGCCGGCGGACCCGAAGTCACGAGTCGGTCGGTTCCGCTGCCGCGATTTACTCCAAATAGATAGTAGGGCGTCGCGGTCGAGCTGCTGACCGCGCCGTTCAGGGTCAACGACAACTGCACGTGGTCCGGCGTATAGTTCACAAGACCGGAGACGATGTCGAGGTAACTGTTCTGCGGGCCGGTGTAATCAGGCACGAGAAAGTCCCCGACCGGGTCCGTAAAGACAGTCGCCAAGACCGCCGTCGGTGCCGATATCACAACAGCCAATGCCGCAGCTGCGGCGGCGCGCCGGGATATCCGGCAGCACTTGGCATGGCCTTGCATAAACCGCCAGAGTGGGTCTGAAAGCTTCATGGTCGATCTCCAAGCAAATGGGGATGTGCCGCCTTGCCGAGGCGGGGACGGTTGACGCAGAATTGATGACTTGCTCAAACTTGAGCAAGTCATCCAGCACCCTTTTGGAAGCATATATTGTTCCAGATGTAATTTGTTAAAAACAAACATAGAGTTATGAAGATATGCTTTTCCGAATAGCTCCGGAGTGTAAAGTTTATCGACACTAAGGAACCTCTGAACAACCCAGGATTCCAGCAGCGGACTGTCAGTCCTGCACTCGCGCACCACTTCGTTGGTGAACCATGTCAAACGACCGCTTCACTCATCAAGCTGCAGTCGAACTACTCGACGTCGAATGACAGCAAACGGTCGGTTGCCGACCGACGCTATTCTGCGCCCACCGGCTGCTTAGCACCGAGTAGCGGCCGGTCAGGCGAAGAAAGTCACCTGCGTAGCCGAATGACCGCTTTCGGCTGATCGCTGCAGGCCAACGTTGGCTTTTGAGAAAAGTCGCGACCGTTTCTTCCTGGCCGACAGAGGACCTCCGTCGGCTCCTTGACGGCGCTCCTACCAAAAGCAAGCGCTCAAACTCAAGCATGCCGAAACGCGCAGCTATCGGTAGTCCTCACCGTCAATCCTTTCTACCGCGGCGTTGTGGATTAGTCTGATCACGCCTTCGGCGATCTGCCCACAGATCTCTTCGGGCAGGTTCAGTTCCTGACGCAGTCGATTCATGGCGCCGAAGTGGCTCGTCAGCGCATGATCCATCTGGTCGAGATCGATGGATGCCACCCCGGGGATCACCTCGATCGTGTCGCACAGGCAGCTTTCCAGCATCTGGATTGAGTCGTCGGCCTGGGAGAGGAAGAAAAACCAGTAGGGCCACTCCTGGTCAAGGTGCTTCAAGTACGCTCGCACCTCTGGAATCTCAAAAAGCTCGCGCGGGTGGTCGTTGTAACCATCGATTACCAGACTGACGCGACCGCAAAACTCACGAGCAGCATTTCGGTCAGCGGTCAGGCCGCGCAGACACGCCAAGGGTTCATCAACGTCGCAGGTTTCCACCTGCCGGCGCGAGAACATCAAGACGACGGGTTCTGAAATGGCAGGTCGCAAACGCTGGTTCATACTTTGCGATCCCAAATGAACCACCAGCGCCTTCGTCGTCGGTGCAATGTTGTAGTGCGGCGCGAAGTCAACTCGTGAGCAAGGTCGAACTGCTCCCGAATGCTGGAGGTCGGACCGTAGAGGGCATACCGACCGCACATCTCAATGGACCTTCGGAACGTCTTCGCACAGACGACGCCACAGGGCTTCGATGTTCACCAGAGACACATCATCGGCGTCTTGCGTCCCCGCCGATTCCAGCAGTTCACGGTTTTCCGAATGGAGACCAAGGTTGTTGCGAATCCAGGCGCCAAACCGAAGTGCAACCCGATGAGATCGGGTTCCGACAGGGCAGCAATTTTTGCCTTCTCGTCGTCCGGCAGGGTGGCGATCACTACGCCGACCGCTTCGTCAATCGTCGCTGGCCACTGCTTTTGAGTCATCGGCGTTGGGCCTTCCGCCAATCCCACGGCGGGATCGGTGAAGCGTCCGCCCAAAGTCCGGCGCGCTTTGCGCGGGCCTCTTGTTCCGCGAAGTCATACCGCCCCGCATCCTCGGCCGACTGATCCTTCGCTTATTTCTCGTACCACCAGGCGAGCCCCGTTGTGATCTGCGCAAGGCCTGCGTCCAGCGTTTTGGGGCAGGTCGGGCAGTCTGGGGGTGCGACCATCACCTTGCCTACGATACGGCGGTATCGGTCGCGTTTGTCCCACTGGACATCGACCTCTTTGCCGAACACGAGCGCCGACATGCTTTGCTTGGACCGCTGCCCGTATGGCTGGGCTTTTTCTGGGGCATCCACCCCACCCACCCTGATCTTGTGCTGCTGATGGTCAGCGTCGAGAACGGTGACGGTATCGCCGTCGGCCACGCCCACCACCGTGCCAACCAGGGTTTCCGCGCGGGCAGCGATGCTTGCCAGCAGTAGAAACGCGAATGTCAGATGTCCAGCCTGCATTGTTCTTTCTTTTCCTTCCTTGCCGTCATCTCTTCGAGAACCGGGTCATTGAGATTCCATTCATGAAGCCACCCGCACTGCGAGACACTTCTTCCTTGGCCCGCCCACCGGCCCGAATAAAAAAAGCCAACACTCAGTGCTCAAGCGCCAGGTCCACCAGTGCACCCAAATTCCGCGATCGCGTATGTGGTGGCCCAGCGACGGCGGATCGAGAGGCTCCGGAGACGTCCGAACGAGCGCGCAGGAAGGCGCGAAGCCACGGCGAACGCCCTCGGGTGTCGTCAGGCGGGCTGGCGAGATCCCTCTGGCATAATCGCGGCCGCTCGGGACGAACGGGACCGCCCGTGCCTCACCGCAGGGGTTTCGTTACCGCCGTGGAGGAAGCGAGGAACTACGGGCTGGGATTCGCCGTAGCGCAGGCGAAGCTGCGGGCGCGGATACGCTGGAACAGGTCGAGGTTCTCGCTGGCGATCTTCAATACCCAGGCGCCGGCATGCCGCACGAGCTTGCCCGGCAGGTGAAACAGGCGCCAGCGTACGGTGGCGACTTGATGGCGCTGCCAACCCTCGCCGAGAGCGGAATGCTTGAAAAGGACGAAGAGATTGTGCGCGATGACGCCGATGCGGAAGAAGGCGGCATTGGCGGCAAACTGCCCACAGGGCATGCGCTCCATGCCAAAGCCAATCTTCAGTTCCTTAATGCCGTTCTCGGACACCTCGCCGCGCTGCCGATACCAGATCAGGGTGTCGGCCGCCGATTCGACCCGGTTGCTGGCAATCACATGGTACTTTGGCGCATCGTCGAACAGTTCGGCCTGGCGCGGGTACTTCACGACAATCAGTCGGAAGGCTTTCTTCGTCTCGCCCATGCTGTGTACGGTCTCGGCGACAGCGCAGTCGGCATACGTTTTCCACGAGGTTTCGGGAATCTCGGCAATGGCCTGCAGGGTGGGTGCGTCCAACCGTCCGCCGATGGCGAAGGTCTTGCCGGTGTCTTCACAGAAATTGAAGATGTCGGCTTGGTAACCGGCGGAGTCGAGACGAACCTGGGCAATGCGGTGTCCCTTCGGCAAGCGCGTTTCGCACGCCTGGATGAATTCGAGGTTCTGCGTCGCCGGGGCGATGTTGCCTTCCCGAAACTCGTCGTAGATCACGACACCCGCTTCGGCCAGGTGACCGATCATCGGCATATAGCCCTGTTCACCTTTGTACGTGAAGTGTGCGGCTTCCTTCTCGGCCACGATCTGCGAGGCGTCTCCGTCCAGCGTGTGCGCCTTGATCCCGATCTGTCGAATGCGCGTCGCCACCGCTCGCCGGTTGATCCGATCCAGTCCGTCCAGTCCCGTGCCGATACCGGTCCGGCGCAACCAGTCCCCCACCGCGTCCGTGCTCGGCAAGACGTCCTGCTTGAGCACCTGGTTCAGCGCCGTGTCGTTCTTGAGCGTACGCAGGTCTTCCAGCGAACGTCCGCCACCTGTGAGCATCAGCACCAGTGGCGTGACAAAGGCATTCGCCGCATAGCCCCGCGCACTGCCTGGCTTGGGCATCTCGGTCAGCCAGCGCTTCAGACCCAGGCCTCCGATGAACTCGCCGAACAGCGCCAGACCGGCATTCGCCGTCAGCCGCTCCTCCGTCGCTTCCACCTTGAACGGAAGCACAGTCTGTGCCAGTTCCCTCATCTTCCTGCCCCCCTGGATCACCCAACCGGTGCTCGTTTCGACACCGATAGTTTACCGGAAAGCCTGCAAATACGGCCCCTCCAAGGGATCTATGCGGTTCGAATCGCGGAATCTGGGAGTGCACGCTTTTCGTTCTCCGTGGGTTTCGATTTGTACTCAGCGTGATACTGCCTTTCCGCCAAATACGGCCCAAAGTCGACGACCCGTTCGGCGGTGCCTGTCATCCCGAGACCGAACAGTTCTCCGGCCAGCATCAGCTTGCGCGATTGAAGGTCCGCGTCGAGCCGCCCTTCCGGGTCCAGCGGAAGCACCATGTAGTCGATGCGGACCACCTCCACGGGCTTGCGATCGGCGAGTTCCACATAGACCATCGCACAGCGAACGCGTTGGCCTGCATACTCAGGCATGGCTTCATTCGAGTCTCGATCGAAGAGGCGATCGAAGCGACGCAGGGGCACGCGAATGATGCGATCACCGTCAAGAAACATGACCCGAACGCCGATGCTCATACCGAACTCCCCCTCACCCGTGAGCGCTCAACGTTGCCGCCACGTGCCCAAAGGGAAGTGACCGTTGGACCACTAGCTGCTGTTGGGACGAAAAGTCCCCTCATCACCGCTGCCCCCGTTCAATTGCCTTACGGATTTCCGCGATCGGATAGCCGACGATCACCCGCCGACTGCCAGTAGCGTCAAGAGAAATGAACGCGCTATCTTCGATCTGGTAGTCCATGTTCCATTCGATCATGAACCGTTCCGTCGTCTCGATGATTCGATTGGGCAAGGGATCGCCATCCTCAGCAAGCTTAAGTGCCAAACCATCTTCCGTGTCGAGCAGCCATGCGTCGCCGCTTTGAGTCGAGAAGAAGACCAGCGAACCCAGGGTTACTACACGAGCGTCGCGCTGCAAGGCGAGACGCTGGATATACGAAACCTCACCGGTGACGCTGGCCTCCTGTGCAGACAGGTAGCGCGCTTTACTCTGGATGGGCCACTTGCGTGCTTTTTTGCTCATGCGCTTTTACCCTCGTGCCGCCCGGGCTTGTTTTCTACGTAGACCGTCTTGTGCCACCAGTCAGCCAGTTGTCCTCGGCGCTCCCGATGGGCGAAAATCTGAGAGGTGCTGCCGCTGCGAGACTTGTCCACTTCCGTTAGTACCCCCGCCCCAGCAAAATTTCGCGACAAGCGTCACGTGAATATTGACGGTCTTTTCTTCGTTTGTCATCAAGCCAGGTTCGGGCGTCCGCGCCGGGTTGCTGACCACCGCTTCGAGAGGTCGGCAACACGGGCCATCGCCGAGCAACGCCGTGTGCGCTCAGCGATGGCAAGGCCATTGTCGACCGTGCCCCAGCGGATCACCGCTCGCGTCACCGTGTGATTTGCCCGAGGACGCACTCGCTTCTTCCCGAGGTTTGGTCCGGCGATCAATCAAGCTGGCCGTGCCGTAGAGCGACGTGTCGATACCAGCATCCACGGCGGCCCGTTCACGCCGCCGATTCAGCCCTCGGCATTTTCCGGTCCACGACGACAGCCGTCCCCTGGTACGTGACGCGCGACACTCGCCATTGTGATCCGGCCTGGTCGTAGTGGGCATTGCTCTTGCGAAGTCCCACAATGGCATTGGCCCCCATGGCAATCCCCTGGCGTGCCAGGTCCAACAACGCTTGTTTCTCCGCCAGCCGGTACTCCCAGTCGGATGCCGCTTCGGCTTCGGACAGTGCCTCCACGTAGCCGATCGTTCTGACCGTCCGCTCGCCAGGAACGGCGTTCGTGGTGACCAGCAAGATCTCATTTCTGATGAGCTTGAGCTCGCGCTCCAGTTGATCGAGCTGGCGTTTCGTGTTGGTTTTCGATCGCCGATTCCAGCGGAACATGGCGATGACGACCAGCAGCAGCGCCAATAGCGGCAAAGTGCTGAAGATGGCGCTTGGTGGTGTTGCAGCAGCGATAGTCATGGCGGCCTCCAATTCGTTAGTGACCGATCCAGATTCTCACAGGTCCGTAAAACTGCAAGCGTCTGCCTGCATAACGCTAACACCCTCCCAAGCCTGCACGAATTCCCGATTTTCCTGCCGCTCAAAAGCGTCACCGCAGGGCGCATTTCCAAATCCTGACGCTTGCGGCGCCGATACAGTGGCGGCATGTCCATCCGTCTTTTCGATCTCCTGGGACGCTGGTTTCCACTGCTGCTTTGGGTCATCGCCGCCCATTTGGCGTTTGGTCGCGCCTATCTGCTCGCCTTGAACCTCACCGAAAGCCTTCCCGGCACGCTCTTCCTGGTCGAGAAAGACGTGATGCCAGCGCGCGGGGAGCTGATGGCCTTCCGGTGGGAGGACAACTGGCCCTATCCGCGCGGGAGCCTGTTCCTCAAACGCCTGATCGGCTTGCCCGGCTCGCTCGTCACCGCGACAGGCCGAGCCTTCTTTGTCGATGGCGAGCCGGTCGGTCGTGCCAAGGAGCACGCCACAACCGGCGAACCGCTTGACTATCGGCCCGGTCGGGATCATTCCCGACGGGCGCTACTACGTTGCCGGTTCGCATTCCGACAGCCTCGATTCGCGCTACCGGCTGACCGGCTGGGTGGCTCGGCAGCAGATCGTCGGGAAAGCGCATCGGGTCTTCTGACGTGCGACGCACCGGGCCTTGGGGAATCCTCCGCGACTCCGCCGTATGCGAGATCGCCCAACGCTTAAAGCGTCTGTGGATCGCCGTTCTCCATCAGGCGATCGAGGATGCGAAGGGCAACGCGCGATCGGTCGAGAAGTCGGCCAGCAGCGTCGCAGGACCGCAGCGGGACGCCCTGATCTGGATTTTTCACGACAGGTCCAGGGCAGGTAATTCGTTTTACGCGATCTGCGACCTTCTCGATCTCGACCCCGATCAGGCGCGCCAGCGTCTTCGCCGAGTACCTGCGATTCGTCGCGGCTTACAGCGAACCGGCCTGGATACGGGCCAAGGGGAGGGCTGACCGATGCTCGGCTTTTTCAGGAAAGCGATGCAGCCGGATAAACAAGGCCCACAACCGGGCGCAGGCCTTCCCTCGACCCGTCCAACGGAGCTGGCCAGGGAAGACGACGAGATTCCCCGCTACCCGCCGTTCATGAAGGGCCTGCCGGCAACCCACCCGGACAAACTCATCGAGACGCAGCGGGAGCTGATCGGCCAAATCCGCGAAGCCGGCCTCGCGTCGCCGGAGATCTTCGAGCAGTTCTATCGACAGTCGCTTTGCCGCTTTGCCTCCTATGCCCATCTCCTGCCGGCCAGCCAGACCCATCATCACCGAGGTGCCGGCGGACTCCTGCGTCACGCGGCCGAAGTCGCCCTGTGGTCGCTCCAGTCCGGGGATCGCGTGCTGCTGCCCGGCGAGCAGGCGCCGCGACGTCGACGCGAGCTCCAGCCGCGGTGGCATCTGGCCGTATTCCTCGCCGCCCTCTGTCACGACGTCGGCAAGCCGGTCACCGACCTGGTGGTCACCAGCCGGGATGGCGCGCAGGTCTGGAACCCCTTCGTCGAAGACCTCTACAGCTGGGCCGGCCGCCATCAGGTCGATCGCTACTTCCTGCACTGGCGTGAGAATCGTGGCAAGAAGCACCAGGCCATTTCCGCCTTGATTGCCGAGCGCATCATCAGTCCGCAGGGGCTGGCCTGGATCGCCGCGGGCGATACCGAGCTGGTGCTCTGGATGATGGAAACGATCAACGGCTCGCCCAGCGCCGAGAACCCGATTCACGATCTCGTCATTCGCGCGGATCAGGCCAGTGTCGAGCGCGACCTGCGCAGTCTTGGCGTCGCGTTCACCGGCTACGAGATCGGCCTGCCGGTCGAACGCTTTCTGGTGGACATCATGCGTCGGCTGGTCCGGGAGGGAACCTGGGGAGTCAATCAACCGGGCGCACGCCTCTGGCACATCGACGGGCATCTCTACCTGGTCTGGCCGGCCGCCGGCGAGGAAATCGCCGCCCTCATTCATCAGGAAAAGATCCCGGGCTTGCCGAGAACGCCGAACAGCCTTCTCGATATGCTTGTGGAACGGCAGTTGGCGAGTGTCCGCGAGGATCGTGCCGACGGCCATCGCTACTGGGTGATCGCCCCGGCGGTGCTGGCCGAGAAGATCCCGAACATCCGACTGACGGCGATCAGGCTTCGTGAGGTGGCGCTGCTCATCGAGCCCGCGCCACCCTCCGTGCCGGGCAGGCTTCTCGACCAGGACGAAACCGTAACCGAGCCGGCCGACCTACCGGCGCCGAAGTTGTCTCCCGCGCTGAAACCACGCGCTTCACCTGAACAGGGTCGGTTGCCAGAGACGCCTGCCCAGCCCGAGCCCCCGCCCAACCCGCCAGCGGCACCCACCGATCAGCTCGATGGTGCTGTGGGTGAAGCGCTGCAGGCGCTTGCCCGGGACATTCAGACCGGCAAGAAGTCTGCCGAGACCCTGATCCACATCGACCCCTCCGGCGTGTTGTGTCTGAAGTGGCCGGATGCACTCAGCGGCTGTGGTCTGGACAGCAAGGCGATTCTCGACGAGTTGTCGCACCGAAACTGGCTGGCGGTTGACCCGCTGTCGCCTTTTCGGAAGGTGACCGAGATCGAGGTCGAGCACGGCCAACCGTGGAAAGTGATTCGCCTGCAGCCGGCGATCAAGCAGCTCATGGCCATCGGAAAGCCTCAGCAAAACCCGCAACCGTAGCGCCTCCAGCTACCGTGTCGGTTCAGAAATCCAAGCCGATCCCGGGCAAGACCGAGACCCCGGTGAAGACGAGCGGCTGAACCTGATCCAGGGCATCGTCGCCACCTTGCGCGAAGGCGTGAGCGCAGGCGTCCTGACATCAGAGCGTGAGGGGGCCTTCACCTGGATTCCCTCCCGCCAGGCCGAGCCCCTGCTGGTCGAGCGACTCCAGTTGGCGAGGATGCAGATCCTTCGCCTGGGGAGCGTCGTCCCGGACGTGTTTCTGTGCCAGACGCGAAATCGGGCGCATTGCTACCGAATTCCCGGTCCCGCCCGCTGGCGACGGCAGCCAGAAGCGGAGCGCGTAGCGCCGCTGACACGCCAACGGTCGCTGGATGCACCGAGGCGAAATGCGCCCGGGAAAGCCGCATTTCGAAATCCACAGCCGCAGATGGCAGACCAGAATCGACCCCATGTCGACTCGCGCCCCACTGCCGTTCTTCGCCCTGCTGCTCGCGGCCTCACTGCCCATCGCACACGCCGAGGATCTCGGCGTCGTCGGGCCGACCTACGACATTGCCGAGCCGGATCTTCTGGAAGCCATCGAATCGCGTCTCAAACACATGGAGAAGACCGGCGAACTCGCCAGGAAACAGAACGAGCACCGCGATCGTGTCGTCGCGGCCGTCGAGAAACCAGCACCCGTCGCCGGGCTCACGGCCACCGTTACCCGGCGCAGCTTTTTCATCGACCCGACGTGGATTCTCGACCGCGACATCCGCAACGCCGAAGGCGCGATCCTGTTCGCGCGCGGACTGAGGGTGAATCCGCTCGACCACGTTTCCCTTCGCGAACGGCTCGTATTTTTTGACGGGCGCGACCGCCGACAAGTCGCCTTTGCACGACAGGCGCTGGCGAGCCCCGAAGGTGGCGCCAAACCCATCCTGGTTGCCGGTGAGCCCCTGGCGCTGATGCGCTCGTGGAAACGCCGCGTCTTCTACGATCAGGGCGGCAGCTTGACCCGCCGCCTGGGCATTCGTCAGGTACCGGCGGTGGTCAGTCAGGAAGGCAAGAGGCTTCGGATCGATGAAGTTCGTCCGTGAGTGCGTTCTCCTGTTGCTGTTGGCGCTGGCCATCGGGCGCCCCGGACCAGCCTTGGCGACGCCAACCTGCACCGGCCGCTTCGCCAATCCGATCACCGATATCTGCTGGCGCTGCATGCTGCCGATCCGCTTCGGCGGCCTCGATCTGCTCTCCATGGGACAGGAAGACACGCCGAATCCCGGCGGCTCACCGCTTTGCGCCTGCCCCTCGCAGTTGCGGGTCGGTTTCAAGGTGAGTTTCTGGGAGCCGGTGAGGCGAGTCGATGTGGTGCGTCGCCCGTTCTGCCTGACCAGTCTCGGCGGACTCGAGCTTGATCCCGGGTTCGATGCGCCCCGTGGTTCGCGTTTCAGCCAGGACAGCACGTCGACCTCGTCTTTCTATCAGGTGCATTGGTACGTCGATCCGGTCATCTTCTGGCTGGAAGCGATCTTCGACAACGCCTGCCTGGAGCAGGGCGGCTTCGATGTCGCCTATCTCACCGAACTGGACCCGATGTGGCACGACGACGAGCTGACCTTCATTCTCAATCCCGAGGTCGCGCTGTTCGGCAATCTGGCGGCCCGCGCCGCCTGTGCCGCCGATTGCGCAGCGGCCACTGCCGGCTTCCCGCTCAACACCCTGTTCTGGTGTGCCGGCTGCCAGGGCAGCCTCTATCCGCTGAATGGCAACGTGCAGGCCCATATCGGCGGCGTCCAGGCATCGAGTCTGGAAATGACCCGCCTGATCGCCAAGATGCACCGGGAAGGGCTGATGTGGGCGGCCTCCGGCGAGGACGGACTCTGCGGCTACTACCCGCAGCCGATCATGGACAAGACCGGCTACAAGTATCACATGCTCTATCCGATTCCCCAGACCGCACAGATTGCCGGGAAATGCTGCCAGCCGCTGGGGCGATCGACGATCCTGTGGGGCGCCGGGCGCGAGTTTCCCTTCGAGGGCGAGGACTTTGCGTACATGGTCTTCCGCAAACGCAACTGTTGCCAGGGCGCGTTCTGAGGCCATGAGCAGGCGATCGTGGATTTTGCTGTTGGCACGTTGCCTTGGCGTCGGCGCCTTGGGCGGGGCGGTGACGTTCGCGCTCGCCCAGGTGGTAGTACCGACGGACACTGAGCTGCGGGTACACCGCGAGCGCATGGGTTCTGCCCTGGACGCCGTCGAGGCGCCGAAGGCCACGGGCCGCCCGGTGGTTCCCGATCCGACCAAGCTGCCGCAGCCGGCGACCACAGGGCCCGACATTGCCCGGATGGCAGAGACCTACCGCCAGACCACGCCAAGCTCGGCACCGGGCAAGGACGTCCCGGAGTTGATGGTCTTCATCTCCTTTTCGTTGCCGAAGGAAACCCTGCAGCGAATCGTCACCCAGGCGGAGAAATCCGGCGCCGTGCTGGTCCTGCGCGGACTCAAGGGGAATTCTCTCACCCGCATGGGTGAGGAAATCGCTGAGCTGGTGGGCGCTCGAAACGTGACGGCGATCATTCATCCACCGGCCTTCAAGCAGTTCAAGGTGCGGCAGGTGCCCGCACTGGTGCTGGCACGGTCGGGCCAGGCGTCGCAGATCGGCGAAGACGGCTGCGCCCCGGGGTCGAGCTTCATCCGCGTCGACGGCGATGTCACTCAGGACTACGCGCTCGATCTCATCGAGCGACAGGCGCCGGCGTGGGCCGATGTGGCGCGCCGCTACGCGGCGAGACTCTCGGGGTCACGGCCATGAGCAAGCGGTGGGTCGTCGTCCTTGCGCTGCTCCTGGCAAGCCGTGTCTGGGCGCAGGGCGATGCTGCGAGCAGCGCGTTTGCCGAGGGTAAAGCGCTGGGCGCCGGCACGATCGACAGCGCCTTCCAGGGAATCGGCAACGGCACCGGCGCCGCGACCGTGCCGGGGTTCGGACAGAACACCCCCCAATCGCAAGTGTTCCAGGCGGGGCAGGGTCAGTTGTCGGGGCCGGGTACGGCCAAGATCATCGACTGCGCCAGCCAGGCCCCTGACGTGGATTCCTATCGTCGGCAGGAGTGTGACGCCGTCAATTTCGTGGCCCGCAATCCGGCGGTGCGACCGGCGTTCTCGATCGATCGCGCCAACGATCCGCTGATCAGTCGTGCCAGGGCGATTGCCCGTAATCCCACGATGGGCGCCACCGGCATCGCCGCCGGGAACCCTGCCGAACAGTGCCGGGTGGTGACCGAGACCCAGCCCGCGTCGTTCAGCCGGGAAACGTGCAACGACTACCGGCCGGTGAGCAGCAGTTTCTGTTCGACCGCGCGGCAGATCAGCGTCGATCAGCATCACCGCTACCAGTGCGTCGAGCAGATGCAGTCGGTGAGCAATGCCTCGTGCTTCATCGGCCAACAGATCGCGGTCGATACGCGTTACCGCTACCAGTGCAATCAGACGGTGCAGGGCTACGAGTCGCTGAGTTGTCGGCGCGGCGTTTCCGTCACCGTCGGTTTGGCCAATGCACGCCCGGTGTCTGGCTCGGACGCACGGCGTTCGTCGATTGCGGCCACTGCGTCGATCCGTACATGGCGATGAACATCTTTTGCGGCAGCGATGGTCGATCGTACGAAGTGGAACCCTACCGTTCCAGCGACGGCGCCAATCGCTTCGACTATCGGACGCTGGGCTATTCCTGGGATGGCAGCTACGGTCGCTTTCCCGGTGGCGGTCGCGCCGGGTCAATCGGTCAGCGATCACTACGTCAGCGATCTGGGTTATGGCTGCCATCTCTACGTCTATTTCAGCGTCAGCTGCAGCGCGACCACCTGCACGCCATCGGTGCGCAACGTCAGTGCCGGCTGCAACTCTGCCGGCGGCAGCGGCACCGGGGCGGCGCTGCAGCTGCCGATGTCCACGACGGTCAGCAGTTGGCGGTCGAGCGAGTGCGCCAGCTTGCAGCAGCGAGCGCAGTGATGAAGGCGTTGCTTGCGATGCTGTTCGCCATGACCCTCGCTGGCCAGGCGATCGCCGGCGACTGTCAGCTGGCGAGTTCGACCTGTGTCGATAGCACCGCGAGCAAGACGATCTCCGGCATCGTGGTGACGCTGGCACAGGTCGGCGGTTGCTGGGAGTACCAGGACACCTACACCTGCATCAAGCCCGAGGCGATCGACTACTGCGCCGCGCTGACCACGGCCGGCTGCGGGCAGATCGGTTCGACCTGCAGCGACACGGCGTTCAACGGGACGTGCAACACCTATAGAAGACTTTCCAGTGCGGCACCGACCAGGGCGAGCCGAGCAACACGCTGCGCTTGAGCAACAGCTACACGCTGCTCACCGACGCCATCGACGCCGCGCCTGCAGCAGCTATGCGCAGAACGCGCGCTGCCGGCTGGCGGCGCATACCTGTGTCGATTCGACGCCGTGCAGGCGTGACGCCAGTGGGGCGACGGTTTGCCTTGCCGGCGTGACGCCGCCGGAAGGCGGGCTGAACTCGACGGCGAGCTGTTGGCGCTATCAGGACGACTATTCGTGCATTGCCGACGACCCCCTCGATTACTGCGCGGCGATCAAGGCGACCGAGGGCTGTACGCTGGTCACTTCAACGTGCGACAGCACGGCCTTCGACGGGTCGTGCAATCAATACACGCGCCAGTATCAGTGCACCAACGTGACGGCGGCGACGAACCCGCCGACGGTCGTGCCACTCGACACCTCGTACACCATCACCTCGAACACGCTCGACACCAGCGGCTGTACCTCGCTGTCGGAAAGCAGCAACTGCGTCCATGCCGCGCACACCTGCACGGACAACACGCCGTGCAAGACGATCAACGGCCTGCAGGTCTGCCTGGACAGCGTCTCGCCGCTGCCGGAAGGGGCCCAGCGTGCGGGCGATTCCTGCTGGGCGTGGTCGGAGGACTACACCTGCGCCGCGACAGCGCTGAGCGATGACTGCCAGGAGTTGATCGACCGGGGATGCACCCAGGTGGGCAGCGACTGTGTCGACCGTCTGCCCTCGGGCGCTTGCGACCTGAACGAGCGCACCTACTCGTGCCAGACCTCGCCGGCGGTCCAGACGCAGCGCACGGTGTGCGATCAGGCGGCGTTCTGTCAGGGCGGTGGCTGCTTCGACACCAGCCATCCGGCCGATCAGGATTTCGGCAAGGTCCTGGCCACGCTGGAGGCGGCGCGCGAAGCGGGGGTCTATGGCGGCGATCAGCGGCTGTTCACGGGCGTCACGGAGCAGTGTCGCAAGAAGCTCTTCGGTCTGGTGAACTGCTGCAAGAAGGGCGGCGGTGGCGCGGCGAAAAGCAACAACGCGCTGATGTCGGCGGCGATCCAGGGGGCGTATGCGGGAGGGCAGCTGGCGGTGAACGCCGGCAGCAAGTACGTCTTCGATTTCATGTATCCGCAGTACGCCGGCTATCTCGAAGCGGGCGCGAAGGCGATGATTTCGTCCGAGGTGCTGTTTACGCCGACGAATTTCCAGCCGTCGTTCAGTTTCTATGGGCTGACCTTGTCCACGGGGACGATGACCAGTGGCCTGCTCGGCGGGCCGATTTTTTCCATCGGGCAGCTGGGCAGCTTCAATTTCTACTTCGATCCCTACTCGCTGGCCGTGGCGGTGGCTCTCGAACTGCTCTCGGACCTGCTCTCGTGCGACCAGACCGAGCAACTGCTGGCCATGCACCGCGATGCCAATCTCTGCGTCGCGGTCGGCTCCTTCTGTTCGGCCCGGGTGCCGATCATCCGGACGTGCATCGAACAGACCCAGTCGTATTGCTGTTTCAACTCTCGCCTGGCCCGGTTGATCAATGAACAGGGCAGGGGGCAGATCGGCAAGAGCTGGGGAAGCGGCAGGCATCCGGACTGTTCCGGATTCACTCCGGCGGAGTTCGAACGGCTCGATTTCTCGCAGATCGACCTGGGCGAGTTCATCGCCGAAGTCACGGCCAGCGTGCGCGTACCCACGGCGTCGTCGATCGGGCAGAACGTCCGCGGCACCGTCGAGCAACGCGTCAATAGCTACTACAACCGGTGATGACTGAGCACGCTGCTTTTTCCGGGCAAGGACGCGATGCCTTCGGACAGGTGGGTGGCGTGGATTTTCTCGGGGAGATTCGATGAAAGCACCTCCGAAAACTCTTGCGATGGCGCTGTGCGTGCTGGGTCTGCTGGGCACCAGCGACGTTGTTGCTGCGGACTTGAAGCAACATCTGATCGCGGCGATCGATGCGCCCGATGGTCGATCCGACGGGGAGCTGAGTGGGCGGATGGCGGAGTTCTTCAAGGGGCAGACGCGGTCGCCTGCGCCGGTGCGGCTTCAGGTCAGAACATTGAGGAAGTTTGCCGAGGCCGGTTGTGCTCGCCTGGAGGCGACGCTGATCCAGGACGACGTGCCGACGAAGGATGGCAAGCGGATTCCACTGGCCGTTCGCTACGAACTCAATCTGTGCCGTGACGGGCAGCCACCGAGTGAAGGGATCGACCTTGACGCGGCGTCGCGGGTGCTTTCGGGTGAGTCGCGCCGGCAATGATGAGAGAATCGGGCCCTCACTAACCACCAACCGGGAGTACCTCAATGAACAAGTCCGAGCTGATTGAAGCGCTGGCGAGCAAAGCTGATCTGTCCAAGGTGGCCGCGGGCCGTGCCGTCGATGTTCTGCTTGAAGAAATCGTGGCAGCCGTCGCCAACGGCGATTCGGTGACGCTGGTGGGCTTTGGGTCTTTCAAAGCGGCACCGCGCGCGGCTCGCGAAGGCAAGAACCCGAAAACTGGCGCGAAGCTCAGCATTGCCGCCACGACGGTGCCCAAGTTTTCTGCGGGTGCCGTCTTCAAGCAAGCAGTGGCCGGCAAGGGCGAAGCCAACAACAGCTAGACGGTTCACGTGTCACCTGTCGCCAGCTGATGTCTGGAAAAAAGGATCAACGAGCGTCGCGGTCTTTGCGTTCAGAGTGAACGCCAAGCTGCGTCAGCCACTGCAGGTCGTTGGCCAGCGGATCGATTGCCGACCCGCTTGGCGCCATCAAATGACGCTGGCTGCGAGCTAGTCAGCAAGGACGCGGACGCTGCTGCTCGATCGACCGCATCCCTCGTAGAGCAATTGCCTCCACCAGTTCACCGCCAGCGTCCCGCGACCTGCGAAATACGCTCGAAAAGTTCGCATTTCGGCACCGTGCTGCTCTCGTCGCCGTACTAGAGTCGACTCATGGAATCGATTCTTGGTGCGGATGAATCTGGTCCGTCAGACGGAGCGTGAGGTGATGCTATGAATCAACGGTTGATACGTCTTCCCCAGGTCAAGTCCATGGTAGGGCTTGGCCGATCATCGATCTACGACAAGATCAAGAAGGGCGACTTTCCCAAACAGATCAAGCTCGGGCGCTCGTCCGGATGGGTCGAGGCTGAGATACAGACGTGGATCAGCGAACAGATCGAGGCGAGTCGGCCGGAGTCGCCTCGGTCCTTTGAGTACCATCGGGCGTCGCGTTAGCAGGTGCTTTCTCCGCAAGGATCCTTCCATCTTGCTGCGTAGCGGGCTGCACGCTGTCAGGTGGTGGCTTTTCCTCGAACGGGTGTGACCGGTTTCGCGCTCGGCGTAATCGCGCAGAAGTCGCTCCATTCTTGCATCAGCATCGTCCGCTTGTCGAGCAGGTCGCCGCGCCGGTAGGCCGCCTCCACCTTGTCTGGCAGACTGTGCGCCAGCGCATGCTCGCACACCTCCCGCGGGAAGTTCGTCGATTCCGAACACCAGTCGCGGAAAGTCGATCGGAAACCGTGGACCGTGATGTCGGCGCGTCCCATTCGTCGCAGTACCGCGGTCAGGCTCATGTCAGACAGGGGTTTGCCTTCTCTGGCTCCGGGAAAAACCACATCTCCCAGGCGCGGCAGTTGTCTGAGTAGAGCAATTGCGCTGCTGGATAAAGGAATGCGATGTTCCTTCTCGGCTTTCATTCTCTCGGCGGGGATCACCCATAGGGCCAGCTCCAGGTTGATCTCAGCCCAGGTCGCGCCGCGCACCTCACCAGAACGCGCGGCCGTCAGGATGGCGAACTCGACGGCACGTGCCCCCATGCCGCCCTGTTTCCGCAGTTCCGTCATGAATACCGGCGTTTCTGCAGGAACTGCGAGAAGAGCAGCCCGCCGACTACCGCCAGTCCCAGCGACTGCCGGCTGGCGCCGCTGGCTCCGAAGGCCAGGGCGATCGGCAACGTGCCCAGCAAAGCCGCCATAGTGGTCATCATGATCGGTCGGAAGCGCACCTGGCAGGCCTCGTAGATCGCCTCGCGCGGCGGCTTGTCGTGGGTGCGCCGCGCGTCGAGCGCGAAGTCGACCATCATGATCGCGTTCTTCTTGACGATGCCGACCAGCATGATGATGCCGACATACCCGTACATGTCGAGTTCCCGCCCGAAAATGGCCAGGGTGACCAGCGCCCCCAGCCCGGCGGTCGGCAATCCCGAGAGGATGGTGAGCGGATGGATGGTGCTTTCGTAGAGGATGCCAAGCACGATGTAGATGACGAACACCGCCATCAGCAGCAGGATGCCCATGCCGGCCAGCGATGACTGGAAAGCCTGTGCCGCGCCCTGGAAGCTGCCGAGCAGCGTTTCGGGGACGCCAAGCTTCTCCTGCATGACGTGGACCTCGGCGATGGCGGTGGACAGCGACACGCCCGGCGCCAGGTTGAACGAGAGCGTGACCGCCGGCACCTGCCCCTGATGGTTGATGGTCAGCGGTGCCACGCCGGTACTCAGGCGGGTGACCGCGTTGAGCGGCACCAGCGCTCCCTTGCTCGAACGGACGTGGAGCAGCGCCAGGGCTGCCGGGTCGGTCTGGAATTTGGGCTCGACCTCAAGGATCACCCAGTATTCGTTGGTCGGCGTGTAGATGGTCGACACCTGGCGCTGGCCATAGGCGCTGTACAGCGCATCCTCGATCTGCGCCGGCGTCACTCCCAGCGCGGCGGCCTTGTCGCGATCGATTTCGACCGCTACCTTGGGCGTGCGGATCTGCAGATCGCTCGATACGTCCTGCAGCCCCGGCATCCCACGCAGCTTTTCCTCGAGGATCGGCGCCCAGTGATGGAGCTCGTCGAGGTCGGCATCCTGCAAAGTGTATTGGTACAGGCTTTTGGTCAGCCGACCACCGATGCGGATCGTTGGCACGCTCTGCAGGAAAACCTTGATCCCCGGCACCTCCGTCAGCTCGGGCCGCAATTCCTGAATGATCTTCTCAGGGCTGACGCGCTCGCCGTAAGGCTTCAGGACGATCAGCATGCGCCCCAGGTTGAGCGTCTGTGAGAAGCCCGAGGTACCGATGAAGGACATTACCGTGGCGACGTTCGGATTGGCCTGCACCAGCCGCGCCACCCGCCGCTGCTTGTCCATCATCGCCTCGAATGAAACATCCTGCGCCGCTTCGGTAAAGGCGAAGATCTGTCCGATATCGTCGCTCGGCAGGAAGCCCTTGGGCGTATGGATGAACATCGCGGCAGTGGCCACGACCACCAGCAGGAAGGTCGCCATGGTCGTCCGCGGGCGCGCCAGCACGCGCAGCAGGCTGCGTTCGTAGGCGCGTCGCCAGGCGTCGAAGAGGCGCTCCGAGGCCTGATACAGGCGGCCGTGCCGGGCGTGATCGGTCGGCTTGAGCAGGTGCGCGGCAAGCAAGGGCGTCAGCGTCAGCGAGACGAAGCCGGAAACCAGCACCGCGACCATGATGGTCACCGCGAACTCATACAGGAGACGGCCGAGAATGCCGCCCATGAACAGCACCGGAATGAACACCGCGACCAGCGACAGGGTCATGCTCAACACCGTGAACCCGATTTCCTCGGTGCCATTGAGCGTCGCTTCGAGCGGACTCTCGCCCATCTCCATATGGCGGGTGATGTTCTCGAGGACAACGATGGCGTCGTCGACGACCAGGCCAACACACAGGGTCAGCGCCATCAGCGAAATGTTGTCGAGGCTGAAACCCAGCAGGTACATCACCGAGAAGGTGCCGATGATCGACATCGGCAGTGCCAGGCTGGGGATCAGCGTCGCCGAGACATTGCGCAGAAAGAGGAAAATGACCATCACCACCAGCGCCAGTGCCAGCAGCAGGGTGAACTTGACGTCCGCCACCGAGGCGCGGATCGACTGCGAGCGGTCGTACATGACGTCGATCTTGATGCCGGTCGGCGCCTGCTCGCGGAAGGTCGGTAGCAGCTTGCGAATGGCGTCCACCAGCTCGACGGTGTTGGTTCCCGGCTGACGCTGGATGGCCAGGATGACCGTCCGTTCGTCGTTGTACCAGGCGGCGTACTTGTCGTTCTGGACGCCGTCGACGACCCGTCCCAGCGCGCCCAGCCGGACCGCTGCGCCATTGCGGTAGGCGACGACCAGCGGCCGGTAGGCGGCGGCGTCGTTGAGCTGGCCAGTGGCCTCAACCGAGAAGGCGCGCTGGCTGCCGTACAGAGTTCCCGTCGGTTTGTTGACGTTATGGCTGGCGATCGTCTGTTGCACTTCGTCGATACCGATGCCCCGCGCAGCGAGCAGATTCGGGTCGAGCTGCACCCGAACCGCATACTTCTGGCTGCCGAAGACCTGTACTTGGGCAACCCCGGCAATGGTCGACAGGCGCTGCGCGATCCGCGTCTGCGCGTACTCGTCCACCGCTGACAGCGGCATCGTCTCGGAGCGGGCCACCAGATAGAATACCGCCGCATCCGCCGGGTTGACCTTGCGGAATGATGGCGGCGAGGTCATCTCTGGCGGCAACTGCCGCAAGGCCGTCGAGATCGCCGACTGGACGTCCTGCGCGGCGGCATCGATGTTGCGATTCAAGGAGAACTGCAGGGTAATCGACGTCGTCCCGACAGCGCTGCTCGAGGTCATCGATTCGAGCGCCGGAATGGTCGAGAATTGCTTTTCGAGCGGCGTCGCGACGGCGGCAGCGATCGTCTCGGCATTGGCACCGGGCAGGTTGGCGCTAACGGTGATGGTCGGGAAGTCGACGTTGGGCAGGTCGGAAACCGGCAACAGGCGGTAGGCGATCAGGCCGAAAACGAGAATCGACAGCATCACCAGCCCGGTCATCACCGGGCGAAAGACAAAGGGTCGCGAGATGTTCATCAGGACTTCCCGGCGGCATCCCTGATTACTATCGGGCTGCCCGGCAGCAGCCGCGACTGGCCGTCGACGACCACCGTTTCTCCCACGGCCAAGCCCTCGGCAATCAGCGCCTCGGCGCCAGCGGTGCGCTCGACCACGACGTCACGCAGTTGCGCCTTGCCATCGGCGCCGACGACAAACACGTAGCTGCCCCTCGGGCCGGTCTGCACCGCATCCGCCGGGACGACCAGCGCATCGGCCCGCTCACCAAGAGCCAGCACCGCGTGCACGAACTGTCCCGGCCACAGACCGCTATCGCGGTTCGCCACGCTGGCGCGCAGCTTGACAGTGCCTGTGGCGGGGTCCACCGCGTTGTCGACGAAGGCCAGCGTCCCGCTGGCTTCCACCGCCTTGCCGTCGGTATCGGTGGCGACGACTTTCACCACCCCGGCCCCGGCACTGCGCACCTGCGCCAGATATTGTTCGGGCACCGAAAAATTCACAAAGATCGGGGTCAGCTGGTTGATCACCACCAGCGGATTGCCGTCGTTGGCCTTCACCAGATTGCCCTGCTGGATCATGATCCGCCCGGCCCGCCCAGCGATCGGCGCGCGGATGGTGCAGTAGTCGATCTGCAGCCGGGCGCTATCGACCGTGGCGCGAGCCGCTGCCGCATTGGCCAGTGCGCTGTCAAGGTTGGTCTTGTACTGCTGATAGCCATCGGCAGAAATGAAGCGTTGGCGCAGCAAGTCCTGGTAACGCGCATCCTGCGCCCGCGCCCGCGCCAGCAATGCCATGTCGCTGGCCAGCTTCGCCTCGGCCTGCCTGAGCTGCGCGAGCGCCGGACGGCAATCCATCTCGAACAGCACCTGCCCGGGCTTGACATCGTCGCCGTCCGCGAAAGCCACCGTGACGATCTGCCCGTCAATACGCGACTTCACTGCCACGCTGGCTTTCGCCTCGACCGTCCCGATGCCTTCGACGCTCAACGGCACCGTCTTGCGCTGCGCCTTGACGACCACCACGGGAACGCTCGCTTCGCTTGCGATAAGCGCTTTGCCGGCGGGCTGCTGGTCGGCGCCGCAGCCACCGAGCAGGCTGGCAGACAGGGCGATACTGGCGACGACGAACCAGGAGCGGGAACGGGCGCTGCGACAGGGAGTGGAACGGTGGATGATGGCCATGTCTCTGACGAGCCGGGTAAGGTGCTGGCTGGAAAGCCTGCGAGCATAGCGCCTTGCGCGATCGTTGTGCACCCGCGGCGCACAAAGGCCGCGACACACTCGGCGAAGCGCTCGGCGAACCGCAAGGTAGCCGCTCTGTGCCTTGTCGGTGAGCGTGCGCTGTCGCGACCACATGTCGTCAATCATGTGTTGCCGCAGCGGCGCGACGTGCGGAGTCGAAGGAGCCATGGCTCTGCTCATATCGTGGACGAGGCGGATTGCCTCACTCCACACCATAGCAAAGAGCGCCAGCGCTTCGCCCAACTGCACACACCAACCACCACGGCCCACGATTACTGCGCGAGCGGTTTAGTCCAGAAGTGCCAAGCGGCTGTTCGAGCTGGTTTCCGACCCTACGACCGGTAAGCTATTTATTGCGGCCGCTGGACGCGCCGTATCCCAATGACCGTTGCGGCCGAAGAGCAGACCGTCACCCGAGACCGCCGAATGTCAGCTCGAAGCGACAAAGCGTACGGACGGCGGCCCAGCGACCGGTGACGGCGGTTGTTCGGCATCCCGTGCGGGACAGGGATTCCGCTTTTGTGCTGTAATGAATCGAAAACCTCAACGTCCGACATGTGAGCAGGCCACGCGCGCTGCGCATGTTGTGGCCATACTTGGGAGACTTGCCCGATGCCCCCGTCAGCGCCATCCACAAAGACAGCATATTCCGCAGATTATTCGCTCCGCGAGAGCCTCGCGCAGCGCTACCGCGAAGTCCGCGCGCATAGCCTGGCGCTGGCCGCACCGCTGTCACCCGAAGACCAGTGCATCCAGTCGATGCCTGACGCCAGCCCGACGAAGTGGCATCTCGCACATAGCAGCTGGTTCTTCGAAGCCATCGTCCTGCAGCCATTTGCGGTCGGCTACAGGCCGTTCGACAAGCGCTTCGCGCATCTCTTCAACTCCTACTACGAGTCGCTGGGTCCGCGCCACCCGCGGCCGCAGCGCGGCCTACTGACCCGCCCTTCGCTGGGCGAAGTACATGCCTTTCGCGAGCACGTCGATGTCGCGGTGCTGTCGCTGATCGCCGATGTCGACGCCGCTGCCTGGGAAAGTGCCGCGCCGCTGCTGGTGCTGGGTCTGAACCACGAGCAGCAGCATCAGGAGCTGATGCTTACCGACATCCTGCACGCGCTGTCGTGCAACCCCCTGCTGCCGGCGTACCGGCGCGCCGGGCCTTCGGGCGTTCCGCCGACCGCAGAGGTGCCCGCGATGCGCTGGTTGCCGATGCCGGGCGGTGTTACGCCGATCGGTCATGCGGGTGAGGGTTTCGCCTTCGACAACGAAACGCCGCGGCATCAGGTATTGCTGCCGCCGTTCCGGATTGCCGATCGCCTGGTGACTTGCGGCGAGTACGCACTGTTCGTCGCCGATGGCGGCTACCAGCGCCCGGCGCTGTGGCTCTCGGATGGCTGGGCGATGGTGCAGGCGCAGGGTTGGCTGGCGCCTGCGTACTGGATCTCGCCCGGAGACCCGCGCGCACCATCTGCCGAATGGCAGGAATTCAGCCTGCGCGGTGTGCGGTCCCTGGACACCAGCGCGCCGGTGTCCCATCTCAGTTTCTACGAGGCGGCCGCCTACGCCGAGTGGGCCGGCGCGCGTCTGCCCACCGAGTTCGAGTGGGAGGCCGCCTACGGCACGTCAGCGATCACACAAATGATCGGCGAGCAGTGGCAGTGGACGCGCTCGTCCTACGACCCCTATCCGGGCTTCCGGCCCTTGTGCGGCGCGGCCAGCGAGTACAACGGCAAGTTCATGGTCGGCCAACTGGTGCTGCGTGGCGGCAGCAGCGCGACGCCGGGCGGCCATAGCCGCGGGAGCTACCGTAACTTCTTTCCCCCGGCCGCGCGCTGGCAGTTCTCGGGCCTGCGCCTCGCCAAGGACGCCTGAGCCCAACTCGCGTGCCATCAAGCCAAGGAGAAAAGCGAAGATGAGTGATCTGGTTTTCTACACCAATCCGCAATCCCGCGGCCGCATCGCCCACTGGATGCTGGAGGAGATCGGGCAGCCCTATGAGACTGTCTGGCTCGAATTCGGACCGACCATGAAGAGCGCCGAATACCTCGCGACCAACCCGATGGGCAAGGTGCCCGCGCTCAGGCACGGCGCCGCCGTGGTCACCAAAGCAGCAGCTATCTGTGCCTACCTCGCCGATCGTTTCCCCGAAAAGGCGCTGAGTCCTGCAACGCAGGAGCCAGCGCGTGCCGCCTATTTTCGCTGGCTGTTCTTCGCCGCGGGACCGCTCGAACTCGCGGTCACCGCCCGCGCACTCGACTGGCAAGTGCCTGAAGGAAAGAGCGGTTTCGTCGGTTTCGGCAGCTACGGCGAGACGCTTGATGCCCTTGAGCAGGCGCTGCGGCCCGGACCCTACTTGTGTGGCGAGCAGTTCACCGCCGCCGATGTGTATGCCGGGTTGCAGCTTGGCTGGGGCATGATGTTCGGCACGATCGAGAAGCGTCCCGTATTCGAAGACTATGTCGAACGGCTGGGAGCGCGTCCTGCCGTCCGACAGGCCAATCGCCTGAACGAAGATCACATGAAAAACGGCAAGGCCTGATCCGCCTGCCGAGAGCGGGGCGCGGAGGCAAGCGCGGCAAGCCACCTGGTTTCCCCCGGAGCCCTGCCGGCAGGATTTCCGTATTGCCTATCGCTGCGGCCTGCTCCGGTAGTTCCTGGAACCGCTCGACTATCAACGGAAGCTTCTCGTAGCCGTCCTCCAGACTGCCGTCGCCGATCTTGCCGCTACCGGCACCGTTGAAGGTGACCACCTGCTCGGCGCTGCCGGGGTGGATGAGCTTGACGGTGGTGGCGAGTTGGCCACCGAGGCTGTAGCCGGTGACGGAGACGTTCTTGCCCGGAAGCAGGAGGGATCACTGGTCAGTTTGGCGTACCACATCTCCCTGTCCGCCAGCTGCCCGAAGGCAACGCCGAAGTCGTTGGCCTCCAGCTTGTTTGTGGCTTCGTTGTCGCGCGCAGCGTCGTCGATGAATTCGGTGGAGCGCAAGGCGAGAACGAGTTCGCTCGGATCTGCCTTGTTGCGGACGAGGGTGCCGCTGAAGCCGGTTGACCTGTGTTGGTCAGCCGCGCGGGTGGCAGGGCCGCTCGGCATTGTTTTCGTCCCTACGGCCGGTAAAGGATCAATACCGGCCGTCCGCGCGATGTGCCGCCAATGACCGCTCCGGCCGAGTTGCTGTCCGTGAGTGGCCGCGTCGGGTGGCAGCTCCCCTCAGTTTCCTGCCGTTGAGCGCGCAGAGAGGCGACCGGCCGGATTGGGTCGTCAGCACTCGGTAATGAATGGCCGCTTCCGGGAAGCGAAACTTCACTGACCGCTTTCCGGCGACGAAGTCGGCGAGACGTCGGTCGGATCACGACCCGAAGCTGCCGGTCAAGTCGCCCCTGCTTAACCTCTGGCAATGACCGTTCTGCAGAGCAAAGTGTTGTCCAGCTTGAGGTTGTCGCTCCAGATCAGCTTTGCGCCCGGTTTCCAGTCGAGCTCATCATAGCCGTCCTTCGGGCTGACCTCGAGTGCGGAATACTCGGTCGCGGCGGCCCATTGCGAGTCGTCAAAATTGGGGGCGGTCCAATAGGCAGGTGCATCTCTGATTTCGGCGGCGCAGGGGCCTTCGCCCTCCTGCGGGTCGCTCTCTTTCGCGCAGGCCTCATCCAAAGGCGCTCGATTGATCACCAGACATTTCCAGGTTGAATTCGAAACTTTGAGGAGCGCACCTGTTTCGGCATCGGTGAACTGGACGATAGCCCCGCCGTCGCCGATCTGCTGGCGGCCGGTTCCGATATATTCGAGGCCGGTGTCGTTTTCCCGAAAATCCCGGAACTCGAAGGCGATGGTCGCAGGAAGATCGGTGTTGAACGTCACGCGCTCCGCATTGAAGGACCGCTCGGTCTTGAACGGCACGCTGTCCTGGATCAGCGGCGCACCATTGACCGACAGGGCAAACCAGTTGTCGACCCAGATTTCCGCCATGACCTTGGTGGTGCCGTCGCTCTCAATCTCACGCTCATTAATGACCCGCTGGTCATTGGCCTTGGCCGGTCGGTCGGCGCACGCGGCGAGCCCTGCGGCAAAGGCAACCCCCAGCGCCAGATGAAATCGTCTCATCTGCAGTATTCTCCCGTTTTAACGACACCGTTGTCGGTCACTATCCGCGTCTCGAACAGATAGCAGTTCGGTTTGTCCGCAGGCCTGTATCGGATGTAGTAGGCCTCGCCTTCGTAGGTATAGTTCATGCTGCGGTTGCCGTCCGCGTCTTCAGTGAACGTCAGACCCTCAACCCCGCCGCGCGGCGGGCGGCCCACGGCCTTCTCGTCGCTGCCCTTGGCCGCGCGCAACGGCGAAATGCGCGGCAGATCGCGCATATCCGGGACCGCTCCCATCAGGCACTGGATGACGTAGGGCGCGCCCTCGGACGTGTGATATCGATAGCCGAAATCGGGGTCCGGCTGGCCGTTGCAGACATCCAGCGCACCCGCTGGAATCGGCGTGCCGTCCGGATTGATCATGCCGTAGATCGGAAACCCGTCGAATGCCCAGCCAATGATGGCAGCATTCCCCGCATTCGGCATCGCCCCGATCATGCAGGTCGGTGCCTTGTGATAGTGATAGTCGTCGCCACGCCCTGCATGACCGCCGCACTCGTCGAGCTGCTTGGTCAGAATCGTGTCGTGCTGAGTCTGGTGATGGTAGAGCTCGTCGTCGCTCATCTCGCCGCCGCCCGTATAGTCGAAGATCGGCACGCCATTCACGGCGACGGCCAGAGATGAATCGCGGGTCTGTGGTGTAGCCGTCATGACCGGTTCCAGCGCGACTGGCGCGGCATAGTTGGTAGCGGGCACCGGCACCTGTTCGTTGGAGCCAACAATCCCGGTCATTAGCGTATGGTCCGGATAGACGAGCGAGCCCAGATGCGCTTGCCAGTTGTCACAGGTGACGCTGACGCTGTCAGCAAACCCTGCATCGGCAACCGAGGCTTTGATCGCTGCGCATCGCTCGGCTCTATCCTGAGCGTCCTCTGGCGTTTCGGTGATCACGGGTCTGGCGGGGGCTTGCTTGCCGGGCGTGACGTACGCTTCCGTCGCAGCAAGGGCAGTGCTCAGCCGAACAGCGCCGATCAGAATGGGTTTTGAACGCACCATGAGCGGATTTCCCACATTTTGAAGATGAGAGAATTCTATAGTGACAAACTGCATACACAGGCAGATTGTAAGCCGCAAGACACCACACGCTCTCTGTGCTCGCTTCGTTACGACCCAGGAAGTCTCTTAAGCCGCCGCATGATTTTCACACCGGGATGGCTCCTTCTGGGCGACTCCGGCCTGTCATCGCCGAATCGAGCCCAGTGACCGCTCTCAGGAATTTCCATCGGCGGCACCACGACCCAATGCGGCCTCGTGACAGTCAGATTGTGCAACGGTGGCATTGTTATTGATAACCTGCCGCGAGCGAAACGGTCGTGCGTGTGGGGTGCGCGGCTGACAACGCCCGCAGTGCCAGAGCGGCACGAGAGTTGCAGAATTGGTTCAAGCCGAAGGCAAGCCGTAAAGGCTTTGCGGCGATTCGACGAGCACGCCCCGCACGAAGTCCGTTGGGGAGCCTCTATGCCAATCCTCCCTGCAACACTATGTGCTAACGAAGTTCGGCCACATATCGAACGGCTGCTTCTCGAGCTGCATCTGCCCGTTTTCGTCCTGCCAGATATTGATCCAGGCCTGCCAGTTTTCGTTATCAATATCCGGGCAGTCCAGGCGGTAGTGGCTGCAGCGGCTCTCCTTGCGCATGATCGAGGCCTTGAGCTTCATCTCGGCGGTAATGATCATGTTTTCGGTTTCATGCGCCAGACGCAGCGTGTGCAGATCGTCGGCCAGAAGCATGGGCACATGGTGCTCGCGCAGCTCTTCCACATAGGCCAGCGCGCCTTGCATCATTTTTTCCTTCTTGATGTAGAGCACGAAGTTGGGAATCATCACGCCTTGCAGGATCTGGGTCACCCAGGCCGGGCCGTAGCCACGTTCGCGCTTGAGCGGCGCCAGAATCCCGGCACTCACCCGCTCGATCTGCTGGCTGGAGACGCTGAGCTTGCCCTTCATCTGCAGGCTTTCCCTGGCAGCGGCGTCGCCAGCGATGGCGCCTTGCACGGCCGAGCCGGCCAGCGAGCCGCCGATCTGGGTGTAGATACCGCCAGACATGTAGGAGCCGAGCGCATCGCCCGCCGCGTACAGGCCGGGCAGGGTCGATTGCCCCTGCGCGTTGATCGGCACCAACCCTTCCGCCTTGTGGATGGCCATGCCGGCGCTGGAGCCGCCCACTTGCTCGCCGCCCATGCCGGGCGGGCCTGAATTCCCCTTGCCGCCGAAGATGCCAGACCTCCCGGAATTGCGACTCAGACGCCCCGCTAACCGCGTGATTCAAAAGCCTTATCGTCGTTTTTTGGACCTTCGTCACGCCGGGAACGGAAAACGTTTATTGGACAACGATGCTTATATCCTATTGTAAATACGCAATAACAAGTGCAATAAGCATAAATCTCATGCTAGAATCGCGTCAGGCAGCGGGGACCTGGGGGTGAGGGGTGACGCAGAGCGAGTTATTGGAACCAGCGGTTAAGCAGGAAGGCCGTTTCGACTTGGGCAGAGGCTATTGTCTGCACCTTCCGCGTGGCCCTCGCAGCCAGGGTGACCTTTATCATCATGGCAGTCTGAGCAAACGGGTGAATCTTGCCGACAAGGCCGAGCGGCGCCTCCTGGTGGTTGAGTTATTACAGAGGAAGCTGAACCAGACGCGCTTGGCCGAGGTGCTCAATCTCAGTCGCCAGACGCTGCACAACTATCGCGAGTGCTATCGGCTATTTGGGGTGACCGGCCTGCTGCATGGCTATAGTCCGAGCCGCAGCGTGAGCGAAGAACGGCAAGGTCGGCTGCATGTTGACAAACGCCGCCCCGGCTCCAAGGCCCGCGAACTCGAAGCTTTGCGGCGTGTCGAGAAGCGGCTGACTGCGGAAGTGACCCAAGAGGAACTCGCGTGGGATGGCGAAGCCGCGGCGCGGTGTGCGCTGGAGGAAGCGCCCCTCGAAGAGGTCGTGCGTGTCGATCAGCCGAGCCGCCAGACAGTCGCGGAGCAGGCCTCACCGGAACAGGTTCCCGCCGCAGTGATCGAGCTTCCCTATGCGGAACACCATGACTGGGAAGCCAGCCGCTATGCCGGCATTTTCCCTGTCTTGCTGGTCCTGATGAGCCAATGGCAGTGGATGCAACGGCTCTCCCAGCTGTTCGGGAACGGTTGGCGCATCTTCCAGGTGTTCGTGCTGATGGCGGTGCGTAACATCCGCTCCATCGAGCAGCTCAAACATGAGCGGCGCGAGGAGGCGGGACGGCTCCTGGGCTTGGGGCGGCTACCCGCTCTCGACACGCTGTGGTCCTGGTTCCATGACGTCGCCGGCAAGTCTCGGGCCGGTGCGCTGCTGAAGGCGTTTTTTGCCGATCAGATCCGCTGCGGCCTGGTCGCCACCCGGCTGTGGTTTACGGACGGTCATCTCTTGCCTTATACCGGACAGGACAAGGTGCATGCGGCGTGGAATACACAGCGGCGGATGCCGATGCCCGGACAGACCAATCTGGTCACTTGTGACGAACAGGGGCGCATCGTCTATTTCGACATTCAGGAGGGCAAGGGAGACCTGCGCGCCCAGATTCTGAGGCTTGGCGAGTATGCGCGACAACAGTCCCTGGGAACCCCGCCGGTACAGGTCTTCGACCGTGAGGGCGATGGACTGGGCTTTTTCAGCGAACTCGTGCGCAGCCGCACGCCCTTCATCACTTGGGAGAAGAACGCCAATCCTGCGCGGCTCATGGCCTTGCCGGCCGCAGACTTCACGCACAGCGTAGCGATGAACGGCACGGATTATCGCCTGTTCGAAGAGACCAAGACGTGCGTCTACCCACCTAAAACCGATCCCGACACCGGCACGGCCGAGTCGGTGCATACGTTCGACCTGCGCCGGGTGGTGTTGTGGAATTTGCGCACCAATCACCGCATCAGCGTGCTCTGCTGGGACGCTGACCTTCAGTGGTCGCCGCAAGAGGTGCTGACCGCGATGCTCAGTCGCTGGGGCGCCTCGGAGAACACTTTCAAACACCTCAAGGGGCGTCATCCCTATCATTACCATCCGGGTTTCGGCTTGGCCGAGAGCGACAAACAGGACATCGCCAATCCCCAGATCAAAGGGCTTGCGCAGCAGATCGCGAGCACCCAGGGCCATCTTGCCAAGCTTTACAAGCAACAGGCCAAGACTCAACCCAGCTTCAATCGGGACGGAAGTGAGCGCCACAACAGTCGGCATCGGCGGCTTGCTGCGGCCATCGCCGTGAGCGAAACGCAACTCAAACAACTCCAGGCTGACAAGGCTCGCTTGCCCGAGCGCGTCAATGTCACGGGGCTGTCCGATTACCGCTCCTTCAACGCCATCGATAACGAGGGCAAGAATCTCTTCGACTTCGTCACGAGTTCCGTATGGAACGTGCGCCGCCAGCTTCTCGATTGGCTTAACGACAGCTATGCCAAGGATAGCGATCGGGTGGACCTGCTCTATGCGATCTTCAACTGCCATGGCTGGGTACGCAGTGACGAGCACTGGGTGGTCGTTCGCCTGGAGCCGCTACAGCAACCCGCCCGCCGTTATGCCCAAGAACAGCTGTGCCGTAAGCTCACTGGTCTCGGCGCCAGAATTCCCGGCGGAAAATGGCTGCGCATCGAGGTCGGCCAGTCTCCGCTATGAGACGGCCTTCGCCGACCTACTGTCCAAAATTAGACCACGTTCGCCGGGGATTCCGGGAGGTCTGGATGCCGAGCAGACCGCCTTGCTGCGGTGGCGGCGGAGGCGAGGTATCGCGGAAGGCTTCTGGCACATAGGGGCCGCCCTGCGCGATCTGCCCATTGCCCCCCTGGCCGGGAGGCCCCATCGTGATCGGGCCGCCCAGCACATAGGCTTGGTAATTCAAATCCACGCCCAGATGGTGGTTCACCGTCACCTCGGTCGTCGAGGGTTTCTCCTCGACCTGGCCGCGCCAGTTGTCGTAGCTGGAGCCGGAGTTTTTCGCCGAGCCCGGATGGCCGTCATTCCATTCCTTGCCGGTGACCTTGGCGCCGGCCTTGTAGGCCATGATGGTGCCGTCGTGCGTGAGGTCGCACATGGGGAAGCCATTGGGCTTGAAGCCCCCCGAGCCGGTGCACAGAATGATGGTTTTGGCCAGATAGTGGATCACGCGCTCCTCGTCGAGCATGAAGCCGGACGCGCCGACGATGCAGCCGTTCTCCTTCAGCAGGTGCGTGATCATGATGCGCTCTTGCAACGGAATCCTGCGTTCGTTGAGCGGCTTCATGAAACTGCGGTTGTAGATCGGCGAATCGAAGAACCCCCAGGACTTGAGCTCCTGCACGCGCTCATACGAATGCTCGGCCAGCTGGCGGGTGAACACCGGGTTGTTGGTCTGGATCGCCGATGCGGATACCTGTGCCACAAACTCGTCGATGCTCAGCTTCGCGTTTTTCTTGTCGTAGCTGAAGATGCCTTTGGCAAACGGCGTCAGGCCCGAGCTACCGACCTGGCCTTTGGACACCAGCAGCACCCTGGCACCGGCGTCGTGCGCCTTGACCGCAGCAAACAGCCCGGCCATGCCGCCACCGATCACCAGCACATCGACTTCGCGCTGCTCGTTCTTGAAGTCATCGGCCTTGATCTTGGGCTGGTTGCGCTGCGGCGGCGCATTGAAATCCAGGCTTGCGAGCGCAGCCATGCTCGCCAGGCCGCCGGCCACGCCCATGAATTGCCGACGCGATAGGGATAGTTTGCTCATCATTACCTCCAGGAAACCATGACGGGGAGCGATTTTTCAGGCGTGATCGTGATGGCGTCCACCGGGCAATTGAGCCGGCACAGGTGGCAGATCTGGCAATCTTCCTGATAGCGGATCTCCGCCTTGTTGGTGTTGCGATTCATGCGGATCACATCGGTGGGGCAGGCTTTGACACAGGCCTCGCAGCCGATGCAGCCGGAAATTTGTTGAATGGGCATGTTGTTGTCCTGTCAGAACGACAATTGTTCAAAGTGGATGTGGGCGGGCTTCACGCCGATCGATTTGAGCTGCTTCACATTGGTGGCGATCATTCCCTCGGGGCCGCAGAGGTAAACGCACCAGTTGGCGTGTTGGCCCGGCGCCATCGCAGCGCGCAGGGTGGCTGCGTCGATCAAGCCCTGGCGGATGTCGCCAGCTTGCTGCGGCATCTCGTCCGCCACCCGGTCGCACACCAGTTGCAGTGAGAAATCGGGCATGGTCTTGCACAGCGCGCGCAATTCATCTAGCGCCACCATGCGCTGCGGCGCCTGGTTGCCATAGACCAGGCGCACCGGGCGGCTTTCATTGCGTTGGGCAAATTCGCACAACAAACCCAGCATCGGCGCGATCCCGGCCCCGCCCGCCACCAGCGTGATACCGGCGGCGGATTTGCTTTGCGCCACGCTCAGGCTGCCGTAGGGGCCATCGACATAGACCGTCTGCCCGCGCTGCAGGGCCTGCAGATTGCCGGTGTAGTCGCCCAGCTCGCGGATGATGAAGGTGAGCGTGCCGTTCTCGGCGTTGCCGCTGGCGATCGAGAACGGATGCTGCTCCAGATTGAAGGGAGTTTTCGAGGTATTGATCCAGACAAACTGCCCGGCATCAAAGCTCACTCTTGCCCCGGATCGGGACGGGATCGTCAATGCCCAGTCGCACTCGCTGAGTGGCTTGATCTCGCGCACCACAAACGGCTGGGCGCGCAGGCGTACAGGTTTGATCAGGTAGTTGTAAATCACCAGCGCCATCGACACGGCATACAATCCCCACCACAGCAGGTTGAACTGCTGCTCAAGCTGGCCATGACTGCCGACCGAGGTGACGTGCAAGACCGCCAGCGTGGCAATCACCACAAAACCCAATACATGCAGGACGCGCCAAGTCTCATAGCGCAGCGGCAGGCGGTTCCTGAAAACCGCCATCAGCACCCAGACCAGCATCGCCAGCCAGGCCAGCAGACCGGTGAGCAGGTTGGGTGAGGCAATGGCCGCAACGACACTGGTTTGCAGATCCTGCGCCGACAGCAGCGCCTTGGGCGCTAGAATCAGCAGCGGATGCAAAAAGAAAAAAATGCCCAGCCATTCGCCGATCTTCTTGTGCGTGGAAATTCCCCAGTCGATATTGGCAAACCACGACCAGCGGCGGACCCTGCCGGCCAGCGGAAACTGCACAAAGAACGCCGTCATGGCGATGATATTGAGCGCGCTGAGCACGTAGCGATAAACATCGTGAAACCTCAGTCCCAGCGTGCTGGCGATGCCCCAGGGCGCCACCAGCATCAGCAGGTAGCCCAGATTGCGCCGCTGCTTTTCCGTGAGACGCGGCAAAAAGCCTCTGAATGCTGGCCCGTTTCTGGAGAGGGCCAGTTCCGTAGTTCCTGACTGATTCATGGCGGCAACATCCGTGCGTGATTGATCTTGACGGACAGGTTACGGGGCACGCGGTTAAGCCACGGTTAATGATCTGGCGTCGCGGAGGGGTGCTCTTGAAAAAGCTACCGTTGTACGCGGCGCCGCCTTATCCTCGACGCTGCTGAAGCAGGAGAGAAGCATCTCGGCATGACCACCTTGAATTTGCACACATGACCGACGCGGACAGGCACGGAGTCAAGCCACCGTGAAACCGGAGCACCTACTGATCATGCTGGTCGAGGACGACATCGATCTCGCCTCCGCCATCGTCGACTACCTCGCACTCGAAGGCATCGAGTGCGACCACGCCCCCAATGGCCTCTCCGGGTTCAACCTGATCCGGCGCAACCGCTACGACGCAGTCATCCTTGACCTCAACCTGCCAATAATGAACGGGCTCGAGGTCAGTGCGCAATTGCGCGCCCAGGGCATCGACGTGCCCATCCTGATGCTCACTGCCAAAGACACGCTCAACGACAAGCTCGCCGGATTTTCCGCCGGTGCGGATGACTATCTGGTCAAACCCTTCGCCATGGAAGAGCTCATCGTGCGCGTGCAGGCTTTATCCAAACGCCGAAGCGGCCAGGTCAACAAGCTGATCGTCTGCGACCTCGAATTCGACCTGGAGCAGAAAAAAGCCCGGCGCCAAGGGACGCCGCTCAAGCTCTCCCCCACCGGGCTGAAGATTCTGGAAGTGTTGATGCGCGAAAGTCCGCAGCCGGTATCGCGAAAAAGGCTGATGCAGGCGGTGTGGGGCGACGAGCAACCGGACAGCAACAGCCTGAAAGTGCAGCTGTTCAACCTGCGCAAAGCCGTTGACGGTGAAGCACGCAGCAAGCTGATCCAGACTGTTGCCGGCCAGGGCTTTGCCCTGCGCCAGGAAGAAGGCCCAGCATGAACATCCGCCCCAGCCTGAAACGCTATTTCCTGCTGGCGATAATGCTCGGCGGCATCGTGACGATCGCCGCCATGGCCTATGTCGGCTACCAGGCCTACTTCTCGGGAATCGACTTCTCGATGAGCGAAGCAATGCGGCGCAGCGCTTATCAAGTTCAAGTGGCGGACGGCCAGCCGCAACAAGTCCATGGCTTTACCGTCGCCACACGCTGGCAGGACCTACCGGCCAGCATCCAGAGCCATCTCGACGAGCACGCGCTGCGCGAAGAAAAACTGTTGAAATACGTGGAGGGGAACCCGCTATTCTCCAGGCCTAGTGCCGGCTATTTCGTCATTAAGCTGCAGCAGGGTGACAGCGAGCGCTATGTGTCATCCGAATTCCTCAACCCGCCCGGCGCGGCGCCAAGGCCGAAAGAGCTGCCCGAATTCATCTACATCTTCGCGATCGCCTTGGCCGCGATCTGCGCCTTCTCGCTGGTGCCCATCCTGCTGCTGAAAAAAATCGCCACCCCGGTGGAACGTCTCACTGCCTGGGCGCGAAATCTCGGTCAGGACGAACTGGCCAAACCCGCCCCTGACTTCCACTACCAGGAGCTCAACGGTCTGGCGCACATCGTGCGCGCCAGCCTGCAATCGGTGCAGGAAAGTGTAGAACGCGAAAAGCGCTTTCTTGGCTACGCTAGCCACGAACTGCGCACACCGATCGCCGTCATCCGCAGTAATGCCGAACTGCTGAAAAAAATGATCGACAATGGCCTCCCCGTCGCGCGCCAACAGGAGGTGCTGGCACGGATCGAGCGCGCCAGCCTCACCATGACCGACCTCACCGAAACCCTGCTCTGGCTCAATCGCCACGCCGACAAGAAGCTGCCGAGCGGCCGGTTTGCTCTGGACAGGCTGATCGAGCAGCTGCGCAATGAACTGGCCTATCTGCTAGCCGGCAAGCAGATCGATGTGTCGATCTGCTGCGAGCCCACGGAATTGGATCTGCCCGAAGGGCTTTGCCGCATTGTCATCACCAACCTGATCCGCAATGCCTTCCAGCACACCCAATCGGGCAGCGTAGCGATCAAACTGGCTGGGTATCAGCTAGAAATCATCAACAGCAATGCCTTGGCCGAAGAAAGCCAACATGAGCTCGGTTTCGGGCTGGGGCTGGAACTCACCGAGCGCCTGATTGCCCGGCAGGGCTGGAAATACATCAACCAGGAAACCGATTCAGGGTGTCATGTACAAATTGATTTCCGGCCGAGTTGCGCGAGTTGGCCGTCCGGCAAGTTCGCGGAGTAAAGCAGCCCCTCAGATGTTAGCTTTGTAGCGAGACTGATGGGCCGCTCTTGGCCGGTAGGTTGAGATCGCCAATGGCCGGCCGCTTCGGAGCATTCCAGTTCGCAGAATCTGGATTTGGCTGCCTGGCCGGTTTGGAGAAACCTGATCGGCCGCTGAGGGTCGGATCCGGGCGTAGCGAAAAGATCGAAGCCGCCGTTCGGCGTGCTTGGCCACCGGATGGCCGGTAAAGCCTCCATACCGGACGTCCGCGCAGTGTGACGTCAATGACCGCAGTGGCCGAGAACCAGACGCAAGGCGTCCCTTTCCGAATGCCCGCTTCGCAGCAAACACCGGACGCTGATTGTCGTCGCTCTGCCGGCGCTCCTCGCCGCCAAACTGGTGCGCTTCGACGCCGCCGCTAACGGTCATGCCACGTGGAGATGCCCCAAATCATGAAAGTCATGACCGTCTTCCACTCTTCCCCGACCCTTCTCCCGCGAGGGGAGAAGGGAGATTCGTGAGTCGCTGGCGCGACTTTTACATTAACACCAGGCGCAGGTGCCAGTAGCTCAGCGAATGGTTCTTCAGCCCGTGCCGGTCACAGTACGCTCTCTGCGTCTCTGCGCTCGCGCCTAGTCGTTCGAGCAGGACGCTGAGTCGAGTGTCTTCACAATAAATACACGGCTGCCAACGAGCCGCTCACCGCTGTCACTCGCCGACGTAGATTGGCCGCCATCGCCCTTGAGTCCTTGTCACCTTGTGCAACGCATGGCGCTGATCCGCTGAAGCGAAATCAAACCGTTCATCCCTTGTTGTGCTCGTCGGAGACCGCATCGAATGCCGGTGCGGAATTGGCGCTGCAAAAGCCTCGTCGACGATCGCCAAGTTTTGCAGACAGAATCGCCCCTGCCTTTGAAAGACGATCGACAGCACCGAAGAAAACAGCTTCATGGACTGCTCGCGCAGTCGCCGACCGTCGCGGCCATCGGTTCTCATGCCGAGCTTGTGGAGGAACTCGTTCTGGCTTCTTCCGAGATCCGGCCGCGGGGACTTCGTCGTCACGGCTTTGGTGCAGATCCAAGCCAGAAAAAAGCCGCGGAATCGTGCCGAAGGGAAGACCGATTTGCGGGTCGGCGATAATCGAAAGCGACACGGCGCCGCTCGTTCGCTCGATGGATGATATGCCGGGGTCGGTGTGCGGCAAGGTGGTCTGAACCAGCGCCTGGCCCATGAAAGCGAGCGATTCGGCATCGACCTCGACATCGCTAATCTCGGAAGCGAAGAACAACAGCTTGTCGGCGCGCGCGACCCTGGTCACGGGAATGCCGCTCCGTGGCTGCATCGACGCCCAATCGACAGAGCAGGGGCCCTTCGGAAGTGCAGACTTCAGCGCCTGGGCGCGGGAGCGGATCGTCGCGACCTGGTTGTGGATCGGGCTGGTCACTTACCGCATGCAAGTGTTGATGGGATGGCTGCTGCCGGGCATTCCTTTGGTGATGGCGGCCTACGGCGATGGCCAGCTGGTGCGGGAAATCCGGAAATACTCCTTCGTGGCGCAGAGCCCGATCCGACACAGCCTCGGGGTGCGCGTCCTGTGGACCGTTCTGGTGGGGCTCGCCGCCTGGATGGTCGTGCCGTTGCCACTGCCTTCGCTGTTGCCACCCCTGTTGATCATCGCGATCGCTTACGCCCTGTGGCTGTGGGTGAGTAATCTGCAGAAGCGGCTTTGAGGGGCGTGCCATCCAGGGGGCGCTACGGCTGTGGTGTGACGGCTGGTCGAAGGAGGCGAATTGCGGCGCATTCGTGCTGCCTCGACCACGACCTGGTCATTGTCTTCGCGAAGCAACGAGACTTCTGAACGGCCGCTGCCACCTTTCAAGGGGACGTTTGGCGGTGTAGCCTCCGGGGCAGTTCTCGGGCAGAGCGGACCGTCTGGCGTCTGTACTAACGCTCATGGCTGTTGACGGCAGCCACCCCGGATGATGAAAATTGCGTCTGCAGCGTCGCTTTCACCGCCGATGTTGGCGCCACAAAAACCGGGAAGTGGCCGAAAGCCGTGAGGTGACCTTTGCGCCGCTCTTTCTTCAAAAACCGCCCTTTTTTTGCGAGGTGGGGGCGTTTGGCTCGATCAGCGTTGCTTTTTCACCGTCACATGACCGCGAACGGGCAGATAGCGGTCAATGCTTGAGCTGAACCATGCTTCCATCCGCTGTTCGCCGCCGATCATTACTCTTGATTCGTGCAGCATGTTCGTATATCGAGGATTTGGCACGCGACCAAGTCTATGAATTCATGAATTCGCTTTCATCGGCGGCTCGCTCAAGCGGCGCGGTGGTGATGCCGCGCCCTTGCGGCCGATCGCGATTGCACTGCGATGAGCAGGGAGGGATCGATCATGATGCAGCGTTCCTGGTTCTGGGATCGGCTGGCCAAGCGCTACGCCAGGATGCCGATTGTCGATCAGGCGTCCTACGAAACCAAGCTGGAGAAGACCCGGGCCCTGCTAAGGCCGGATAGCCGGATGCTGGAGTTCGGTTGCGGCACGGGTTCGACGGCCATCCTGCATGCTCCGCATGTGGCGCATATCCTTGCCATCGACTATTCAGCCCGAATGCTCGACATCGCACGCGAGAGGGCTCGGGCGGCCGGGGCGAGCAACGTGAGCTTTGCACAGGGCTCGCTTGCCGAGCTTGAAAGCCCTGCGGGCAGCTGGGACGTGATCCTGGGGATGAACATCCTCCACCTGTTGCCCGATCGCGCGCAGACCTTGACCCGGGTGAAGGAATTGCTCAAGCCGGGCGGCCTGTTCATCTCCAGTACCATCTGCATCGGGGATGGCTCTTGGCAGATGCGTGCGGTGGCGCCGGTGTTTCGCGCATTGCCGTTGCTGCCCAGCGTTTTTTCGCTCACGCTGAGGCAGTTGACGGAGGAGCTGAAAAACGCCGAACTCGAGATCGAGCATTGCTGGTCGCCAGGCGAAAACAAGGCCGTCTTCATCGTGGCGAGAAAGCGAGTCCCGGAAACATCGCCCTGAATGTTGTCCCGCCATTAGGTTTGGGGCGCCCATATCGCGTTGATGAGATGGGTAGGTCCGTTCCATCATTGCGGCGGGCGCGCGGGAAACCGCTCTCGAGAAGCCCTGTCGCATTTTCGCCAGCGCCTCAGAACTTCGGTTAATGTGAAAGTCGCGCAAGCGGCTCACGAATCTCCCTCCCCTCGCGGGAGAAGGGCCGGGGGTGAGACGGGGAATTCTGGGCGCATGCGCCCAGCCCGTCGAACGATTCCGGCGTGCACGCCGGAATGCGCACTGCAAGTGAGAGGGGAAACGGTCATGACTTTCATGATCCGGGGTATCCCGACATGTCATGACCGTTAGGCAGGTGTGCCCGAAGGTGTCGGCGCCACTGCCGCCCAAACTCGTCAATCTCTGCCCGATCGTCGGCAGTCCGGCCGGATCTGCCGGTCCCGTTCGCCTGGCCCGCTGCTGGCGGTTCCAGCGATTCGATCTGATGGCCACCAGGATAGTCGAGTCCTTGCACCTGCGTGCACAGCATCGGCTGCCGACGTCTTGGCAGCCAGCATAGTGCCCGTGCGCCTGTCCGCAGCATCTTCTCGGCGAGCCACCCACGCCAGCCAGCGCGGCGCGGGACGCAAGACGAGCGCGGCGAGCAGCGGCGGACCGAGTAGCGCGTGAATGTTGTTGGCGACGAGTGGCCGCAATGGCGCCGGGCGAGCGACCTGAAACGCTGTATTCAGTATCAGACAACCTGATCTCTGCCCCATGGCATTCGCACGATCGGCATCCTAAATCTTTAGAAGTTCATGAGCTTATCTTGCCAAACGAGGAGCAGTTCGGGTTGGTGGCGGGTCGGCCGGGCGGATATTGCGAAGATACCAATAATGGAGAATAGTACGTGTTTTTGCTCGGCGCCACGCTGAGCTTGCTGGAGATTCGGATGGCCCAACTCCTGTTGCCGATTTTTCCTGATGCTGTCACGCCGGTCAAGGAACTGCTGTCTGTCGGGAAGCAGAATCGACCAGCCGTGTATTTCGACGGGGTCCTGCCGGTGTCGTTGCTGACTACTCAGCGACGCGTCCAGCAGGTTTGATGAACCGCCGTATGCGGAACCGCACGTACGGTGGTGTGAGAGGGCGACGGGGGTAACTCCGTCCCCTACTCGATCCGTTCAGGCCCTGACCCCGTTCAGGCCCCCACCTGCCGAAAATGACAAGCGAACAGCTATTACCCGGCAGAAGCAGCCACAAAACTTCAACAAACCGGCGGTTTTTGCGTTATCTTGCCGTCCATGGCCCGCCGCTTATTGTTTGAGAAAGTCATGTAAGGCTGCACCCGCCGCCCTCAATGCAAGCGATTCTTTTTTTCAGTGCTCGGCTGTACCTACCTGTCGCAGCGAGGGCCGCGCGTGGGAGAGACGGAGTCTTCCAACTCAATGACTATGGTGAATTCGATGGGCACGCAGGCGACGCCTGATCCACTCAGCATCGCCATGCGTCACCACCAGGGGGGGCGATTCGCGGAGGCTGAAGCCGGCTATCAAGGGCTGCTGAAAATGCAACCCAACCACGCCGATGCCTGGCACCTCTCGGGGGTACTCGCCGCCCAGCAAAAAAAATATCAGGTAGCGGTGGAACGTATCGAGCGAGCGCTTGCACTGAAGCCGCACGAACCGGTGTTTCTCGGGAATCTCGGTAATGCCTACCTGGAGAACGGGCAGCTGGGGCGAGCCATCGCCTGCTACCAGGAAGTCCTGCAACTGCGGCCCGATGAAACGGAAATAGGGAACAGACTCATCAGGACTTGTGAACGCCAACTGGATCTCGCTATTGAGCACCAACAAGCGGGGCGGTTGGCGGATGCCGAGTCGTCCTATCTGGATGTCTTGCGGGGACAACCGGAGCGCGCGGATGCGTGGCATCTGCTGGGCATGATTGCTTATCAGCGTGGGCAATACGACACGGCTATCGAACGTATTGAGCGGGCAATCGAACTGACCCCACAGGTGGCCAATTTCTACAACACTCTGGGCAGTGTTCGTCAGAAGCAGCGGCGCTTCTCGGATGCCCTTACCGCCTATCACAGAGCCCTGGCACTCCAGCCGACCGCCTCGGAAACTCATGCCAATCTGGCGAAGGCACTGCTGGCCATGGGCCAAGTGCAGAGTGCGATTTCGTCGTTGCGAACAGTCTTCGCCCTCGACCCGGTCAATGTTGCGGCGCATATCTTGCTTGTCGACGCGCTGCAGATCATGGGTAACCATGACGAGGCGACCACCACCGCCCTGCGGGCTGTGGAATTGGATCCTGAGGATGCGCGCGCCCACGGCCAACTGGCCGTGGTATTGCGCAGAGTCGGCCGTACCACCGAAGCTGTTCAGGCCTGCCGGCGCTCGCTCGAACTGGCCCCTGGCGTTGCCGGCACCAACAACAACCTCGCGCAGTTGCTCAAGGACCAGGGACGCTTGCGCGACGCGCTCGTTTGCTACCGGAAAGCGATTCAACTCAATCCGGCCGATGCCCGCATCCACAGCAACCTGCTGTTCAACCTTCACTACGTCGATCCATATGACGCGCCGAGCGTCTTCGCCGAACACCGGCTATGGGCCAAGCGCCACGACTCTCGTGACACGGCGCGCGCACCCATAGTCGATCGAAACCCCGAGCGGCGCTTGCGCCTCGGCTACGTGTCCGCGGACCTTAAGAGCCACTCCGTGGCATTCTTTCTCGAGCCACTGCTTGCCGCACACAACCGGCGGGCGTTCGAGGTGGTCTGCTATTCCAACAGCTTCACTACTGACACGACGACAGTGAGACTGCGAGCTTTGACCGATGCGTGGCACGACATCGCAGGCCTCAGCGACGAGCAGGCGCATGCCTTGATTGAGTCGCATGCCGTCGACATTCTTGTCGATCTGTCTGGTCATACCAAGGGCAACCGCCTGCCGCTATTCACCCGTAAACCGGCACCTGTCCAGGTCACTTATCTAGGCTACCCGGACACCACCGGCTGCGATGCCATCGACTACCGCTTCACCGATGCACGAGCTGATCCACCGGGAAACACCGAGCAGTTTCATAGCGAGCAGTTGCTGCGCTTGCGGGATGGCTTCCTCTGCTACCAGCCGCCACGGTCTTGCCCGCAAGTTGGTCAGCTACCGATGCTGCACAGCGGTCGGGTGACGTTCGGGTCGTTCAACAAGGTGGCCAAGGTGAGCCCGACGGTCATCGGATATTGGGCAGAAATCCTGGCGGCCGTTGCCAACAGCCGCTTGCTGCTCAAATCCAGCACATTGGCCGACAGCGACACCCGCGAGCATATCCAGCAACAGTTTCACGCGCGGGGCATTCCTGCCGAGCGCCTTGAACTGATCGGCTGGAGGCCGGCCACTCTGGATCACCTGAGCCTGTACGGCGAAGTGGACATCGCGCTCGATACTTTTCCCTATCACGGTACGACCACGACATGTGAGGCCTTGTGGATGGGGGTCCCTGTGGTCAGCCTGGCCGGGCCGGTGCACGTCTCGCGCGTCGGAGTCAGCCTGCTTCATGCCGTAGGCCTCGCCGAGCTGAGCGCGGAATCGCCACAAGACTACGTTCGCAAGGCAGTCGAATTGGCTACTGACAGCGGCCGGCTGACAAGCCTGCGCGGTACGTTGCGCGAGAAAGTGCAGGCCTCGCCGCTGACTGACGCCAAGCGGATCGTCAGCACGATCGAAGATGCCTACCGCTGCATGTGGCGGCAATTCTGCTCGGCTGCTGCCCCGGCAGCGGCCGAGGCAGCAGCCCTCGGGTTGAATGTGCGCGAGAAAGTGGCACGCTAAACGTGAACGGTTCTCAAGATCGCGCTGGGCCCGAGCGCGGACTCTGCCGGCAAGTGCAAGGTTCTGCTCTCACTTGCCAACGCGTTGACCGAAGCGACCTACGCTCGCCACCTCCGCGAACTGCTGAGCGATGAGCACGACTACCGAGAAGACCGTCGTACAAGGCATCTTGCGAAACGATTGGGGCTACCAGGGGCTGTTGATCAGCGACGATCTAAACATGTGCGCCGTCTATCGACTTGGCATTGGCAATAGCGCCGTCGCTGCCCTTGAAGCAGGCGTCGATCTGCTGCTCATTTCCTATGACTCCGATCTGTACTATCGGGCCATGCATAGTGCTGCCGAGGCGTTTCGCCGCGGGCTCCTCCGCGGCCCCGAACTTGTCGCTCACGGTGTCGCTCGCGTGTCCTCGCGGGGTCATCCTCGCGGGCTCAGGTCTTTGCGCTCGCGGGGTCAGGTCTTTACTTTTTCCATTCCCCGCGCGTGACTTTGTGCTCTGACGATCTTGCTGATAGGAGAATAGTGTAAGCCAAAGTAATCGCCAATGTCCTTCAGCGTGTAGCCGCCGCTTGCGAATGCGGCGGCGATCGCCTCATCACGCCCAGGGTAGCTACGAGCATAGTGTGCCAATGGTTGCGCCGGTGCACGCCCCTTTGCATGCGGTAGCTCACGCAGGTCGCGGTCTTTCGGGACTTTTTGTCGCATGGATTCCACGAAAGCATCCGAGCCGAGAAACATCTGAGACTTGAGCCGCTCCCAGGGTGATGGCTGCCCCACGCCATCAGCAACGAAGCGCGCGTAGTTCTCAGCCGCCTGTCCTTCCCTTTTACCGAAAGCCGCCAGGATGTGTCGGATATCAAGCCATTCCGGCGAGTCCGCCTCGCCAAGCATTGCCCGATAGCTGCTCCATGGCCACTCTCCCGGTGTGCGAACCATCCGAGCGCGTACGGGGTTGAGCACAACGTAGCGTGTCAACTCCAGGAGATGAACATTTTTTTCCACGAGGATCGCCTTGTATCGCCCCTGAAAGACGTGACCGACGCGATCGTAGCTGCGATTGAAACGCTGGGTGTAGACGCCGTTGAGTTGGCGCATACCCCGGGCCAGGTTGGCATCCGGCGTTTCGACCAGCAGGTGGTAGTGATTGGTCATCAAACAGTAGGCATGAATCGTCCAGTTGAAGCGTTCCCGGACATCTGCAAGGACGTCAAGAAAGACCCGACGGTCGCAGTCGGCGCGGTAGATGTCCTCACGGCCATCGCCGCGTGCAGTGACGTGGTAAAGCGCGCCAACGAACTCCAGACGAAGAGGTCTTGCCATAGACCCGAGACTACATCAAGAAAAGGCAAAAGGAAAAACCTGACCGTTCGCAGTAACAGCAGTAAATCTAGCGGGTTGAAGTCCCGTCCGGGGAGTTGTCCGTACGCCCCGGTAGCATGAGGAAGCGGCGTCGTGGTGTCGAGATCGCGGGACAACATAACCCCGGTCGAGGGAAGGGACCCTACTTTGTTCGTGCAACCGAAGAGCGGAGGGTCGAGGGATTGCCATGTCGCTAACCACCCCAGATACGATCAGGACGCTACAGAGGAAGCTCTATGCCAAGGCCAAGCAAGAACCGGCCTACCGCTTTTACGCGCTCTACGACAAGATCAGCCGGGAAGACATCCTCAGTCACGCCTGGCGGCTTGTCCGGTCCAACCGAGGCAGTCCCGGTATTGATGGGATCAGTTTCGAGGCCATAGAAACCGGAATGGGGGTAGAAACGTTCCTGCAGGACCTGGCCCGTGATCTGAAGGACAAGACCTACCGAGCCCAACCGGTACGGCGCGTCATGATCCCCAAAGCGGATGGCAGTCAGCGCCCGCTCGGGATACCGACGCTGCGCGACCGGGTCGCGCAAATGGCGGTGAAACTCATCATCGAACCGATCTTTGAAGCCGATTTCTGCGAGCATTCGTACGGATTCCGGCCGAAGAAATCGGCCCACGATGCTGTGGATGACATTGCCAATGCGCTCTGGGCCGGCTACACCCAAGTCATAGACGCCGATCTGTCGAAGTATTTTGATAGCATTCCGCACACCAAGCTACTGGCCGTGGTGGCCGAGCGCATCGTCGATGGGGGGATTCTGCACCTCATCAAGCAATGGCTCAAAGCCCCGGTCATCGGCGAAGACGACAACGGAGTGAAGAAGACCGTGGGCGGTGGGAAAGCCAATCGTCAGGGGACGCCGCAAGGTGGCGTGATTTCCCCGCTGCTGGCCAACTGCTACCTGCATATTCTCGACCGCATATGGCAACGGCGGCACCTGAAGGGCAAGTTGTCCGTACATCTCGTGCCTTACGCCTTGACGCTCCGCGAAACTGACCCGCTTTTGCTCGCCAAAGCTGACCCATCAAGCATGAGCCAGTGAGCCCCTGCTGAGGTCGCGAGAGATTTCCGGGAGCCGAACTTCGTAGCTGCGCCAGCTGCTGGAGTAGTCGGCGCCCGTTGGCCATGAGGCGGTGCTCGTAGCGCCGGGTGCCGCTCTCCATCCTGCGCGCCGTAGCCCCCTTCGCCGCGCTCGCCATCCACCGCGTACGCCCGCCGCAAGAGCTTGCGATAAACCGTCGCGAGATCTCCCGCGCCGTGACAGGAAGCACTGGATCGGCCCAATCTTCCCGCACGACATCGTGTGGGGAGAAACGGTCATGGAGTTCCGGCAGTGCGAGGCGTGTCGTCAGCCATTCCGGCGACGTCCGCAGAACCCCGACCAATGCTTTTGTTCGGATGCCGCGTGTCAGCGCGAACGGCGGCGGCGTTGGCAGGTGGCCAAGCGCCAGAGCGACCCCGACTATCGCGAGAACCAGAAGCGTGCGCAGAAGGCCTGGTCTGAGCGCCACCCCGACTACTGGCGGGCGTATCGAGAGGAGCACCCGGAGTACGTCGCGCGCAATCGTGCGCGGCAGCGGGAACGCACGCCCGACCCGGCCGGCGTTGCAAAGATGGACGCGTCAAATGCGCAAATCCCACTGCCCTCAGGCACTTATCGCTTGTCACCGGTGGTGGACGCGTCGTTTGCAGAGATGGACGCGTGGATGGCCGAAATTACTGTTATTTCAGCCGCTTGCGCCTCGCCCTGAGGCCAGACCGCGGGGCTTGCAAAGAGAGGACTCGATCGCCTTGCGGCAGCCGCCTCGCTAGGCTGGATGAAATAGGAGGTCATCCGCATGGATCAGACGACCGTTACTGCCCAGACTCTGGATTTGCACCGACTGGAGTTACGCTACGCCGAGCTTCGCGTGCCGGATACGGCGGCGATCACGCGTCTGGCCCGGTCGATCGCGGTCAATGGCCAGCTCGTTCCCTGCATCGCGGTGGCCGGTGAGGGCCACTCGGCGATTCTTCTGGACGGCTATCGACGCGTCGCCGCGTTACGGCAACTCGGCAAGGACACGGCCGAGGTGGAGTGCTGGGACAGCGATCCGGTACAAGGCCTGCTGGGCGTCCTGGCGCGCACCCGCAGCCGCGCGTTTGTGCCGATCGAAGAAGCGCTGCTGTTGCGCGAATTGCTCTCGATTGGCTCACTGAGCCAGTATGCTCTGACGATGACGGTAATCGTGGTCTGGCCCGAGTCATCCCGGGTCATCCATCACGCGCTTGCACACCTGCAATCCGAGGGAAGGCGTCGGACAAGTCTTGACAGTTCCGGCCTTCCGATGTGGCGCTCACTCCCCGGGTGCGGTCTCCTCGTCGGTATCGGGTTCCTCGGCGGGCGAGTTCTGCAGTTCTTCAAGCAGCTTCTTTAGATCCTCCTCGGCCTGCTTCAATCTGTCGTCCGCCTTCTGGTTGTCGCCGCGCTCCCGGTTCTCGTCAAAGTCGTCCATCCAGCTACGCAGCGACTCCACGTCGCCCATCGCCAGCGCGTCCAGCTCGGCGAGCGCCGCCGGATCCTCGGCAAGCTCGTCACGCCAGTCGGGCATGTTGTCGTGATAGTCCTTTTCGAATTCGGCGGCCAGGTCGAACCACCCATTCCCTTCATCAACAAGCTGCTGGTACTCGGCGGTATCGCCTTTACCGGCCGCGCGCAGGATGCGCAGCCGGTCATAGAGGGGCAAGGTCTTGCGCGTCAGGCGCTGCCATTCGCGCAGCGTGCTCTTCGCCTCTGCCAGCGCCGCAGCGTCGCCCTCTTTGGCGCTACTCGGATCGTTGGGATCGATCGCCTCGGGGTCCACCTCGGGATTGATCAGCACGTTCAAGATCATCGATGGCTCGGTTCCGGGCAAGTGGTAGCGGCGCCAGTTGCCGCCGCCGCCGCGATAGGTGTAGCCCAGGGCGAGCATGTCGGCGTGGGTCACTGAGTTCGACCCGCCTATCCAGCCCGGCGTAGGGTTGCGGACGTTGCGCTGGGCAATCGCGAGCATCCATGGGTCGCTGCTCTCGGGGTAACCCAGGTCGGCCGCGGTGCGCGCCTTGAGCGCCAGCGGCGCGGACGTAGCGCTCACGGAAATCGGCACCGTGGCGCCATCGGCAACGGCGTCGCCGACCACGTCGGCCTCGCGCTCGCTGGCATCACCGGGCTGGCTGACGCCCTCCTGGGCCCCTGTCGTGCCACGGCGCTGTTGCAGCGTATGCACGACCTCGTGCGCCAGCAGCCGAAAACCGGTTTCGCTTTTCGGGTCGTATTCGCCGGCGGCGAAGTACACGTTTTGCCCGGTCGCGAAAGCGCGGGCGCCTAGCGATCGCGCCGTGTTTGCGGCGGGCGCATCGGTGTGCACCTGGACTTCGCCAAGGTCGACGCCCAGCCCCCGTTCGAGCCGTGCGCGCGGTTCCGCCGGAAGCGGATGGCCGCCGCCGCTGCGCGGCTGTGCGGGTGCAGCGGGAGCCGCCGTAGCGGCGGCCTTGCGCTGGATCGCCGGCGACTCTTCGGCGTCCGTGTCTGCGTACGGATCGGACTCCGGCTCGGGCGCATTGGCCACCGCGTTCTCCTGCGTGAGGATGGCAAAGCCAGCGGCATAGACCGCCGCTTTCTTTCTGCCGCGACTCTTGGCCGATACCATGTCCTGGATGAGCCGACCGCGGGCTGCGGCGCTCCCCTGAAGATCCTTGATCTTGTCTGCGTCCGTTTCGCTCGCCAGTTGCGCATTGATCTCGGCCAGTTCGGCCTCGTTTTCGGCCTTGCGCGCGTCGAAGGTCATGCCCTTGTTGCCACCGGAAACCCAGGTGTCGGCCGGGCCGTTGCCGACGAAAGGCGCGCTGGCGCCGAGTTTTCCCGTGGCGATCGTGGCCCCGGTCTTGTGCATCAGCGCGGCGGACATCAAGAACGCGTGCTTCGGGTCGGCCGCCGCCTTCGGATCGGCACTGACCGCGCCGATGGTATCGTCGAGTTGCATCATCTGCAGGCGAAAGACGTCGACCGCGGCGTGAGCAGCGTCGATCCGCGCGATCACCTCCTGCTTCTGGGTCGCGTCCGTTGCCTTGTCCCGCTCGCTCATGAGGATGGCGATGTTGGTCGCCTGGGTCTGGATCTGCGCTTCGATCTGATCACGGCGTTGTTGCAGGGTGCCGAGCGCCCTGGCGTAGTTCTCCGGGTGCGTGACCTGGATCGGACCGCGGCCCTGGAAGGGCGCGTAGCTGCGCTTCTCTCCGCCCACCTCTTCGAGGACGCCTCCGCTCTCGCCCGCCATGTGGGCCAGGTAGTCGGCCTGGGCCTGCGCGGTGTCGATGAGCATGGTCTCGAACGCCGCACTGATGTTTCCGGCCATCGCGGCGCAGCGCTCGGCAGCGGCCTTTTCGCCGCCAGCCATGACGATCCGGTGCACCTGGTCAGCGCTGAGCCGGGTGCTCACCTTCGTGCCGCCGTGGCTGCTGGCCGCCTTGACCTTGCCCGACGCCCGCTCGGCATCGAAGTCTTTCTGGGCGGTGTCGTCCTTGGGCCGCGTCCTCCTGTAGCGCTCCTCGTACTGCGGGTTCCACTGCGGATCTTGCCGTGCCGGCCACCACTCGACCACCTCGCCGCTGGTCTTGGCGACGGTTTGGCGCGCGATCTGCAGCGGCTGGGAGCGTAGCACCACCGGCCGGTGGCTGACCATTTCGTGGGCGGTCAGGCGGGTCGCCATCGTTACAGCGGCGTGGGCTGGTCGAGCGTCGCTAGTGTTGCCGCGCAGAAAACGAGGCACGCCAAGTGGACTTGCGGAGCGTTCTGCCACGCCTGCGCTACGGCGCGTGGAAAGGGGTAGGGTTCTCGGAACGGACTTGAAAATCATTTTGCGCTCCCCTCAGGCGGAATCATCGTGTCGTCCTGTCTGTCCTTGGACCGTGATCAAGTCTGCGTCGTTGCCGGCGTCGTGGGATCGATGCCAAGTGCCGCAAGAAATTTGTCGCGGGTGAGAGTCGAACTGACGAGTCTCTCGTGACCATACTGCAGCTGCGGTGGCGTTGTCTCTCCTCGTTTTCACGCCGTTCCAAGCCCCCGTCATTGTTGCGGGAGCGGTGGCACGATTGCATGGAGTATGAACTTGCAACTTGGTCGCGAGGCCGCGTCAGCCAGGAATTTTGGTCATCGTTGCCAAATGTCCTATCCTTCTCAAGTGATGAGAAAAGAACAGCAACTACCCACCGGCGCCGCCACCATTCGGCGCAACCTCTGCCAGGACGGCCTGCCGGGCTCAGCCATACGGTGGCCGGCCACACCTCTCGGCACCTTCGGTTTCGCCCGAATATCTCCAGAAAATGTCGGCAGGCGTCTGCAAAATGAAACAGCGGAGATGCCCGTAATCGGCTTGGGGCGTGCAGGCCAGGCCGGCGACTTCCCATCTCGCCGGTACCTGCCATGAACGGCGGCAATCTTCCCCCGTTCATGGGCTATCTGCCACCCGTGGTGGACGGCACGCTGCTGGAACTGATGAACATGTCTTACCCGGACTATCCGCCGCGCGCCGGCAGGACGGGAGCGCAGCTTTCAGAGTCCCGGCTACTGGCGCTCGATTCGCTGCGCCTGTTCTTCAAGGAAAAACCGCATCAACGCGCGGCCGGGATCGTCGGGGAAGCCGTGCTCAGACAGACCCCGTTCTGTCTTTATCTGCGCAATTTTGGCCTCGGTCCACGCGTCTATGGCGCCCGCAACGACCCGTACGGACTGCCGCAGGTGGTGACCCTCGCCGGGCAGTTCGACAACCACATGCAGCGGCGCCTCCAGGCGGCCGTGGAACCCTCTCTGCCCGTGGTGGGTATCCAGAACCCGGCGGGACAGAGCGGGCCGTTGCCGGCATTCGTCCTGGCAGACGAGGACTGGGAATCGCTGGCCTCCTTACTGGTTCGCAACGCGGGCATGATCGTCATGCACTTCCTCGGCTTCACTGCGGGCGTGCTGAAGGAACTGGAACTGATCCGTGCGGCGGGCAAGCAGACGTCGACGCTGGTGGTCATCGAGCAGGAGGACCCCTTCGCCGCGTTGAAGGATGCGGCATTGCTCACCGGCGCCAGGCGCCAGGAGCCCGTGTCGATAGCGGGATCGCTCGATGACTTTCCCCATCGTCTGCTTCGGCAAGGCGACGACGGTTGGGAGGCAGTACAGGCGAAGCTGGCCGCGATGGCGCGCGAACCGCATGCGCCGCCGGTAGATCGCGCCTTGTCGTTACCGCCCGAGTTTCTGCCTCCGGAGCCGTTGCGCAACTACTGCACCGATCGGTCGACCGAGGAATACGACAGGGCGCATCAACTGATGGACGAGAAGCGTTTCGACGAAGCCGAGGACGTCCTCTATCGCGCGGTCGCCTATGCGCACTGGGCACGCTACCCGCTGGGGCGCGTGATGACCTTGACGGCACTTGGCCAGTTGAGCCTCATTGGCTTCGACGCCAAAGGGGATGCTGGATCGCTGTTCGAGATGGCCCTCGACACCTGCAAGGAGGTTCGGACGACGAGTCCGACGGCTGCCAGGATGTATCCGGCAATCGAGCAGGCACTGGGAAGCTTGCGAGCAGAGGCGGGGGGCAAAGGGAAGCGCAAGATCGACGCCGCTGGGAAGTAGGGTAGGCAATCGGGCGGATCGGCACCGTGGCCGCCATCAACGATCGTGGCGCTGTGACTGTCATCAACGACGCGAGGGTCAGCAGTATCACGGACAGCCGACATTCCCGAGGGCGAGCGCGATTTCGGCTACTCGGCCATGCCGGACGGTCGGGAAGCAAGGTCGGATGCGTGCCAATCCCGCTTTGCCTTACCATCAGCCAAGGGCAGCTGGCGGCCATTACCAGTAGAGCCGTGTGGGTGTTTTCCGATCCGTTGACTGCCGCCCGACGGCCCTGCCTTTCGAGCCGTCGAATGACCGAAGCTCCGCAAACAGTCCGTGAACTGAGAGGTTGTGAATTTATTGCCTTCGCGCCAGTAGAGGCGAAGCTCCCCTGGTAACGCCACCACGGGCCAGAATATGCCTAATTCATGATAATGATTGCCGTTGGCCCTTGATCTATCCTTTTTTCGCCTGTTTTCCCCGGTTACCCGGCGATTTGTGGAACAACGGACGTTCCTGTCCCTATCCCAACCAAGTGGGGTGCGAGCGTGACAGTACGCATCAGGTTATGTGCCAAGGCGAAGAGTAGGGCGACCGCCTTTACTTTCTTCAGCCCGCGAACCCGTAGTCGATTCAGACCCCGGTTGCGTGCCAGAGCATTCACGCATTCGGCCGTCGATGCGCGCTGCTTGTAAATGATCTTGGCTTCATCACTGCCCATCCGCTGACGCCATTGGGCGACCGCCGGGCTGTCTTTGGGTTTCGGTTGGTGGATGTCGACTTCCGAGTTCCTGGCCTTGGGCACCGGGGCATAAACGGTCGTGTTGTCCGCGACTGCGTCGACCTGTCCATGGCCCGGATAGCCTCCATCAACCAGACAGTTCTCCGGGACCTGGCCACAGCGTTCGCTGACTTGTTCGACCATCGGTACCATCTGACCTTGGTCGGTGCCGACGGTAACGACCTCAACGCCGATGATCACCTGACTTTCGGTGTCGGCGGCGTACTGAAAGTTGTAGGCCGGCCGAAATCCCCCATCGCCCATCTTCATGATCGTCGCGTCGGCATCGGTCGTCGAACTCCGGGCCTTATCCGGCTCCTTGCCCTGACCCTTCTTGATCGCCGCCAGTTCGGGCAGCCGGTCCAGGGCGGCTTCAATGCGCGCCTCCCGTTCGGCCACCGCACGCTGCTGCGCCGCTTGTGTGCGTGCGCTTTCGCCCACGGGGTCGTCATCCAACTGGGCCTTGAGCTTGGCCACCTGTTGCCGCGCCTCTTCGCGACAAGCTTTAAGCGTCTCTTCCCGCCGGAAGGACGCCGCACCGGCACTGGCGCGTACCCGCATGCCGTCTTGCGCACACCCTTTGAGTTTGACCGCTCCCGCCGCCATCAGGCTGGCGACGTTGTCGGTCAGCAGATCGTCGAGCGCCTCGCCCTGGCGGCTGCGAAAATCGCACAAGGTGTGGTAATTGACTTGCACGCCACCACAAATCCACCGGTAGGCATCATGGGACTCGGTCAGACGGGCCACGGCCCGCCCACAGCCCACACCTTCCAGCGTCGCGTAAAGCCAGAGGGCATACAGAATTTCAGGAGCAATCGCCGCCCGTCCCACGCCACCCTCAGTCACTTTGATCCCGGCGTACAGTCCTTCCAGATCTTGTCGCTCGACGTAACCCCATACCAACCGTGCTCGATGTCCAGGCGGCAGCAGTGACTCCAGATCGCTGGCACGCCATTCAAGCTGCGTGCGGTTCGGCATCAAGACTCGCGCCAACGCCTTCGGTAGCGCTGCCTTCTCAGCTTCTGGCGCATTCACGTCCAACGGGGGCATAGCATCGTCGGGGAACAGGGCTTGCGTCACGGGCATGGTCGTCACCTGGAGTGTAAATGACTTCGTCATTATAACCCAGGTGCGTGGCTTGGCGGTGGAGAGCGGGGAATATTTTCACAGACTCTGACGCCGCTACCTGACTGTGATACCCGCAGGTCCGAACTGACTGGCGCATACTTGCGCCGTAGCTGAAGTCGCCGGCATCGCCACTGCCAGCGATCTTCCGGGCGCGATGCCGTGGCCGAGCCCTCGCGGTTGGGCTTTTTGCGTTTGGGGGTAGCGTCCGGGCCTATACCGACCTGGGGTGGCTCTCTGGGGGCGTTGCGGGAAGGGCTCGGGCGCGGTAGATCACGTGGGTGTGCGTCAGGGTCTTTGCTGGCGCGTCGGCAGGTAGGCGTCCTGGCGGCACCGTTGCCTGTTGGTGAGCATCGATCGATCTGCCACCGCTTTCATGCCAAGCGATTGACTTCCGGCCGTCCGGCCCTACAATCGCCATGGTGACCGGCAGCGCGGCCGTCCATCCAACACGGTTCCGCTGCCGCGAGCCGCCAGCGCTTGATGCAGGCGCCTTCGCGGCGGCAGATAAGCGCTATTCGCTAGGGCCAATTGAGATCCCCCGAATGCCGCATACGCAATTTCCCCCTCTGAATGCCTGCGGGCTCTGCGGCAGTAATGAGCCCTTGCAACAGAGCCATATTCTGCCTAATTTTCTCATCAAACGCCTTCGACAACCGAATGGCAGATTCTATGCCGCGTCAAGGCCACAGCGTCCACTACAGAAAGGCGCTGTCGCAAGGCTGTTGTGCCTGACGTGTGAACAGTCGTTCTCTCGTTGGGAACAGAGGGCGAAAGAAACTTTCTATCCAGACGGTATAGCCGCGCGCCTTCCCTTACGATATAGGCCATGGCTTCAATTGTTTGCACTTTCAGTGTCTTGGCGTGCATTGGTGTTTCTGAAACACTCCACTCCAAATCCGTACGGCGGCCTGGCCCCAGCGGCAGAACGCTTACTCCAATCGTTACCCGACGACACGCATCTCGCGGCAGATGAAAAGCTGGGACGGTGGGCAGCAGCGCTCCTCGCAGAGGAAGCTCCAGCTGATCAAGACGATCAGCACTTGCTGTTCCTGAGCGGAACCAATTTCCCAGCTGAGAAAGTAGAAATCGTCGGCTTCACGGTATGCCATACGGAAGAGCAGACCGCTGTCGTTTCACAGCTTGGCCAAATATGCATAGTGGGCACCATTCGAGACCGCATACCCGGCATTTGGAGAGGCACACGGATACAGTCACTGGGTGGTATTTTCCCCGTAAACAGCCAGAGAATTCCATCCTCATTCGCCGGCTGGATGCAGCGCTACTTTCGAGATTTGGCAGATATTGAGCCATAACATGTCGCCAAACTTTGCTCTGGTCGTCAAAGTAGGGGTGGAGCGCAGGAGCGGAGAGAAACGGGGGGCGGGCCCCGGGAGTGCAATCAGGTCTTCCCTCTTGATTTTACTATTTCTTGACCGTTGGCAATGGGATAGATCTGGCGCCGCGCGTGCGTGTTCTTACGTGTCGCGATGCGTTGCTTGGTGGCACATGCGGGGCACCAGCGGCCAGCCTTAATGCTGCTAGGCACAGCGTCCCATTCATGCCCAACGGCACAACGCCACCTGAGCTTCGTCGTACTCGAAACATATTGTTCCGATAGGCACAAACCACCTCGTTCCTCGGCAATATGTTGCAATTGCTTCAACGGCTCAATCAGAACGTGGCCTGCGCAAATCGGGCACCAACTTCCAGAGTGCTTGACATGTGATGCCTTGGCTTCCCATTCGTGCCCCAGGGAACATCGCCAATAATGCTTATTCTGCATCCCAAGGTAGGCAGTTGAGACGAGCTGACCGCCTCTGCTTTCGGCGAGCTTCTGTAAATCAAGCAAAGCATTTTGAATCACGTTTCCACAACATACTGGACACCAGGTGTTTTGGTTTTTCAGGCAATCCCATGTGGAGTTCCACTCATGGCCATTGGCGCAACGCCACCTATATTTCTCCTTCACACCCACGTAGCTCGTGGATAGACACCTTCCGCTTCTTTCTTGTGCGAACGCAGCCAGTGTTGCGACTGAATATGAATCTGATTTAAGCCATTCGGCTGGCTGAACCGATCTCCAGTCGCCCATTCTTGGTGTAATGCGTTCCGATCTAGGCGTGCTCACGATTGTATTGCTGATCCATTTGGGCAGCTCTTCAGCTTCAACCGAGTATGGAATTTCTAGAAGAGTAATGCCGTGCTGTTTGCACAATAATTGTTTCTGCTCGTCTCGAAATTGGCTCTTTTGCAAGCGTACTGCGTCCATCTTGAACGGAAGGACAACCCTGTAATGTTGTGGCCCTTGATACTCAAATGCCAGCTGTAATTCAGGGTTGAAGCCATCAAGTTCCATGAGTCGACCAGTGGCAGGATTTTTTAGCCAACTTGGACGATGCTTCTTGAATGGGACGCCGAATAGAACTTCAAGAGTATGGCGAACCAGTCTTTCCTTCAACCCTGCTGAACAAGTGGGGCACCAAGTTTCGCCCTGCACAACGGAATAGAAGGTGGCCCGCCATCTGTGGCCGCGCTCGCATTGCCACAACATTTTTGCTGAGGTACCGCGATACTCAGCATCAAGGCATCGTCCATTCTTCTTCGTGGCAATCTCTTGAGCCTTCGCGAACTGCTCGTGGGCTTCACGCTGATTGCCTCCACACCGGCCACACCAGGCACCACGCCCCACTACTGTCCCAAAAGACGCATTCCATTCGTGACCCTCAGCGCATTGCCAACGCATGGGCTCCTTATTGCCCGTATAGGATGACGTCAGTAGATCACCTCCACGGCCGTGCGCAACTTGCTGCGCTCTCAGGAGTTGTGTAGCCGCATCAACTTTGTTACCCGCACACCACGGACACCATTTGCCGCGATTGACGATGTTGCTGTAAGTACCCTGCCACTCATGGCCGATCGCGCAGCGCCACGCCATCTGCGATTGGGAAGTAGTGTATTGGTCGGTGAGGCACTCTCCGCCCTTATGAGATGCAAGACTTCTAGCTATCTCAAGCTGTTCCTCAGGAACAACTTTTCTGCCTGAGCAACGAGCGCACCACTGGCCGCGTCTAACAACGCTGTAGAAAGTTGCATCCCATTCGTGCCCTTTTGCACATCGAAAACGGTATCGCTGATCTACACCAGAGTAATTCGCTGAAAGGCAGCTGCCCCCTTTTTCAGCAGCTTTCGCGTGCAATAGCGCTATCCCGTTTTCGAGCTTAGTCGTCATGTTTCCACGAGATGAGGCTTGGTTGGTCGCAGGAAGGGACGAGCATACGTCACCCGCATCCAATAGAGGTGAGCGGCTGACTCCGGCTCTGGGAGCACTCATTCGCTTCAAGCAAGCTCCCCATCACCATGGCTCGTCGTGACGGGTTGTACGGACTGACACAAGCGTTGTGGGTGGCTGCTAGAGAAAGTCGTTCAGTCATCTTAGTCACAACAAGGGAAACACACACGGGGGGGGTCCCACGACCGCACAAGCGGGGTCGGAGCGGACGAGAGCGCGCACGTTCTCCTTATTGTTGCCATCCCAAAACGATATTGACCAGCGATAAAGCCGGCCAGCACTTGCATTGTCACCTTATCCGGCCACGATCTCCATAGCCGAGGGGTTCCACTTGAAGACCGGCAAGGGAAGTCACCAGCACCTTTCGGCAATTGAACTGGCTCGTGGCGGATTGCAACCAAGCTCCCTCTTGCCGTTCGAGCCATCCGGCTGCGAACGCATCGCCAGCGTCGAACCCCGCGTTTCCGCAACGCACCCAGTCGCTAATCGGATTAACAGCGGCATGAATGCTGAGTTCGCCAAAGCCAATGTCGTGGACGTAGCCCCGTGCCGGCAATCCATTGCGCAGCGTGAAGTCGAACACACAGCCATCATTCTCGGCATTCGGCCAGCGGTTATTGTCGGGCCGCAAGGAGAAGAGCTTCTGGCGCAGTCCTTCATTGATCACGCATACCATCAGGTTGCGCCAAGCCTTTTCGCGAACACTCCGATAGTCAATGTCCCAGGCATTGGGAGCGAGTGTCGGGATGGCGCCTGAGTTGTTGAGCCACTCGAAGCTGAACTCTGGATCAGGCGGATAACCTAGTTCCTGAAGACGGCGATCAAACAGTTCGTCGACGAGGAGTTCGATCGGTGGGTCGTCGCGGTAACCCGGAAGTTCCGCAATCAAGGATGCATGTGTTCGGCGACGCAACGATGCTGCCAGCGCTTCGCTGAGGTGAGATGAACGAACGTCCGGTAAGGCTTCACGCAGCGCTTTCTTGACTACAGCGAGGGACGATCCCATGAGGGGAATCGAGGCCATAAGGTACCTCCAATCACTATCGGTCAGTGTCCGCCGATTACGCACCGACCAAAGATTGAAGGTCGATCAAGGTATTACGCGAGCATCGCGAATGTCTGTTTAACCCGGCGGCAGGTTTGGCCAGAAAGCCTCTGCGTAGCTTAGCAGATTCGCGCTTGAGTTGCGTGTTACCAGCCGCGCAAACTCGTAGAAGTTCGGCTGCCCTTAACACTCCCGATGTTTCTTGAACATGCGGCTCGGCCATCGCCATCAAGGCGGAAGTTCGCCCCGCCCCCCGGTCCGCCCGCCAATCCCAAATCCCCAATCCGTAACCGCCAGTCCCAACCCACCCAGGAGCTGCCCATGAAGAGAGCCCGAACTGCAATAGCCGTCACCGCATCAATCGCCGCACTCGCCGCCGCCGCAACCTATCAATATCTCCACGACTCCGCCCAACATCGCCAATCCGCCCTCCAATCCAAGCTACACGTCATGGAGAAAACCCTGTCCGAGACCCAGGACGACCTCCTCGGCTACACCACTTTTACCCAATACCTGGAGGTCACCAAGAAAGCCATCTCCGGCCGAGCAAAATTCCTGGCGGCAACAATCGACCGCAACTATGTCCATGTCGAGCACATCAACAGGTCAGCGCTGGGAATCAAGTCGGACGCAACCATCATCCTGGACTACGCGGTTGAATACTCCGTGGGCTACGACCTGAGCCCCGAGAGTTTCACTGTCGCAGGAGACGCCACCGGCATCACCGTGACGTTGAAGAAGCCGGAGCTCGTGTCGTCGCCAGCCATCGGTGCGATTTCATATGAGATCCCCGGCAAGGGGTTGCTGATTGATGAGAAAGAGCAAGTGATCGCTCTGCAGCAGCGACTGATCACCGCCGCGCAGAAGCAGGGCGACGCCATCAAGCAAGACGCTGGCGATCGTCGAACTTGCCGTCATCACAAACGAGCCAGCGCCTCCCGTTCGGGGTGTCCAGCCGACCCCCTCGCCGGAGGCCTCTGTTTCTCCCCTCGCCACCGCTGACGAGCCTGCCACTGCCACCATCCATTTCGAGTATGGCAAGGATCCTCCCACCGCCGATGGGCAACGGGCGCTAAAGCACTTCGCGACCCTCGCCGCGAAGTACAAGCTCATCGAGCAATACGGCCGAACCGACGACGTCGGTGGCAAAGCCTACAACGATCGTCTCGCCAGACGGCGTGCCGAGTCCGTCCGCTCATGGCTCCTCGACAGAGGTGTCGAGGCCGAGATCGTGGTTCGTGCCGAGGGCCTGTGCTGCTACCTCGATCCGGCACCCACCGAAGCGGCGCGCCGCAGCAACCGCCGCGTCGAGGCACGTCTCGCTGGCCCGCGCGACGGGCTCAGTGACCGCAACCGCAGCACCTACCGCAACAGCAACCGCAAAGGAGCGTAGTGACGTGAAATTACCGCATACCCACAGCTTCATCCGCGACGTAGTCATCGCCGGCGGTTTCATCGCCATCGGCATCCTCGCCCCGGGTTCGCCGATCGAAGGCGGATTCGACGCCCATCTGGGCGGCATCGCCGTCGGGCTCGGCCTTGGATGGCTCATCAAATCTTGTGTCGATCTCAAAGGGAATCGTCATGGATAGCCGTCGTAACTGGATCAAGGGCGCCCTGGCGCTCGTCTTGCTGACCGCCGCCACCGGTGCACTGGCGGGAAACACCGGCACCGAGTTTCAAAGTCTCTATACCTGGCTGACCGGCATGGTCCAGGGCTACTTCGGCAAGGCGGCTGCGATCGCCGCGATCGGCCTGGGTGCGCTCTTCTCGCTGGCGAGGCTCAACCCGATGCCGATTCTTTCCGGGGTCGCGTTCGCGGTGTTTCTGCAATACGCCCCGACGATCTCGACCGGCATTCTCACCGCCACGATCTGAATCCGGAGAGCGCCGTGGACGAGATCGGTTACATCCCCAAGTCACTCGAAGCCCAGGAACGTTTCCTGTGGTGGGACTTCGATCAGGCCATCCTCTTCCTGCTGATCATGGGGACGGGCGTGATCTCGGGGGCCATGCTGGCCGGGATGGTCTGCGGCGCGCTCCTCGCCTGGCAGTACGGTCGGATCAAGACCGGCAAGCACCCCAAGTTCGCCTTGCACGCGCTCTACTGGTGGCTGCCGAGTGGGATCGTCGTCCGCTTGCGGGCGACCCCGCCGTCGCATCTGCGCTTCTTCCTTGGCTGAGCCATGCGCCTTCGAACCTTCACCTCCGAGCGGGACAATCATCGCGCTGAAATCACCTTCATGCGCATTGCCGTCGGCGGACTCGTCCTGGCGCTGCTGGCCAATGCCGGCGCCTTGCTCGGAGTGGCCGGCTCGGAAAGAACCGTGCTGGTACCGCCGGAAGTTCAGAAGAGCTTCTGGGTCAGCGATCAGAAGGTTTCCGGGGATTACCTGCAGGAGATGGCGTACTGGTACGCCGGTCTCGCGCTCAACATCACGCCGCACGTCGCCGAGTACCAGAAGAACCTCTTCCTCAAATACACCGCGCCCAGCGAATACGGTCGTCTCCAGGCCGAGTTCGACGCCCGCACCGACTTCCTCCGCAAGAAAAACGCCTCGACGCAGTTTTCTGCGCAATCGGTGATGGCCAACGAGCCCGCCATGATAGTGGCCCTCGCCGGCGTCCTGATGACCTGGGTCGGGGACAAGAAAGCTTCCGAGAAGCAGACCACCTATGTGGTCGGCTTCCGTTACCGCAATGGGAGACTGCATGTATCCGAATTCAGGGAAACCAGCGATCGCGACCCGTTTGGCGCTGACGCTTCTTCTCGCTAGCGTCACCTCGCCGATTCTCGCCGGGCAGCTCCTGGAGGGGCGCCCGGACGATGGGCTGACCGCCACGGTATCGCGCAACGAACCGAACCTGATCCGCGTCGATGGCGGAAAGATTCGCCGTATCCACGGCGTCGAAGGCGAGTTCGCCGTCAGTGGCGACCGGGAAACCGGCGCCGCCTACCTCAAACCGACGACCGAGCAGGCGCAGTTCAGCGTCTTCGTCGCCGACGATGCCGGCCGTCACTGGAAGCTGCTGCTCCATACCGCCGACATCCCGGCAGAAACGCTGGTCATTCGCGATCGCAGTCAGGCACGCAGCGAGGGCAAAGCCATTCTGGCCGACGACTCCCGCGTCGGCGCGATCCGCCGCGTGATGCTCGCTTTGGCGCGCGATGCCGAACCCGAAGACATGACCGCCCGAAACACGCTGGAGATCGTCCCCCTCTGGAACGAAGCCCGCCTGATCCTGGTAAGAACGTTGGACGGCGCCTTGTTCGGAGAGAAGTACCAGCTGATCAACGTTTCGTCGGCGCGGATGGTGATCGACGACCGCGAGCTGTATCGACAGTGGTCGAGGGGCTGACCGGGGAAGATCCCGTTCAGTATGTGCAGGACACGCTGGCCGGGAAGAAGAAGCGTTGAGCCAAACCTCGAACGCCGCAGCGAAAACCGCATCGGCACCACGCCTACATGCCCATATGACGGAATGCTAGGGTGATCGGATCGGGTTCCTGCCCCTGACAACCGCTCCTTCCTCTCGGAAAACGGACAACAAAGCACGCTAAGGCAGACGTTCTCGAAACTCGCCCTTCGGCGGCGACTAGATCGAGAACGATTTCCGAGAGCTCATCAGCCGGTGCACCAGCCATGAACCACCAAGCGCGCCGGCCAGCAAGGCCAGGGCCACGCGCAGATCGTTGAGCGCCGCCGGTGCAACAAGCAGCAGAACGCCCAGTCCTAGCATCATGCTGCCGGAAAGCAGTTTGAGGAATCGTCCTTCCCTCTCGGACATCTTGCGCGAGCCGAGGGTCCAGGTGAACACCAGGGTGATGATCATCAACGGCATCACATAGACCAGACTGTAGAGTCCGAGGTAGGCATAGTGCTGCCAGGGGGACAAGTCAGACAGGGTCAGCAGCCGCGTATAGACCATCGGGAATCCGGCGGTACACAGCAGCTCATAGGAATTCGCCGCCACCGCCAGGGCAACCGTGCCGAGCGTCAGCGCCGGCATGCTGTCCGCCCGCAGCAGTCCGCGCACGTGCTGGTAGAGCCTGGGCTTGGCGGCGTCGGAGATGCTCAGCGAGATCCCCTTCTTGAACCAGAAATAGTCCTTGATGTTGATCAGTGCGATGATTATCGCCAGCACCCCTGCGACCGTAGTAACGGCAGCGATCTCGCCCAGCCAGCGGAAAGCGTTCAGCCAGGCGGCCATGAACACGAAGTAGATCAGGCCCGAGAAGGAGAGGAAGACGGTGCCGATGAATAGCATGCGTCGGCGGCTGCCCGCATGGACGAGCAGCGACAGCAGGAACAGGAGCACAAAGAAGGCGCAGGGATTAAAAGCATCAAGTCCGGCGATGATCAGGGTGAAAACCGGCAACGACAGCTGCTCGGCCGTCACCCTGCCGAGCAACGGGAGATCGACACTCGGCGCCTGCGCCATTGCCGCAGCAGGATCGAGCGCTACCGGCATGCCCGTTTCGCGACACAAGCGCAGTCCCTCTTCCAGCGCGCGCCCGGTTCCTTCAGGCCGGTCGAAACCGACGGCCATGCCGCCGCAGAAGATAAAGGCTGGAACGCTACTCGCTTCTTGACTCAGAGCCTCCGCCATGGCGACATACGCCTTGGCCGCTTCCAGATCGCTGCTGATGTCACTACTGTGCACCAGCAACCAGGGATAGCGGGCTGACAGCGCCTCGACGAACGGAATCGCCGCCTGGCAATGCGGACAGCTGCGGGTCCAGAAGAAGTACAAATGTACCCGCCGTTCGCCGGCGGCGTCGTGGTCGATCCACAGCGGCGCGTCGGCAGCGGCTGGCGAGCAATAAACGGCGGCGACAGTGAACAGGAAGATCAGGCGTAAGACCCGAAGCAAGCCGGTGAGTCGTGTTGTCATCGCGTACCTTGCCGATAGTCAGCCGGCGTGGCTGGCTGAATGCCGCCTTGTCGTAGTTTGAGCTTCGACAGGCACGGCGGAAGCTTTCAGACTGCGCCTGTCATTCGCATCCCGCCCAGTCCCTTTCTTCTCTTCTTCTTCTCCGGCGCCGGTCGGTGCAGTGCCAGAACCGATGGCTCGTGGTCAGGCACTCACCAGGACAAGGTCTTGGTGTCGTCCTCGAACAAGGCGTTACCAATCAGCTCCGGGCTGCCGATCTTGAAGCCCGGCAACAAGTCCGATGCTGCGACGTCGAATTGCTGCATGCAATAGTGGCATATCAATACCGTCGCACCCTTGCTCATCAGTTCGGCGAGCGCCTTTTGATGATCTGCATGCTTCTCCGTGTACTTCCTGGACGCGAGAAGGATGCCGCTCTCGTTCAGCCAAATCGTCAACGAGTGTCCTCTGGCGCGTTGAAGCTCGGCAAAATGCAGAACGTGGCCAACCCGCCGTGTCGCATCGCTCGATAAAGCGATGAACAAGGGATCCTTATCACCGGCGAAGACTGGGTTCGATAAACCGGAAACGATCAGCGCCAGGGCCATCAAGACAGTTTTGAAGAACTGCATACATACCTCCGTGGAAAGCGGGTGGAACGCTCGATCGTCGGAAATCACAACGAACGGCTATCCCAAGTATGCCCGGTCAGCGACCAATCGTCGTGTGGCATCTTGTCGCATCTCAGATCAGCAAGAGTGGCGCCCGACGTTCATGCGGGCCTGCGCTTGACGACGAGAGAAGTGGCCTCGACTCGCTTGGCACAATCACTCAGCTCAACAAACTGCCCACAAGGGCGGCACGCTGATGCGGTGCGTCGGCCGGCGGCCAAGCACTCGAGTCGCGGCAGCTCGCACTTCCCCGACAGGGTATCGGCGGCCATCGACGACCATACGGGGACAGACTCAACACTCGTGTCACCAGCCCCATTGGAGAGAATCCCTCGTCCGCTACCGACCCTAAGCGGTCTCATGAAATATAGAAGCTATCCGGCCGCTTGATGCTCAATTGCCGCCGTCCGGCCGAGACTTCTGCACCAATAAATTGATCAATAGATTCCGGCGCTGTTTCGGTTGCCCGGCGAGACAAGGCCGAAGAAACTGATCCCATATTAGATAATTCGACCCTGGCCCCTTTCTTCGCTTCAGATAATTCGACCCTGGCCCCTTTCTTCGCTTCTGCCTTTCTTCGCTTCGACCCTGGCCCCTTTCCTTTTCTTTCTTGTTCTTTTCTCTTTTCTTCTCTTTCTTTTCTCCGGGGCGGATGTCGAAAAATTTTACAGAGGACGCCAAGATGAAATTGAAATATCTGATGTGGTCAAGTGCCTGAATAGATGTAATTGTCTGTTCTGCTGTGAATTTTGCCTTAAGCTTCACTGCGATCGTTTATCCGGGGCACGTGAAATCCGTCACATCGTTCAAGCGAAGGGGAAAAACATCCGGTGCAGTAGCTTTGGGGGGCGTGGCGGAGGCCGCTTCCCGCTGTTACCAGGACTCGCGCAGCTGCATGACCCATTGAGTAGGTTTAAAGCGACAAAAAATAATGAATCGCAAGATGACAATCAAAAAGCTCAGCGCGACGCTGGGGGGGCTGTTCCTGATGCTTGCCACGACGGGGGCGCAGGCCATAAGCTTGGATGCCCTGTTCGCAGCAGGCACAATTCAGGTCAACGACAAGTTGTTCAGTGATTGGCAGCTGAAAGATCTTGTCGACTCCTCCGACGCGCCGTCCATAGACTTGACTCGGATTGAGGTGACCGGTATTTCTGGCAACCTGCTGAACCCGGGCCTGAATTTTGCGATTGGTGGCGGAGGCGTGCAAGCGGGGGGGCAAGCGGGGGATTTTGACGTCGCGATTCTGCGGTTTGAGTTCAAGGTCACCGTCCTTGACCCGAGAATGCGGATCAAGGACAGCGAACTGAGCATCTCCGGCGGGTGGGTCGCGAGTCCAGATACCTTACTCGGTATCGAAGAGACCGTGTGCAGCAGCGCGAATTGCGAACCGGCAGTTCCGGACGAAATCGCGTGGCAACGGGTCTGGGTTGACGCATTGCTCAATGAATTCAAGGAGCAGGACGTCCGGAACTTCGCCCCGCAGCAGGAAATGTGGGTGGATCAATTTGTCTACGTATCGAGCTGGGACGGCGGTCCGGCCGCGATCACCAATTTCCAGAAGTTCTTCTCTCAGGAGGTTCCTGAGCCAGCGACCCTGGCCATGATCGCCCTGGGTTTGATCGGTGTGGGCTTCGGCCGTAGGCGCTTGGGCTAGCCTGCCAAAGGAAAAGGCGATTTCTGTCAAAGGACAGCCCATCTTGCTTGTTTTTTGGCTCGCCTTCCGTGTTGCAACAACTGTTACACAGCTCGATTACGCGCCGCCCGTCGCGCCTTGAAGGCGACCGAAAATCCGGCGCAATCTGGTACGCTCTTTTCCGGCAATCGCCTTAATGTGAAAGTCGCGCACGCGACTCACGAAACTCCCCTCGCGGGAGAAGGGTCAGGGGTGAGGCGGGGAATTCAGGGAGCATGCTCCCTGCCCGGCGAACGATTCCGGCGTGCAAGCCGGAATGCGCACTGCAAGCGAGAGGGGGACGGTCATGGCTTTCATCATCAGGGGTGTCTCGACATGTCATGACCGTTAGTTACCGTCACCGCTATGGCAGCGTCCTCGGTGAAGGCAAGCGTGCGAACTGAAGAAACTGCTTGGTGACCCATTTGGCGAAGAATTCTGTTAATTCAGGCAGTAGTTCACGGATTACTCTGGCCGCTTCGCTACAATCTTCGCGGTCGCTGTAAATCCTTGCGCGCGACCATGGCCCGCTCGCCGCGGGGGCGCTTCCGGCGACGAATGCGCGCAGCACGGCCAAGTTTGATGAAGAATTCCTGGGAGAACCGAGAGATGGCACAAGAAAAACCTGAAACCCCTGCAGCACCGGTCAAGGCTCCGGCAGAAGCGGTCGAAACGCGAGCTGCGACAGCCGGGGAGCAGCAGATCCGGATGAATACGGCGTCGGTGAAGAGCAGCTATTGCAATATGGTGAACGTGACCACGACGCGCGAGGAAGTGGTGATGAACTTCGGGGTCAACGAGAGCTGGGACCGGGGCGCTGCCGAGTACGACGTCAGGCTGGAGCATCGCATTGTGATGAGTCCTTTCGCCGCCAAGCGCCTGGCGCTGATGCTTGGCAAGCTGGTCAGCGAATACGAGGGTCGCTACGGCGAGTTGAACCAGGGCAACTAGGAAGCCGGTATGATGGCCGGCGGCGCCTGCTGCCGGCAACGCTTCGCCTCCGGCGATGGCTGTTGCCGGCAGCAGGCCTGGCTTCCCTCTTTCCATTGTCGCGCCGGTTTGGAGGCCACTACTTGTCTTCCAGTTTCCATTCTTCCAGCGGGCCGCAGACAGGCCTAGGCCTGTCTGCGGGCCCTGGCGATCATGCCAGGCGAGCGCACGACGATGAGCTCTGGGGAGCTTTTGCGGCAGCGCAGACGTCGACCGAATTCTGTACTAGCTGGCTGTCGCTGCAATGCCTGCAGGTCGCCGACGTGCGTGCGGCCCTGTTGCTGCTCGAACAAGGCAGCGGTACTTTCGTTCCGGCCGCCGTCTGGCCGTCCGAGCAGACCGACGTCACCTACCTCGCGCCGGCCGCTCAGCAGTGCCTGAGCGAGCGGCGCGGGGTGCTACTGCCCGGCCAGGCCGGTGCAATGGTGGTCGTCGCCTATCCCGTGGAACTCGAAGGGCAGGTGCACGGGGCGGTCGTGCTCGATGTCGCCGAGCGCTCGGACGCTGCCCTGCAACTGGTGCTCCGGCAACTGCACTGGGGAATCGGCTGGATCGAAACGCTCTTCCTGCGCCGCCAGAATGGTGACGACGCGCAGGCCTTGCAGCGCGCGCGCGTGGCCCTCGACGTTCTCGGCGTGGCCGCCGAGCAGGCCCGCCTCGACCCCATGGCGATGGCGGTGGTCAATGATCTTGCTAGCCGCTTCGACTGCGACCGGGTTTCCCTCGGCGTCGACCGGGGAGGGCGGGCGCGTTTGCTGGCCATGTCACATTCGGCTTTCTTCGAGAAGAAAAGCCAGTTCGTCACCGCTCTCGAAAACGCCATGGACGAGGCCCTCGATCAGCGGCGCAGCGTGGTTTTTCCGGCCGCCGCGGAAAGCCACGGCGGCATCGCCATTGCTCACCGCGATTTTGCTGCCACGCGCGCGGTGTGCTCGGTGGTCCTCAGCAGCCGCGGCATCGGCGTTGGCGTACTGACTTTCGAGCGCAATCAGGGGACGCCTTTCAGCGCCGAGGAAACGCGGGTTTTCGAAGCGGTGAGCGCTTTGCTCGGGCCCTTGCTGGAGAGCCGGGTCGATCAGCATCGCTGGTTTGCCGGTCGCCTGGTCGACAAACTGCGCGGCTGGTGGCTGCATCTCAAGGATCACCGTCGCCCCGGGTTTCGTGTCGGGCTGGCCGCAGCACTGCTCCTCTTGCTGAGTGTTTTCCTGCTCGACGGCGACTATCGAGTCAGCGCCAAGGCGGTTGTCGAAGGTGAGGTGCAGCGCGCGGCAGTGGCCCCCTTCGATGGTTTCCTGCGCGAGGCGCCGGTGCGCGCCGGCTTTGTCGTCAAGGAGGGACAGCTGCTGGCGACGCTCGACGATCGCGACCTGCGCGTCGAGCGCCAGCGCTGGCTTTCCGAGCGCGAGCAGCACCAGGGGCGCTACCGCGAAGCGTTGGCCAAGCACGAGAGAGCCACTGCCAATGTCTCGCTGGCGCAAATGCAGGAAGCCAACTCGCAACTGGCGCTGGTCGACGAGAAACTGGCGCGCGCCAACATCGTCGCCCCCTTCGACGGCATCGTCGTCTCCGGCGATCTCAGCCAGCTGCTCGGTTCGCCAGTCGAGCAGGGCAAGCTGCTGTTCGAGCTGGCGCCGCTCGATGCCTACCGGGTGATCCTGAAAGTCGAGGACCGCGATATTCGCGATGTGCGCGTCGGCCAGTCGGGCAAGCTGGTGCTCACCGGCCTGACCGGCGAAGCCCTGGCTTTCGAAGTGCGCAACGTCTCGATGGCCGAGGCTGAAGAGGGCAAGAACACTTTCCGCGTCGAAGCGCAGCTCGATCGCAGCGACCTCAAGCTGCGCCCGGGCATGGAAGGGGTCGGCAAAATCAGTGTCGGCGAGCAGAGCTATGCCTGGATCTGGACGCATCGACTGAGCGACTGGTTGCGCATGCAGGCCTGGATCTGGTTGCCCTAGGCGGCTGAGAGCATGGCCGCCCCTTTTCTCAGTGCCTCCTGGTATCGCGTCGCCGGCCTGCGCCCCGAGCTGCGCGCGCATGCGCGCATCCATCGCCAGCGCTTTCGCGGCCAGCCGTGGTACGTGCTGCACGATAGTGCTTCCGGCAAGCTGCATCGTTTCAGCCCCGCCGCCTACCGCGTGATCCAGCTGATGGACGGGCAGCGAACGATCGACGAGATGTGGACCGAAGTGGCCGCAGAAGCCGGCGAAGATGCGCCAACGCAGGACGAAGTGATCCGCCTGCTGGCGCAACTGCACGTCGGCGACCTGCTGCAGGCCGACCTGCCTCCGGATGTCGATGAGCTGGCCGAGCGCGGCAGCAAGCAGAAGCGTCAGAAGCTGCTGCAAAGCTTCATCAACCCGATGTCGATCCGCATCCCCCTGTGGGATCCGGACGCTTTCCTGGACCGTAGCTGGCCGCTGGTGCGGCCGATTTTCAGTCTCTTCGGCGTTCTGCTGTGGTTGCTGCTGGTGCTGCCGGCGATCGTTCTTGCCGGCGTGAACTGGCATGAGCTGACCGCCAACCTCAGCGATCAGGTGCTCTCGGCGCACAATCTCTTTCTGCTCTGGCTGGTTTATCCGCTGATCAAGGCGCTGCACGAGCTGGGTCACGCCTACGCCGTCAAGTCGGGCGACGGCGAGGTGCATGAGATGGGCATCATGCTGCTCGTCCTGGCGCCGATTCCCTACGTCGACGCGACCGCCTCGGGCGCTTTTCGCAACAAATGGCGGCGGGCGATGGTCGGCGCCGCCGGGATGCTGGTCGAACTGTTCCTGGCGGCGATCGCCATGGCGGTGTGGGTGCTGGTCGAGCCCGGGCTGGTGCGCTCGATCGCCTTCAACGTGCTCTTCGTGGCCGGTGCCTCGACGCTGCTCTTCAACGGCAACCCCTTGTTGCGTTACGACGGCTATTACGTTCTCGCCGATCTGATCGAGATCGCCAATCTCGGCAACCGCTCGAATCAATACTGGCAATGGCTCGCCAAGCGCTACCTCTTTGGCATCACGAGCGTCGAGCGACCACCGGCGTCGGTCGGCGAGCGGCGCTGGTTTCTGTTCTATGGGGCGGCGTCTTTCGTCTACCGGACGCTGGTGATGATCGTCATCACCCTGTTCATTGCCGGGGAGTTCTTCTTTGTCGGGGTGGTGCTGGCGCTCTGGGCAGCGACGACGATGTTCGTGCTACCGATCGGCAAAGGTCTCAACTATGTGATCTCCAGCCCCGAGCTGCAGCGCCACCGCACGCGAGCCCGCCTGGTCACTTTCGGTTCGCTGGCCGTCTTTGTGCTCTTTGTGCTCTCGGTGCCGATGCCTTTGCGCACTCACGCCGAGGGCGTTGTCTGGGTTCCCGAGAATGCCGAAGTGCGTGCCGCTGCCGATGGTTTTGTCGAGCAGCTGCTGGTGCAGCCAGAAGAGCGTGTCGAGGTCGGCGAGGTGTTGCTGGTGACCGCCAAGCCGACGCTTGCTGCCGAGGTTGAGCAGGCGCGGGCGCGGGTACGCCAGCTCCAGGTGCAGTACACCACGCAGATGTTCGACGAGCGCACGCAGGCGGCGGCGACCAACGAGGATCTGCGCCGCGAAAGAAGTGCTCTGGCGCGCGCCGAAGAGAAACTCGATTCACTGCTGGTGGTCGCCGCCGTATCCGGCGCCCTCAAGCTGGCGCGGTCGCAGGACCTGCCGCAGCGCTTCGTGAAAAAAGGCGAGCTGCTCGGCTACATCGTCGACGGGCCGCCGCGGCTGGTGCGTGTGGTCGTCAGCCAGGATGACATCGCGCTGGTTCGCGAGGCGCGCGACGAGGTGCAGGTAAAAATCACCGACCGCGTCGAGAAGACCTATAGCGCGCGCCTGATTCGCGAAGTGCCGGGTGGGCACGATGAGTTGCCCAGCAAGGCGCTGTCGCTCGAAGGCGGCGGCCAGCACGGCACTGATCCGCGCGACCCGAACGGCCTCAAATCGCTGCAGCGCCTGTTTCAGTTCGACCTCGAGTTGCCGCCGGAGGTGGGAGCGCTACACATCGGTACGCGTGTCTACGTGCGATTCCACCACCGCGCCGAGCCGCTGGCCGAGCAGTGGGGGCGCCGGCTGCGACAGCTCTTTCTTTCGCGTTTCAATGTCTAGGGCGCTGCTCGATCGCTGGCAGGTGCATGAGTTAGCACCCGGCTTGTACGCCGAACGTCGCGACCTCAAGGACGGTCGCCTCGACCGCTTCATCGGGCGCCTGCTGGGACGCAGCGCGCAGCTGGGCTCGCCCTTGCGGCGGCACGATCTGCAGCGCTTTGCCGCGCGCGTGCAGGTGCTGGAGGAGGGCTTGCTGGCCACCGACGACGACGGCCTGCGCAGCCGGGCAGGCGCCGTGCGCACGCTTCTGGCGGTCGAAGGTCTTGCCGAGGCGCCGGTCGCCGAGTGCTTTGCGCTGGTGCGCGAAGTCTGTTCGCGGCAGCTTGGTCTGCGCCACTACCCGGTGCAGTTGATGGGCGGTTACGCCATGCTGGCCGGCGCGCTGGCCGAAATGCAGACCGGCGAAGGCAAAACGCTGACCGCCGTTCTCCCGGCGGTGACTGTGGCCCTTGCCGGCGCGCCAGTGCATGTGATTACCGTCAATCCCTATCTGGCGGCTCGCGATGCCGAGTATCTGGCGCCGGTCTACCAATTCTTCGGCTTGCGTGTCGGCCTGATCGTCCCCGACCAGGAGAGCGCAGAGCGTACCGCGGCCTACGCCGCCGACGTCACCTACTGCGTGAACAAGGATCTGGTTTTCGACTATCTGCGCGACCGCATTACGCAGAAGCGCGTGCGCGCCGGTCCGCGGGCGCTGCTCGACGGCTGGCTGGCCGGACCGCGCGCGCCGGCTCAGGTGCGCAGCAGCGTCTTGCTGCGTGGTCTCTATTTCGCGATCGTCGACGAAGCCGATAGTGTTCTGATTGACGAGGCGCGAACGCCGCTGATCATTTCCAGCGACATCGACGACCCGAACGGGCGCGCCCTCTACGAGCAGGCGCTGGCGCTGGCCGCCAGCCTGAAAAAGAAGGGCCATTACCTGCTCCGCCCGAAGGAACGCAGCATCGAGCTGACCGACGCCGGTCGCGCGGCGGTCGGTGATTTCGCCTGCGGGCTGTCCGGCCTGTGGCGCATCCCGCGGGCGCGCGAGGAACTGGTCGAACAGGGCCTGTCGGCGCTCCATCTTTTTCAACTCGACCGGCATTACATCATCGCCGACGACAAGGTGCAGATCGTCGACGAGTACACCGGCCGGGTAATGGCCGACCGCTCGTGGGAGCGTGGCCTGCACCAGATGATCGAGGTCAAGGAAGCTCTGGCGATCAGTAAACGACGCGACACCATCTCGCGGATCACTTATCAGCGCTTCTTTCGCCGCTACCTGTGCCTCGCCGGGATGAGCGGCACGGCCACCGAAGTGGCGCCGGAAATGCGCTCGGTGTATGCCATGGACGTGCTGCGCATTCCGCCGAATCGACCGGTCGTGCGCCGCGACCTTGGGCACCGGGTGTTCCTCGATAGCGATGCTCGCTGGGCCGCGGTGGTGCAGCGTGCGGCCGAAATAGGGGCCGCGGGACGGGCGGTGCTGATCGGCACGCGTTCGGTAGCCGCTTCCGAGTTGGCCAGCCTGTGTCTGAGCGCGGCAGGACTGGCGCACGAAGTGCTCAACGCGCGCCAGGACCAGCGTGAGGCGGAGATCATCGCCGACGCCGGTCAGCCGGGGCGGATCACCGTGGCCACCAACATGGCCGGGCGCGGCACGGACATCCTGCTCAGCCCGGAAGTTCGCCAGGCCGGCGGCCTGCACGTCATTCTTTCCGAATACCACGATTCGGCACGCATCGATCGGCAGCTCTTCGGCCGTGCCGGTCGGCAGGGAGATCCCGGATCATGCGAAGCGATCGTCTCGCTTGATGACGAATTGTTTCTCGCCCATGCTGCAGCGTGGCTCGGCTGGCTGCGCGCGCAGGTTTCAGATGCCGGGCTACTACCGGCACCGCTCGCGCGCCTGCTGCGCCGGTCCGCACAAGCAGCAGCCGAGCGGCAGAATTCGCGGATTCGGCGGCAGACCGTTGAAATGGACAAACGCGTCGAGCAGTCTCTGGCGTTTGCTGGAAGAGGAGAGTAGAAAAATGCGCAGTCGAGGAAAGCGGGTGAGGAGGGGCGTCGGGAGTGCCGTCTGGAGCCGGATCGGCGGCGCCGTGCTGCTGGCGCTCTTGGCGTCGGGCAGCGGGCTGGCAGCCGAGTTCGACTGCATCATCGAGCCGAGCAAGAGCGTGGAGGTGCGGGCGGCGAGCGAGGGCCTGATCGAGAAGATCTGGGTGGATCGCGGCGACATGGTCAAGAAGGGCCAGGTCCTGGTGACCCTGGATGCCGGCGTCGAACGTGCCGCGACCGAGGCCGCACTTTATCGTTCGACGATGAAGGGTCGCATCCGCACGGGCGAAAGCCGCGTCGCGTTTTCGACGACCAAGTACAAGCGTCGCGAGGAGCTGGCGAAGCAGGCCTTCATCTCGCTGCACGACCGCGACGAAGCCTTGACCGAAAAGCAGCTCGCCGAATCCGAGTTGCTCGAAGCCAAGGACGACCGTCGCCTGTCGGAGCTTGAATATCGCCGCCTGTCCGAGCAACTGCGTCTGCGCACCATCGAGAGCCCGGTGGACGGCGTCGTCGTCGATCGCCTGCTCAGCGCCGGCGAACTCGCCGACAATCGCGACCTGCGCAAGCCGATCCTCAGACTGGCGGCCATCGGCACGCTGTACGTCGAGGTGCTGATGCCGATCGACGCCTTCGACCAACTCAGCGCCGGCCAGAAAGTCGAGGTCCTCCCCGAAGCGCCGATCGGCGGACGCTACATGGCGACCCTGCAGGTCATCGACCGCGTCTTCGACGCCGCCAGCGGAACTTTCGGAGTGCGCCTCGAACTGCCCAATCCGGATTTCAAACTGCCGGCCGGAATCAAGTGCAAGGCCAGCTTCCCGGCCATCGGAGGTTCTGCCAGCACCTCGGCGCCGCCCGCGCCGCGTGCGGCAGGCAAACCCGTGCCGGCGCGTACGGGAAAAGCGATGTAGGCTGAGGCGGTTCGCCGGTGAGCCACTTCGCAGCGCGGCAGGTGGACACTACTGAGACTTGCCAGGTGAAGCTCATGAACGTCAATGCCAATCGTCTCGCCGTGCCCGGGCACGACGAGATCATGTCTTGACTTTTGCCTAACGGTCATGACAATCGAGACGCCCCGGATGATGAAAGTCATGACCGTTTTCCCCTCTTTCCCGACCCTTCTCCCGCGATGGGAGAAGGGAGGTTTGTGAGTCGCTTGCGCGACTTTCACATTAAGGCATGGGGCCAGACCCAACTGAGACGGACTGGAGGGCGACAGCTCGGCCCCGTGCCGTCCGGTCAGCAGTCTCGGCATCATCGAAAACCAGGCGCGAAGAGGTACAGGGCAGGGCATCAGCTCGGTCACTGCCCAAAAAACTTACCCATGTGGGCGTCATGGCGAACTATACTCAGGCTGTTGCCTTTCCACTGCCCACACTGGCGTCGATGCCGAGAGCGGACTGGTGCACACCGTCGTCGGAACAGCGGCGAACGAGGCGGACGTGATGCAGACCGAGCATCTGCTGCACGGCGAAGAAAAGAATATCTTTCTGGATGCGGGCTATATCGGCGCCGACAAGCGCGAAGAGCTGAAGGACCGCGACGTCAACTGGCAGATCGCCATGAAGCGCGGCAAGCTCAAGGCGGTCTCGGAAGAGAGCGGGTTTGGTCAGTTTCTGCGCAAACTGGAATCCCTGACAGCCAGTATTTGATCCAAAGTCGAGCACCCTTTCCACATCGTGAAGAACCTCTTCCATTACAAGAAGGTGCGCTACAAGGGGCTGGAAAAGAACACGGCTCAACTGTACACGCTGTTCGCCCTGGCCAACCTGATTGCGAAGCGAAAGCTATTGGCCCTCAACAGCCAAGTTGCGTTCTGAATAGGACGAAAGGCGCGGGAATGGGCCGAAAAGGGTAGAAAACCGCGAAATTTTGGGCAGCTTGACAAAAAGTCGCGGTGGGATGCAAAGAAATCCGATGCCGAGCGGTTAGGTAACGCATCGGCAGCTAATTGATCAGCGGTTCCCTAAGTATACCGAGCCGACTCCTCTTTTTGAGCGAAAAGACATGAGCAATTACTTTGGTCTCACCCCCCAGTTGCTTAGCCTTGACTGGGGCACCTCAAGTCTTCGTGCTTTTTTGATGCGCGAGAGCAATGTTATTGAAACTCGGCAATCCGGGCATGGCATCCAGCACCTTCCGTCATCAGGAACTGCCGGCTACGAGCAGGCCTTTGCTGAAATCGCCGGTGACTGGGTCGCGCAATGGCCGCAATTGCCTATCGTCGCCTGTGGCATGGTCGGTAGCGCCCAAGGCTGGAAGGAAGCACCCTATGTGCGCTGCCCGGCTAACATGCAGCTCCTCGCGAGCAAGAGCATTACGGTGCAAAGCGGGCTGGGGCCGGATATTCTGATTGCCCCCGGCGTTCTGTTCGACGTACCGGATGCATTGCCGGACGTAATGCGCGGAGAAGAAATTCAGATTGCCGGCGCCTTGCTGACCAACCCGCAATGGGCGATCCGATCCTGCATGCTGCTACCGGGGACCCATTCGAAGTGGGCGCAGATCGAAAACGGCCGGATTGTCCGCTACTCCACCTATCTGACCGGTGAGCTATTCGCCGTTCTGAGCAAGCACTCCATCCTGGGCCGCTTGATGCCCGCAGAGGGTGATAGTAAATCGGAATCCGATCCAGCTGCGTTCGAACTAGGGCTGGCCACCGCACGACGCAGCGGCCCTGGAGATTTGTCGCGACAGATTTTCGGGACGCGCACGCTGGGATTGGCCGGTCGATTGCCGCTGGCTTCTCTAGCCGAATATCTCTCCGGCCTGTTGATCGGTCATGAACTTGTTTCTGGAATGGCCGGCGCTGGCGATTTAACTTCAGTTCCACTGGTCATGATCGGCGCACCGTCGCTCTGTCAGCGCTATGTGCACTCCCTGAAGTACATGGGTCAGTCCGCTGATGCCGTGCTCGACAATACCGCCCCGGCCGGATTATGGAATCTCGCAATGGCGTCGGGGCGGATTGCTTAGGGCAATGCCCTGAAATCTAATAGGGAATCGAAAATGTCGACTAATTCTGTCGCTGAACGTTTTGCTTCAGCCAACTCAAAACTGCCACTGGTCGCCATTCTGCGGGGCCTCAAGCCGGAGGAGTCGGAAGGTATTGCGCTGAAACTCTACGAAGCAGGCTTCCGCCTGATCGAAGTGCCGCTCAACTCACCCGATCCTTTCGCCAGCATCGCCACGATTCGCCGTGCCTTGCCCCTTGATGCGCTGGTCGGTGCCGGCACCATGATGACGATCGAGAACGTTCAGCAACTCAAGGCCTGCGGTGGCGAACTGGTAGTCATGCCGCATGCGGATACCGCGGTGATTCGTGCGGCCAAAGACGCGGGACTGATCTGTGCGCCAGGTGTAGCTACCCCAACCGAGTCCTTTGCAGCGCTGGCGGCGGGTGCCGATGCGCTAAAGATTTTTCCGGCGGAACTGGTCACACCAGCAATTCTTAGGGCGATCCGTGTTGTGCTACCCAAGGGGACGCGCCTATTGCCCGTCGGCGGCATCACGCCGGAGAACATGCAGCCGTATTTTAGTGCCGGGGCGACAGGCTTCGGCTTGGGATCAGCGCTTTATAAACCAGGCATGACAGCGGACAAGGTCGCGGCTGCGGCTTGGAAGTTTACTACCACCTGGCAGAATATGGTTCGATGATTGTCGCTATGCTCGTTGGAGATCATCAAACCTCAGCAAAGCAAGAAAATTCTGCCGCTTGATAATTTCGTTGAACTAAACCGCTACCGCGGTGTTGGGGAATCCCGCCGCCGCGTTGCCGTTTCTGAGGCGCCTTCATCCTGAGAAAGCGCAACTGCTTTTGCTGATGGTCATTGATGCGATCTTCGTCATTGGGAATGTTCCCGATCCTGACGAGGAGAACGAGGAGAACGAGATGACTGAATTACGCCAGCGGATGAACGACGCCATGTTGTTGCGCGGCCTTGCCGACTGCACGTGCGAATCGTATATCGCGCGAAGCGCCGACGGGGTCAGGTCTTGGTTGCGGCTTGGCAATGTTGTGTAGTTTAGCGGGTGGAACTCCCGCCTTGGTAGCCGCTAGCCACGGGCCAGGTATCGAGCCTTGCAGGTGTGGCGGTAACGGCACGCTTGATGCGTAGGCGCGAAAGCAGGCGAGGTGCAATGGACCGGCTGATACCCGGCCGTGAAGGTGAAGGAGTCCCGAAATGACCGCATTGGAAAGGGCCGATGGCTTCAAGACGCCAGCAGGCTACAGTAGCGACGACGCCTTGGCGAGTCGTCGCTACCCACCCGGGATCGTTGAGCCGTATCGAGTTTGACATAGCCACTGCACAGTAACCAGGGAGACCCAAGCGTCGGCGCCGGGAAAGAACAGGCGCCCCCTCCGACAAGCCTGAACAGCGAGGAAGAGGGCGGTGGCGATTGGGAGTCGGAGGTGCCCGTAGTAGCGATGAACGCGGGTAATGCGGCGGAAGCGAAGGGGCAGCGGTTTGGGATAACGAACAGGGGAGACATGCCCCGACACCGAGCGGACTCTGCGCCTGACCACAGAACTTGCTCGTTTCACGCAATGGGCGAGGACGGCACCGAAAAAGTGCTACACCTCGTTGATGCGCCCACCAGGCGCTCAAACGGCTGGGCTGGGGGAAATTGTCACCTGGAAGGCCACGCAATGGATAGTCGAGGCCGACATCAAAGGATTCTTCAAGCACGTCTCACACGACTGGCTGCTGCAATTCCTGGCGCAGCGGATCGGAGATCCGCAGTTGTTGCGCCTTGTTCGGCGGTTCTTCAAGGCCGGTGTATTGGCAGAGGGCGTCTATCACGCGAGCGAGGAAGGCACACCGCAAGGTGGCCTCGTATCGCCCGTGCTGGCCAACATCTAGCTGCACTATGTGCTGGATCTGTGGTTCGCAAAGCGCTTTGCGCGGGCCTGCGAAGGTCGGGCGTCTCTGGTGCGCTATGCGGATGACTTCGTGGCCTGTTTTCGCCATGAAAGCGATGCGAGGCGCTTCCGGGAAGCTCTGGTGGAGCGGCTGGGGCAGTTCGGCCTTGAAGTTGCGCCGACGAAAACCGCCCTCTTATGTTTCGGTAGTCAGGCGGCCCACCGACGCCAAGTGGATGGCCTTGAACAAGCGGCCACTTTCAATTTCTTGGGGTTCACACACGACGTCGGGCGCAGCCGGCGCGGAAAATTCGTGCTTGCTCGCAAGACGCAGCGGGAGCGCATGGCCAAGAAACTGAAAGCTTTTGGTGATCGACTCAAGCAGCTTCGTACCCGCGGCGGTCGCGTCATGATGCTCTACGCTTGCCAGCATCTGCGAGGGCATCTGGCGTACTACGCGGTGAGCGGCAACAGTCGCAGCCTGCGTCGGTATTTCTACGCCGCCAGTCGCGTGCTCTTCAAGTGGCTGAACCGGCGAAGCCAGCGCCGCCGTTTCTCGTGGCAACGCTTCGGTCCGGTGTTGCGCGACTGCTTGCCGCCGATCCGAATCCGGCATCAACTCTATCCAGCCTATGGCGAATGACCCAAACTGGGAGCCGGAGGGTGTAACGCACCAAGTCCGGTTCTGCGAGGGCGGCGGGACGTACCGTCAGGGATTCCCGCCGCTACTCTCCACTTTTGCCCAAGGCACAAGGCACGGGGAAAGACCTGACCCCAAAAAATGCGTGACCCCAAAAAATGCGCGCCGCGCGATCGTGCTGAGCCTGTTGCTCGCTCGCGCGGCTGCTCAGTCGCCGCGCAGCTTTCGCGACAGATTGAAAAGCCTCCACTTCATCGGCCCGATGGCTTCGGGCGAGGTCGCACCGTACAAGCGCGAATCGCTGACGGCCGCCGTCCGGTGAAAGAGCGTCGCCTGATAGTCGGGATTGGCGAGCATGCGCTCGAAAGCGCCGCGGCTCGGATACTGCATGATCAGCAGCTCGTCCCAGCGCTCTTCGTCGGGTCCGATCAGGTTGGCGGCCAGCGCACCCCGCCACATCGGCACGCCGCCGACCGCGTTCACCAGCGGAATGGCGAGTTCGGTGTAGCGTTCGTACGCCTGTTTGCCGGTCAGCTTCTCGCTGACCGTTCCCGGTGGATAATCGGCCCATTCCTTGTAGAGCAGCAGGTTGATCAGCGCGAACGGCTGACCATCGGGTAGCGCGGCCAATTCGTCCATCGCGCCTGCGTTCATGCTCCGGCATCAGCGGTTGAGCGTTGCGGCCGGAATCCGTACGAATTCCGGTCGGCGGTGGTTTCAGCAATCGGTTCCAGCGCCAGCAGATGGAGCGCTTGCATGGCGCGGCATTTCATGACCGGGATGCCGAGCGGCCTCGTCTTGCCATTTTTCTTCGGAATCCATACTCTCCGAAGCGGAAGCGGCGAATAACCCCGTCGCTTCAACGACGCCATCGCGTTGATCTTTGCCTCCGGTGTCTTCCAGATGACTTTATCGACACCGGGGGTGTTCTTGCCTTTATTTTCAGTCACGCGCTTGACGGCTAATGCCTTGCCGCTGAACGAGTGGGTCAGCAGCCACTGGAGGGCTTTCGCCTGATTGTGTCTGCCGGCCTGTGTTGCCTTCACGATACGCGTTTGCAGCCTTCTTACGAAACGTTGAACCTTTACCCAATCGATACTGGGCCACGTCACGTCGAAGGGTGCACACGCCCGTGTTTCTGCGCTCATCTGCTTTCCCTCCGTTCAGATCGTTATTCAAACTCTCTCGTGAAGAGAGACCAAGAGGAAGTCTGCCCGCTTTCGCGTGGGGTCATGTTTCAACCCCTATCCACCCCATTACAGAGCAGCGTTCGCTTTTTCCTCAATCCTATGCCCGCACAGCCATAAGCAGACTTTGCAGTCAGCTGTCCCCGAAGGGAGCAATACGGGGTTTCCACGTTCCACTTGCAAAAGTACATCGGGTTAGGTGCCTGCTGTGGACCGGAAGGCTTATGGGTCACGAGGACGTACTATCCAGACGTCACTCCCACCTTCATTACCTTTTGGTTCAAGCGTAGTAGCCACTTCCGCTTGCTATAAATGACGATCCTTAACGCAGATTCAAATATTTTCACCGTACCAATTATCTAGCACTATTCCAGCTGTGGCTGCCAGAGGGATATGCCTCTCACGATTTATATCCCGCACCTTGCGGCGCTTCGTTACGTTGTCAGAGTCGCTCTTTATTCAGACTCCTAGATTCACCGAGTGACATCGGTGGTTCCCTTCATTTGCAAGTTGGAACAACTTCTTACAAGCGACTTCGTGTCGCAGGCGCATCGATAGCCGGCAAAGCCGGCGGAAGAGCGACAAAGCCACCCGATGGTTTCGGAAGAGAGAAACCGACAGCGCGTGTGCTCAATGTGCGCCAGGCGTTGCATGAACTCGGCGACCGACTCGATCACCGCCGCCTGGGGTGGCGGCACGTCGAGCGCGGCACGTGCCGCAGCCAACGCAAGCTTCCTCCTGGGCGCGGACGACAGCAAGCCGTAGTGCCGGATACGCTTGTGACACACATGCGAGTTCAGGTCTTGACGTTTTCCCAGGGCACGGGAAAAACTTGACCCCATGACCCATGCTGCCCGGCCAAGCTCGCTCGGCCCAACTCAAGCTTGTTCAGGCCAGGTATCGAAAGGCTGTTTTTCAAGTCGCATGGCCCCATCATGACCTCTGTATAGGTTGATCCAGGCGCGCCAGTTTTCATCGTCGACCTGCGGGTAATCCAGCCGGAAATGGCTGCACCGGCTTTCGGTGCGCATCAGCGATGCCCGCAGTTTCATTTCGGCGCTGATGATCATGTTGCGGGTCTCGAAGGCCAGCCGGAGCTCGTGCATGTTGGCCGCGCGCAGCATCGGGGCATGATGGTCGCGCAGCTCCTCGACATAGGCCAGGGCGGCCTGCATCATCGGGGCTTTCTTGATGTAGAGGACGAAGTTCGGGATCATCACGCCTTGCAAGGTTTGCGTGACCCAGGCCGGGCCATAGCCCGCTTTGCGCCGCAGGGGGGCGAGGATTTCGTTCTGGATCTCGGCGATCCGCGCCTCGGAAATCGATGGGGCTTTGACCGATCGGGCATATTCCGCGGCCGCTTCGCCCGCGATGGCGCCCTGAACGGCGGAGCCCGCGAGCGACGAACCGATCTGGGTATAGATGCCGCCCGCCATGTGGCTGCCGAGCGCGTCGCCCGCAGCGTAGAGCCCCGGAATGCTGGACGCGCACCGGTCGTCTACCGGCACCAGCCCTTCGGACTTGTGGATCGCCATGCCCGCCGAGGCGCCACCAACATTCGCACTGGCAGCAAATCCGGGCGGCGGCCCGCCGGGTGCGCCACCTTTGCCCGGAGGCGGCCCACCCGGTGGTCCGTTATCTCGGCCAGGCGGTCCGCCCGCGGGTGGGCCGCCGCGCTGGAACTCTTTGGGCACATAAGGCCCGCCGACGACCTCTTTCGGCGGCGGCGGTGAGCCCGGCCCGCCTTCGACCGGGTTCCCCATCACATAGGCACGGTAGTTGATGTCCATGCCCAGATCGTGATGCACCTCGACGCCATTGGTCGACGGGATCCGATCGAACATGTCGCCCCAGTTGTCGTAGCAGGCGGCGGGGTGGAGGCTGCGGGTGGCGTGGCCGTCGTTCCATTCCTTGCCGGTCACCTTGGCGCCGATCTGGTAGGCCATCACCGTGCCATCGTGGGTGAGGTCGCAGACGGGGAAGCCACTGGGCTTGAAGCCACCTGCTCCGGTACACAGGATCACCGACCTGGCACGAATGGTGACCGTCTCTTCGGCGTCGAGCCGGAAACCGGCGGCTCCGGCGATCCGACCGTCCTCCTTGATGAGATGCGTGAGGACCACCCGTTCGAGCAGGGGAATCTTGCGCTCGGCGATGGGCCGCATGAAGGGCCGGTTGGCGAGCGTCTGATCGAAGTAGCCCCATTCGCGCAATTCGCGCGCGCGATCCAGCGAATGCTCGGCCAGCTGGCGCGTGTAGACCGGGTTGTTCGTGCCGAGGGCCGAACGCGAGACGGCGGCGACGAAATCGTCGATGGATCCGGATTCGGAAGCAGGGTCAAAAACGAAGAAGCCCTTGGCGAAGGGCGTCAGGCCGGAAGAGCCCAGTCGTCCCTTCGAGACAATCATGCAGCGCGCGCCTGCGTCGTGCGCCTTCACGGCGGCGAATAGGCCCGCCATCCCGCCGCCGATCACCAGCACATCGGTGGAATGGTCGGTATTGGTGACGGCGTCCACGGCGATTTCGACGTGGTTGTCTGCCCAGGCGCTCAGCCCAAGTGCGGCCAGCCCGGCGGTCGCGCCGGAGAGCGCCAGGAACTCGCGTCGGGTCGGGGAGAAGCGGTCATTCGGCGCGCTCATGTCGAAACTCCTTCTGAAATGGGAGGGCTGAGCGGCTTTTCCGGTGGCACGCCCCAGTAGAGTCTGGCCAGCAATGCGCAAGCGATCAGCGCCAGCGTGACGAAGAAGGCGGACATGGCAATGTCGGTGTGGCGGCCGAGTTCGATCGAGTGGCAGATGGCGAAGGCGGTGAAGGTGACCGCGAGCCCGCCATGGAAATGTCGCCAGCCGCGATAGCTGTGGGTGAACCGGGGTATGAGTCGATTGCGAAAGTACGCGGTCACGCCCAGCACCAGCAGCAAGAGCCACGCGGCCAGGCCGAGCAGGATGCCGAGGCTGTCGAAGGTGGTGAGCATGGTGACGAGGGCGTCCCATGGCTTAACCCCCGCTTCGAAATGGCGCGGCAGGACGACCAGGACCGGATGCAGCAGCATTACCGCGACCGCGGAATAGGCGATGTATTTGTGGACCTTCTGAATCTGCGACGGCTCGAACAGGCTCGGCAAGGTCTCGTTGCTGCGCGCCAGAAAGTACTGGCCAAGCATCATCGAGAACGCCAACAGCGTCAGGATCGAGATCGACTCTTTCAGGAGCGACCGGCGCGGGGCATCGCCAAGGGCGTAGAACAACAGCGGCAGGCCGATGAAGACAGCCAGTGCGGCGCTGATCGCGCAGGTTCTTGCAGTGAGTTTCATGTCTCACCCCCAGGGCAGGATGACAGGAATGGATTTTTCCGGCGCCATCTCGATGGCGTCGACCGGGCAATACATGCGGCACAGATGGCAGATCTGGCAGTCGGCGGGGTAGGTGATCACTGCCTTGTCACCTTCCATGCGGATCACGTCGCAGGGGCAGGACTTGACGCATTCCTCGCAGCCGATACAGCCGTTGATGCTCGTGATGGTCATGGCTTTCGTTCCGTTTCGGGGGGGGGGGCGCTGTTTATTCGCGCCGTCTTGATCGTTATCGAATCACTGCCAAGCAGGGTTGTGGCGACAGCGTTCGGGCAAGCAGCCACGGGCCGGCGAGCGAATCCAGCGCGGCGAGCAGGGACGGTTGGATCAGCTTCATGTGGGCGCTCGGAAAGCTCATTCATGTCGCCATTCAAGTCGATCCAATGCGATCTCGGCGAGATCGAGTTCGATCTCGATCTTCTGCATGACGGCGTGCTCCAGCACACCGGCTTTTTGCAGTCGAACAAGCCTGCGCCGCTGCGCCGACAGCACGTTCATCGAGAGCAAACGTTGCGCCGCGAGGTCGCTGCGATGCGGGCAACTCTCGCTGGGTCGAGATTGCATGGCAGCTACCCGGCTTTCGTACAGATGCTTCCACGTCATGGTCCATTCGCGGACGGTCCTGGAGACGGCGGCAGCCGGGTCGGCCTCGAAGACTCTCAGTGCCGCCCGCGCGATCGCCACATGGGCGTCTTGTGCAGTCAAGAACCTCGTCGTGCCGATTGTCGGGCTGACCTTGAGAAACGCCGTCGCCACGGCACTTAGCAAAAGCGTTGCAGCGATCGTCCCGGCCGCCAGGAAGACGGCAAGATCGCGCCCCGGCAAGTCCGCGCCGGCGGCCGTGAACAGCGGGATTGACAGCGTTGCGCTCAGCGCCAGCGAGCCGCGCACGCCGCACAGGACGGCGACCATCACCAGGCCGAAGTTGGGCAGGCCTTCACCCGTGCGAGACTGGCGGCGCCGCGACCACGACGCGAGCAGCAGCGTCCACGCCATACGCACGGCAAAAACGGCGAGCGTCAGCAGCGCCACGTAGCCCAGGAGATGCGAGCGGCTGTAGCCTTCGACGCGCTGCAGCACCTGCGGCATCTCCAGGCCCAGCATCACGAATACGGCGCCGTTCAGCACGAGCGTCACCATGCTCCACATCGCAAGCCCGTTGAGCCGGGTGGTGGCGCGCAGGTGTCTGTGGTCGAGCACACCGCCGCACAGCCCGGCAGCCACGACGGCGAGCACACCGGAGACACCCAGCTTGTCGCCAGCCAGGAAGGCGGCGTAGGGAATCAGCAGCGACAGCGTCGTGTCGATCCTGACACTGTCTTGCGTGCCGAACATCAATGCGCGGCGCAGCGCGTGGGCCACCAGCGCGATGGCTGCACCGGTGACCAGGCCGCCCGCCGAGACGGTCAACAGGGAAAGGCTGGCCTCGCCGGCGGAGAAGTGCGACGTGACCGCGGCGGCCACCGCGATCTTGAATACCACCAGGGCCACCGAATCATTGAGCAGGCCTTCGCCGCTGAGCAGAACCCGCAACTGGGGCGGCAGCGCAATCCTGCCGGTGAAGTTGCTGACCGCCACCGTGTCGGTCGACGCGAGGGCCGCCGCCAGCGCGAAGGCGACCGCCAGCGGCATTTCGGGCAGGAGCACATGCACCCCAAAGCCGACGACGGTGATGGTGACCGCCACCAGTCCGATCGCCAAGCCGAGCACTGAACCAATCGATCGCAGAAGTTCCCGCTTGGGAACCTCCCAGGCCTCGATGTAGAGCAGCGGCGGCACCAGCATCACGAACAGCAGCGCGCTCTGTTCGCTCAGATCGTCCAGTGCGACGACCGATGACAGCGCGACGCCGCAGGCGATCTGTAGCACGGCCATCGGAACGGGCAGCCTGCGCCCGAGCGCTTGAAGTATCGCCACCACGCAGACGACGACGAAGGCCAATTCAATGTATTTCATGCAGGTTTTCCTGAAGGGACAGATGCGGACCTGATTCGATGCGTCCGATGGTGCTGGGCACCGCGCGCGCTCGAAAGGAGACGTTGCGCGTGTCGGGCGACGCGGTGATGGCGAGGCTGGGGCATTTGGGTCGCCCGCCGCCGCGGCTTCGATGGTCTGTGGACTGGGCGACGTCTTGGTGCCGTCAAGGCAGCTTCACGCCGCGCACACCCTTTTTGCGGCTATTGCCTCGATCCAGATGCGGCCCCATCTGGCGCAGGCGCGTCCTTGGGCCTGCACGCCAAGGCCATGTCCTGCTGCGGCGCGAAGCACGTTCCGGAGAGGGCGCCCTGGGGTCCGCTGAATTCGCAGGCGGCACCGCTGGCCAGTGACTTGCAGGCGGTGAGGGCCGCGGGTGGCGGGCCCTGTCGCGCGCCGCCGGCGGGTTGCGCCGAGGCCACGTTGGCGATCGTCATTGAGATGACTCCCGCCAATCCCACCGGCGCCAGTGCAGCGAGCAAAGTCATTCTCAAATTGGTCTTTCGCATCGGGTTCATCGTTGTGACTCCTTGATCGATCGTCGGCCCATGCCAACGTCGGGATGAAGTCTGCATGCCCAATGTGGAGGCAATGAGTGCGCCTCTCCGCAATTCGTCCACAATTGACGGTTCCCGTTGGCAACACATATGCACCGACGTCTCGTCCGCATCTTGTCGCTGCTGCTGTCGGCCGTGCTGCTGGCCGTGCTGGCCATCGGCGCCGTCGCTGCCTGGAATCTAAAGAACGGCTTTTCGGATTACTCAGGGACATGCAGGGTCGACATGCAGGGTCAGGTCTCGGTTGCGGCGTGGCAATGTTGTGTAGCTTGGCGGGTGGAACTCCCGCCTTGGTAGCCGCTGGCCACGGGCCAGGTATCGAGCCTTGCAGGTGTGGCGGTAACGGCACGCTTGATGCGTAGGCGCGAAAGCAGGCGAGGTGCAATGGACCGGCTGATACCCGGCCGTGAAGGTGAAGGAGTCCCGAAATGACCGCCGTGGAAAGGGCCGATGGCTTCAAGACGCCAGCAGGCTACAGTAGCGACGAGGCCTTGGCGAGTCGTCGCTACCCACCCGGGATCTTTGAGCCGTAGCGAGTTTGACATAGCCACTGCACAGTAACCAGGGAGACCCAAGCGTCGGCGCCGGGAAAGAACAGGCGCCCCCTCCGACAAGCCTGAACAGCGAGGAAGAGGGCGGTGGCGATTGGGAGTCGGAGGTGCCCGTAGTAGCGATGAACGCGGGTAATGCGGCGTGAGCGAAGGGGCAGCGGTTTGGGATAACGAACAGGGGGAGACATGCGGTTACGTCCTGCGCTGATTTAGAGCCCTCGGCCCAAGCTCTTCGAGGTTGAAACGCTGGCCGAGTCCCACGCTGCGACAGGAACATCTATCCCGGCGGCAGCGTGGGATGAAGGCGCTACCGAGGCGGCAGCGGCGGGGTCCGCCAGGGAGCGTTTCGCGGCCATCCGGCGATTGATTGTTTGCACCAACAGCAGCCGCCAGGCTGCCTGGGCCACCTGGGGCGATGCCATGCCGCGTGGCATCCTGTCGATATCGACCGCTGGCCGCCAGGGCGTCGCCAGTATTCACGCCAGGTGTGTGCGCTTTTACTCAGCGGTTCAGCGCCAGCGGTGCGATGCTGAAGGCCTTCAAATAGCCCAAGTGAGTGGCGTCGTGAAAATCCTTACTACCCTCGTCATGTCGGCGTCGCTGCTGTTGGCCGGGTGTTCAACGAACCAGGCCGGTTCGGAAAAGCAGGTGAGTCAAGTCTCCGTTATCTATCGCTCGGACCCTCCGGGGGCGACCTTGACCCAGGTTGACGGCAGGGTTTTTGGCCAGATGCCGGTAACTTTGAGCTACCAGGTATCGGATGCAGATAAGGCCAAGGGCGAGGCGACGTTTCTCGGCCTCACTGCGCACTGGCCGAGCGGCGCGAAAGACGCGTACCCAAAAATGATACTCCCGACGGGCAAACTATCGTCTGACATCGCCCGCACGGCTTTCACCTTCAAGCGGCCGCAAGATGCTCCCCATCTAAGGACGGACCTCAACCATGCGCGCAGCCTGCCGCCGCAAGCGGAACAGCTTGCCGCAGAGGAGGAGGCTTCCGAGGTACACCGCGCGCAGCAACAAGGTGAAGCGCGTGTCGCAAAGCAGGCGGCCGCCAAGGAACATCGCCGGCCACCAACGCGGAACCGGGCGTCGCAGCGCAGGAGGCTTCTGCGTTGGAAGGGGGCGCGTCAGATCTTCTTGTGCTTCTGAGCAGCCTGCAGCAACACGCAGAACAGCGTGCTGGAGAGCAGGAGGCTTCTGGGTCCGGAGGGGGCGGCTCAGCCCTTCTTGCCCTCGTGAATAAGCTGGCCGGTGTGTATCTGGAGGCGGCGAAGGCGGTTCAGCCGCAGATCGCGGGGACGAACTGCTCAGCCTCGTCTGGCGGCGTGATGGCCGACCTTGGATGTACGATTCGGTAATGATGGAGGTGTCGCCCTGCGCTTGTTGTGCGGGGTAGGTGTGTCGCCGTCAGCCGCCACCCGGAAACGCAAACCTTGTCGAGCGCCACGGCCCCTGAAGTGCCGCAGGCGCCGCGCGTGTGGTGTTGCTGGCAGGGTCGAGCGAATGAATGTCAGGTAGCGCATGGGTTTCGCGCTGCTTTCTGGCTTGCTGAAAGTCTTGTTATAGAAGGAGCACTACCCCAGCTCGCAATGACGGTGAGCGGGGGATGGGTGCCGAAAGTCTCATCAAGAATGCAGCACTCCACTAGAATGCTTCGTTGCCAGCCAAAGGCGGCGATGGCTTCTGGAGAAAGCGATGAATCTGCAGACATTCGATCTGAACGACATCACCCGTGAGCCCTCCGATGAACAACTCGATGCCTTGATGGAAGCCGTTGCCACCGAAGCACGCAGGCAGTCGCAGGTGGCGCGCGAACAATTGCTGATTCGCCTGCGCGCCGAGATCTCGGCGATAGAACGGTATTCCGGCAAGAGCGCGTGACCGAAGGCGCCAAGCCGCGCCGGCTGTCGTCGTCCAGTCCGCGCAGCGCGCAACCGAGATACGCGAAACCTTCTTGCGATACGGCGTCTTGGACGTGGCTGACCAAGCCGGGCGAGCTGCTGCTGGGCAAGCGCTGCGATGAAGGCAATCGTGAAAGGAGCCGAGCGCGAGCGGCAAGTCAGGACGCTTGGTCGCCTGGAACGGCAGTGCGAGTTGCCGATTGCCTGACCGTTACATCGGTCGATTATGCGCCTCTTGTCGTGCCTCGAAGACGACCGAAAATTCGGCGCAATCCGGTATGTTCTTTTCCGACAATCGCCTTAAACCCCGGGCTTTTTCCGGCGATGCTTACTGGTTCGAGCGCGCCTTGACATGACTATCTGGTTCGTCTCCCGCCACCCGGGTGCCGTCGCCTGGGCTCAGCGGCAGGGCATCGCCGTTGATCGGCAGCTCGCCCATCTCGACCCGCAACAGGTTGCTGCAGGTGACACGGTTATCGGCACCCTGCCGATCAATCTTGCCGCCGAGGTTTGCGCGCGCGGAGCCCGTTACTACCATCTCACGCTGCGCCTGCCGTCCGCACTGCGTGGTACGGAACTCGATGCCGACCAGCTTGAGCAGCTCGGTGCCTGCATCGAAGCCTACCTTGTCGAACGCCGCAGCCCCTGAAGTGCCGCCAGCGCCGCGCGTGTGATGTTGCGGGCCGGGTGGAGCGTAGGCATTCCAGCTACCGCACGGGGTTCGCGCTGCCTGCGGGCTTGCGCAAAGTCTCGTCATGAAAGGAGCACTAGCGCAGCTCGCAGGTCATTGCGAGGAGGCGAAGCCGACGCGGCAATCCAGAGGTTTGGCTCTTCGCGTGGCTGATACGGTCGAAAGTCAGCGAGAGGATGGCACCGGATTGCCAGCTCGGTTGCGCCTCCTCGCAATGACGGTGTCGGTCACGGTGACGGTGACAGAGTTGGTCAATAGCGGCGTGCGGGATGGAGCCGGGCGTGGCGTGGCGATGCCGGCCGCGCTGCGGCTGGCACGGCCTGGCGCCTGGCAGCCTGCAGGCTTGCCGCTCAGGCGATTGCCGCGGGCAGCCCGGTCCACACGATTCCCTCCGGCAAGCTGGCGCGCCCGATGCGGCCCTGAAAGCCGCGCGTGGGCAGCGGGTAGCAGCGCACGTCGTCGTCGGCAAGTTCCATCAGCTCGGCAATCTCGTCCAGGCAGCGCTCCTTGTCGGCTTCGCTGCCGACCAGCAGAAAGATGCTGTACTCGAGCGGCGCCGCGTGCTTGCACATCTCGCGATGGATGCGCTGCAAGCGGCGCGGGTTGCTGATGTCGTAGCCGATCACGAAGGCCTGCAAACTATTCGTCGAAGTCATCATCTTCGCCTTCGGCCAGCGTATCGAGGCCATCCGTAGCGAGTGCCGGCAGCAGCGCATGCGTATCCTTGCGCTGCGCGGGCGGCGCATCGACGGAACCCGATTGGGTGATCGCTGCCGCCACGTCGGACACGCTTTCGGTGAGCAGTTTGCGCAGCCGCCCGGCCAGCGGCTCCCACTCGGCGTAGTAGCGGGCGCGTCCCGCCTTGCCGAGGAGGCAGCCGCCGTCGGTCTGTGAAAAATCGTCGGCGCGCAGTTTCTCCGAGCGAAAGAGCATCAGGGTGTGCTGATCGATCTCGACGCGCAGTGGTTCGACCAGATCACAGGCGAGCGACTCGCGGCCGAAATCCAGCGCATGATAGAAACCGACGAAAGGATCGAGCCCGGCGCCGTACAAGGCCAGGACTGCCTCAGCGTGTAGCAGCGTGTACGAGAGCGAGAGCACCGCGTTCACCGGGTCTCGCGGCGGCCGGCGGTTGCGGCCGGCAAACTTCAGGCGCTCGGGCAGCAGGTCGGCGAAGCCCTCGAAGTAGGCCGCGGCACCGGCGCCTTCGAGGCCGCGCAGCGAAGCAAGCGAATGCTGCTCGTCCACCGCCCCGATGCAGCTGGCGAGTTGCCGCAGGGACAGCGTCAGCAGATAGCGTGAACGCGGTTCGCTGTCGCGGCGGAGGGTGAGGAAGTCTGCCTGTGCGCGCAGCTTGGCTTCGACGATGGCCCGCGAAAAACGCAGGCAGAAGTCGGCGTCGAGCGACAGCCGGTACTGCGCCACTCGCCGCGCCGCGTCATTGTGCGGACGACCGAGCAGCATCGTCGGCAGCGCCTTGCGCCCGGAGAGAACGACCACCCCGATTCCACGCTCGCCGAGTTTGCCGAGCAGCGACGACGACAGCGTCACGTCGCCGCGGATGAAGACCCGCGATAAGGGCGCCAGCGGTACGGTGCCGATGCGCTCGCCGTTCTCGTAGAACACCAGCGCCTCGCCGTCCGCCTTCAGCGTCACGCAGCGCCGGTCAACATACAGACTGGTCATCGTTTCTCCCCCCTCAAACGATCAGAAAAACATCCGTCACCGGCTGCGTCGCCCGGCCCAACATGTCGCGCCGCATGCGCGGATCGAGCTGGAAGATGTGTGCCCGGTCTTCACTTAAAGCGAGCAATTCGGCCAGCGTGTTGCGCACTTCACGAAGTTCAGCCGCGGTCAGCCAGCACTCGAAGAACGATTTTTGACCACCGACCTTGTAGCCCATCAAATACCGGTGCACCCGCCGCAGCCGCTTCGGCTCGCAGATGTCGTAGCAGACCAGGTACAGCGTTCGCGCCACATCGTTCATGTCGCCACGATAGGCCTCCGTGGCACTCCTGTCAGGTCCGGCAAGCTTGCCGAAAATCACTGATCGATACAGGCGGAAAAATGCAGCGGCGGCAATCGTCCGTCAATCCCTTTGATTTCAGGGCTGGTTACTGACAGCGCACGAGAAAGAATGCGAAGCTCTCAAGCAGGGTCTCAATCCCTTTGATTTCAGGGCTGGTTACTGACGCAGCGATTCGCGGAGGGAGTGGGGAGAAGGGAGGTCTCAATCCCTTTGATTTCAGGGCTGGTTACTGACCGATTGCTTAGGAGGGTAAGTCATGTTTAACAATGTCTCAATCCCTTTGATTTCAGGGCTGGTTACTGACCAACCTGGAGCTTGTCACCCTCAGCGAACTACATGCGTCTCAATCCCTTTGATTTCAGGGCTGGTTACTGACGCACCTATGGCGCGCAGTGCGACAAGACCTTCTGTCTCAATCCCTTTGATTTCAGGGCTGGTTACTGACGGGCGTGGATTACGCGTAGCCCACAGCTCTCAATCCCTTTGATTTCAGGGCTGGTTACTGACCGATTATGATAATGCGGTTATCCGCGAGGAGGGTATGTCTCAATCCCTTTGATTTCAGGGCTGGTTACTGACGTGGAGTTCAACGCTGCATGGATCGACGGCGCTATGTCTCAATCCCTTTGATTTCAGGGCTGGTTACTGACATCGCAAGCAATGCACGACGTTCCCAAGGGCGCGCAAGTCTCAATCCCTTTGATTTCAGGGCTGGTTACTGACGCACGACAATCGGCACTCTTACGGCAGGTAATAAGTCTCAATCCCTTTGATTTCAGGGCTGGTTACTGACGGTGATCAATACCTGCTATGGCGTGTTCGGGCTGTCTCAATCCCTTTGATTTCAGGGCTGGTTACTGACCTATGCGATGCGCCGGCTGGCTATTTGGTGGGCGTCTCAATCCCTTTGATTTCAGGGCTGGTTACTGACCCAGAAACGTGGAACATGGTCGTGAGTGCGAAGGCGTCTCAATCCCTTTGATTTCAGGGCTGGTTACTGACCCGCTTCTCTGCGAAACTTGCGCAGCTCGTCGGTCTCAATCCCTTTGATTTCAGGGCTGGTTACTGACAGAATCCATCCGCGAATTCGGCTTTACCAACCAGGTCTCAATCCCTTTGATTTCAGGGCTGGTTACTGACATTGTCGGTTATCATTAAGCAGCACGATAACCGTACGTCTCAATCCCTTTGATTTCAGGGCTGGTTACTGACTCCCGTCGAGACGCAAGACGAACGCGAGCAGCTGGTCTCAATCCCTTTGATTTCAGGGCTGGTTACTGACGGGTCGGCATGGCAACGTTTGTTCGGTGCAAGGTGTCTCAATCCCTTTGATTTCAGGGCTGGTTACTGACGAATAGTTCTCTCAATTGGAATTCCTGCCCTTGTCTCAATCCCTTTGATTTCAGGGCTGGTTACTGACCTCGAAAGTGACTGTCAGCTACGTCGTCGCCGGAAGTCTCAATCCCTTTGATTTCAGGGCTGGTTACTGACAGAGATGTTTCTACAATGTAACCACGAATCATAAGTCTCAATCCCTTTGATTTCAGGGCTGGTTACTGACCCAGCCGCCACACCCAGCCTCACCCGCCAATGACGTCTCAATCCCTTTGATTTCAGGGCTGGTTACTGACGGAGCTCGTCCGGTTCTCGGACACCTGCGGAAGGTCTCAATCCCTTTGATTTCAGGGCTGGTTACTGACGGACGCCGAGAATTGGCCAAAGCGTTTCTGGTGTCTCAATCCCTTTGATTTCAGGGCTGGTTACTGACAGCCGCAAGGGCGGCAAAGGCAGCGGCAACGAAAGTGTCTCAATCCCTTTGATTTCAGGGCTGGTTACTGACTCATGGCCAATCGCAAGGCTTAACAGAAACAAGGGGTCTCAATCCCTTTGATTTCAGGGCTGGTTACTGACCTCAGCAGCTTGTCGCTAATCGCGGTAATCGACGACGTCTCAATCCCTTTGATTTCAGGGCTGGTTACTGACCGCACCTACAGATTTAATTCTTGTGTTTCAGACACTTGGCGCTGGCAGTCGCGGGGTTTGTCGAGGCTGTCAGAGGTGTCTTCGGGGCGGTCCCGGGCCAACTGGTATTGGCCGAGCCCGAAGCTTGCTTCCTTGCCGACATGCAGCCATTCCCCGAGTTGCAGGAAAGGGGCGAACGGTGCCAGGGGACCTTCGAGCCGCCAGGTGCCGATGACGCCACCGAGACTCATTTTCTGCTTTTGCCGGGACGAAAAGCGGGTCCAGTCAAGCCAGGTCAGACGCTTCTCTTCGCGGATCAGTGCAGCGGCTGTGCTGAGCGTCGTAAAGTCACTGGCCAGCGGGCCGTGAGCATGGAATTCGGCGAGCAGGCTCGCACGCCGGGTCAAGGCCATGAGCAGCGTGCGCGCGTGCAGTTTGTCGGGGGGCAGCGCGCGGCCGTTGTGCTGCAGGCGCAGCGGTGTTTCAAAGTGGAGCACGGCGGCGCCGGGCGTCGCGCTGTCGTCCGTGCCTTTCAGGACAACCGTCTGCGCATGCGTAGCGATCGTTCCGATTTCAGGGCGGTGAATCTCGTGCTCGCCGGCATCACCGCAATGGATGACGCGGCGCAGATCCGCCGTTCCGTCGCCGGCGCCGACGCCGCGCGCGAACGCGCGTCGCCAGGCCAGGATGATCAGCGGCAGTTCCTGCAGCGCCTTGCCGATCAGCACCTGGTGGAAGATCAGCGTTTCACCTTCGGCGAGCACGCGGCTGCCCCATGCCGGCGGTTCGATGACGTAGGGCACCGGCAGCTGCGAGAACTGCTGCAGGCGGTGACTGGTCGGCGGGGGCGGCGCGAAGACGGCTGGATACGGGCAGGAAGCGATCAGCGGGCAAGCGGCGCAATCCTTCTGCCGGGTCATGCACGCAAGTTGGCGCAGCGCGTGGCCGAAAGCGCCACGCAGCATCGAGCCGGCGTAGTCAGGCAGACGAATCGGCTGCCTGACCTCGAATTCGAATCGGTAGCGGGCGACCGGGAAGGGGGCGGGGGGGCTCATGGATGACCCACCTTCAGGCGGCCGCGTACCTCCCGCCTATGGCTGTTCCCAAGTGTATTGCACGAGCGCTTCTGCCGACTCTTCATGGTGATTCGTGCCTCCAATTGGGCTAGAAAAGCTTGCGGCGTAGCGCGTACAGTTCGTTGCGCAGGCGGCTCTCGTCGGCCAGAATTTCGCCGATATCCTTTGTCCTCTCGTCATTTACCCGCACGCCGTGGGCGAGGGCGTTGCGAAGCTTCTTGAGTAGCCTGACTGGCGGCGCTTTTTCTCTTGCCGTTTCGTACGCTTCATCGCGCATAAACGCGTCGCGATCATCGAGTTTCTCGGTGTAGCAAGCCCGTGTCACGAAGGCCTCGTACATAAAGGTGGCAGCGCGCAGGTAATCGCGGCGTTGCAAGTAGGCATCGGCGAGCGAAAGCTCGCGACTGTGGCGGGTTGGTCCTCGATACCAGCTAATACGCTCCTTGAGCGTTTCGGTGAATAGCCCGCCGAGCGCGCCGTCGTGGGCTTCAACTGCCGGAAACACGCTCTTCAGCTTTTCACGAGCCTCGTCAGTGTTGCTGGTACGTTCCAGGTACGCTGCGTCCGCAAGTTTCCCGGCACGGCTCGCTGCCATTTGGTCTTTAATCAGCAGTGGTGCGAAGACGCTGTAGTCACCGTCCTTGTCGTAAGTGGCCAGTGCGTCTACCCAGTCGAGCATTTCCAGGAGACCTCGCAGCCGGAGTACCGGTGTCGGCTGGCCCGGCAGTGTCATATCGAGTGCGCCGTAGAATAGCTCCTCGACCTTGACAGCGCGGACACGCGTCAAATAACGCGCGGCTACGAGCGCCAGCATTGGAAGATGGCGAAAGGCGTGCGTGATGTCGATATGCAGGCATTCGCCGGGCTGCACCACTGCCGCGAGTTGCCTCAGGACCTGGATCTGTTCGCCGGCGCTGCGCGCGTAACTGATCAGGAAGCAGTCCACAGGTATGCCGAGTTGTTCGGCGAGCTGGCGGCGCGGAACCTGCAGCAGTTTTTCATCGACCTGCCCGGCTTCCACCGCCGTCATCAATTCCAGCACGGTCTCGTCATCAACACCTTGCCGATCAAAAAAAACATCCCACATGCTGGCGTCTGTCCCGACCAGAATGAGGCGGTGAGGCCGGAGATATTCGGTCAGCGCCAAGCCAAAGAAAGCCTCGGTGCGCGTGGACCCATCGTCAAACTGGTAGGTTGCCGTTCGATAGCCGCTACCGGGTTTGGCGTTACCCATACCCTTGCCTAGGAAACTGATGAGGGTGGTCATGGTCGTGCTCCGGGTGGTGGGTCGTCTACGCAGATGCACATGGGCGGTCGCGCTCGCTTCCTGGCTGGCCCGACCGATTGTTTGGCGTCGCTCATGATTCCAGCGCCGCTCAGCCAGTCCTGGAACTGCTGCTTGCGTTTTGTTGCCAGGCCAGCCGGTCCACTTGATGACTTCTCGCAGCAGCGCGGCGGCCTCGTTGCGCGCGATCGGGATTGCCATTCGACAGCCTGCTGGAAAAGTTGCAAGTCGCGGTTCCTGGTCGATCGGCGACGAGCCGGCCTGGTATTTGCCGGTTGCCTTGGCACATCGAAAGCGCTGCGCAAGACGCGATGCTGCCACGGGCGGCTTCCAGTTCCTGGTCTTCCGGGTGAGAGTTGCGCGCGGCGCGCCGCCTCGGCTGCTTGCAGCCCGCTGACGCGTTGATCCTCCACCCGCCGGCGCTCTTCCACTGCCGCCAGGGTCTTCGGCCAGCGCGCCGTAGCCGACTGCGGTCTTGGCGCCGAAACCCAGCCAGGCGAAGGCGTGCGTCGATGATGCGGTCGAGGGTGGTCTTCCAGTCGGGGCAGTCTGCCGGCAGGCGCGCGGGATCGCAGGTCACGACGAAGCGGAATTCGGAGCGCGCGGGGACGGCCAGAAAGGGAATCGGATTGGGTTTGCCGGCGTCGTGTGGCGTGCCCTTGTTCTGGTAGTAGTCGCCGAAGTGGGGTGTCATGATCTCGACGACAGGCTGTCGCCGAACGGCTGCGGAAAGACATCCCAGCAGGTCAGCGCGCCGCGCAGCGCGTCGGCGCCCTGCAGTCCTGGCCGAAGAGCGCGTCGATCAGCGGTTGCGTGATCGCCGCATCGCCGTCGTCGCGAAGCTCGTTCGCCGCCTGCCGCAGCACGCCCTTGACGCCGCTGCCGGCGAGGTAGGGCAGGCCGTAGGGCGTGAGAGAAGGCGAAGCCGTTGTCGACCGGGTGTTCGAGCCCGAGTCCGGTGGCGAAGGGGCGGTCGACACGGCGTCGATGATCTGGCGCTGTTCTTCGGGAAGGGCTCCGGCGAGGGCCTGCTGGCGCGCGCGCAGCGCTTGCAAAACCGGGGCTGCGTCGCCCAGGGCGAGGCACTGCGCGCAGGCGTCGGCCTTGCCGTTCTTGGCGATCAGCCAGTTGCCCTCCTGCCAGATCTCGAAATAGAGGTTGAAGCGATGGCCGGGCGGGCAATTGCGGAAAGCCGGCGGCGCTTCCCGGACGTATTTGGGAACGGCAGCGACGTTCATCGTGCGCCCTCCACGGCGTCGGCGAACTGGCGCAGCCAGCGGAGCATGGCCAGCGTTTCGTCGGTGGCGCGCATCACGTCCTGCGCCTCCGGCGTTGAAAAAGGCATTCATCGCCGATGCGAAATCGGCGGGACGATCTGACGCTTCGCCAGCCAGCCGAGCACGTCTTCGAGAAGGACCGGATTGCGCGCGCTCGTTGCTGCCGGTGCGCGAGCGGTAGTAGGCCAGTGTGGCCATCAGCCCGTTGCCCATCACCAGTGCGGGAGCGCCCTTGACCATCTCGCGGTAGCCGTCGACCCTGGTGTTGCGGTTCGCACGCTCCCAGGCGTATTGCGCGCGTCGCTGGTCGAGGGTGTTCATCGCGGTCTCCCGCGGCGGCGTGGATGACGATCAGGCCGCGGCCGCTGGTGGCGTCGCCGCCGACCTGCAGCAGGTGGTCGTGCAGCCCGCGGCGCTCGCCCTGGTCATGGAGCACGCTGGCGAGCACGCGCTCGGCGTCGTAAAGGTCATCCCTGTCCGGGACCCTTTGCGGCGCTCGACGCTGGCGAGCAGCAGACCGGCGAGCAGCGTTTCGGGCGGCAGGTTCTCGGTGTAGAACAGCGCGCCGTCGGCCGCCGTACCGGTCTCGTCGTCGATTCTGACGTGCGCCTCGACGACGGTCGCATTGCGGACGAAGTGCCCGAAATCGGTGTCCGAGAGGACGACGAGGTCATTCTTCAGCTTGTTGCGGAAGAATTCATGTTCGTCGCCGGGTGGCAGGGCGTTCGCGGCCAGCCAGTCGGCGATGGCGGTGACCTTGGGTCTGCTGTCCCGGCGAAATCGAACACTTCGAGCAGCAGCCGCTTGTCGGTCAGGATGGCCGCACTGGCAAGCTGTGCGTTGCCTCGGTGACGGTCGGTACGGCCCATGTCGCAGTGCTTCCGGCGAGGCGCTTGAGGCGTGCCAGGGCGCTCGGGCAGGTGGCATGGACGAAGGTGTTGCGCAGCGAGCGCACCGGGAAGGTGACCAGCGTGGCATCGGTGAAAGCGATCGCGCCGGCATGGTCGGAGGCGTTGCGCTCGGGTCCGAACAGGCGGCTGATCAGCTCGCTGTCCTTCCAGGTGCGCGTGAAGTGGTGCCGCACCGCGCCCTTGAGGCCGGAGCCGGCGATCAGGGGTGGCCGGTATGGACTTCGCGCTGAATCGGGTTGTCGATGACGCCGATCGCCTGACCGGCGCCCATGTGCACGGGGCTGACGCAGGAGTAGAAAACGAGTTGCTGGGCTTCGAACATGGAGGTGGCCTTTCGTCGGGGATCAGGTTGCAGCGGTGGCATTGAATCGGCGAGTCGGGAGTGAAACAGTCACGCGTGTATTTCTCCTCCAAAGTCCGAGCCAGGCGCGGTTGAAACCTTCCGCGCGGCGTTGTCGGTCAGGATTATCGCCCCACAGCCCGCCGGCCACCCATTCGGCAAGCTTGCCGACATCGCCGGCGAAGTCGTCGAACCAGTACACGCTGCCGGCCGGGGCCACGCGCTGGGCGGTCTTGGGCTGCTGCCGGGCGAGATCCCAGCCGGAGATGGTGTCGAAGCGCGGGACGGCGGCGCAGGCGAGACGCGCCGAGAAGCCGTCGCCTTGCAGTCGGTAGTCCCCGGCGCCGCAGCGTGTGACCCTTCGGGCAGCCAGCCGCCGGCGAATACGCCAGGTGTCGCGAGGATGATCCGGAAGCGGCGGCTGGCGGCGATTTCTTGCCGGGGTACGACGGGTGCGGTGAAGGCAATTGCGCGGTAGCGTGCGCCCTTGCCGTCGCCACCGAGTCGCAGGTGACCTGATTTCGGCAACTGGCCACCGTCTCCCTCGCAGCCGACGAGGAAGCCGACCGGCTGGCGAGGGCGATCGCTTCGCTGGTATAGAGCGCGCCGTCGGCGGCCGTGCGCGAGCCGCTGGTCGAGAGCGATGCCCAGCCGGGTTTCGCGTTTGAAGAGATCCGCGCTGCTCAGCGTGCGCGCCGGCAGTTCGCCGCGCAGGTGCGCAGCCAGCCCGGCGGCGTCGAGCCAGCGGCCGGCCTGTGGCTTGGCCTGCCTGGCGATACGCAGGTGGGCGACGAGTGGCAGCTCGCCGCTCGCCATGCAGCCGGCCGACGGCGCTGTCGGCTGCAGGGAAACCAGCGGCGCGACGCGGGGGGCGTCGAAGGCAACGAGGTCGGCCGGCAGCGGCACGATCGCCTGCGGCGCGCCGGCCTCGGCGCCGAGAATCGCGAGTGACAGCCAATTGATGGCAAAGCTGCCCGGCTCGTCACGGCTGCCGAGCACCGCGCCCAGGTCGCCGGCCAGTCGGTCGCCGGCATGCGCGAAGCTCGCGAGTTGGCCGGCGTCCTTGCCGAGCAGCGCCGAGCGGAAGGCACCGGCAAAGAGCGACGGCCAGGGCGGCATGACGGCTTCGCCGTGCTGGCCGTCGCCACCGAAGGACTTGTTGCCGCGGATCATCAGCACGTCGAGCGGCTGAACGAAGTGGTAGGTGCTCATCGAGGTGCTCCTGCTTGTGCGGCGGCTGGCCGAAGGCACGGCCGTTGCGGGCGAAGAATTCGGCGGTGACCAGCAGATTCGCCGAGGACGCGGGCCGTTTCGGCCGGCTTGGCACTTTCGCGACAGGCCAGGTCGACGAACTCCCTGGCGTGCTGCACCACACCGCCCTGCCTTTCGATCTGCCAGGCGAGATTGCTGGCGAGCATCTGCCGCCAGGCTTCGTCGCTCATGCCGTGCAGCCGCGTTCCGGCAGGCCGGACAGCCATTCGAGGGCGTTGTACACGGCACGTCGCGACATCTCGGGCTGCGCCAGCGTTTCGGCAAAGCGCAGCAGCAGTCCCAAGGCCGTATCGGCGAGCAGCGGTGCCGCGGGTGTTGCCCCGACGGCGTGCGGCATTTCCCAGAAGCGGCTGGTGACGCCCACTTCGCCACCGCCGCGCTTGATGACGCGCAGGCAGAAAGCGTTGCGGCCATGCGCCTTGGCTACTGCTTCGGCACGGCGCAACTCGCGCAGCACGGCCGACAGTGGCGCCTGGTGGTGGGCGACCACGGCGCCGATGCTGGCGCTGGCACGGCTGCCCATCATCGGCATCAGGCGGCCCTTGAGGCGGGCGTAGCCCTTGGCGAGTTGCAGACCCCTGACGTCGATGTCGCCGGCAAGCCGCTCAAGTCGCCGCTGCCGCTCCAGGCGGCGCGCAGCAGGAGCATCGCCGGCATCAGGTCGTCGACCGAGAGCATGGCCAGGACATCGTCGCCGCCGGCGTAGAGCAGCTTGCCCTTGCAGACGTTTTCGACGATGTGTCGGGCGACGTGCGTCGAGAAGTCGTTGAGCGCCGCGGAAATGGCGGCGTGGCGGGCCGGGGAGGCGGGCCGCGATGAGTCGAGATAGGCGGCGACCGCCGGGTCGCCGCGGAAACGATCGAGCGACGCGCGGACCTGCGGGTGCCAGGTCGCCGGGAAGCGGCACTGGTAGTCGGGGTCATTGCCGGCCAGCCAGGCGCCCATGTGGTCGCCGTCCATCTGGATCAGCGCGTAGTAGGTTTCGGGTCTGGCGCCGAGCAGTTCGGCGATGCCTCCGCAAGGCGCTCTTCGGCCGCTTCGTTGCGCGCTCGTCGAGGGCCGAAGGCAGGCGCTTGACGATGTCCACGACCGTGGCTGGCCGCAGCGCGCAGGCGCCGTGCAGCGAACTCGGAAGCGCCACGGGCGGATGCTCGAGGAATCCGAACTTTGCGCGACAGCGCGCTGAGCCTTTCGAGCGTTTCCGGCCCCGAAGTCTTCGCCAGGCGGTCGAGCGAGGTCGCCAGCGCCATGGTGTGCGTGCTGATCACGAAACGCGCCGGCTTGTCGTCCAGCAACTCGCCCAGCCTTCGACGAACAGCGTCGGCCACAGGCGCTTGAGCGTGCATACGCCGCACAGATGTTCGCCCTTGCGGATGCCGAACCGGCCGGCCTCGTGCCTTGCGCAGCCAGGGCGTCTCGCGACGCTCGCCGGCCGGGATATGCAGTTGCGCGGCCGTTTCGGTGAGCCATTCGCGTTCACCGCACAGCGTGCAGCGGTGGCCGTGCTGTGGCAGCGGCGCAAAGGGACGCAGGCTCTTGGCAGCGGCGAGGCTGCGTTCGGCCAGTTCGTGCACGGCGGGATAGACGATGCCGGCGTTGGGTTTGAAGAATTCGGCGCCGTCGATCCTGACTTCGCGGTTGAGCACTTTCCAGACTTCTTCTCCGAACAGGCTGTCGGTGCCGTAGCCAGCCAGCGCCTGCCGTAGCCGATCGGCATCGGGCAGGCGGTCGCGGTCGCTGCCGATCGGCCATTCGGCGATGGCCCACTGCGCTTCGGGAAAACCGGCGAGTTGGCTGTCGAGTTGCTCCTGCCAGTGCTGCCCCTGGTCACGGTCATCAAGGACGTGCTGCGCCGCTTCTGCGGCCCAGGCGCGTGCCGCGTCCCGAACCGCTTCGACGACCTGCCGCGCGAGTTGCTCGGCCTGGCGTGCCGGTACGATGGCCATGAACTTGTTGGGCAGCGTTGCGGCGAACAGCGGGTTGGCGTCGGTGGCGCGGTGCAGCCACTCGGCGTCGATGGTGGTGAAGCGCTGGCGCCACTGATCGCCGCGGCCGGCGGCGTCGGCGACTTCGAGCAGCCAGCGGTCGACCGCGGCGACGCCGCGCAGGCTGGGGAAGGCGATGGCGTCAGGCCCGAGCGCTGCGCAGATGACCTTGAGACCTTCCCAGACCAGCGACGAGAGCAGGTGCGATCCCGCCCACAGGTCGGAGGTCGAACGGGCCTGGGCGATGAAGCCCTGCACGGGGCCGAAGCTCATGCTGAGCAGGGCCGGTTCGTCGTCGGTGAGCGCGCCGGCCAGCGCCGATACAGTGTCCAGGTGCGTCCAGATCGAGTGATCGGGGACGCGGGTGTCGGCGGGCAGGACGCGCCAGAGATCGCCGATTTCCGGCGCGACGAGGGCAGGCTCCGGGCCGAAACGCCAGAAGGCGAGATACGTCAGCCGCAGGTCGGGCTTGCCGTTGACGTCACGTTCGATCAGATCGCTGAAGTGGTCGAGGCTGACCGTGCGGATGTGCTTCGCGGCGATGTCGTCGAGACTGCCGAGGTCGATTTCTTCGCCGGACAGCGGGTGGATCAGCAGCGGCTGATTGGCGAAGCGGACGTTGGCCCACGCCGGGCGCGGCCGGCCGGGTTCGCATGGCCATTGCGGCCGGTCGGCCGCTGCGGCGAACCAGTCGGCGCGCTTGTCGAAATCGGCGCCGTTGATGCCGAGCAGTTCGCGCAGGTCCTTGACCGAACCGTGCTCATGGCCGACGTCGTCGCGCATCAGGACCAGCGCCTTCTCCGCCGGGTCGTGCAGCCAGGCGGCGAGTTTCTTTTTCCAGAGGCTGTTCATTTCATGGTTCCCAGTCGATTCATCTTCTTGCCTATGTCTTGATGAACAGCCGCCCAGATATCGACCTGCTTTGCGATCGATCCAGCGCTGATCGCTTCGGCGACAGCTTGTCGAACAAGACCCTGGGCACTGCACAAGGCAGATGAACAGCGACCGGCACCAGTCCTTGCCCCGTTTCGACGACCTTCAGCCGCAGCGAGCTCGCGATACGTTCGTCATTCCCCCAGCGTCTAGTTGTTCGATTGGGTTACCGGATAGGCGATCAACTGGTTTGCCGAGATGTCCTGATTTCGGCCGAAGCGCTTGGCCGTGGCCCGGATATCTCGCCGCAAGGTGGCGAGGAAGAACACCGCCTCTCGCCAGTTCTTGAACGGCGCTCCTTCTTTGCTGCCGATCCAGACCAGGGCCCAGGTCATCGCTGCCGATTGCATGCGGCCAGTCGCGATCGGCTCGCGAAGCATTCCTGAAAAGGCTGGCAGTAAGCGACGAGGTCTTCAAGGCCATGGGGCAGCCGCGGGATGGCATCGCCCTGGAACGTGATCGACCCCCAGCCATTGCGCGCACGGCTGCCAATGCCGCCAAACCACGAAGCCAGTCTGATCGCTTGACGAACTTCGTCGATCTGGTTCCCGGTAATCGTTCGAACAAAGGCGACCGACAGTTCGTTGCGCTGCTTCTGTGGGTCGATGGCCAGCCGTACGTGCTCCGGAAGTCCCTTCTTCCTGCTGGCTCGGGCGTTATTGGCCCAAAGCCAAGGTAAAGGTCGGCACGAAGGACCTGTCCTTGCCGACCGGGATCTTTTGAATTTCCTGTCGGGGCCACCCGGAATTGGCCAGTTGGCCAACGCCCCAGTCTTTCAACCGCAGTCTCACCAGGGACTGGTGTGAGCTCTCGCCGAAGTTGTCCGAGGCGCTGCCAAAGAGCTTGTGCTCGGCAGCCCGCAGTCCGTCAGGGCCGTCGACTTGGAAGCCCACTTGCGGTGCCTTGACCACTCGCCACCATTGGCGAATCAGTGCCTTGAATGGTGGCGTGCGCCACTGCGCCTGCTGTGCGGCATCGCCGACGAAGGCTGGCGTGGCAAAGCTGAGGTCATACGCGAGGGTCGTTCTTGTCATTGATTCTTCCTCATCGGTGCCGGATATTCGGTCGACTCCTTGACATTGAGGTGTGCACGACCTGAAGTCGCTTTCAGCATAACCGCTTTCGCGAGGCGGTTGTGCAACGGCAAGCTTGTCGCGGGCTAGTGCGAAACCGAGGAGTCGATGCGGGACCAACGCTCCCACTATTCGGGGGCTACGCTTTCGATCTCGCCGTAAGCGACCGCCGTCGGACGCAGGCCGAGGCTGTAGCGACGTGGACGGCTGCCACCGTCGCTGATCAGGTAGGCCTCGGCGGCGGGGCCGAGCTCGCGCCTGAGGATCTTCTTGAGTTTCGACAGGTGCGCCGAGAAGTAACCGCCGTCCATGCCTTTGCGCAGGGCGCGTTCGGTCTCGTCGAGGTCTTTCATCGGCCCGGCGATCCAGCGCAACTCAACCAGATAGCGATTTTTCCAGTCGCTGTCGGGGAGTTCCTTGGCCGGCGCCGGCAATGGCTCTTCGCCGTGCTGCGCGCGACGGGCGAAGACGCTGAGCAGGGCGAGTTCGGCCGGCGGCAAGGAAAAGACTTTGCCGCCGGCCGCGACGCGGCGTGTCGCCAGGTCAATCTGCAGTCGTGCCGGCGCGAGGGCGCTGCGGGCTGCTGCGACGGTTTCGTTGTAGCTGGCGAGGCCAGTGAGCAGCGCTTCGGGCAGGCCGTGGCGCAGGCTGACGAAAGGCAGTTCGGCGAGGGTCACTTGCGCCTGTGCGCTGTCGACCAGGCGGCCACCGGGCATCTCAATGACCCGGCTCGATGGCGTCGGGTAGTAGAAGCCAATGCTGGACTCGAAAGGCTCGGAGACCAGGACATGTGACAACTGGTCCTGCGGGCGGCCGTAGAGCGACAGCGCATAGCCGACAAAAAAGCCCATGGTCTTGCGCCCGCCGGCGATCGACACGTGCAGCGCGCAGTCGGGGTCGGCGGTGAACTGGCGGATGAGGGCGGTGATGCCGTCGGCGGCGCGGCGGTTGTCGGCCGGCGAGCGGATGTCGTCGAGTGGCTTGCCGTCAGCGCCTTCCAGAACATGGATGGTGTCGCGAGTGAAGCGGATCGCCGGTAGCGCGTAGTCGTGGCAGAGGCGGTGGAACCAGCCCGGTTCGTCGGAGAGCAGTGCCAGGCGTGCTTTCTCGGCGCCGCTGCGCGTGGTGATCAGATGCACTTCGGTGGGGATGAACGCGGCGCCCGATGGCGCAACGGCGAGCGCGTACAGGGTCTCGGTGACAATTTGTGGCGAGAGGCCGGTGACGGCGACGAGAATGCGGCGTGGGTATGCGTGGGGGCTTTCGGTGGTCGTGAGCATGGCTTCGGCTGGGCGGTGGTTGGACTGGCGACCATTGTGCGTGCTTCTGTCTGCTCGGCGGCGGATGGCAAGCTTGCGATGCGGCGAGGATCGCCTCTGACGGGCGGCACTGCAGGGCTACCGGCCCTCCATTCATCGGCCCTCGATCCATCGGCCTTCCATTCCTGTCTGCGTTGCCGAAAGTCTCGTCAACAATGCAGCAGCGCTACAGCCGCCGACGCGTCATTGCGTCATTGCGCGGAGGTGTCGCCAACGGGCTCTGCGGAGGTTTGGCTCTGCGGCTTGTCGAGGCGACGGAAAGGCAGTGAGAGGATGGCACTGGATTGCCGCGTCGGCTGCGCCTCCTCGCAATGACGGTGGGTGTGGGAGGGGGGCCGGGACGGGAATAGGGAGGCCGGTAACGTGAGCCAGGCAAGCATCGGCCATGCTGCACGTTCACCTTGCAGACAAGGGCTTACGCGGCCGCTCCTCTAGTCAAGGGTCGTTCTGTCATCGCCATTCCTGGACCTGCCCACCGCGGCGCGCCTGCGAAACACGGCAAGCATGGAAGGGCACGGCCTGCGCTCGACGCTTTCACGGCCGCAGCAGCTTTTCTCGCAGCCACCTGCCAAGGCGTGACGGGTGGAGGGTGGCACGGACAAGCCGGGTACTCGGGTGCTTGGGGTCGATTTCGCACATCAGATCATAGGATTTTTGCGCCAGCTCCTGCTTGCCCTGGGCATGAAAGTAGCGCGCGAGAATACTCTGAAAGCCCAAGACCTCCGACAGGTGGAAGCGCACACGATCGGGGTAGAGCAGTCTGAGATCGAGTTTGTGCTCGAAGATCTCGGCGATCCTGGCCGTTTCGCCGCGACTCAGGCAGTCCTCGGCCCAGGCGATGCGGCCGAACAGGTAATCGGGGAAACGCTGTACCGTCTCCTCCCTGACGCGCGCGGCTTCGGCGTGCTCGCCCATGTTGTGGCAAGCGGCGTACAGGTAGTTGTACAGCTGGGCAATGTCGGGATACTGCTCGATGAGGACGCGCACCTCGGCCAGCGCTTCCCGTGGTCGGCTCTTCAATACTTTCGGGTAGAGGGCGTTGATCCGTTCCTGCACCTCGGCGGGCAGTCGGTCGAAGGCGGCGTCGGGGATGGGCTGGTCGGTGATTTCGTAGCTGCACACGGTCAGCGGCCCTGTCACTTCGCCGCTAAGGCCCGCGTGCTGGGGGTCGCCAGCGGTCAGGAAGTGGAAGCCCTTGGTTCCCAGGCGGCGGGTCAGGGTTTCCAGGATGTGCCGCGACTGCGCTGGCGTGTCTTCAGGCCCGCTGACGTACAGTGGCTTGTCGTCCTTGCCGTAGGTGTAGCGCTGCGCACACGTGGCGGCGTCGATGTTCCCGAAGAGGGCGGCGGCACGGGCGTAGTCGGCATGCGGGGCGAAGCCCAGATCGCGGGCGTAGGCGACCGCGCCCTCGATCAGCTTGCGCAGGCAGCCGGGATCGATCGCTTCGAGGTCGAGGCGCTGCGCGAAGGCCGCCCATTCGTCTGCTGAGAGGATGCCGGAGCGGGCCCTCTTGACGCCCAGGCAGTAGACGTCCACCACAAACGTGGCCATGGCCACCTGGCCGTCGGGCAGCTTGCGCGCCAGGGCGAGCATGCCGATGCCCTTGGCGAACAGGTTTTTGGTCGCCAGAGCCGCATGGATCGGCAGCAGCGGCGCCGGCGGCAGCGGCTGGGCGTTGCGCGGCTGCTGCGGCACAGGCTTGCGGGCGGCGTGGCTTTTGCGCTTCCTGGCGAGCATTTTCTGCCGGCGTTTTTCGTCGACGGTCATCGTTTTATCGCTCGCCGGCACGCGTTGCCGGGCAGGCCGGAATGCGCACAGCGCACTGCGCACTGCCAGTGCGAGGGGCCACCAAGCCTAGTACCCTAGTACACGTTGAGCACACGCATGCCGAACTGCTTGCCGCCGAGGTGATCGAGGATGCGGATGCTTGCCTGGCGCGGGACGAAGCCGCGCGGCATCGGCAGGCTGCCCTGGGCGATTTCGTATTCGCCGACTTTGACGGCAACCGGGTCGAGCGCAATCGTCGTTTCGGTGCCGCCGGCCGTTTTGCCGGCGATGTGCAATTGCATCACGCCGGCAAATGGGGCGCCTTTCGCCTGGGCCCGTGTGAATACCATGTCATAGCCGAGCTGGTCTTCGCCGACCTTGAAGCGCGCGGCACGAATCCCGACAAGGCCGTCGCGCGGGTCAGACGGCAGCGCTGCGAGCAAAGCTTCGACATGCTCACGCTGCCTGCCAAGGTCGGCATGGTTGGCAGCGAGTTCGCCAGCCATGCGCGTCTGCGTGGCAAGCGCGTCTTCAAGCTGCTTATTGGCCTGCGCCAGTTCGGCGGCGAGACGCGAACGCTCCTGTTCTGCCGTATCCATGGCCGCGCGCAGCTGACTGGCCTCGGCGGCTGAGAGCCGCGGCGGCAGCAGTTGGTGCTGCGCGTAGAACAAAGCGCCGGCGCCGATCGCGATGCCGAAAAGCAGCAGCCACAGCCAGTTCGGGATCAGCTTGCGCGAGCGGCGCGATTCATAGCGATCGAAGACAACGGGTTTGGATCGTCCGAACATTGATTCTCGAATTCTCGAATTCTTGCATTCTTGCGTTAATGTGAAAGTCGCATAGGCGCCTCAGGAAACTCCTGTCTCCCCTTGCGCCAGCAGGGCCAGGGCGCGCACCACGGTGCCCCGCAGACCCTGCCGATGAACCCGCTATCGATCGCTTCCCGGGCCTCGAAGGACTTGAAATCCAACAAAACCGACGAGAGTGTATGAGCTTCGACCAAGAGGCGTCAATCTCTCGGATGTGTAAAGTGGCCGCGGCGGATGATCCAGAGGTTTGGCTTTTTGCGTTGTCACCATGCCCATGCGGCGGGAAATGGTGAGAGGATGGAACTGGATTGCCACGTCGGCTGCGCCTCCTCGCAATGACCTGCGGGCTGGCGTGGCCGCGCATACGACCCGCTTGCGCTTGTCGTGGCCGGTTTCGGCCGATTTCATTGATGACGAACACCAAAACTGCCAGGGCTGCCATGACCATTCTTCCCGTTAGCATCATCGGCGTGCCCACCGACGTCGGCGCCGGAACGCCGGGAGCCCGCATGGGGCCGGAAGCCTTGCGCGTTGCCGGCATCGTCGCGGCCATCGCCCACTTTGGTGTCGAGGTCAGGGACTGCGGCAACCTGGGCGGCCCAGGCAATCCCGATCTGCCGGCGGTGAATGGCTTCCGCCACATGCACGAAGTCGTGGCCTGGAACCGCAGCGTGCACGCTGCGGTGTACGCCGAGCTGCAGGATGGGCGCCTGCCGATCATGCTCGGCGGCGACCACTGTCTGGCCATCGGTTCGATCAGCGCCGTCGCCCGGCATTGCCGCGCGAGTGGACGCCAGCTGCGTGTGCTGTGGTTCGACGCGCACGCCGATTTCAACACCGCGATCATGACTCCCAGTGGCAACATCCACGGCATGCCGGGCGCTTTCCTGTGTGGTTATGGTCCATCGCCACTCACCGAAATCGGTGGCCATGTGCCGGCCCTGTTGCCGCAGGACATTCGCCAGATCGGCATTCGTAGTGTGGATGACGGTGAAAAGCGCTTCCTGGCTGAAATCGGGATCGAGGTCTTCGATATGCGCTATGTCGACGAGATCGGCATGCGCGAAACCATGGAGCAGGCGCTCGCGGGCGTCGGTTCGGAAACGCATCTGCATGTCAGCCTCGACGTCGATTTCCTCGACCCTGAAATCGCGCCGGGAGTGGGTACCACGGTACCCGGTGGTCCGACCTATCGTGAGGCGCAACTGTGCATGGAAATGATCGCCGATACCGGGCGGCTTCGCTCGCTCGATATTGTTGAACTCAACCCGGCGCTCGATCTGCGCAACATGACCGCAGAACTGGCGGTGGATCTGGTCGAGAGCCTGTTTGGCAAGAGCACCCTGATGCGTCTGCACCGGTAGCCAGGGGCGGGAGGAGGGCGTTGCCGGCGGGAATCGGTCGAGCGGGGGCGGTGTTGCGCTCGGCTGGCGCGGCCCGGCTTGCCCGGATTTGGCGTATGCTCGTCGCTCATGGCCTCTTGGACAGCCGGCTTCTGCCGAAAAATCAAGGCCATGTTTGGAACCGTTTTGCGCAGAGTCGCCGTGCCGGGCACGCTGGCGCGGGTCGCCTGCCTTGACAATGGTGCTTGCACTGCAAAGGAGAGGACCGATGAATACGAAGACCAGATCTCGAAATCCAGTTGCTCGGGCGATGCTTTCGGCCGGCCTGATGGCGGCGACCCTCGGCAGCCCCCTGCTTGCCACGGCGGCCTGCAGTCCCTGTGCGGCGAGGAATCGCAGCGGCCGGGTCAGCAATCCCTGCGCTGCGAAGAATCCCTGCGCTGCGAAGAACCCCTGCGCTGCCAAGAACCCCTGCGCTGCGAAAAATCCCTGCGCGGCCAAGCCACCGTGCGCCGCCAAGGAGCTGACTCGTCCCGCCAATTACCGGCCCTACGTGGGCGACCAGGGCGAGCTGATCAAGCTTGGCGAAGCCCTGTTCAAGGACAGCCAGCTGTCCACCAATGGCATGTCGTGCAATACCTGCCATCAGAACTACGGCGCTTTTCAGCCTTCCTTCGCGCAGCCTTATCCGCACGTCGTGCAAATGGCGAAGAGCGCCGGGATGAGCCAGGTGCACCTCGACGAGTTCGTCCAGTTCTGCGTTGTCAACCCGCTCGCGGCGAAGCCCCTGCCCTGGGAATCGAAAGAGCTGGCTGCGCTGACGGCGTATGTGGCGGATCTCCAGAAGGGCTATCGGCCGCCTGCCGCGAAAGCCAATCCCTGCGCGGCGAAGAACCCCGGCGCCGCTGCCAGCTATTGAACGGCCGGCCTCCGTGAGCTTCTTTCACCGCAGTTTGCTCTGCAGCTTGCCGACATGAAGCTTTCCCCCAGCCTGGACAGTCTGAGTCCTCAGCGCCGCGCCTCGATGCTCGCTGCCGCCCGCGAGATTCGCGAGTGTTACCGCGTTCTCGAAAAGGGGGGCATCAATCTCGTTGGCGAGGTCCTGCGCGGGCAGGGCGAGTTCGTTGAACTCGAACACTATCCCCGTGACGACGTTTTCGATAGCCAAACGCACGCGCAGTACTACTACCATACGCATCGCGACGGCGAGCTCGAGCATGGCCATTTCCATCTCTTCCTTCGCGCTGGTGGCATGCCGCCGGGCTGTCGCCCGCTCGACTACCCGCAAGCCAGCGATGCCTGGCCGGCGGGCGACGAAGCGCTTGGCCACCTGGTGGCGATTTCCATGGACGGCTGGGGTTTCCCGATCGGTCTCTTCTGCACCAATCGCTGGGTGACCGCGGAAACGTGGTATCCGGCCGAGCAGATGATCGCCATGCTCGACCGCTTCGCCATCGACCATGCCTTCCCCAACTGGGCAGTGAATCGCTGGCTGACGGCGATGCTGCGGCTCTACCGTCCGCAGGTCGAGTTGCTGATTCGGCAGCGCGACGAGGTAGTCGCCGCGTGGCAGGACAGGCAGCCGGGCGCGGACGTTTTCGAGGACCGGAAGCTGGAGATTACCGGCTACCTGCCGATCGATGTCGAGGCACTGACCCTGGCGCTGGAAGCGGCGGCTGGGGAATGAAATCCGGCGCGCACTTCAGCGCCCTGCACAGGGCCGCAGCCGCTCGACTGGATTCAGTTGTAAGAAGTGAAGATCTCACGCGACTGTTACAAGTATCCCGGCCATGGCTTGCATTGAGGCATTTTTTGCACCGCTCGGCAATCGGGCGCTTGCTGAGTGGCGAGCATTTTCGCCGCTGAGTCGGCGAGCGTGATCGTCGCTGGAGCGAGCCGGCAACGGGTGAAATAACGGATAATCGCAAGTTTTCCGGGGGAGGTCGGCCGCCTTGCTGCCTGCGCTTCTCCTGAGTTGAAGGCTTTCCAATGGCCTCGCGTGCGAGTACGCGAGGCCTGACAACCAACGCTGCTTCGGAGAACATAGATGTTGACTTGCCGGGAGGTCACCCAATTGCTGTCCGAAGGGCAGGAGCGCCAGTTGACGGTCGGCGAAGGCCTGCGCCTGCGGGTGCATCTGGTGATGTGCCAGGGTTGCGCCAATTTCAAGAAGCAGATGAGCTTCCTGCATGAGGCCTGCCGTCGCTTCGTCGTCGAGCCGGCAAGCAAAGAGCGTGGCGAGTAGTTTCCGACGGCGCTGCCGCTCTTGGCGTGATGAGTGATGAGCGATGAGCGATGAGCGATGAGCGATGAGCGATGAGCGATGAGTGATGAGTGATGGTTGCGCCGGGCGCCCGCCCTTGCTGTCGCTGATTCTGCCGGTGCTCAACGAAGCGACGACGGTCGTGGCGCAATTGGCGAAGCTGCAGGCGCTGCGTGCCTGCGGTGCCGAGCTGCTGGTGGTCGATGGTGGCAGCAACGATGGCACGGCGGCGCTGGCGGCGGCCGGCGCCGACCGGCTGCTCGACGCGCCGCGCGGGCGAGCGCTGCAGATGAACGTCGGTGCGCGGGCCAGTCGCGGCGAAGTGCTGCTTTTCGTGCATGCCGATACGACGCTACCGCCTGACGCCGACGCGCTGATTGGCGCGGCGATTGCCGGCGGCGCGGTGTGGGGGCGCTTCGACGTTTCTATCGACGGCCGCCATCCCCTGCTGCCGCTCGTCGCGGCGATGATGAACTGGCGCTCACGCTGGACCGGGATCGCCACCGGCGATCAGGCGATGTTCGTGCGCCGCGATGCTTTCCTGGCGGTTGGCGCTTTTCCGGAAGTCGCGTTGATGGAGGACATCGCGCTTTCCAGGCGGCTCAAAGCTGTCGCGCGACCGGCGTGTTTGCGCGCTCGCGTGCGTACCTCGGGGCGGCGCTGGGAGAAGCATGGCGTGCTGCGCACCATCGTCCTGATGTGGCGCTTGCGGGCGAGCTATTTTTTTGGCGCCGACCCGCAGCAGTTGGCCGTTCGCTATGGCTATTCTCCGCGCCAGCCCTGAGCTGCCGGCGCTGGCCGTTTTTGCGCGTGCGCCGCAGGCCGGCGCCGCCAAGACACGGCTGATTCCAGCCCTCGGCGCCGCTGGTGCGGCACGCTTGCAGCGCCGGTTGACGTTGCGCGCGCTGGCGCTGGCCAGGCGCGCCGCCTTGGGCGACGTTAGCTTGTGGGTTGCACCGGACGGCGAGCACCGTTTTTTTCGGGCGCTTCGTCGCTGTTGTGGAATCGAGTGTCGCGAGCAGTCCGGCGACGACCTCGGCGCCCGCATGGCGGCGGCTTTTGCCGCCCACGCCGGGCCGCTGTTATTGATCGGAACAGACTGTCCGGCACTGCAGTCGGAGCATCTCGCGGCGGCGGCCAGGGCGCTGAGCGACGAGCAGCCGGGCCGCAATGATGCGGTCTTCATTCCGGCCGAAGACGGCGGCTACGTGCTGCTTGGCTTGCGTTGCCCGCAGCCCGGCCTGTTCGAAGGCGTCGATTGGGGCAGCGAACGGGTCATGGCCCAGACGCGGCAGCGCCTGTTGGCGCTGGGCCTGCGCTGGTGCGAGCTGCCGGCTCTCTGGGACGTCGATCGGCCGGCCGATCTGACACGGCTGGCGACGCTTCCAGGTTTCCGGGCGAACAAAGCTGATAGGGCTGACACGGCTCACCGCTGACCGCTGACGCCGGCTGACGCCAGGCGCCAGCAACAACAGTTGTCTGCAGCTGCCGGCGGTCGGGCGTCAGACCACCCGCTATTGCATCTGCTGAATACCGGCCAGTAGCCAGCCGCCCTTGCCTTGCCGTGGCTTGACGAGATGCCATACCTCATCGATGGGCTCGGCGGCCGCGTCCTGCTCTTCCCGGATCAGGCCGGAGAAACGGACACTGACCACGTAGCGGTTGGCCTCTTCTGCGACGTCGAGCACGTCGGCTTCGATGGTCACCACGTCGGTTTCCTGCGCTGCGTCACCGCGCTCGGCGATGTTCATGCTGATCTCGGCAAACATCTCGGGAGTGGTGAACTCGCGGATGTCGTCGAGGTTGGCGGCATCATTGGCGGCCTGCAGTCGAATGAAGCTGACTTTGGCGTTGCGCACGAAGCCGGCGGCGTCGAAGTCGAGCGGGATGTTGCCGCTGCTCGCGCCGGGCGCTTCGGCTGCCGCTGGCGAAGCGGAAGCTGCGCCAGACAGCGCCGACGCCACAGGCGCAGCCGGGGCGGCAGAGCTGCCGGAAAAGGATGCGTCGGTCGGCGTGGAAGGCAGCAGCGGCGAATCACTGCGGCCGCGATTCGTCGCCGCGCTGCCGGGGCCGGTCGCGGCGTATTGCAGGCCGCCCGGAGCACCAATGCCGGCCTGTCGGGCGGCGGCGCGGCGACGCATGATGAAGCCGATGACCAGTACCGCGGCCATCACCAGCAGGCCGATCATCAGCATCGAGGCCATTTCCTCGCCGAAGCCGAGGTGCGAAGCCAGGGCCGCCAGTCCGAGGCCGGCGGCGAGACCGGCGAGCGGACCCATCCACGAACGCTTGGGCTGCGCTTGCGGCGCAGCCGCCGCTGCCGGCGCCTTGGCAGCGCCCGGTGCTGCGTCGGCAGACTTGTTCGTGCTCATCGAGTCGCGCTGCATGCCCGAGGATTTGCCGGCGCCGAAGCGCTTGCCAGCGGCGTCTGCATCGCCGACAGTCAATGTCAAGCCGAGAGCCAGAACGGCTGCCAGCAAGGAGAAGGTTTTCATGGTCGTCCTCTGAAGTCCCGATTGAAGAGGGGCCAGCATAGACCGACGAAATTCTGCAGAAAAGCAGAAATATTTACAAAGATACATCGAAAATTCAGAAGTGTTTGCGCACCTAGCTGCGTTCGCCGACGCCGCCCGGCGAGGTAGCAACGTCCGCTTGTTGGCGAGGCTCAGGAGGCATCCCCGGACGACCGCGAGCGAGCGCGTGAGCGTGCCGGTTTAACTGCCGTCTCGGCCGCAGCTTGACTGGCTTTTGCGGAGCGCCGTGGGGCGCGTTTGATGGCGCCAAAAACCTTGTCGCGCGCCTCCTGAATGACGGCGACGATGGCCGGATGGCTAAGGCGCCGCTCGGTAGTGATCGCGAACAGCTGTTCGGCGATCGAGTCGATACGACCGATGGCCTGCACGCGATACTGATCGCTGACGTAGGCGGCGATCGCCGTCGGTGCGACGAAGAGACCGGCTCCGGCCTGACCGAATGACTTGAGCAGCGCGCTGTCGTCGAATTCGCCGACGATGCGCGGGTGCAGGCGGCTGGCTTCGAACCACTGTTCAAGGCGCAAGCGGATCGCCACGTCGTCGCCAGGCATCAGAAACGGGGCGCCGTTGAGCAGTGCCGGAAAGCGGCCGTTCAAGGTAGCGAGCAAGCCTGGTGCGCCGAAGACGGTGAGGTCGCTTTCGCCGAGTGGGTGGCTGTAGCCGCGCACATTCAGGTTCGCCGGCATCGGTCGGTCGGCGATCACCATGTCCAGGCGATGCACGGCGAGGTCGGCGAGCAATCCGGTCAGGCGTCCTTCACGGAAGATCAGGCGGACTGCTTCCGGCAGGTGCAGCACCGGTTCCACGAGCCGCAGGGCGACCGACTTGGCCACCGAATCGGCAATGCCCACGGCGAAGGGCAGGCTCTGGGTCATCGTCTGGTCACGAGCAACTTCCAGCAATTCATCACCAATGGCGAATATCTCGTCGGCGTAGCTGAGGATGCGCCGCCCGGCGCCGGTGAGTTCCAGGCCGCGGCCGACGCGGCGAAACAACTCGACGCCGAGTGATTCTTCCAGCTCGCGCAACTGGCCGCTGACTGCCTGCGGCGTCAGGTGCAGCTGTTCGCAGGCGCGAGCGATGGCGCCGCACTTGGCGACCATCCAGAAATAACGCAGGTGTTTGTAATTGAGCGAGGCCATGAGCGTCCGTAAAAAACAGGCAAGCAAAACAGGAAAGAAAAAATGATCTATCGAGACAGTATATTCGATTGGTCGGATGTCTCGGCATGTCCTAGACTGCCTCTTCCGATCAACGCAGAAGAGGAGACATGCATGCATATCGACACCCAAGCCAGGGGCTTTGAGCTCAGCGCGGAAGTACGCGATCACGTTCAGCGGCGCCTGGGCTTCTCGATCGACTGGGCACACGACCGCGTCAACGGTGTCTCGGTGGTTCTATCCGATATCAACGGGCCGCGCGGCGGCAAGGACAAGCGCTGCCGCATTCAGGTCGCCGTTGCCGGCGCCGCCGACGTGCGCATCGATGACACCCAGGCCGATCTCTACCTGGCCATCGATCGTGCTGTCGATCGTGCCGGGCGGGCGCTGGCCCGCCAGGTAGCGCGGCAGCGCCAGCGGCAGCCTGGCCGCAGCAGGGACGCCCGCGCGGCTCTGTCCGTGGCTGTGCCGCCGGCAGACCTCACCACAACGACGGTTTGAGCCGCCTGCGGCATGCCCGCAGCGGCTTGAAATCTTTTCCCAACAGGAGTTCAGAATGAGCAATTTCAATACCCAGACCGCGACTCGTGTCGCGCCGAGCCGCAGCGAGTCGGCAATTGCCACCAATACGGTGATTCGCAACACCTATCTGCTGCTGTCGATGACTTTGCTGTTCGCGGCCCTCACCGCCGGCGTCTCTATGGCACTGAAGCTGCCGCATCCCGGGCTGATCGTGACCCTGGTCGGCTACTTCGGTCTGCTCTTCCTCACCAACCGGCTGCGCAACAGCGGCTGGGGCGTGGCCTCGGTGTTCGCCCTGACCGGATTCATGGGTTATACCCTGGGGCCGATCATCGGTCATTACCTCGGCCTGGCCAATGGCGGCCAGACGGTGATGATGGCCATGGCCGGCACGGCGACGATCTTCGTCGGTCTGTCGGGCTACGCGCTGACGACGCGCAAGGACTTCAGCTTCATGGGCGGCTTCCTGATGGTCGGCGTGCTGCTCGCTTTCCTGGCCGGGCTGGGGGCCATTTTCTTCGAGATTCCGGCCCTGTCGCTGACCGTCTCGGCGGCCTTCGTGCTGCTGATGTCGGGGCTGATCCTGTATGAAACCTCGAACATCATTCACGGTGGCGAAACCAACTACGTGATGGCCACGGTGACCTTGTTCGTCGCCATCTTCAACCTCTTCACCAGCCTGCTGCACCTGCTGGGTTTCATGAACGGCGACGATTGAGTCGGTAGCCGGTTTTCACCTGCGCTGTAACCGCCGTCAGGCAGGGCTGGTGTGGTCACCAGCCCTGCCGCCTGGCTGGCCACCACGGGCGGCCAGCCAGGCGCTCACGAGTGCGTCGGAGTGGGGCAAAGTTCGCTATAATCCGCTGCGAACCGTTCTCATCTTGACCACTTCACGCCGCCACAGGCAGGCCCCAGGGAGCCTCTCCCATGCGCAACGAATCGCTGACCCCGGAGGCCATTCCGGATTCGCTGGTCGGCTTCACACCGCCGACTTCACCGGCCAGCTCGCGGCATGCCGCCGGGACGCTGGTGGACAAGTACGGTCGGCACGTGACCTATGTTCGCCTGTCGATCACCGACCGTTGCGACTTCCGCTGCAGCTACTGCATGGCCGAGGAAATGACTTTCCTGCCGCGGGCGCAGGTGCTGACACTCGAGGAATGCCTGCGTCTGGCCAGCACTTTCGTCGATCTCGGCGTGACCAAGCTGCGCGTCACCGGCGGTGAGCCGCTGGTTCGTCAAAACGTCGTCTGGTTGCTCGAACGACTCGCCGTGCTGCCCGGGTTGAAGGAACTGGTGATGACCACCAACGGCTCGCAGCTCGATCGCTTTGCGCCAGCCTTGCTGGCGGCCGGCGTCAAACGCCTCAACATCAGTCTCGATACCCTGCGTGCCGAGCGCTTCAAGGCGATCACCCGCGTCGGAGAACTGGCCAAGGTGCTGCGCGGTCTCGATGCCGCGCAGGCGGCCGGTTTCCAGCGCCTCAAGCTGAACACGGTGATGATGCGTGGCACCAACGACGACGAGTTTCCGGAGATGGTCGAGTTCGCCGTTGAGCGCGGGATCGATATTTCCTTCATCGAGGAAATGCCGCTCGGCGAAATCGGCCACGCGCGCCAGTCGACCTACATCAGCAGCGAGGAAGCGATGCAACGGCTGGCGGAGCGTTTCGTGCTGCTGCCGTCGACCGAAAGCTCGGGCGGACCGGCGCGCTACTGGCGCATTCCGGGAAGCTCGACGCGCGTCGGTTTCATCTCCCCGCACAGCCACAATTTCTGCGACAGCTGCAACCGCGTGCGCATCACCGCGCGCGGCGAACTCTACCCCTGCCTGGGCAACAACGACGCCAGTCATCTGCTGCCGCTGCTGCGCGCGCATCCGACCGACGATCGCCCGCTGCGCGCGGCCATCGTTCACAGCATGGGGATCAAGGCCAAAGGCCACGACTTCAGCAATCAGATGAACGCCCCGCAGGTAGTGCGCTTCATGTCCATGACCGGTGGCTGAGGGCTGCTTGCTGAAGCAAGTCGGTTGTCCGCAGTCAGCAGTCCGCAGTTAGTAGTCCGCAAGAGGCCATCGCTGCTCGCCAACCCGTCATTTCCCACCACCTTTCAAGGCGAGTCGCCATGAGTCTCACTGCCCGTTTCAGCTGCCTGAGCGATTACGACCCCGACGCGCTGTCGGTCGAGCAGGCGCGTGCCTTCATTCGCAGCCAGCTCACCCCGGTGCGTACCCAGGAGCGTGTGGCGCTACGCAGCGCCCTGGGTCGCGTGCTGGCCAGCGACGTGATCGCGCCCTTCAATGTCCCGGCGCACGACAATTCGGCAATGGACGGTTACGCGCTGCGCCAGGCCGATCTCGCGGGCAGCGGCGAGACGCGCCTGCGCGTGATCGGTACGGCGCTGGCCGGCAAGGGTTTCGCGGGCGCCGTCGGCACCGCTGAATGCGTGCGCATCATGACCGGCGCACTGCCGCCGGCGGGATGTGACACCGTCGTGATCCAGGAGGTGGTCGAGCTCGACGGCGATCAGGTCATCGTCCCGGCCGGCCAGCGCGCCGGCCAGCATATCCGGCTGGCGGGCGAGGATTTGGCTGCCGGCAAGCCGGCGCTTGCCGCCGGGCGGCTGATCCGCCCCGCAGAACTCGGCCTGATGGCGTCGCTCGGCTGTGCCGAGGTCAGCGTTTACCGCCGTCTGCGCGTCGCTTTCTTCTCGACCGGCGACGAGCTGTGCTCGATCGGTACCCCGCTCGCCGACGGCGAAGTCTATGACAGCAACCGCTACACGATTTTCGGCATGCTCACTCGCCTCGGCTGCGAGGTCCTCGACCTCGGTGTCGTCCGCGACGATCCCGCGACTCTCGAAGCAGCCTTCCGCGACGCCGCTGCCGCGGCCGATGTGGTGATCACCAGCGGCGGTGTTTCGGTCGGCGAGGCCGATTTCGTCAAGCCGCTGATGGCAAAGCTCGGCGAAGTGCTGTTCTGGAAGATCGCCATGAAACCCGGCCGCCCGATGGCCTTCGGTCGCCTCGGCTCGCGCGGCGGCGGTGAGGGGGGTGATGGTGGTGAGGGTGGTGATCGGCACGCGGCCTGGCTATTCGGCCTGCCCGGTAATCCGGTCGCGGTGATGGCCGCTTTCTACCAGTTCGTGCGCGACGCACTGCAGCTGCTGATGGGCGCCGATCCGCTGCCCGGCGTGCCGCTGCTGCCGGCCGTGAGCAGGGTGGCGATGAAAAAAGCCCCTGGACGCACCGAGTTCCAGCGCGGCATTCTCAGCCACGCGGAAGGACAGTGGAGCGTCCGCCCGGCCGGCGCCCAAGGCTCCGGCGTCCTGCGCTCGATGTCCGACGCCAACTGCTTCATCGTTCTCGAACATGAGCGTGGCTCGGTCGCCGTCGGTGATACGGTCCAGGTGCAGCTCTTTGACGGGCTGGTCTGAGGCGCGCCGTCACCGCTGCGGTTCCCGTGGTTCCCGTGGTTCCGGTGGTTTCCGTAGCTTGGGCTGAGCCTGCGAAGCCCAACGATTCACCTCTCCAAGCTCTCGCCTGACAATGAGGTTTGCTAAGGAGCAGCACATGGGACAACTTGATCGCATCACCCAGCAGCCCGACGTGATGGGTGGCAAGGCATGCATCCGCGGGATGCGTATCACGGTCGGCATGGTCGTGGGGCAAGTCGGCGCGGGGCACAGCGTCGAGGAAGTTCTGACCGATTATCCCTACCTTGAACGCGAGGACGTCATGCAAGCCATTCGCTATGCCGCGCGGCGTGCCGAAGAACGCGAGGTAATGCTGCTCATCGCATGAAACTCCTCGTCGATATGAACCTCTCGCCGCGCCGGGTCGGAATGCTGGCCGATGCCGGGTTCGAAGCGGCGCACTGGTAACTCCTCGCCACCGGCGGGTGGGGGCGCCCGAAGGGCTCGGCGGAGCCATCCGCCTCACTGGCGGCGGTTCCACACGAAACGACCTAAACCCGTTGCGCAACGCGGTTAAAATCGGGGCGCCAGTACACACCGAGTTAAAGGAACAGGGATTCTGCCCGCCAAGTTTATGGATAAACGCTATCCTCATGCATCATCAATAAGCACAATCCAAAACAGCACAGAACACCATCAATGACTGAACGAGAAATCGAGCAAGCCCTGATCGAGAAACTGGGCGACCTCAAATACACCAACCGCCAGGACATCCGCGATCGCGCCGCGCTGGAACACAACTTCCGCCATCACTTCGAGGCGCTCAATCGCGTTCACCTTACCGACACCGAATTCGCCCGCCTGCTGGAATCCATCGTCACCCCGGACGTGTTCGCTGCCGCCCGCCACCTGCGCGAGCGCAACAGCTTCGAGCGCGACGACGGCACGCCGCTCTACTACACGCTGGTCAACATCAAGGACTGGTGCAAGAACAGCTTCGAAGTGGTCAACCAGCTCCGCATCAGCACCGACTACAGCCACCACCGTTTCGACGTGATTCTGCTCATCAACGGCATTCCGGCCGTCCAGATCGAGCTGAAGACCCTGCAAATCAGCCCGCGCCGGGCCATGCAGCAGATTGTCGATTACAAGAACGACCCCGGCAATGGCTACAGCAGAACCCTGCTTTGCTTCCTGCAGCTGTTCATCGTCAGCAACCGCAGCGACACCTGGTACTTCGCCAACAACAACAGCCGCCATTTCAGCTTCAATGCCGACGAACGCTTCCTGCCGCTGTACCAGTTCGCGGACGTGGACAACACCAGGATCACCCATCTGGACAGCTTCGCCCACGCCTTCCTCGCCAAATGCACCTTGGGCGAAATGATCAGCCGCTACATGGTGCTGGTCGCCAGCGAGCAAAAGCTGCTGATGATGCGGCCGTATCAAATCTATGCCGTCAAGGCGATTGTCGATTGCATCCATCAGCGCTGCGGCAACGGCTACATCTGGCACCACCGGCAGCGGCAAGACGCTCACCTCGTTCAAGGCCTCCACCCTGCTCAAGGACAACCCGGACATCGACAAATGCCTGTTCGTGGTGGATCGCAAAGACCTCGACCGGCAGACGCGGGAGGAATTCAACAAATTCCAGGAAGGCTGCGTCGAGGAGAACACCAACACCGAAACCCTGGTGCGCCGTCTGCTCTCCGACGACTACGCCGACAAGGTCATCGTCACCACCATCCAGAAGCTTGGCCTGGCGCTTGATGGCGCATCTACCAACAATGGCAAGCGCAACTACAAGGAACGTCTGGAACCGCTACGCCAGCAGCGCATGGTTTTCATCTTCGACGAATGCCACCGCTCGCAATTCGGCGACAACCACCAGGCCATCAAGGAATTCTTCCCCAACGCCCAGTTGTTCGGCTTTACCGGCACGCCGATCTTCGAGCAGAACGCCAGCTATCAGCAGATCGAAGGCCAACAGGCGTCCTACAAGACTACGGCCGACATCTTCCAGCAGCAACTGCACGCCTACACCATCACCCACGCCATCGAAGACCGCAACGTCCTGCGCTTCCATGTCGATTACTACAAGCCGGAAGGCGCAGTTGCCAACAAGACGCCACCCAAGCCGGGCGAAGCGCTGGCCAAGCGCGCCATCGTTGAAGCCATTCTCGCCAAGCACGACGCCGCCACCAACCGGCGCAAGTTCAACGCCGTGCTGGCCACCGCCTCGATCAACGACGCCATCGAATACCCAGCCCTGTTCAAGACCGTGCAAACCGAAAAGCAGGCCGCCGACCCCGACTTCCAGCCGCTCAACATCGCCTGCGTTTTCTCCCCACCCGCCGAAGGCAACAAGGACGTGCAGCAAATTCAGGAAGACCTGCCCCAGGAAAAGGCCGATAACGAACAGGAACCCGACAAGAAGAAAGCCGCCCTCAAGGCCATCATCGCCGACTACAACGCCCAATACGGTAGCAACCACGGCATTGGCGGATTCGGCGGATTCGACCTCTACTATCAGGACGTGCAAAAGCGCATCAAGGATCAGCAATACCCCAATGCCGACCTGCCCCATGCTCAGAAGATCGACATCACCCTGGTGGTGGACATGCTGCTCACCGGCTTCGATTCCAAGTTCCTGAACACCCTTTACGTGGACAAGAACCTCAAGTATCACGGTCTGATTCAGGCGTTTTCGCGCACCAACCGCGTACTTAACGACACCAAGCCCTACGGCAACATTCTCGACTTCCGCCAGCAACAAAACGCCGTGGACACCGCCATCGGCCTCTTCTCCGGCCAGACCGGCAAGCCGGCCAAGGAAATATGGCTGGTGGACCCTGCCCCGGTGGTGAGTGCAAAATACAGAAAAGCAGTTGCGGCGATGGCGCAGTATATGAAGCAAAGGAACCTGGTTTGCGAGCCTCAAGCCGTCTACAACTTAAAAGGTGATGCAGCGCGTATCGAATTCATTAGCCGTTTCAAGGAAGTGCAGCGCCTCAAGACCCAGCTCGACCAATACACGGACATTGATGAAGCGCAAGAGCAAACAATCAATGCCATCTTGCCCGAGGATGAGCTGCGTTCTCTGAGAGCTTCCTATCTGGAAACCGCCCAGCGACTCAACGCCCAGCAGGGCAAAACTGGCGAGGAAGCCAGCGACGCGCAAGACGTCATCGAGCAGCTCGATTTCGAGTTCGTGCTGTTCGCATCCAGCCTTATCGACTACGACTACATCATGGCCCTCATCACCCGCTACGCCAGCCAGACACCGGGCAAGCAGAAGATGAGCCGCGATGAGCTCATCGGCCTGATGCAGCAGCTTTTCCCGCTGCTTTCCGAGGCGCCCGCATGACGCAACTCATTCTCTACACCAGCGAAGACGGGCAAACCCAGGTGCAACTGCGGGCCGACCGGGGCACAGTCTGGCTCACACAGTTGGAAATGTCGGAACTGTTCAGCGCCAGCAAGCAGAACATCTCCCTGCACCTGAAGCACATTTATCAGGACGCTGAGCTGGACCCCGCCGCAACTGTCAAGGAATCCTTGACAGTTCAAACCGAGGGCGCACATGCGGCTTCCGACCATTTTCGTGGTGTCACGAAAACGGTCGGGCTGGCGCGTCAGCCGGTGCCGCGCCAGGTGGACAAGGTGCCGGCATGACCGATCAACACCCGAATTCAACGGCTCCGGCTGGCCAGATGCTGATCTACCAGACCGAGGACGGTCGCCTGAAGGTGGAAGCGCGGCTGGAGAATGAAACCCTGTGGCTGACCCAGCAGCAGATGGCGGAGTTGTTCCAGACCTCGCGCACCAATGTGGTGGAGCATATTCAGCATATCTACGACGAGGGCGAGCTGGAGGAGGCGGCAAGCTGTCGGGATTTCCGACAGGTTCGCACGGAGGGCGCGCGAGCGGTGGCGCGCCACATGGCGTTTTATAACCTCGACATGATTTTGTCGGTGGGCTACCGGGTGAAAAGCGCGGTGGCGACGCGCTTTCGCATCTGGGCGACGCAACGGCTGCGCGAGTATATCGTCAAGGGCTTTGTGTTGGATGACGAGCGCCTGAAAAACCCGGATCAGCCCTTCGACTATTTCGATGAGCTGCTGAGGCGCATTCAGGACATCCGCACCAGTGAGCGGCGCTTCTATCAAAAGATTACCGACATCTACGCCACCAGCGTCGATTACGACCCCACCCAGCCGGAGAGCATCGCGTTTTTCCAGACGGTGCAAAACAAGATGCACTGGGCCATTACCGGGCAGACGGCGGCGGAGATCATCCACCGCCGCGCCAACAAGCATCAGCCCAACATGGGGTTGACCAACTGGCGGGGCGGCAAGGTGCGTAAGGCCGACGTGGGCATCGCCAAGAATTACCTCAATGCCGACGAACTGGCCGCGCTCAACAATCTGGTAGAGCAGTATCTGGTGTTCGCCGAAGGTCAGGCGATGCGCCGCGTGCCCATGCACATGAGCGACTGGATCGCCAAGCTGCATGGCTTTTTGTCCATCAACGACCGCGACATCCTCAACCACGCCGGCAAAATCTCGCACGACATGGCCAGGGCCTTTGCTGAGGCCGAGTACGAACAATTCAACACGGCCCGTATTGCCCACGCCGACACACGGGAGACCGATTTCGACCGGGCAGTGAAACGGTTGCCCAAGACACCGGGCAAAAAGAAGAACACATGACCGATCAAGACCAAAAGCAATTGGGCAACACCCTCTGGAGCATTGCGGACCAACTGCGTGGGGCGATGAACGCGGACGACTTCCGCGATTACATGCTCTCCTTCCTGTTTTTGCGTTATCTGTCGGACAACTACGAAACGGCGGCGCAAAAGGAACTGGGGCCGGATTACCCCAAGCTTGATAAGGCCAAGGAAGGCGGCGACCGCCGCACGCCGCTGGCCGTGTGGTACGCGCAGAACCCGGACGACACCACCGAGTTTGAAAAGCAGATGCGCCGCAAGACGCATTACGTGGTCCAGCCCGCCTACCTTTGGGGCAGCATCTCGGAGATGGCGCGCACGCAAGACGGGGAGTTGCTGCACAACCTGCAAAAAGGCTTCGACTATATCGAGAACGAATCCTTCGCCAGCACCTTCGGCGGCTTGTTCTCCGAGATCAATCTGAATTCGGAAAAGTTGGGCAAGGCCTACGAAGCGCGTAATGCCAAGCTCTGCACCATCATCAAGGCCATTGCCGAGGGGCTGGCCAGTTTTCCACCAACAAGGACACGCTGGGCGACGCCTATGAGTATCTGATCGGCCAGTTTGCGGCCGGCTCCGGCAAGAAGGCGGGCGAGTTCTACACCCCGCAACAGATTTCCAGCATCTTGTCGGGCATCGTCACGCTGGACAGCCAGGAACCCGCCACGGGACCCAAAAAGCATTTGGACAGCGTGTTCGACTTTGCCTGTGGCTCGGGCTCGCTGCTTTTGAACATTCGCAAACGACTGAAGGACGCAGGCGGCACCATCGGCAAGATCTTCGGGCAGGAAAAAAACATCACCACCTACAACCTGGCGCGCATGAACATGCTGCTGCACGGGGTGAAGGATTCCGAGTTCGAGATTTATCACGGCGACACGCTCACCAACGACTGGCACATGCTGCGCGAGATGAACCCGGCCCGGATGCCGAAGTTCGATGCGGTGGTGGCCAATCCGCCGTTCAGCTACCGCTGGGAGCCGACCGACGCGCTGGGCGAGGACATGCGCTTCAAGAACTACGGCCTGGCCCCCAAGTCCGCCGCCGACTTCGCCTTTTTGCTGCACGGTTTCCACTACCTGAAGCAGGATGGCGTGATGGCCATCATCCTGCCCCACGGTGTCCTGTTCCGTGGCGGCGCGGAAGAGCGCATCCGCAGAAAGCTGCTGAAAGACGGCCATATCGACACGGTGATCGGCCTGCCCGCCAATCTGTTCTTCTCCACCGGTATTCCGGTGTGCATTCTCGTGCTGAAAAGATGCAAGAAGCCTGATGACGTGCTGTTCATCAATGCCGCCGAGCACTTCGAGAAAGACAAGCGGCAAAACCGCCTGCTGCCCGAGCACATCGACAAGATCATCGCCACCTACCAGTTCCGCCGCGAAGAAGAACGCTACGCCCGCCGCGTGCCGATGGACGAGATCGAAGCCAACGGCTACAACCTGAACATCTCGCGCTATATCAGCACGGCGCAGGCGGACGCGGAAGTCGATTTGCCGGCGGTCAATGCCAAGTTGCTCACTTTGGCGGAGAACATCGAGAAGGCACGGGAAAAACACAATGCCTTTCTCAAAGAGTTGGGCTTGCCAGTCTTGCCGTGACTTTCGGAGCGGTGCACTGTGACCGCAGAGTATTCCGCCGTAACAGACAACAATTCCGCTGCGCTCCATTGCCGCCGGTGAACCTGAACGTGGAGTGATAGCAATTTGCTGGATACGAAAGGTCTGAATTACCGACGTGCTGCCCTTGAGACGTAGGACGTGCCACTGCTCCATTCGGTTAGCTGCAGTTGGATAATTGAAGCGACAGACGGTTGCAACGGGTCGCCAGGCGACGATCATGCGCTGACAGTCAGCGATCAGCAAACGCTGCTGTATTGCACAAGCCCAAATAGATCCCAACTACGACTTGGTGTAAACGCCTGACCCGATGGACGCCCACACCCGTCTACATCTGCAGGCGGTCGGCGTAGCCGGTCATTTCCAGGTAGCCGCAGCCGCTGAGGCTGCCTTTCAGACGCGCCAAGCCTTCCCAATAGACGACGGGCAGCGGTCGGCTGGTCGCGAGCTCCTGATCGTCGAGAATCGGTCGCGTGCGCACGCTGAGCTCGCCGAGACGGATTTCGATTTGTACCGGGTAGCTGGCGCACCGGCGCGGCCAGGGCCAGCGTCGGCAGGAGCAGGGGAGTGCACAGGAAGCTGCGGCGGCGCACGAGTCGGTTTCCTTTCGCCTACTGGGCGTTGGCCAGAACCTGCGCGACCGGCAGTCGGGTCGCCTGGCGCGCCGCATAGCGACTGGCGAGTACCGCTGCCGCCAGAGTGATGGCGGCGCCGGCGCAGACAGCCGTCCAGGGAATCGCCAGCGCCATTCGCCAGTGAAAAGCCTGCGGATTGACGACGTGCGTCAGGATGGCACCGATGGCGACGCCGCAGGCCAGGCCGATCAGCAGGCCGACGGCGGCGATCAGCGCGCCTTCGAGCATCACCGCGTGGCTCAGCATGCGGCGGTCGAAACCGAGCGCGCCGAGCGTCGCCAGTTCACGGGCGCGCAGCCAGACGCTGGCGGCGAGCGTTACCGCCAGCCCGAACAGGCCGATCAGCATCGCTGCGGCTTCGAGCGCGTAGGTCACGGCGAAGCTCTTGTCGAAAATCGACAGGCTCAAGCGGCGAATGGTGGCGCTGTCGGCGACTTCCAGGCCGTACCTGTGAGCCCACGGCGCCAGCCAGGCGCTGGCCTGCGCCTCCTGCCCGGGTAGCGGCCACAGTGCCAGGTCGGTGGGCTGGAAATCGCCACCGAGTTGCTGATAATCCTGGCGGCTGATGACCACGGTGCCGGGCTTGGCGCTGAGCCAGCCGAAAAGCAGTTGCGTAAGCAGCGGCGCGCTGGCGATGCCGACGACCAGCACCAGGGCAATCGAGGCATAGCCGGCGAGCGGCAGTTCGAACAGCGGTGGCAACTGCGTCAGCGCGAACGCGGCCAGTGCCAGCAGCAGCGGCAGCACGGGGCGGGGTCAGATCTTGACTTTTCCCCAAGGCACTGGGAAAAACCTGACCCTCAAAAAGTGGGCGTGACCCCAAAAAGTGGGTGCGTCAGATAACCGCCACTCGGGAACGCCTTGACCGTGAACAAACATCAAACCATAATGATCGCCATGGTTATGCTAAAGAGGTTACCGTGATTACCGAAACCAGCGCAGTCAACTTCAGGCAGAACTTGGGCGAAATGATCAATTGCGTGCAGTACCGGCACGACAGCATCGTCATCAACAAAGATGGCAAACCAGTCGCCGCGCTGGTCGATGCGCGCTTGTTCGAGCGCATTCGTCGCATGCAAGGCCGCTTCGACGCTCTATGTCAGCGCATCGAAACGGGTTTTTCGGATGTGCCCGAGGCGAGCGGCTTGGCCGAAATCGAGGCCGCCGTCGCGCTTGAACGGACGTCGGTACGCGCATCCACAAACAAGCCTTGAACCGCCGTGGCGACGCTGCGCGTAGTGCTCGATACCAATGTTCTGCTTTCGGGCATTGCGTACCCGGCCAGTGTGCCCGGCAAGGTCCTGGCGGCGTGGCGCCACGGTTCGGTCGATGTGCTGCTGTCCGCCTATATCCTCGACGAGTTGCGACGCGTGCTGCCCCGCCTGGCACACCGCCATGGCTTGACATCGGCTGAGATCGACGACCTGGTCGACGCTCTTTCCATTCAAGCCGAAGTCATCGAACCGCTGCCAGACCTGGAACCAGACTTGCGCGACTTCGATGATCAGGCCGTCCTGGGCACTTTGCTCGCCGCACTCGAGGCATCGGGCGCTAACTACCTCATCACCGGTGACAAGGACTTGCTGGCGATGGCTGAACGCTACCCGATCGTCGCTCCAGCGGCCTTCTGGGCCACTCATGCGGGACTTTGATCGCTACAGCGCAAAAGCAGGCCCGCGTTGACCGTCGGCAGTCGGCCAACTGCGGCCATTCATTACTTCCACAGAGCCGTCATTCGAGCAGCTGCTTCGCTCTGTAACCTGCCGAAAGGGCAATTCACACTACCTATATCTGCGGCGGCCAACCAATAGAAAACCGGCCAAGCCCAGCGTCAGCAGTTCCATTGTCCCCGGCTCGGGAACGACGTTGAGCGAGCCTTTGAAATCCATATGGGTATCGACCCCGGTAGGCCTGAAGTAGACAAACCCAGTTCCGAGGAAGCTTCCCGTGGCGTCTTTGAAGACACCCGCTCCGCCCGTCAGCGTGAACGTTTCGATGAATGTCGTAACGCCATTGATTGCCGGAAAAACGATGTTGCCCAAGAAGGTACCGAGCATCGTGTTGCCGCTGCCGAAATCCCACTCGAACAGACCATCAAAGACATTGCCAGTGGCGACGTTGATGCAATGGGTGTCATGGTGGACAAACGCTCCCAGATTCGACACGCCCGGTCCCGTGGGAACGGTGACAAAAAGGTTGGGAGGGGCAGGAACGCCGCAACGGCTGGGATTCGGAACCGACGCGGCTCCATTGAATGAGTCACGGCTGCCAAAGAACTCGATCGTCGCGGCGTGTACCACGGTGACCGAGCAAAGCAACAGCACTGCGACCGATAGTGATTGGAGAACGACCTTGAATGTACGCATGGCGCTTCACCTCTTGGTGACGGGTGGTTAGGGCGGAGGTGCTTAGTCGTGTACTCACGTACTCACCTCACCGTTCAAGTCATCGTACGCAAATGGTTGCGTCCCGTAATAGACGTCTCTAAGGATAGGAAATCCAACGGCACAATGGAAGGTATATGAGCCCCCATCAAGGGATGTCAATCTCAAATTTCGTCCCGGGAGCCCCTGAAAAGTCATCCGAATCCCGCTTCGCCCAGGGTAATGCCCTGCATCTCCCAGAGCGGAAGCGCACGGGCGGGCATCTGGCGTACCGGCAAGGTCGGTTTGCTCAGATGGGGATGATCGTTTGCTGGTCGAGCGAACGTCCGCAGCGTGCTCAGGTGCGGTCATCCGATGTTGCCGAGTGCCAATGACCGGAACGGGTCGTCAGCACTCGGTGATGAATGGCCGCTTTCGGGAAGCGAAACATCACTGACCGCTTTCCGGCGACGAAGTCGACGAGAGGTCGGTCGCATCACGACCCTTTGCGGTCACTCACGCTTTGGCAAAGCAGACCTTCAACGCTACCGCTCACCTGCTGCTGAAGGCGGGAGCGACGTAGGAGCGGACGCTGTAAGCAGTCCGGTGCAGCGCTTTGTTCGGTGGCACAGTCGACTCCTGGAACACTTATTAGCTGACGACGCTCAACGCTCGGTGAGCGATATGACGTTAAAGCTAACTCTACAATTGCTTTCTTTGGTCGAGCATCAGTCTTTTAGTACATCCAGGATCTTCGCCACAATTGAGTTCATCTCTTCTGAACTGCGACACGCGAGTCGATCGGCCAGCATCGGTGCATGGCGGAGCAATTCCTCAACGCTCAGATCGTGCCAGATGGGCAGGATCGCTTTAGCCCCTGACACTGTCTCCCGCGCCATTAATGCATCAAGTTCATTTTGTGGCCACTGTTTGGCTAGAAAACTTGGGCTCAATATCACGATACCATAACGACAACGCGCTAAGCCTTCGCCGATCTTGCGGCGTAGCCCGTCTCCGAGCTTAAGCTCGGTCTTGTCGAACCACACGGTTACACCGGCAGCCACGAGAGCATGATAGAGAGGTTCCGCGAGGTTTATTTTGTCCTCTGAGGCGTGCGATATAAACACGTCGAATTTGTCGTTAACTTCTTGCGACTCGCGCGATGCTGCCGAGGCCAGTTCCCCTTGCGACCTCGGCAACGGGTTCGCACTGACTTCCCTAGCTCTGCGCTTGAGCAGTGCCTGCATCTCCGTGACGACTCGCCTAGGTGTCTCCCAAGCTGCCTCGCACCAAAGCCTCCCTCGCTCCGAGTCGCTTCCCTCCGCAACAAAGAACGCATACAGCACCTCGCGCTTCCAGATGGGTCTGAGAATCGGCAATTCACCAAACGTGGTGAGTACTTGGTGCAGCGAGTCGACCTTCTCTACGTGACCAGCGTGTATTTGGGCAGCGAGTATGCACGCGAGTTCCATCGGATTACTAGCTTCCTCATCGCGCCCAAACAGCGCTTCGCGAGCACTTTCTGGATTGAATCGAGCGCAGGCGATTGCGCCTGTTCCGCGCATGTGGAGATGCTGTGAGTTCAATGCTGAGAAACTTCGTTCCGCTCGGGCGTCGCCTCGGCATGCTAGCGAATAAATCATGTGTGCCGAGATCTCAGAGTCGTTGTTCTCCTGGCCTAAAAGCTCCTCAACGAATTCATCGCACACGGGCCACGCCACATCATGCGCATAGAGCGATGCAAACGCCCAAGAGAATCCCGGGGAATCTGAAGCACTGTTCAAACGTTCCGCAAGTTTCGCCGCCGCTCCAGCGTCTGCAATCTCAGAGAGACTGATGCCCGCGGTTTTGCGTACTGAGTCGTTGAATCGTGGATCCTCGAGCACACTCAACAGGAATGCGCTCGTTCGACTGAGTCGCAAATGGCCCAGTGCTTCGACGCCACATTCCTGAAGAAAATGCGAGTCACTGGCGATCCAGTCGCTTACCAGAGGATCCGCTGCCCGCGACGGAAAATTGTGCGCAACGAAGCGCACATCCCAGTCACTGATCCGATTTTGGCCGAGTACTTCGTCACAAATTAGGAGGAAATCTCTGAACTGGCGAAGGCAACGACTGATGGCGTCGACACTGGTTAACGACGCGGTCATGCGTATGAGTGCCTGTACGACGTAGAAATAGAATTTGTCTAGGTGATACCTACTAGGCTGTCGCCCATAGTCCCTCTGAGGTATCCACTCGCCAGTCTCTGCAAACTCCGATATGCTGAATGCCAGATCGTCTGCTCCCAAGTATCCCAGCGCTTCGATTGCGAGGCGCTGAGAATCAATTTCACCCTGCTTTAAAACGTCTACCAGCCCCTCGGTGGCTCGCTGTTTGTGTTCTCGCAACCCTGCAAAAGCTGGAGCGGCGGAAAGCTTACTCCGCCATGATCCATTGCGAATCACTCGGATAACATAGTCGACGGCGTTGGCGCCGATCGACGCGGCAAGCTTTGCCAGTCGTTGCTCAATCTGAAGCCCGCTGGCTCCATAACCTTCTTGTTCGGGAATGAATAGTCTCAGCGCTTCCTCCCCACGGTCCGCGACTGCAGCTTTTAAAGCGCGATCGCCCAGTAACACATCTCGGCTGAAAAAATCAGAGATCAGCTGGCTGTCACTCATTTGGTTTTTCCTCGTCCTCTTTGACAAGCGTACTGGTAATGCATTTGGCCGGAAAGGTGTAGCCCTGATATTTCTGGGCCAACGCAATTCTGCTTCCACTTGAGATCATCGCTACGCAGGTTCGTCTCTAGCCCCCGAAAAAATGTCCGTTTCAAATAAAAGAACACGCTTTTAACGTGCCACCGAACTTTTGTTTTCGGAAGACCGTTTTGCGCCACAACTCCGGCGCGTGCTGCATAACTCAGCTCTGCCGATTGCGTTGAAAGCCTGCTCACCAGAGGCTTTGAGGTAATCAATTGCTGTTTTCATACAGTATTAAACAAATCGTGAAAAGCAGCACGACAAATTATCGCTTATCCCCATGCACCCAGAACTCTTCAGTGGCTGCTTTGGGAGGTTTGCTGGAAGGACCGCTTGTGGCCGACTCCGGCCAATTTCTCCTGCATTGCGGTCTAGCGGCTGCTTGCCGAAATCGTCAATGCGTACTTCCGACCCAGAGCAAACTGATGCCTCCTCAAGCGATCTGGCAGCGAGATGATGTTACAGCTGCCGATCAAAAGGAGTGGTCCTGGCGGGAAAATTGCCCGTCGCTGGCTGGAACGGTAATCGCGGCTTTCTCAAGAGAACGAGTGCCTGCGGGAGGGGCACAAACTCACTGCAATGCGGTATCTGCCCGCAGCCTTTCCACAGCCAGATCGACGAAACTTCTAACCTTGGCCGATCCGTGGCGCCCCTCCCGATGTATCACTTGAATCGGCATCGACGCCTCGTCAAACTCCGCCAGCACTACCTCGAGCGTGCCAGTCGCCACTTCGCTTGCCACCTGGTAGGAAAGCAGCCGCGTCAGGCCAAACCCGCTCCTGGCGGCTTCGAAGGCTCCGTCATTCGTATTCACCAGAATCCGCGGCAGGAGCTTGATGCCGACCTTTTCCGTCCCTCTTGTGAACGTCCATTCGGAACCGGTGGATACTGAAGTGGCTGCAATGATCTGATGGTGCGCAAGATCCGCCGGGGTTTGGGGATTGCCGTACTTTTTCAAGTAGGCCGGCGATGCACAGACAACACGACGCACCTGCCCGACCCGAATGGCCCTTAGGGAGGAATCGGGCAGTACCCCGATGCGGATGCCGACATCGAGACCTTCATCCATCAGATTGACCACGCGATCGACGAAGAGCGCCGACACGGTGGTTTCCTTGAACGTCGTTTGGTAGGCCGTGATGACGGGAATCACGTAAATTTTGCCAAACAGCACCGGCGCCGTGATCGCAAGGTGTCCGCGCGGCGTGGCATTGATGCCGGCCGCCGCATCATCGGCCTCGTCCGCCTCGAGCAGGATGCGCCGCGCGTCCCCAAGATAGCGGACGCCGGCGTCGGTGGTCCGTACCAAGCGGGTGGTGCGTGTCAGGAGCCGCACGCCCAGCCGTTCTTCAAGGAAAGCAACGGCACGGGTCACGGCCGGTGGCGACAGGCGCAGTCGCCGCGCTGCGGCGGCGAAGCTTTCCTCTTCGGCCACGGCGACAAACACGGTCATGAGATGAAATCGATCCATGTTTTATTCCGTCAAATGGAATAGTAAATTAGATTATATGGCTATTCTTATATCCATGGGACTTTGGCAAAGTGACAACCGTCGGCAGCACGACGACACACCCAAACCCAAGACCAAACAGGAGAATCATCATGGCACGCATCAATCTCGTTACCGCCGAATCGGCCAATCCGGAACAGAAAGCTCTCTTCGACGCAATCCATGCCAAGCTCGGCATGGTGCCCAACTTCCTCAAGGCCTTTGCCAACTCGCCGGCCGCCCTCAAGGCCTTTCTGGGACTGCACGGCATCGCCGACGACGGTTCGCTCGACCCGCAGACGCGCGAGCGCATCGCCCTTGCCCTAGCCCAGCAAAACAGCTGCGAGTATTGCCTGTCGGCGCACACGGCGATCGGCCGAAAGGCTGGCCTGGATGGCAACGAGATCGAGGCCAATCGTTCCGGTACTAGTCGCGATGAAAAAGCGGCAGTCGCCGTCAGGTTTGCCCGCTCGCTGGTCGCCCACATGGGCGAAGTCACCACCGCCGAACTGTTGGAAATGCGCACCGCCGGCTACAGCGAATCTGACATCGTCGAGGTCATCACTCACGTCGGCATGAACATCCTGACCAACCTGCTGGGCAAGGCCGGACGCGTCGACATTGACTTCCCGAAAGTCGAACTGAAGCTTGCCGCCTGATCATGTCAACCAAAACCGGGGGCCACGCCCCCGGGGCCGCATGGAGGTTCCCCATGGCACGTGCATTCGCAAAGATCGCCTTCACCCCGAGAGTTCAAGCCGCCCAGGCGCGGATGGGCAGCCGCGACGCCTACCGTTCAACCGAGTTGGGCGATGCCGAAACGGTTGAGCTCAGCCCCGTCGAGATCGAGTTCATCGGTGCACGTGACAGCTTCTACCAGGGCACCGTGGGCGAGAACGGCTGGCCCTACGTCCAGCACCGCGGCGGACCGATGGGTTTTCTGAAGGTACTGGGACCACGGACGATCGGCTATGCCGACTTCTCTGGCAACCGCCAATACATCTCGGTCGGCAACCTCGACGGGGATGACCGGGTCAGCCTGTTCCTGATGGACTATCCCGCGCAGCGCCGGCTCAAGATTTGGGGACGCGCACGCCTGATCGACGAGGACACGGAGCCGGCACTCGTTGCCCGCCTTGAGTCGCCCGACTATCGGGCACGGGTCGAGCGTGGGGTGATCATCACGGTGGAGGCGTTCGACTGGAACTGCCCGAAATACATTACACCGCGCTTTACCGAGCGCGAAGTCAGGGGGCTCGTCACCGGTTGGCAGCGGGAGGCGGAACAACGCAATACCGCCGCCGCAAGCGCCGAAGAGATCGGTCGCGGCGCGCTGAAGCTTGTCGTTGCGGGCATACGCCAGATGACGCCACGCGTCCGGGCCTATGAACTGCGTGCCCCCGACTGGACCGAGTTGCCTCCGGTCACGGCAGGCGCGCATCTCGCCGTGCCTGTGCGACTTCCGGACGGCGCTGTGGTCACCCGGCAGTATTCGCTGGCAACCCATCCGCACCGGCGCGACAGGTACGAGATTGCCGTGCTGCACGAGCAGTCAGGACGCGGCGGCTCGGCGGCCATCCATTTGTCGTGGCAGATTGGCACCCGACTCGCTGTCGATCATCCGGCCAATCAGTTCCCGCTCCATGATGACGATCGCCCGGCCATTCTGATCGCCGGCGGGATCGGCATCACGCCGATCAAGGCGATGGGCCAGGTGCTCAAGGCGCGTGGCAACACCTTCGAGCTGCACTACAGCGGCAGGAGCGGCGCCGAGATGGCCTATCGGGATCGGCTCGAAGTCGAGTTTCCCGGGCAGCTGCATCTGTATTTCACGCGCGTCCCAGGGGGAGCCCGCATCGACTTGCATGCGGTGATGCGTGCCGCCCCGGCTGACGCGCTGTTTTACGTCTGCGGCCCCCGCCGCTTGATCGAAGCCGCCGAATCAGCAGCACACGAACTGGCAATCAGCGCCGGGCGTGTGCAGTACGAGAGTTTTGAATGAACGTGGGCGTGCTGGACAACGGCTGGCACGCCCAGGCGCGAATTGTTTTTTCCGACCCGCTCACAATGAGGTGATCCATGGAAACCAGACCCCCCGTCCCACCCTTTACCGAAGATTCTGCAAGACAGAAGGTTCGTATGGCCGAAGACGCCTGGAATTCGCGCGATCCCGATCGCGTGGTGCTGGTCTATACGCCGAATACTCGCTGGCGAAATCGCGCCGAGTTTCCCGTCGGGCGCGACGAAGTGCACCAGTTCCTCACCCGCAAGTGGGCGAAGGAACTGGACTACCGGTTGATCAAGGAGTTGTGGGCCTGCGCTGGCAACCGCATTGCTGTGCGTTTTGCCTATGAATGGCACGACGACTCCGGGCAGTGGTTTCGCTCCTACGGCAACGAGAACTGGGAGTTCAATGAACAGGGGTTCATGAAGCGCCGCTATGCCAGCATCAACGACCTCCCGATCAAGGCCACCGACCGCAAGTTTTTCTGGCCTCTGGGACGACGCCCTGACGAGCATCCGGGCCTCAGCGATCTGGACCTGTGATCAGAGCAAATACGGGATCTTGTGTATCCGCCCGTGACCGCGAAGGCCGATCAATAGCCCGACGCCCAACAGTGCAGAGCGGCCGGTATCTGATGGGCGAGCAGCCGTTCGCGAAGCTCGGTTTTTGGGGCCTGCTACGGCCGGTTCTGGCCGGGTGTGTGAGATCACGAACGGCAGCTTTGTAGCAACGAAACCCGCGGAAGCCCAGTCTGCCTGAGTGACAGCTTCAGAGAAGTCCGGATGGCCCCTTTGGGTCGGAACCTGCCATTGGGGGATTCGCAGAGACGGAGCATGATGCTAAAGTCATGCCGAACGACAGCAGCCGGCCATAAGCCGCCGGTCGTGGTTACATTTCGATTTCAAGAGGCGGGACCCGCCCCATCCACTTGAGTGGCCGGTTTTCGGCGAGCAAATTGACGACTGCACTGCCTCGCACCGGCCATGAACCGGCAGCCCCCCGGAATGGCCCTTAAATGACCGGGCAACCCCTGTAGACCACAGCCGCGCTGTGGCAGCGCACCCCTTCAGGACAAAGCGCCGCGGCATCGCGTCGCCGTGCCGCTTCATGCGGACGCGGCGGTCAAGTGCTACTCGAGCCGTGACGGCTGTTACCACGCGGCTCGCAGCGGGCCGCGCCCGACGGCGCCAACAGAAAAACCGCCCGCGGCAGATGGTGCGCGGGGTCTTATTGTGGCGGCTACCGTGCGGTGGCCCGATCAGTCGGCCGCTGGCCATTCGAACGAGTAGCCGACGCCGTATACCGAGCGGATCGGGTCGATGCCCTGGGTCACGGTGGCGAGCTTGCGGCGCAGGTTGCGTACGTGGCTGTCGATGACGCGGTCGGTGACAGCGCGGCCGTCGTCGTGCAGGTGGTCCAGCAGCTGCTGGCGAGAAAATACACGTCCGGGCGCTGCATGCAGGGTGTGCAGCAGCCGCACTTCGGTAGGGGTCAGGTCCACCGGCTCGCCGTCCAGGTGCACGCGCCAGTTCGTGATGTTGATGTCCAGCACCCGGGCGCCTGTGCCGTCAGGCCCGCTGGTCGCGGGCATGTTCCTGGGCACGCCATCCTGCGCCCATTGTACGCGGCGCAATTGAGCCTTGACGCGGGCCATCACTTCGCGCGGGCTATAGGGTTTGCAGATGTAGTCGTCGGCCCCGGCTTCGAGGCCGATCAGGCGATCGATCTCGTCGATGCGGGCTGTCATCATGACAATGGGTACGGTGCTGGCGGCGCGCAGATCGCGGCAGACGCTGACGCCGTCGCGCCCGGGCAGGTTCAGGTCGAGCAGCACCAGCGCGGGCCGGTGCTGTGCAAAAGCTTCCAGCGCAGCCAGGCCGTCGTGCACGATGACCGGGGTCATGCCACTGTCTCGCAGGTAGACGGCCAGCAATTTGGCGAGCCTGGGTTCGTCTTCCACCACCAAGATGCAGGGTAGGCTGGTGGCGTTCATGTGGCCGCCGGCAGGGTAAGGGCCACGCAGACGCCGCCCAGCGGTGATGGTCTGGCGGCGATTTCGCCTTGGTGGGCGTGAACGATGTTGCGCGCGATGGCCAGGCCCAAGCCGACGCCACCCGTCTCACGGTTGCGCGAGGTGTCCACGCGGTAGAGGCGGTCGAACAGGCGGCCGAGTTCGGCCGCGGGCACGCTGGGTGCGCTGTCGCTCACGGCCAGGTGCGCCCGGCTTGCCGACGCCGCGACGCTCAGCTCGACCCGGCCCGGCGCGTCGGTGTAGCGCGCGCTGTTGGTGAGCAGGTTGTCGATCAGCTGGCGCAGGCGGGCCGCGTCGCCATGCACGGGGACGGGCATCTCGGGCAGATCCAGCCGCAGCGTCAGGCCCAGGCGCTGCAGAGCGGCCTGGTGCGGGGTGGCGACCTGGCGCGCCAGTTCGGCCAAGTCCAGCCGTTCCATGCGATAGCTTAGCGCGCCCACGTCGCTCAGCGCGAGGTCATTCAGGTCGTTGACCAGTTTCTCCAGCTGCATGACCTCGACCTGCAGCGCGGCGATGCCGTCGCACGTGAGCGGCATCAGGCCGTCTTGCAGTGCTTCCATCTCGCCACGAAGCACGGCCAGCGGAGTGCGCAGTTCGTGCGAAACGTCGGCCAGAAACTCCTTGCGCAGGGTCTGGTTACGTTCCAGGGTTTCGGCCAGGCGGTTGAAGTCGTCGGCCAGCACGCCGATCTCGTCGCGTCGGTCCAGCTTCACGCGCACGTCATGGTGCCCTGCGGCCAGCCGGTGGGTGGCGCGGGTCAGTTGCGTCACCGGCCGCGTCAGGCGGCGCGACAGCCCCCAGGCCAGGACGGCCGCCATCGACAACGCCAGCAAGGCGACGCCGGCAAGGCTGCGCGTCTGGCTGCGCTGGAAGCGGCGGTCGGCGTCTGCAGTGCCTTCCTCGAACGGCGCCAGCACCAGCCAGCCGACGGTGTTGCCGTTCACCACCACGGCTTGCTTGGGAAAGGCTTCGTTGATCTGGCGATAGCCGGCGACGAACTGTTTCTGCGCATCCAGCAGGCCCAGGCGCACCACGGCACCGCTGAGGTCGGAGTCGGGCGGCGGCGGCCGGATGGCGATGTCATTGCCGCGCCATTCGACCAGGTCGGACGGGCGCATCAACGCGAACCAGGCCTCTCGGTTGTCGCGCAGGAAGTCCCAGTTGCCGTGCAGGGCGTAGGCCTGCTGCACGCGGGGTAGCACTTCGACGGTGCGGGTCTGGGCCTGTTCGTTGAGGTAGCCGATGAAGCCCCTTTCGAAGCTCCAGCGCGTGGCCAGCCCCATGACCGCGACAACGACGGCGAGGGTGGCGAGGATGGCCAGGAAGAACCGGGTAGAGATATTGCGCACTTTTGATCTTTCCTGCACATTTGCGGCGCAGCATCGGATCCAGTCCCAAGAACCGGAGTCGTCCATGCTGCACCTGCCCCATCAACCGCAACCGTCGGCCTACCGCGTGGCCATCCGCGCGGTGGCGCTGACCGCCGCCACCCTGATTTTGGCCGCCTGCGGCCAGAGCGCCGCCACCCAGCCCGCCCCCAAGGCCGCAGAGGTGGGCGTCGTCACCCTCAAGTCCCAAGCGCTGGACGTGACCCGCGAACTGCCCGGGCGCACCGTGGCCGCCGAAACGGCCGAGATTCGGCCGCAGATCAGCGGCATTGTGCAGTCGCGCCTGTTTGCCGAGGGCAGCGCAGTCAAAGCGGGCCAGACACTCTACCAGATCGACCCGGCCAGCTACCAGGTCACGCTGGACGGCGCCAACGCGGCGGTGGCGAAGGCCCAGGCGACGCTGCAGTCGGCCCGGCTGACGGCCGCGCGCCAGGCCAGCCTGCTGGCGGCCGACGCCGGCTCGCGCCAGGACAACGAAACCGCCCAGGCCGCGCTATTGGAAGCGCAAGCCGAGCTGAAGTCGGCTCAGGCCAGTGCAGCCGGTGCCCGGCTGGACCTGCAGCGTACCCGCATCACGGCGCCCATCGGCGGCCGCGTGGGCATCTCCACCGTGACGGCGGGTGCGCTTGTCACGGCCAACCAGACGACGGCGCTCACCACCGTGCAACAGACCGACCCGATGTGGGTGAACGTCAGCCAGAGCAGCGGCGAGTTGCTGAAGATGCGTCAGCAGATTGCAAACGGCAGCCTGCGCAGCGGCGCGCTGGCGGTGCGCCTGCAGCTGGAAGACGGCAGCACCTACGAACACGCCGGTGAGTTGGCGGTGAGCGGTGTGTCGGTCGACACCAGCACCGGCGCCGTGACGCTGCGTGTCAAGGTGCCCAACCCCGAAGGCCTGCTGATGCCCGGCATGTATGTGCACGTGCAGGTGGCGCAGGCCCATGCGCCCGAAGCCGTGCTGGCGCCACAGACCGGCGTGCAGCGCGACACCAGCGGCGGCGCCAGCGCGCTGGTGGTGGGCGCTGACGGCACGGTGGAAAAGCGCGCCGTCGAAGTGGCCGAAGTGCACGGTACGCAATGGCGAGTGACCAGCGGCCTGGCCGCGGGCGACCGCTTGATCGTGCAAGGCAACGGCAAGGTACGGCCGGGCCAGATCGTCAGCGCCTTGGAGGTGGGCGCAGCCAGCGCCGAACAAGCCGCCAGCGCGGCGCTGGCCGCGACACCGGCGCCAGCCAGCACGCCATCCGCCGCCACCCGCGTGGCCCTCAAGAACTGACGCCGGAGCCCTGTCATGTCACGATTCTTCATCGACCGGCCCATCTTCGCCTGGGTCATCTCCATCGTCATCATGCTGACCGGCACGCTGGCCATAACGCAGCTGCCGCTCGAGCAGTACCCCGACATCGCGCCGACCAGCATCGCCGTCACCACCACCTACACTGGTGCGTCGGCGCAGACGGTGGAGGATTCGGTCACCCAGGTCATCGAGCAGCGCATGCAGGGCCTGGATGGCCTGCAGAGCATGTCGTCCGAATCCACTTCGGCCGGTCGCTCGCGCGTCTCGCTGAGCTTCGTCGCCGGCACCGATGCCGACGTGGCGCAGATGCAGGTGCAGAACAAGGTGCAGTTGGCGCTGACCCAACTGCCCGAGTCGGTGCAGGACCAGGGCGTGACGGTGACCAAGTCGGGCACTGACTTCCTGATGATCCTGACCTTGACCTCCGACGACCCCAGCGTGGGCTCGGTGGACATCGGTGACTATGTGGCCACCAGCCTGCAGGACACCATCAGCCGCATCGACGGCGTTGGCGAGGTGCAGACCCTGGGCTCGGGCTACGCGATGCGCATCTGGCTCGACCCGGCCAAGCTCGACCGCTTCCAGCTGATGCCCTCGGACGTGATCAGCGCCATTTCGGCGCAGAACACCCAGGTCTCGGCCGGTCAGGTTGGCGCGCTGCCCGCCACATCGGGCCAGCAACTCAACGCGGTGATCACGGCGCGCAGCAAGCTGCGCACGGTCGACCAATTCAACGATGTGCTGGTGAAGTCGTCCACCGACGGCGCCATCGTGCGCCTGGCCGACGTGGCCCGTGTCGAGTTGGGCAACGAGAGCTACGCCATGCAGGCCCGCTTCAATCGCAAGCCTTCGTCGGGCATGGGCATCCGCCTGGCCTCGGGTGGCGACGCGCTGGCCGTGGCCGACGCGGTGAAGGCCAAGCTCGAAGAACTGGCACCGTTTTTTCCGAACCAGATCCGCTACGACATCGGCTACGACACCACACCCTTCGTGAAGGTCTCGGTGGACGAGGTGGTGCTGACCCTGGCCATGGCGATGGTTCTGGTGGTGTTGATCATCAGCCTCTTTCTGCAAAGCTGGCGCGCCACGCTGATCCCGGCCGTCGCTGTGCCGGTGGTGCTGCTCGGTACCTTCGGTGTACTGGCCGCGGCCGGCTATTCGATCAACACTCTGGTGCTGTTCGGCATGGTGCTGGCGATCGGCCTGCTGGTCGACGATGCCATCGTGGTGGTGGAAAACGTCGAGCGCGTGATGCACGAGGAAGGCCTGAGCCCCCGCCAGGCCACGCGCAAGAGCATGGGCGAGGTGACGCCCGCGCTGGTCGGCATTTCGCTGGTGCTGTCGGCGGTGTTCGTTCCGATGGCCTTCTTCGGCGGCTCAACGGGTGTGATCTATCGCCAGTTTTCCATCACCATCGTCGCGGCGATGGCACTGAGCGTGCTTGTGGCGCTGACGCTCACCCCCGCGATGTGTGCCACCTTGCTGCGCCCTCAGCAAGCCGCCGCGCCGAAGGGGCCGGTCGGACGCCTCATGCAGCGCTTCTTCGGCGGCTTCAACCGCGGCTTCGAGCGCAACAGCACGCGTTACCGACAAGGTGTGCAGACCATGCTGGGCCGCGCCGGCCGCATGATGGTGATCTACGCGGTGCTGCTGGCAGGCTTGGTCTTTGCGTTCACACGACTGCCCACGGCGTTCTTGCCCGACGAAGACCAGGGCGTGCTGATGGTCATGATCAACCTGCCGTCGGGCGCGGCCGATGCGCGGCTGGATGCCTCGGTGCAGCAGGTCGAGGCTTACTTCCAGAAGCAATCCGAGGTCGCCGGCGTGTTGTCGCTGCGCGGACTCAGCGGCGACCAGGCCAGCGGCAACATGTTCATCCGCCTGAAGGACTGGTCCGAGCGAACCGGCGAAGGCCAGGACGCGCAGTCGCTGGTGGCCCGGTTCAACCGCGAACTGGCCGCGACGCGCGACGCCAAGGTGTTCGTCTTGCTGCCGCCGGCGGTGCGCGGCCTGGGCAGCAACGCCGGCTTCACCCTCAAGCTGCAGGACCTGGGGGGCGTTGGCCAGACCGTGCTGACGCAGGCGCGCGAGACCTTGATTGAAAAGGCGAATGAAGACCCACGCTTGAGCGCGGTACGTGCCAGCGGCCTGCCCGATGCGGCGCAGATCGAGGTGAACATAGACGACCGCAAGGCCGCCGCGCTGGGTTTGAGCACGTCCGACGTCAACAGCACGCTGTCGGTCGCAATGGGCGGCTCCTACGTCAACGACTTCATCAACAAGTCGCGTGTGAAGAAGGTCTATGTGCAAGGCGATGCGCCATATCGCATGACGCCGAACAACATCCTGCAGTGGAAGGTGCGCAACAGCGCTGGCGACATGGTGGCGTTCAGCACCTTCGCCACCGTCGGCTGGAGCAGCGGCGCTGCCAAGCTCGAGCGGTATGGCGGCCTGTCGGCCTACGAGATCGTCGGTTCGGCTGCCGAGGGCGTGAGCTCGGGCGATGCGATGGCGGCGATGGAAGAGTTGATCGCCACTTTGCCGCAGGGTATCGGCTTTGAGTGGTCGGGCCAGTCCTACCAGGAGCGTCTGTCGGGCAAGCAGGCGCCGATGCTCTACGCGATCTCGCTGCTGTTCGTGTTCCTGTGCCTTGCGGCGCTATACGAGAGCTGGTCGATTCCGTTCTCGGTGATGTTGGTCGTGCCGTTGGGAGTGATCGGCGCCGTGCTGGCCACCTGGGTCACCGGCTTGGACAACGATGTGTACTTCCAGATCGGGCTGCTGACCACGGTGGGACTCTCTGCCAAGAACGCCATCCTGATCGTCGAGTTTGCTCAGCAGCTGGAGCAACAAGGCAAGCAGCTGATGGAGGCCACGCTGGAGGCCGTGAAACTGCGCCTGCGCCCGATCCTGATGACCTCCCTCGCCTTCGGCTTCGGTGTGCTGCCGCTGGCGCTGGCCAGCGGCGCCGGATCGGCCAGCCGGCGAGCCATCGGCACCGGTGTGCTCGGCGGCATGATCGCCGCCACGCTGCTCGGACTGGTGTTCGTGCCCTTGTTCTACGTGGTGATCCGCCGCGTCTTTGCCCGCCGCGACGATGCCGTGGCCGCAGTGCCTGCGGCGTTGCCGAGCGCCGCCTGATTTCGTTTTTGGAGATACCCGATGCTGTTCCAACACCTTCGAAACCCCCGCAGTGCGGCGGCTGTCGCGGCGCTGCTGTTTCTGAGCGCCTGCGCCAGCGCGCCACCGGGCGCCGCGCCTTCCAGCGAACCGCTGATCGGCAGCGTGGTGCCCGCACGGCTGGATGGTGCCAGCGGCAGCGCCACCGATGAGGCCCTGCCCGACACCGCAGCGACTTCCTGGCAGCACCTGATTCAGGACGCGCGTCTGCGCGCTGTTGTCTCCCTGGCCCTGGCCCACAACCGCGACCTGCGGCTGGCGGCGCTGAACATCGACGCCGCGCGCGCTCAGTACCGCATCACCGACGCAGCCCGCTGGCCCACCGTCACCGCCGGCCTGGGTGGATTGGTCTCGCGCGGCTCCACGGCGGCCGGCGATTCGGGCGACATCTCGCGGCAGCTGACGGCGTCTCTGGCCATCACGTCATGGGAGCTGGACCTGTGGGGCCGCCTTGGCCAGCTCAAGGACGCTGCCCTGAACCGCTACCTCGCCACCGAGGCCGCCCGTGACGGCGTGCAGTCCGCACTGATCGCCGAGGTGGCGCAAGCCTGGCTGACCGTGCAGGCCAACCAAACCTTGGCCGAGCTGGTGCAGCAAACGGTGGATAGCCGCAAACGCAGCCTGGATGTGACCCAGCGCCGCTACAGCGCGGGCGCGCTCTCGGGCCTGGACACGGCCGCCGCCCAGGCAGCGCTGGAAACGGCGCTCGGCGACCGTGCCTCGGCCCAGACCAGCCTGACGCAATCGCTCAATGCGCTCCGTTTGCTGGTGGGCGCCGACGTGCCCACCGATTTGTTGCCCCAGGCTGACGCCACAGCCGACTCGGTGGCCCTGGCCGCGGTGCCGGGTGGCCTGTCATCTGAGGTGCTGCTGCAGCGTCCAGATGTGAAGGCGGACTATCGGTCGGTGCAGGCCGCCCTGGCCGAGGTGGGTGCTGCGCGTGCGGCCTTGCTGCCGACCATCACGCTCACGGCTGTGACGGGCAGCGCCAGCCAGGCGCTGACCGAGCTGTTCAGCGCCGGCTCGGGCCCTTGGTCGTTGGCGCCGTCGCTGCGCCTGCCGCTGCTGGATGGCGGCGCATCGAGCGCCAACGTGGAGGTGGCCGAGGTCAACCGCCAGATCGAATTCACCACCTACGAGCGCACGGTGCAGACCGCTTTCAAGGAAGTGGCCGATGCGCTGGCGGTGCGCGAGCATCTGGACGCCCGCTTGCAGGCCCAGGAAAAGCTGGTGGATGCCTACCAGCGCAGCCTCCTGCTCACCGAGCGTCAATACCAGGCGGGCTCGGTCAACGCGCTGATCGTACTGGATGCGCAACGCTCGCTGTATGCCGCACAGCAGGGTCTGATTGGGCTGCGCCTGACCGAGCAGGCCAACCGGCTTGCGCTCTACAAGGCGCTGGGCGGGGCTTGAAGGGTCGGTTAGTCCGATGGCCTGCAATTCGCGCTGCAGACAAAGCGATGGTGGGGTCCGCTGGGTGGGGCAAAGGCCGGTGGCACGCATGAAGCGGCGGCGTCGCGCGCGCTCGCCGGTCGAGGGTGGGGGCCGGTCACCCGCCCCCGCGAACAGAAGGCCGAAGTCGGGCAACTGAAGGCAGTGCTGCATTCGGGCCGCAGCGAACTGTCCACGCCGAATCGCAGCGCGCCGCGAAAGTTCTGTGTGTGCAGGACCGATTCGACGTCAAACCGCCCTGGAATTGGAAGAGCGGCGACTGAATGAAAACGGAGCCATGATTTCTGCCATACCACCAGCTTCATCGATAGCTTCGCTGCGCTCTCCCCAGTGCAGTGAATGTCGCTGAAGGGTCGCAAATACTCGGTGACAGACAGGCCACTTCCAGGGAACGAAATTTAATCGACCGCTTTCCAGCGATGAATTCGAAGAGATGACGGTCGCGTCGCGACCCAGAAGAGCCATTCGAGCTTTTCGGACCAATGGCTGAAATGCAGCGATTGCGGATATTCAATTAGCTGTTCCGCCAAAAATCGCATAGGACTCCGACCACTCCCGGGGTGCTCCGCTCGATTAGTTCTGTGGCTGAACCAGAGTCCCGAGTTGGCAACGGAGGAGGCAGGTCAGGTTTCGCTCAGCCCCGAAGCCGAACGGGCGGATGTCATGACAAGGCGCGGACGGCGGCGCAGGTGACGACTACGCCACCTGTGGCCAATGAAGGCAAGTGGTAATACCTATCCCGGGCCTGGCACGCGCGTCGCACATGTCGGTTTTCTTTACACGTTTGACTCGTTTTTCCACAGAAAGGCCGTTTGCTACAAATAATTGTTTGATTATATGGAACAATATTTTTGTGGCACGAAACATGCTTTGAACGGACGAAAGCGAGCTGTGCAGCCGCCAAAACCGAGGAGAAACTACATGACTATTCGTCGACTTGACATCAAGGTCTTGCTCGCAGCGGGCGCTGTTGCAACACTGCTGCTCGCAGCGCCTACCGCACAGGCAACGCTGATCGGCGACGCTGTAAATTGCGCGACTACCGGCCCGGATCACTGGGTTTGCAATCAAGCGAGCGCTGTCGTCGGTTCGGGGTCTGAGTTCAAACTCTCGTCGTTGGGTACGGAAGTGTTCAATGTCGACATCGGTGCGTCGTCGATACGCATTGACTACACGGGTTCCGGCGATCTGGGTACCGGGGCGGGCGAACAGCTGATCCTCAGCGATCTCGACTGGGTGGGTATGGCCGGCAGCATCATCGGCATCGCCAATTTTGCCACCGCGGACACGCTTAGAATGGAAGCCAGCGACGTGGCCTTCTCCGCGCACGGAGTCGACATTGACTTCAATAGTGCGAGGTTTTCCCCGGGAGCCTTCCTCTCGTTCGACCTCGTCACCCGGCACCAAGTACCGGAACCGGCAAGTGCAGTGCTCGTCGGACTGGGCATGATGGCACTCGCCATTCGACGCCGTCGCGCTACGGACTGAACTTCCTTCGGGCCGGACCCCGCAACGGGCTCCGGCCCGCGCGACGCATCAGGATGTCGAGGGTTTCCGCGTAAGAGAGTCGCGACCGGGACCTCCGTACCTCGGAATGGCCGCTCCATTGTCTTAACAGCCATTTGCGCCGGAGACGTCAACGGCTGCCGCTGGCCGGGAGGGTGAGGCCGCCAACGGCTGCTTCGTAGACGCGAAGTCTATCTAACGGTCATGACAGTCGAGGCACCCCAGATGATGAAAGTCATGACCGTCTCCCTCTTCCCACGGCCCTTCTCCCGCAGGGGGAGAAGGGAGCTTCGTGAGTCGCATACGCGACTTTCACATTAAGGCGGACCTGGGCGAACGGCCGCTACGGAGAAAGCTGGGCGGCTGCAAGGGGTCGACAAGCAACGATCATGCGGTGACAGGCAGCGATCGGCACACGCTGCTGCCTTGCACAAGCCCAACTAGATCGCAACCCCGAATTGGTGTAAACCGCCTGGCCCGATCGGCGCCCGCCCCTACATCTGCAAGCGACCGGCGTAGCCGGTCATTTCCAGGTAGCCGCGGCCGCTGAGGCTGCCTTCCAGACGGACCAGGCCTTCCCAATAAACGACGGGCAGCGGCCGACTGGTCGCGAGTTCCTGATCGTCGAGAATCGGTCGCGTGCGTACGCTGAGCTCGCCGAGACGGATTTCGATCTGCACCGGGTAGCTGGCGCGGCTGCGCGGCGAGGACCAGTTGCGGATCGGCGTGAAGGCGACTTCCTTGGCGGCGAACTGGCGCACATGGCCGTGGGCATCGCGCCAGGCCGCGTGCGTGAAAAGCGTCGCGCCTTGCGCGTCGCGCATGCGAAAAGCCATTAGCGCGCCACCGTTGTCGAGGTTGATGCCCACCCAGTCCCAGCCGACGGCGCCACCGCCAAGGTAGGCGGTCGACCATTCGTGATCGAACCAGGCACGGCCGCTGGCCGGCTGGCGCTGGCCGTCGAGGACCAGCGAGCCAGCGACCTGCAGCTGTGGCCAGCTGACGTAGTAGCTGGCCAGGTCGGGCGCGTGGCCTTTGCGTGAATAGCCGCCATCGCCCTGCAGCATTAAGGGTTGCGCTGGCGTCAGCGTGAAATCGTACGAGAACTGGGCGCTCTGCATCTGCAGCCTGAAAACTTCGCCCGTGCTGCGATCCTCGCGCTGCATCCGCCAGGCGCCGATGTGTACGTCGCAGTCGCTGCTCGAAAAGCCGGCGCCAAGATTGGCGCGCGCGGCGCGTTCGCTGTGCAGCAGACGGTCGCCGGGAATGCTCAGCGCGGCGTGGGCGAAGAGTATCTGGCGCGCGGCAAGTGGTGAGCGCAGCGCTTCGGCGCTGCCCGGTCGGCTGCGAAAGAAAGTCAGTTGAAAACCGATATCGGCCTGCGGCGAATCGAGAGCGCCGGTGACGTACCACCATTCGGTGCGGAAATCCGGATGGGCGCCGTGGTCACGCGGGAAAGCCAGTTCGACGCCGCGGCTGACCGGCGCATAGGCGACCGGCGGGCGCACCGGCGCGGCCAGGGCCAGCGTCGGCAGGAGCAGGGGAGTGCACAGGAAGCTGCGGCGGCGCACGAGTCGGTTTCCTTTCGCCTACTGGGCGTTGGCCAGAACCTGCGCGACCGGCAGTCGGGTCGCCTGGCGCGCCGCATAGCGACTGGCGAGTACCGCCGCCGCCAGGGTGATGGCCGCGCCGGCGCAGACAGCCGTCCAGGGAATCGCCAGCGCCATTCGCCAGTGAAAAGCCTGCGGATTGACGACATGCGTCAGGATGGCACCGATGGCGACGCCGCAGGCCAGGCCGATGAGCAGGCCGACGGCGGCGATCAGCGCGCCTTCGAGCATCACCGCGTGGCTCAGCATGCGGCGGTCGAAACCGAGCGCGCCGAGCGTCGCCAGTTCACGGGCGCGCAGCCAGACGCTGGCGGCCAGCGTTACCGCCAGCCCGAACAGGCCGATCAGCATCGCTGCGGCTTCGAGCGCGTAGGTCACGGCGAAGCTCTTGTCGAAAATCGACAGGCTCAAGCGGCGAATGGTGGCGCTGTCGGCGACTTCCAGGCCGTACCTGTCAGCCCACGGCGCCAGCCAGGCGCTGGCCTGCGCTTCCTGCCCGGGTAGCGGCCACAGTGCCAGGTCGGTGGGCTGGAAATGGCCGCCGAGTTGCTGATAATCCTGGCGGCTGATGACCACGGCGCCGAATTGCCGGCCGTAGTCGCGCCAGACGCCGCCGATGAAAACCGGAACCTCGCGCCCGAGCAACGGCAGGCGCAGGGTCTGAGCGGGCGCCAGGCGGTAGATTTCGGCCATCGGTTCGCTGATCCAGACTGCGGGCAGGGCGGTTGGCGGCGTCAGCAGCGGGCCGGTAAACGGCAAGCGTGCCGCCGGGTCGCGAGGCTCGATTTCGCGTATCAGCAGCGCCACCTGTGGTCGCTGCGGGTCGATGGTCAGCGCCGCGTTGGCCATGCGCTCGACTTTGGCGAAGGGTGCGTCGGGCTGTGTCAGGGCGTTGAGCAGGTCCTGCGGCAGTGGCGTGGCCTTGCTGCGCAGGTAGAGCGGCGCCGGCAGGACGTGATCGAGCCATTGGTCGACGGCGACGCGAAAGCTGGAAACCATGATCACCATGCTCGCAGTCAGGGCGAAACTGACGATCAGCCCACTGGCCGCGACCTGCGCCATCAGCGGCGCCTGCGCGACATTCTGCAGCGCGATGCGTTGCGGCGCCGGCAGGGGCTGGGCGCTGAGCCAGCCGAAAAGCAGTTGCGTGAGCAGCGGCGCGCTGGCGATGCCGACGACCAGCACCAGGGCAATCGAGGCATAGCCGGCGAGCGGCAGTTCGAACAGCGGTGGCAATTGCGTCAGCGCGAACGCGGCCAGTGCCAGCAGCAGCGGCAATTTTGGCACTCGCGGTCGTCGCGCCAGCCAAGACCGCCCTGACTGCCCAGGCTGCCGTGGCTGCGCGGCAGGCGCGGCATCAGCAGGTGGCCGTTGCGCGAAGCCGGTTTTCAGTGCCTGCGCCAGCGGCTGCATGCGGTTCAGGTAGGCCGGGTAACTGGCGCCGGCCAGGCTGGCCAGGCAGCCGAGCGCCAGGAAAAGCAGCGCCGGTGCCGGCGCCGGAACGATCAGCGGTATGCTGCCGGCGAAGTAGCCGCCGCCGAGATCGCCACCGAGCAGCTGGGTGAAGGCGACGGCCAGCGCGTAGCCGAGGGCCAGGCCGAGCAGCGCCCCCGGCACCCCAATCGCCACACCTTCGAGCAGCACCTGCAGCAGGCGCATGCGCGGCGAGAGGCCGAGGACGCCGAGCAGGGCAAACTGCGTCGAGCGCTGGGCAACGGCAGTCAACTGCGTCGCAAAGACCAGGAAGGTGCCGGTGAGCAGGGCGACCAGCGCCAGGACATTGAGATTGACGCGATAGGCCCGCGAGAGGTTGGAAACGCGTGCGCTGTCGTCGTCGGCGGCGCGAATCAGCAGTCCCGCCGGCAGTCGCTGTGCCCATGCCTGGCGCCAGCTTGCCAGGTCGGTATCCGGCGCCAGGCGCACGCGGCCCTCGCTGACCGCGTCGGCCGGACCGAATCGCGCCTGCACCCAGGCAATGTCGGCGACCAGCAGCAGGTCGTCAGGGCGCGCCGCCGGCAGGTCGCCGGCGAGCGTCGCCAGCCACTGCTGCTCGCCGCGCAGCAGCTTCAGCGTACCGCCTGCGCGTCTGCCGGAGTCTTTGCCTTCCTTGCCCTGGCTGCCTTTGGCTCCTTGGGAAAGCTGGGCGAGGAGGGCCGGCGAGGCATAGACGCCGCCGTCGAGGATGTTCGGCGCGGCGGCCTGTTCATCCTGGCGCGGCAGCAGGTCGGGCATCACCGCCGCGGCGCTGAAAACGTCGATTCCGATCAGGCGCACCGGGGTCGGTGCGTTGTCGATGCGCACGCGCGTTTCGGTGACCGCAGCGACGACCAGCACCGCCGGGTCGCGGGCGATGGCGTTGAGCGTCGCCAGAGGTACGCTGCCGGCGCTGTCGCGCGCAGCGATGACCGCGTCGGGGTCGCCCTGGACGCTCTTCATCGCCCGTGAGAAGTCGCTCAGCGCGGCATCGTTGATCAGATGGATCGCGTAGCCGAGCGCGACGCCGAGCGCGATGGCCAGCATCGAGAGCAGGGTCGCTGCGCGCCGGGTCTTGAACTGGGCGCGGATCAGCCACCAGGAGAGCTGGCTCAGTGCCCGCATCCTGCCCGCTTGCCGCCCACTCATGGTGATCATTCTCCGGCACGCCCGCATCCCCGCAGGCCGTCCGGGGTCAGCGTCAGGATGCGGTCGCAGGACTGTGCGACGTGCTGTGAGTGGGTGACGACCAGCGCGCTGGTCTGTTGCTCGCGAACGCGTTCGAGCAGCAGCGCCAGGACCTCGTCGGCGGTACGTGGGTCGAGGTTGCCGGTCGGTTCGTCGGCCAGTACCAGCGCCGGACGATGCACCAGCGCGCGGGCGATGGCCACGCGCTGCAACTCGCCGCCCGACAGCGACGCTGGCCAGCGCGGCCCAAAGTCCGCCAGACCGACGCGTTCGAGCAGCGCCTGCGTGCGCGGCGAATGCTCGCCGGCGGGCACGCCGCAGAGCAGCAGCGGCACGGCGATGTTCTGCGCCACGGTCAGCGTCGGCAGGACATGAAAGGCCTGGAAGACGAAGCCAATACTGCGCGCGCGCAAGGCGGCGCGCGCGGTCTCGTCGAGGGCGACGATGTCGAGGGCCTGCGGGCCGATGGCGATAGCGCCGCGGTCGGCGGTTTCGAGTCCGGCGATGCAGTTCAGCAGGGTGCTCTTGCCGACGCCCGACTCGCCGACCAGAGCGACGATTTCACCGCTGGCGACGGCGAAGGAAAGGGCACTGAAGAGCGGCCGGCTGGCTCTGCGGTACTGCTTGGCGAGGTCGCTGACGCGCAGCATCGATCAGCAGCCGTCGACCGCGGTGCTCGATCCAGGGGATCGGTAGCCGGACATGCACCCCCGAACACAGTTGCGTTGCGTTGATGCAGATCTCGCCGAGGTGCGGAGTGACAGCATCTTCTCCTCTCTGGTGCGCAGTGCGTGGTTCTGGTGGCAGGCGTGCTCCCGGTCGCAGGGTCGGCGACCGCCTATTTACTCGTCGTGCCGGCCCGTAAACCGGACAATATTTTCTGCCCGGCGCGACCGTCGGCGGTCATGCCCAGGCGTTGCTGCTCGACCTTGATCGCCTCGCGGGACTTGGCGCCGATCATCCCGTCGGCTTCTCCGATCGGGTGTCCGCGGGCAAGCAGCAGGGTTTGCAACTCGCGGCGTTCGAGGCGCGAGAGGCCCAGGTCATCGGTCGGCCAGGGGGTGACGAAGCCTTTGCCGCCCCTGATCCGGTCGGAAAGGTGGGCGATGGCCAGGGCGTAGCTTTCGGCAGCGTTGTAGCCATAGATCACGTCGAAGTTGCGGAACACCAGGAAAGCCGGGCCCGCGGGACCGGCCGGCAGAAGGAGTCCGGCGGCGCTGTCGGTAGCGGCGATCGGCTGGCCGTCGGCACGGCGAACGCCGCGCGCCGTCCAGTAGGACAGCGGGCGCTTGTCGCGGCGGCCGGAAACGCTGCTGTCGAAGCCGGCCGGGAGCAGGACCTCGTAGCCCCAGGGCTGGCCTTCGCGCCAGCCGCCCTGGTGCAGGAAGTTGGCGGTCGAGGCGAGCGCATCGGGGACGTTGCCGATCAGGTCGCGCTTGCCGTCACCGTTGCCATCGACCGCCAGGCGCAGGAAGGTCGACGGCATGAACTGGGTATGGCCGAAAGCGCCGGCCCAGGAGCCGACCAGCTGATCCGGTTCGATGTCGCCGGAGTCGAGAATCTTCAGCGCACTCAGGAACTCGCCGCTGAAATACGATTGCCGCCGTCCGAAGCAGGCCAGGGTGCCGAGCGAAGTGAGCAGCGGGCGGCTGCCGAAGTTGCGTCCGTAGTTGCTCTCGACGCCCCATACGGCAACAATCGTCGCCGGGTCGACCTGGTAGCGCTCACTGGCCATGGCCAGGGTGTCGGCCCATTTGGCGCGCATTTCGAGACCGTCGGCGACACGTTCTTCGTCGACCAGGCCGGAAAGGTAATCCCAGATCGGCGAGCGGAACTCGGGTTGGTAGTCGAGAAATTCGAGCACGCTGAGGTCGGGCGACAAGCCGCTGGTCAGACGGTCGAAGGAGGCTGTCGAAATGCCTCGCTTTGACGAAGCGACAGCACGCTGGGTCTTCATGCATGAGCTGAAGCGATCTTGCGGATCGACTTCCTGGGCGGCGACGGCGCTGGTCATCAGCGCCAGGGAAATGGCGAGGCAGGTGATTTTCATGGCAGGTCTGTGAGCGGTGGAAACGGGAAGGGAGACTTGCGGCTAGAGAGTGCGTCAGGCTCGGCAGCTACCAGGGAGAGGCGACGGCGAGGCTGGAGGTCGTGAATTCGCGCGTTCGATCGTGAGTGTGGCAGATTCAGCCGAAGTCAGGAGTGACGACTGACGCCTCGCGACCGGAAAAGCTCAGGGCGCGCCGGGCGTGGGCGGACGATCCGTGGCGCGGCCCTGGTCGTCGTTCGACGACTGCTCGGGCGAGGTGCTTGCCCGGTACTCGTCCTCGCTGATGACTTCGCCCTCGATTACGCGTCCGCCCCCTGGCGGCGTCTGGTAGCCGCCCTGCCGGCCGGCCTGCTCCTGCATGCGTTCGTGCAGGTCGCGCAGGTTTTGCGGCAGGTGGCGAGTTTTCCACTTGAGGTAGGCGAAGATCAGCACGCCGACGACGAGCACGACGCCGAGCGCGAGGATCGAGAACATGAAAGCGACGACCAGAATCAGAATGCCGGCTGCAATCGTCAGCAGCTTGCCGAAGACGCTCGTCGGTGGGCCTGCCAGCGGCGCTCGGTAGGCGCCGGATTGTTGCTCATTGATTTTCATCGAAATCCTTTTGGGTACGTTCCGTAAGGAAGCGCTAGATCTGCCGCGCATTGTAAAGTGTCCGTGGCGTGGCGGCCAGTCACCTCTCCTGCGCCGCGGCGGCTGATGGCCACGGCGGATGCCGTGGCCTCGGCTCTCGACTCCGGGCAAAAAAAAAGGCCCGCCAGGGGGGGCTGGTCGGGCCTGTGCTGCCGCCGTCGCGGCATTCCCAACGAGGGGAGGGGGAGGAGGAACACCGCGGCGACAAACGAATACTATCGGTAGCCGTGCTCAGAGTCTGTGTGCTCTCTGTCTCGCTATGTGACGGCGTGTAAGAAGTCGCTTCAAATATTCAAGTGATAGGCGAAAAAAAGACCACAAGCTATTGATGCAATGTATAACAAAGACTCTACTTGTCGCGCTTCAGTGAGGGTTCCCGGGCTGTGCCTGGATCAGAAAAGGATCGCCGACGCCGTCGAAAAGGCGGCTCATGACTTGCTGCTCCTTGTTTTCGATGGCGTCCAGAAAGTCGCTGGCCGAGCCCATGCCGCGAAAGGCATTGAAGCCGCGGTCCAGGAACTGGTGCAGGTCGGCGAGTCCGGCGAGTTGCGCGGGGTGACGCATCATTTTGAGGAGGCTGCTCAGCAGCGGTTTTTTGGTCAGCTTGTCGAGTGCCTGGCCGGTTTCACGAATCAGGACGATTTGGTGCTGGCGCGCGGCCCGGCAGGCGACGGCACGATAGGCCGCGGCGTAGGCGGCTTCGTCGATGTGCTCGATCTGCCCAGCGCGGCACAGTTCGGTGACCATCGCCGAGTCGAGTTCTTCAGTCAAGGCATCGAGTTCGACTGCCAGCGCGAGGGTGCGCAGGGCCGACGCCGGTAGCATCTTGATCAGCAAGGGCAGGATGCGTTCGACTTCCTCGTCGCGGCAGCTGAAGTCCTTGGGCCCGTAGAGGTCCGAGATGAAGAAGCTGGCGGCGGGTCCGAAGCGCGGACTGCCAAGCAGTTGACGATGGCTGCGCGCCAGGCGACCGGCCTGCCATTCACGCAGGGACAGGCGCGCGCGTGCTGCCGCCGGTTCCAGGTTCGCCTGCTGGCGCAGGTACTTCGCCGCTTTCAGGTGTCGGCGCAGTGCTGCGGCGCTTTGCTGTTTCTCGATGGCGGCTGTCGAATCGTTCATGGCGAGGATTATGCCAGGCCGCGCGGAGGCTGTTTAGAGGGCTTCACCTAACGAGCAGCGCAGCTGCAACATACACTTGCTTTGGAACACCGCTTACTGTGAAAGTCGCGTACGCGACTCACGAATCTCCCTTCTCTCGTTGCGGGAGAAGGGCCAGGGGTGAGGCGGGGAATTCAGGGAGCATGCTCCCTGCCCGGCGAACGATTCCGGCGTGCAGGCCGAAATGCGCACTGCAAGTGAGAGGAGGGCGGTCATGACTTTCATGATCCGGGGTTTCTCGGCCGGTCATGACCGTTAGCAAGGAGTACTTGATGTCTCATTCTAAAAGCTCTGAAACCTCGACCGCGCGCCTGGCCCAGCGTCAGGCGCAGCCGCTGGCCGAGCGCTTTGCCCTGCAGCAGGTTGCGGCACGCGGCGACCCGAATCCGGAGCGCGCAGTCCGCGAACGCCGTTTGGCGGCTCTCGATCAGATGCTGCGTGATAACGCGGTGGCGATTGGCGAAGCGGTCAGTCGCGATTTCGGCCACCGTTCGCCGGCTGAAACGCGTTTGCTCGAGCTGTTCCCGAGTTACGAAGCGATTCGCCACGCACGCCGCCATCTGCGCCGCTGGATGCGTCCGCAGCGGCGCTCGGTGTCGCTGTGGTTCCAGCCGGGGCGGGCAGAAGTTCGCTATCAGCCGCTCGGCGCCGTGGGCATCATCGTCCCCTGGAATTACCCGATTTTCCTGGCCATTGCTCCGCTTGCCGCGGCACTGGCAGCCGGCAATCGGGCGCTGGTCAAGATGTCCGAGATGTCGCCGCATACCGCCGCGCTGTTCGCCACCCTGGTCGCCAAGACTTTTTCTGCTGACGAGTTGTCGGTGGTCGAAGGCGACGCCAGCGTCGCGCAGGCGTTTTCGCAACTGCCTTTCGATCATCTGCTATTTACCGGTTCGACCGTCGTTGGCCACCATGTCATGCGCGCGGCAGCCGACCATCTGACGCCGGTGACGCTTGAACTCGGTGGCAAGTCGCCGGCGATCATCGGTCCCGGGCTGGCGGCGAGCAAGGATTTCGCGCACGCCGTCGAGCGCATTCTGATCGGCAAGTGCATGAACGCCGGCCAGACGTGCATCGCGCCGGACTATGTTTTGCTGCCCGCCGGTGACGAACAGGCGTTCATCGACTGCGCTCGCGCCGTCGTCGCCAGCGCCTATCCGCAACTGGCGACGAATGGCGATTACTCGACGATCATCGACCCGCGCCACTACGCTCGCCTCAGCGCTTACGTCGACGAGGCCCGGGCGAGCGGCGCAAAGATCATCGAACTGGCCCCCGGTGCGGCCGCCGACGCGGCGAAACGCTGCTTGCCGCCGTTGGCGCTACTCGGCGTCGGCGACACGCAACGCGTCATGCAGGAGGAAATCTTCGGGCCGCTGCTGCCGATTCGGCCGTACCGGCATCTCGACGAGGCGATTGCTTTCGTGAACAGCCGGCCACGCCCGCTGGCGCTGTACTACTTCGATAGCGATCGCGAGCGTACCGAGCGAGTGCTCAATGAAACCGTTTCCGGCGGGGTGACGATCAACGACACCATCCTGCACATCGCCCAGGACGATCTGCCTTTCGGCGGTGTCGGCGCCAGTGGTATGGGCTGCTATCACGGTTTCGAGGGCTTCGAGACCTTCTCCTCCAAGAAGGGCGTCTTCCGGCAGTCGCGGCTGTCCGGCATCGGCCTCTTCAAGCCGCCGTACGGCCGCTTGTTCAAGCTTTTGACGCGGATCCTGATGCGATGACTTACGGGCGTCGACAGTTTATCCAGACCGGTCTCGCCGGTGGACTGCTACTGTCCTTTTCCGGTTGGCTCAACGCCGCCGGGCCGCGGCGTTTCAGCGCCGCTGAACGCGAGATGCTTGGCGCCGTGGTCAACGCCATGCTCGACGGCGTCCTGCCAGCGCAGAACACACAACGGCAGCCTCTGGTGGAGCAAACCGTCGACGGCATGGCGAAGGCCGTGGCCGGTCTTTCTGCCGCCAGCCAGCAGGAAATCGGCGAGCTCTTCGGACTGCTGGTGATTGCGCCGGCGCGTATGCTACTTGCCGGCGTCGGCAAGCCGTGGCGTGAGGCCAGCGTCGCAGAAGTTGGCGAATTCCTGCAGTCCTGGCGGTTCAGCCGCCTCAGCCTGCTGCAGAGTGCTTACGGGGCTTTGCACGATCTCAGCTACGGCGCCTGGTACGGACGTCCGGAGACCTGGAAGGCGATCAGCTATCCCGGACCACCGCGAGGGTATTTCTGATGGAAGATCCCATCAAGCTCGGCCTGGCTGGCGGCTGGAAACATATTGACGCATCGGCATTGCCGCACAGCCAGACGATCGATACCGATGTGGTCATCGTCGGCACCGGTGCCGGCGGCGGCGTTACCGCCGATCTGCTCAGCGCCGCCGGTCTGCGCGTCGTCCTTATCGAAGAGGGGCCGCTGCGCTCGTCGAGCGACTTCAGGATGCTCGAAAGCGAGGCCTACCCCGAGTTGTACCAGGAATCGGCGGCGCGCAAGACGGCCGACAAGGCGATCAACATTTTGCAGGGCCGCTGCGTCGGCGGTTCGACGACGGTGAATTGGACCAGCAGCTTTCGCACCCCGCCCGAGGTCTTCGACTTCTGGCAGCGCCACTACGGTCTGCACGAGCTCAGCGCCGAGTCGATGAGTTCGTGGTTCGCGGTCATGGAGCACAAGCTGTGGGTGCGTCCCTGGGATACGCCGCCGAACCCGAACAATGCGCTCCTCGCCGCCGGTGCCGAGAAGCTCGGCATTGCGGTCGGCCATATCAAGCGCAACGTCAAGGGCTGCTGGAACCTTGGTTATTGCGGTATGGGCTGCCCGACCAACGCCAAGCAGTCAATGTTGCTGACCACCATCCCGGCCGCCTTGAACCGCGGCGCGACCCTTTATACCCGCCTGCGCGGCGAGCGTTTGCGTTTCGATGGCAGCCAGGTCGCAGCGCTTGACTGCAGTGCACTGCAGGCCGACGGCATTCATCTTTCCGGCCGGCGACTGCATTTTCGTGCCCGCCACTTCGTCCTTGCCGCCGGCGCCATTGGCAGTCCGGCGCTGCTCATGCGCAGCAGTGTTCCCGATCCCTACCGGCTGCTCGGCAAGCGCACTTTCCTGCACCCGGTGGTGATTTCCTCGGCGCTGATGGACGATCGCGTCGACGCCTACGCCGGTGCGCCGCAGTCGATCTACAGCGATCACTTCCTGCGCCAGGCGCCGATCGACGGTCCGCTGGGCTTCAAGCTCGAAACGCCGCCACTGCACCCGGTGCTCTATTCGACGACGTTGCAGGGTTACGGCGAGGCGCACGCTCGCCTGATGCGCGACTTCACCAAGGTCAACGTCGTGCTCGCGCTGTTGCGTGACGGCTTCAACCCCGCAAGCCGCGGTGGCCGCGTTCGCCTCGGCGCCGGTCGCCTGCCGGTGCTCGACTATCCGCTCGACGCGGTGATCTGGGAGGCCGCACGCCGCGCTTTGCTGGCGATGGCGGAGATCCAGTTCGCCGCCGGTGCGCGTTGGGTGACTCCGGTGCACGAGACGACGCCTGGCTATTCGACTTGGGCCGCGGCCAGGAAAGGAATCGCCGAACTGCCGCTCGAGCCTTTCCTCTGCCGGGTGGTCAGCGCGCACGTGATGGGCGGTTGCGGCATGGCCGATGCTCCGCAGCGCGGTGTCGTCGATCACCGCGGACGACACTTTTGGCTCGATAATCTTTCGGTGCTCGACGGTTCGGTTTTTCCGACCAGCCTGGGCGTCAATCCGCAGCTTTCCATTTATGGCCTGGTTGCTCGCAATGCCAGTCTGCTAGCCGCCGAGTTATCGGGCCGGCCGTTTCCCGCCATCCCCTGAAGGAGTCATACCGCCATGCTCGCACGCGCCCTTCGCCTTTCGCATACCCTGGAAATCACGTTCTACGTGATCCTGGTGATGAGCGTTGGCGACACCTCATTTGTCGCCGCCATTCCTCTTGCGCTGCTGATCCTGCTCGCGCTGCGCGCCGTGCTGATCGCTGTCAGCTACGCCTATGCCCGGGCCTACGGCTTGTTGGCTCCGCGCTTGTCGAGGCGGCAAAGGCTTTTGATGGTGCTTGGCGAGTACGCGAGTTTTGTCGTCACCTTCATCGTCATCATGCCTTTCGAGCGCTGGTGGATGGGCGACGATTGCCTGCAAGCGCAGGCTGACGAAGGGCAAACAGCGGCTGCTGTGGCTGAGCGCAGGCGGCCGCCGATCCTGCTGATACACGGCTATGGTTGTTCGCGCGGTGCATGGTGGTGGCTGCGTGGACACCTCGAAGCGGCCGGCTGGACGATGGCGACGATCAGCCTGGAACCGATCTACACGAGCATCGACAATTACGTCGATCCCGTGGCCAGGCGGGTCGACGACCTGCTCGCCGCGACCGGTGCCGCACAGGTGATCCTCGTTGGCCACAGCATGGGCGGGCTGGTTGCACGTGCCTATCTGCAGCGCTATGGTGACGCCAGCGTCGCCCGGCTGCTCACCCTCGGGACTCCGCATCAGGGCAGCGAACTGGCTCGCCTCGGCCTCGGTGACAACGGTCGCCAGATGCGCCCGCACAGCCCCTGGCTGCAGGCCCTGGCCAGTCCACCCGCAAGCGTCGACGCAGTGGCCTTCTACAGTCCGCACGACAATTTCGTTATGCCGCCAGCGCTGCTCGAATTGCGCGGCGCGCAGGAGCAAAGGATTGACGGCGTCGGACACCTGGCGATGCTTTACTCGCCGCGTGTCATTCAGGCGCTGCTGACGGTGCTCGAGCAGACTGCGGCGCGTCACCCGGGCGCAATGAGCGATACCGGCGAGATCACTAATGCCGCAGACGCCTAGCCCAGCCGCAGCAGCCGCGCCAGGTAGTCGAAAAACAGGCAGTACAGGGCGATCGGCAGCGGCAGGCCGAGGAGCGTGGCGATCATGTACTCGCGAAAGCGCACCCCCGACATCGCCAGCGCGTAGTTGAGCGCCGGCACGGTCTGGAAGAGGACTCTCAGGACGACCATGCTGCCGATTGGCCGGGCGTCGAGCTGTGCCAGCAAGCGCGTGGCGATGGGACTGTTCAACTGCCGCAAGGCATCGCCGCCGAGCAGGCGAATGCTCAGGAAAGTGAGCGCACACGACACGCACGCGGCAAGGTAAGTCACTGCGCCACCCCAGATGCGGCCGAGGGCGAGCACTGCCGCGGCCAGGAAAATCCACCCCGGAATCTGGATCAGATTGCCGAGCGCAAACAGCGCCACGAAGATCAGCAGTCCGCTGCGCTTGTTCTCCAGGAAGCGCTCCTGCAGAAATTGCAAACTGAAGTGGTCGCGCAGCCCGGACAGCTCGAAGCTGGCGAAGAGCACGCCGAGAAACAGGGCCACGGCGAAGAGGCGCGGCCAGGGGATGGCGCGCTGCTTCAGCATGCGGCGGTCGAATTCATGGCTTCTTCCTGTCGCAAAAAAATACTTCGGCTCGACTGCAAGTCATGCACCTTATTCCGGCAAGCTGCTTGGCCACTGGGTCGATGGAGTATCGCGTTGGCTTGCGCAGACGACAGAATCTTGCCAGACCCGCAGCGCAGGTCGATACTGAGTGTATCTTCTGGCTATGCGAGCATTCTCCGATGCGACAGCGCCTGCTCCTCCTCCTGTTTGCGCTTCCCACCTTGGCGGCCGAGCAGGAAGTCTTCGTCACTCGCGGTGCCGGCAGCCCTGTCTTCTCTGATCGGCCGCAGCCTGGCGCCAAGGCGGTGACCTTGCCACCGATCAACGTCGTCGAGCCCCTTCCCGTGTCGAAAGCCGATGCCAGCCCACGATCATCTGAGGAAGAAGGCAGACCGCAGGCAGCGACGCCCGCTTACCGCAGCTTCCGCATTGTCTCCCCGGAGGACAACGGCAGCGTCGCCGCCAACAGCGCGCTCTTCGACGTGCGTGTTGCCGTCGAGCCGCCGCTGCAGCTCGGCGCCGGGCATGCGATCGAAGTCAGCGTCAACGGTCAGGCCGTCGGGCAGCGCTTTACGGCCAGCGAATTTACGATTCCTCCGGAGTTCTGGGGCGATGTATTGCCGCCAGCCAATCAGCGCCAGCAGCTCGACGCGACGATCGTCGACCGCTACGGAGCGGTGCTTGAACAGGCCGCGCCGGTGACCTTCATCCTGCGCCATGTTTCTGGCGGCTATCAGCGACCGTGGCACGGGCCAGGTTACCGGCCGGGCTATGCGCCAGGACACCGACCAAGGCCGACGCCACTGCCAATCGAAAAGCCACAGCCGCCGCCGGCGCAGCCATTTGACCCCTGGGAGAAGAAATTTAAGCAGGAGGGGTTGCGTTTCTACGACCCGCAGGCGCAGCCCGGGCGGGATAAGCCTCGGCGGGATGTGACGAAACCTGGTGATGGTCGTTGATGGCGCGAAGCCGCTGGCCGTCTTGCGCACGCGCCTCGCTTGGAGCGCCCGGGCGTCGTCCACAAGGCGCCGAGCACAAGCCCGCGGATCGTCCGCAGCCCCCCACACGTGTGCCGCAGGTTTCGAGCCACTAATTATTGCTGTAGAATCCTCTGCTTTTCGTATGCGATGCGGCGGAATGATCGTGCGAGCGCGAATGCGAAGCTGAAGTGAGTGGAGTTTCCCGAGCGTGTATTCGCTCGCTTGTGGGTGCTTGGCGAACACTCATCGAGACGGCTTGCATCGTGAACGCTGCGGCTGTCGAAGCTTGACGTGCAGGCAGGATGGTCTCTGCCTCTTCGCTCTGGCAGCTGAGTGCCGCATGGTCCGGAGGCACGGGCTCTTTCGGCCGAGCCAGAACACACACACTTTTTAGCCCGTATGACAAGGATTCTTAATGGAAACAAACGCCGCTAATACTGACACTGACGTCGTCGCCGAGACCGGCGCTGCCGCAGAAGCAGCCGTAAACCCACTTGAGCGCCGACTCGATCTATCGATCGCTCTCGCCGATCTCGACAAGGAAGTCGATCAGCGTCTGAAGCGCCTTGGCAAGAATATGAAGATGTCGGGCTTTCGCCCCGGCAAGGTGCCGGCGAGCATCATTCGGCAACAATATGGTGACCAGGCTCGCCAGGAAGCGCTCAGCGAGGCGCTCGGCAGCTTGTTCAGCGAGGAGGTGACGAAGCAGCAGTTGCGCGTTGCCGGCAGCCCGAAGATCGAGAACGGGAGCGGCGAGAGCACGACACACCTGCAATTTTCGGCGGTCTTCGAAGTTTTTCCCGAGATCGTGGTCAAGGATGTTTCGGCTATGGAAGTCGAGCGTCCGGTTCTTGACGTCGGCCCCACGGAGGTCGACGGCACGATCGAGATCCTGCGCAAACAGCGGGTGCGCTATGAGCCGGTCGATCGGGCGGCCGCGAGCGGCGACCGGGTGAGCATCGACTTTCTGGGCAAAAAGGATGGCGTGCCTTTCCAGGGCGGGGAGGGCAAGGATTATCAGTTCGTTCTCGGTGAAGGCAAGATGTTGGCCGACTTCGAGAGTGCCGTGATCGGCACTCCCGCGGGCGAAAGCAAGTCCTTCGAGATGACTTTTCCGAGTGAGTATTTCTCCAAGGAACTCGCCGGTCAGACGGTGAGCTTCGCGATCACGGTCAAGGAAGTTGGCGATCCGGTGCTGCCGGAAGTCGATGCCGACTTTGCCAAGGGACTGGGCGTGGAAGATGGCGACCTGGTCAAGATGCGGGCCGAAATCGAGGGCAATCTCAAGCGCGAGGTGAAGAAGCGCCTGCAGGCGAAGATTACCAGCCAGGTGATGGACTCACTGCTCGAAGCCAATCCGATCGCCGTGCCGGGAACGCTGGTCGACCGCGAGATCGAGCGCCTGCAGGATCTGGCCCGCCAGGATATGGAGCAGCGCGGGATGAAGGTCAAGGACCTGCCGATGCAGCGCGAATGGTTCGTGGATCAAGCGACCCGCAGGGTGCGGCTGGGTCTGGTTCTTGCCGAGATCGTCAAGAACAACGAGCTGCAGGCGAAGCCGGAGAAGGTGCGGGCGCTGGTCGAGGAGGCCGCGCAGAGCTACGAACATCCCGAGGAAGTCGTCCGCTGGTACTATGCGCAGCGCGAGCGCCTGGGCGATTTCGAGAGCGCGGCAATTGAGGCCAACGTGGTGGACTGGATGCTGGCCAGCGTGAAAGTGGTCGACAAGCCGGTCGCCTTCGGCGAATTGATGGGGCAATCGTCCTGAACACGCAATACTCGCGCAGCAGAGGAGCTGAAATGCACATAGACCATGGCAGCAACTGGGATCCGCAGGCGCTGGGTCTGGTCCCGATGGTGGTGGAGCAGAGCGGTCGTGGCGAACGCGCTTACGACATCTACTCGCGCCTGCTCAAGGAGCGCGTCATCTTCCTGGTCGGTCCGGTAAATGATGTGACCGCCAATCTGGTGGTGGCGCAGCTGCTTTTCCTGGAGGCGGAGAATCCCGACAAGGATATCCATTTCTACATCAATTCGCCGGGTGGTTCGGTCTCGGCTGGCCTGTCGGTCTATGACACGATGCAGTTCATCAAGCCTGAAGTGTCCACCCTGTGCATGGGACAGGCCTGCTCGATGGGGGCGTTTCTGCTCACGGCTGGCGCGCGCGGCAAGCGCTTTGCCTTGCCCAATTCGCGCGTGATGATTCACCAGCCAATGGGTGGCTTCCAGGGCCAGGCTTCCGATATCGCGATTCACGCCAAGGAAATCCTTTCGCTGCGCGCCAAACTCAACGAATTGATGGCGCATCACACCGGCCAGCCGATGGAGCGTATTGAACGCGACACCGACCGTGACAATTTCCTTTCGGCCCAAGAAGCGGCAGAATACGGTCTGATCGACAAGGTACTGGCCAATCGGGGTGCGCTTTGAGCTCGCATCCGGGCGGTGTCCATAGATGTCCATACGGATTGACAGTGAGGTAGGTCGAGATGTCAGAAAAGAAAAGTGGCAGTGAGAAGCTGCTCTACTGCTCGTTCTGCGGCAAGAGTCAGCATGAAGTAAAAAAACTGATTGCCGGGCCGTCAGTGTTTATCTGCGACGAGTGTATCGAGCTCTGCAACGACATTGTGCGCGACGAGATCGCCGGTGAGCAGGGCGGTAAGGGTGCCGACGGCGAACTGCCGACCCCGAAAGAAATTGCCGCTCTCCTCAACCAGTACGTAATCGGTCAGGAGCAGGCCAAGCGCATTTTGTCGGTGGCCGTTTACAACCACTACAAGCGCCTGCGTCATCATGGCAAGAGCAAGGATGAGGTTGAACTCGCGAAGAGCAACATCCTGCTGATCGGTCCGACAGGATCGGGCAAGACCTTGCTCGCGCAGACCCTCGCGCGGATGCTCGACGTGCCGTTCGTGATGGCTGATGCGACGACCTTGACCGAGGCCGGCTACGTCGGCGAGGACGTCGAGAACATCATTCAGAAGCTGCTGCAGAAGGCCGACTACGACACCGATAAAGCGCAGCGTGGCATCGTCTACATCGACGAAATCGACAAGATCTCGCGCAAATCCGACAATCCGTCGATTACCCGCGACGTTTCCGGTGAAGGTGTGCAGCAGGCACTGCTCAAGTTGATCGAAGGCACCGTGGCTTCGGTGCCACCGCAGGGTGGGCGCAAGCATCCGAACCAGGACTTCGTGCAGGTCGATACGACCAACATTCTGTTCGTCTGCGGGGGGGCTTTCGATGGCCTCGAAAAAGTCATTCGCGACCGTTCCGAGCGTGGTGGCATCGGCTTTGGCGCCGAGGTCAAGAGCAAGGACAGCAAGAAGGCGATTGGCGAAGTGCTGCGCAGCGTCGAGCCGGAGGATTTGATCAAGTTCGGCCTGATCCCCGAGTTGATCGGTCGTTTGCCGGTGCTTGCCACGCTCGAGGAGTTGTCGGCGGCTGCACTGGTCGAGATTCTCGTCGAGCCCAAGAACGCGCTGGTGAAGCAGTATCAGAAGCTTTTCGCAATGGAAGGCGTGGGACTGGAAATCCGTCCGGCGGCGATGATGGCGATCGCCAAAAAAGCGCTGCAAAGGAAGACCGGCGCACGTGGTTTGCGCTCGATTATCGAGTCCGTCCTGCTGGATACGATGTACGAACTCCCCGGTATGGACAATGTCTCAGAGGTCGTTGTCGACGAGAATGCCATCGTCGGCGATGCCCCGCCGATCCTGGTTTATACGGATCAACCCAAGGTTTCTGGCGGCAACTGATGTCCTGGCCGCAGCCTGCGGCTTGAAATACGGGTCCGTGCCACCATCTGAAGGCACGAACCTCAACCTGAAGGACACAATCGATGTCTGCAACCCCCAAGTTGGCTAGCGAGCCAGTCGAACTGCCGCTGTTGCCCCTGCGCGACGTGGTGGTCTTCCCGCACATGGTCATTCCGCTCTTCGTCGGGCGGCCGAAGTCGATCAAGGCTCTCGAAGTGGCCATGGAAGCGGGCAAGAGCATCCTGCTTGTCGCTCAGAAGTCCGCGGTCAAGGACGAACCGGAAGCCGAGGACCTGTATGACATTGGCTGTGTAGCCAACATCCTGCAGATGCTGAAGCTTCCCGACGGGACCGTAAAAGTGCTGGTCGAAGGCGTACAGCGTGCGCGGTTGGAGACCATAGAATCTCGCGATGAGATGTTTTTTGCACGCGCTCGCGCGGTGCTCGCCGATGACGGCGTCAATCATGAGGTCGAGGCGCTACGGCGTGCGGTGATCGCTCAGTTCGATCAGTACGTCAAACTCAACAAGAAGATTCCGCCGGAGATCCTGACCTCGATCGCTGGCATCGAAGAAGCGGGCCGCCTGGCGGACACGATTGCCGCCCACTTGCCGCTGAAGCTCGAGCAGAAGCAGGAAGTGCTCGAGATGTTCGATATTCGCGCGCGCATCGAGCGCCTGCTGACGCAACTCGAAGCCGAGATCGATATCCTGCAGGTGGAGAAGCGGATCCGCGGGCGTGTCAAGCGCCAGATGGAAAAAAGCCAGCGCGAGTACTACCTCAACGAGCAGGTCAAGGCGATCCAGAAAGAACTCGGCGAGGGTGAAGATGGCGCCGATATGGAGGACCTCGAGAAGAAGGTCAAGCTTGCCGGGATGGGCAAGGAAGGGCTCGCCAAGGCACAGGCAGAACTCCGCAAGCTCAAGCTGATGTCGCCGATGTCGGCCGAAGCAACGGTGGTGCGCAATTTCATCGAAACGCTGATCGGGCTGCCGTGGCGTAAACGGACGCGCACCAGCAAGGATCTGGCGGCGGCGGGAAAAATCCTCGACACCGATCACTGGGGTCTTGAAAAGGTCAAGGAACGGATCATCGAGTATCTCGCCGTACAACAGCGCGTCGATCGTCTCAAGGCGCCAATTCTCTGCCTGGTTGGTCCTCCCGGCGTCGGCAAGACGTCGCTCGGGCAGTCGATAGCGCGGGCGACCGGTCGCAAGTTCGTACGCATGAGCCTGGGTGGCGTTCGCGACGAGGCCGAAATTCGTGGCCATCGGCGCACCTACATCGGCTCGATGCCGGGCAAGATCCTGCAGAACATGAGCAAGATCGCCGTCAAGAACCCGCTCTTCCTGCTCGATGAAGTCGACAAGATGGGTCAGGATTTTCGTGGCGATCCGAGTTCGGCTTTGCTGGAGGTTCTCGATCCCGAGCAGAATTCGACTTTCGTCGATCACTATGTCGAGGTCGAGTACGACTTGTCGGAAGTGATGTTCGTTGCGACTGCCAACACCCTGAATATCCCGGCACCCTTGCTCGACCGCATGGAAGTGATCCGCCTGTCAGGCTATACCGAAGATGAAAAGGTCAACATTGCGCAGCGCTATCTGTTGCCCAAACAGATCAAGAACAATGGCTTGCGGGCTGGCGAATTGACTGTCGCCGAGAGCGCGCTGCGCGATATCGTTCGCTACTACACTCGCGAGGCGGGCGTGCGATCGCTCGAGCGCGACATTTCGAAGATCTGTCGCAAGGTGGTGAAGACGCTGCTGCTCAGAAGCAGTCAGCAGAAAGTTGCCGTCAGCGCGCGCAACCTCGACAAGTTTCTTGGCGTTCGGCGCTTCAACTACGGCGTCGCCGAGCGAGAGAACCAGGTTGGTCAGGTGACCGGGCTGGCGTGGACCGAAGTTGGTGGTGAGCTGCTGACCATCGAGTCGGTGGTCCTGCCGGGCAAGGGCAAGACGACGACCACCGGCAAGCTCGGCGAGGTGATGCAGGAGTCGGTCCAGGCCGCCGTTTCGGTGGTGCGCAAGCGCGCCGGATCGCTGGGCATTGATCACGACTTCTACCAGAAGAGTGACATCCACATCCATTTGCCGGAAGGCGCGATCCCCAAGGATGGCCCCTCGGCCGGTGTCGGGATCTGTACGGCACTGGTTTCGGTGCTCACCGGTATTCCGGTGTGCTGCGATGTGGCGATGACCGGCGAGATCACGCTGCGTGGCGAGGTCCTGCCGATCGGAGGCCTCAAGGAGAAGCTCCTGGCAGCGGTGCGTGGTGGCCTGGCACGGGTCTTGATCCCCGAGGAAAACGTCCGGGATTTGGCCGAGATCCCGGACAACATCAAGAACAAGCTGGAGATCATCCCGGTCAGGTGGATTGACCAGGTCTTCGCGCACGCACTCGAGCGCAAGCCGGAGGCTCTGCCCGGCGAAGCGGCACCGACGCCAGTACCGGCAGTCGCCGGGACGGCATCCGAGGGAACTTCGCCAGCCGGGCAGGCGGTGCTCAGGCACTGAGTCGGCACGGCAGCCGGGTGAGGGTGAGAGGTGGAAAGTGTCCAGTTTTCTGCCTCTCCGGCTTTTACGACGCGGCGCCAGCAGACTTGAACCTCTTCGAAGGGCCGCAATGCGGTCTGGCCAAGCGACGGCGGATGCGATAAACTCGCATTTCTTTGCTTGGATCATACGACGGGTGCTTAGCTCAGTTGGTAGAGCGCTAGCCTTACAAGCTGGATGTCGGCGGTTCGAGCCCGTCAGCACCCACCAGCATCAGGGGTTCTGCAGCGATTGGAGTGGTAGTTCAGTTGGTTAGAATACCGGCCTGTCACGCCGGGGGTCGCGGGTTCGAGTCCCGTCCACTCCGCCAATGCCAATAGGGCGAACGCAAGTTCGCCTTTTTTGTTGTATCGACAACATTTCAATGAGTTAGCAGGCTACAGCCATGATCTTCGATGCCGTTCGCAATAACAAGAGAGTCGTCCAGGTATTTCTTGCCCTGATCACCTTGCCATTTGCCTTCTGGGGTGTCGACTCCTACGTCCGCGATTCCGGCGCCGGTACGGACCTGGCCAGCGTCGGTGACTCGAAGATCACCATGCAGCAGTTCGATCAGGCATGGCGGGTGCAGCAGGATCGCTTGCGGCAAGCCTTGGGCGCCAATTTTGATGCAGCGGCCGTGAATACGCCGGAAGCGCGTTTGGCGGTGTTGAACGCGCTGGTGGACCAGCGTCTGCTGCTGCTCGAAGCGTCCAAAGGCCGACTGGTTGCGAGCAACGACCAGTTGCGGGACGTGATCAGCAAGATTCCGGCCTTGCAGGAAGACGGCCAGTTCTCGATGGCGCGCTATCAGGCGGCGCTCGCGGCGCAGGGCATGTCGCAGCCACAGTTCGAAGCGCAACTGCGTCAGGACCTCACCTTGCAGCAGTTGGTGGCTGCGATTGGCGATACCGCCATCGTCGCGAGCGGGACGAGCGAAGAGATGCTGCGCATTCAATCCGAGGAACGACAGGTCGCCGAGCTGCGTTTCACGCCGGAGCAGTTCGCTGGCCAGGTGAAAATCGATGCCGCGGCGCTTGAGAAATACTACGAAGAGAACAAGCAGCGGTTTGAAATCCCGGAACAGGCGAAGGCAGATTACGTCGTCCTGTCGCTTGAAGCGCTGATGGACAAGGTGACGGTCAGCGATGGCGAAGTCAGCGCCTGGTACGACGGCCACAAGGATCGCTACCAGACGGCCGAAGAGCGGCGCGCGAGCCACATCCTGATCCTCGTCGACGCGAATCAGGACGAGGGAAAAGCGAAAGCAAAAGCGGATGGCATTCTCAGGGAGCTTCAGGAGTCGCCGGGCAAGTTCGCCGAACTGGCCAAACAGCATTCGCAGGATCCGGGCTCTGCGCAAAAAGGTGGCGATCTCGGCTTCTTTGGTCGCGGCATGATGGTCAAGCCCTTTGAAGAGACCGTTTTCAAACTCCAGGAGGGCGAGATTTCCGGTGTCGTGCGCTCGGAGTTCGGCTTTCACATCATCCAGCTGACCGGAAGTAAGGCGGGGGCACAACGCGAGCTGGCCGACGTCCGTGCGGAGCTCGAGGACGAGCTGAAGCGTCAGGCAGCATCCCGCCAGTTCGCCGAAGCCGCGGAGGCGTTCAGCAACACGGTCTATGAGCAGCCAGACAGCTTGCAGCCGGTCGTCGAAAAATTCGACCTGAAGGTCCAGCATTCGGGCTGGTTGCCGCGCGACTCGAGTCCACCAGCGCTGGCCGCACTGGGTGAGCTCGGCAATCAGAAGGTGCTGACGGCCTTGTTTTCGGCTGACTCTCTGAAAAACAAGCGCAATACCGAAGCGATCGAAGTCGCGCCGAATGTACTGCTGTCGGCCCGCGTAGCCGAGTATCAAGCGGCGAGCAGCAGGCCTTTTGCCGAGGTGCGGGGCGACATCGAAGCCGCTCTGAAGGCCCAGGAGGCGGCGGTGCTCGCCCGCCAGGCGGGTGAGGCGAAGCTCAGTGCTTTGCTGCAGCAAGGGGGTACCGAGGTCAAGGCTGACTGGAGCCCGGTCAAGAGTGTCTCGCGAGTCGACCGCCAGCAATTGCCGGTGGCGGCGCTACAGGCCATTTTCCGGGCAAACGTGCAGAAATTGCCGGCCTATGTCGGCGCCGAAGTGGCTGGCGGGACCTACGTGCTCTACCAGATCAGCAAGGTCGGCCAGCCGGCCGTGGTCGATGAAAAGCGGCGCGAAGCGCTGCAGCGTGAGTACAGCACTGTTCTTGGTCAGGAGGACTTTGCTGCGTATCTTTCCGGATTGCGCTCGCGTTACAAAATCGATATCAATAAGTCGGCGCTGGATAGCAAGCAGCGCTAGGCGATTGTCGGAACAGGACGACCCGGATTGCGCCGCATTTTCGGTCGCCCTTGAGGCGCGACAACAGGCGCGTACAACAGGCGGGTAGTCCAATAGCCTCGGGTTGCCGGCTCAGGCAGGCGCGCGGCCGCCGGCGGATGCTTTTGCTGGAGTCGCGATAGCGTGGCTGCCCGGCAAGGGGTTCAGGAAGAAAAAAAACCCCGCCGAAGCGGGGCTTTTTCTTGAGCGGGTAAGCTCGGGCGGGACTTACATGTCCATGCCACCCATACCACCCATACCACCCATGCCGCCCATGCCGCCCATGCCGCCGCCCATGCCGCCGGCTGCCTTGTCTTCGGGCAGTTCGGCGACCATGCAGTCGGTGGTCAGCATCAAGCCGGCGATCGACGCGGCGTTTTGCAGCGCGGTGCGGGTTACCTTGGTCGGATCGAGGACGCCCATTTCAACCAGGTCGCCATACTCGCCGGTGGCTGCGTTGTAGCCAAAGTTGCCGGTGCCCTGCAGCACTGCATTGACGACGACGGAAGGCTCTTCGCCAGCATTGGCGACGATTTCGCGCAACGGTTGCTCGAGCGCGCGCAGCACGATCTTGATACCCGCCTCTTGGTCGTGGTTGTCGCTCTTGACCGCGGCCAACGCACTGCGGGCGCGTAGCAGGGCCACGCCACCACCAGGAACGATGCCTTCTTCAACAGCGGCGCGAGTGGCGTGCAGCGCATCTTCGACGCGTGCCTTCTTCTCCTTCATTTCGACTTCGGTGGCCGCACCGACTTTGATCAGGGCCACACCGCCGGCAAGCTTGGCGACGCGTTCCTGCAGTTTTTCCTTGTCGTAGTCGCTGGTCGCGGTCTCGATCTGCGCACGGATTTGCTTGACGCGGGCTTCGATGTTGCTCGAAACGCCGGCCCCGTCGATGATCGTCGTGTCTTCCTTGCCGATCTCGATACGCCGGGCTTGACCCAGTTCTTCGAGGGTTGCTTTCTCGAGCGTCAGGCCGACTTCTTCGGCAATCACCTGGCCGCCGGTGAGGACGGCGATGTCTTCGAGCATGGCTTTGCGACGGTCGCCGAAGCCCGGTGCCTTGACGGCGCAGGTCTTGAGGATGCCGCGGATGTTGTTGACCACCAGGGTGGCGAGTGCTTCACCGTCGACGTCTTCGGCGACGATGAGCAGCGGACGGCTGGCTTTGGCAACCTGTTCGAGAATCGGTAGCAGGTCACGGATGTTGGAGATCTTCTTGTCGAAGATCAGCACATACGGATTTTCCAGGATCGCATTCTGCTTCTCGTTGTTGTTGATGAAGTAGGGGCTCAGGTAGCCGCGGTCGAACTGCATGCCCTCGACGACATCGAGTTCATTGTTCAGTGACTTGCCGTCTTCGACGGTGATGACACCTTCCTTGCCGACCTTGTCCATGGCACGGGCAATAATGTCACCGATGTCGTAGTCAGCGTTGGCGGAGATCGCTCCGACCTGCGCAATTTCCTTGTTGGTCGAGCAGGGCTTGGAGAGGTTCTTAAGCTCGTCGACGGTTGCCGCTACGGCCTTGTCGATACCGCGCTTGAGATCCATCGGATTCATGCCGGCGGCGACGAACTTCATGCCTTCACGGACGATCGACTGGGCCAGCACGGTCGCGGTAGTCGTACCGTCACCGGCGATGTCGGAAGTCTTCGAAGCGACTTCCTTGAGCATCTGGGCGCCCATGTTGGCGAACTTGTCCTTGAGTTCGATTTCCTTGGCGACGGAGACACCGTCCTTGGTGACGGTCGGAGCGC
>NZ_JAZKTZ010000002.1:0-132500 GCF_036625345.1 Candidatus Accumulibacter meliphilus | reverse complement strand
CAAACTCAGAATACCGTTGAGTGCGAGCTTGGGAGACAGACATCGGGTGCTAACGTCCGGTGTCAAGAGGGAAACAACCCAGACCGCCGATTAAGGTCCCCAAGCCATAGTTAAGTGGGAAACGAGGTGGGAAGGCTTAGACAGCCAGGAGGTTGGCTTAGAAGCAGCCATCCTTTAAAGAAAGCGTAATAGCTCACTGGTCGAGTCGTCCTGCGCGGAAGATATAACGGGGCTCAAACTATGCACCGAAATCGCGGATATCCGTAAGGATATGGTAGGAGAGCGTTCTGTAAGCCGTTGAAGGTGTCTTGAGAAGGATGCTGGAGGTATCAGAAGTGCGAATGCTGACATGAGTAGCGATAAAGGGAGTGAAAAGCTCCCTCGCCGAAAGCCCAAGGTTTCCTGCGCAACGTTCATCGGCGCAGGGTGAGTCGGCCCCTAAGGCGAGGCTGAAAAGCGTAGTCGATGGGAAACAGGTTAATATTCCTGTACCTCTTTGTAATGCGATGGGGGGACGGAGAAGGTTAGGTCAGCCGGGTGTTGGACGTCCCGGTTCAAGCGTGTAGGAAGGTCTTTTAGGCAAATCCGGAAGATCAATTCTGAGGCGTGATAACGAGTGGTCTTTGACCGCGAAGTGATTGATACCATGCTTCCAAGAAAAGCCTCTAAGCTTCAGTTACAGAGAGACCGTACCGCAAACCGACACAGGTGGGCAGGATGAGAATTCTAAGGCGCTTGAGAGAACTCAGGAGAAGGAACTCGGCAAATTAGCACCGTAACTTCGGGATAAGGTGCGCCCTGATAAGTTGAAGCCCCTCGCGGGTGTAGGCTGAAAGGGTTGCAGTGAAATGGTGGCTGCGACTGTTTAATAAAAACACAGCACTCTGCAAACACGAAAGTGGACGTATAGGGTGTGACGCCTGCCCGGTGCCGGAAGGTTAAGTGATGGGGTGCAAGCTCTTGATCGAAGCCCCGGTAAACGGCGGCCGTAACTATAACGGTCCTAAGGTAGCGAAATTCCTTGTCGGGTAAGTTCCGACCTGCACGAATGGCGTAACGATGGCCACACTGTCTCCTCCTGAGACTCAGCGAAGTTGAAATGATTGTGAAGATGCAATCTCCCCGCGGTTAGACGGAAAGACCCCATGAACCTTTACTGTAGCTTTGCATTGGACTTTGAACCAATCTGTGTAGGATAGGTGGGAGGCTGTGAAACTGGGACGCTAGTTCTGGTGGAGCCAACCTTGAAATACCACCCTGGTTTGTTTGAGGTTCTAACCATGGCCCGTGAATCCGGGTCTGGGACCGTGCATGGTAGGCAGTTTGACTGGGGCGGTCTCCTCCTAAAGTGTAACGGAGGAGTACGAAGGTACGCTAGGTACGGTCGGACATCGTGCTGATAGTGCAATGGCATAAGCGTGCTTGACTGCGAGACACACACGTCGAGCAGGTACGAAAGTAGGTCATAGTGATCCGGTGGTTCTGTATGGAAGGGCCATCGCTCAACGGATAAAAGGTACTCTGGGGATAACAGGCTAATACCGCCCAAGAGTTCATATCGACGGCGGTGTTTGGCACCTCGATGTCGGCTCATCACATCCTGGGGCTGTAGTCGGTCCCAAGGGTATGGCTGTTCGCCATTTAAAGTGGTACGTGAGCTGGGTTTAAAACGTCGTGAGACAGTTTGGTCCCTATCTGCCGTGGGCGCTGGAAATTTGAAGGGGGCTGCTCCTAGTACGAGAGGACCGGAGTGGACGAACCTCTGGTGTACCGGTTATGACGCCAGTCGTATTGCCGGGTAGCTAAGTTCGGAAGAGATAAACGCTGAAAGCATCTAAGCGTGAAACTCGCCTTGAGATAAGATTTCCCTGGGGACTTGATCCCCCTGAAGGGTCGTGGTAGACCACCACGTTGATAGGCTGGGTGTGGAAGCGCAGTAATGCGTTAAGCTAACCAGTACTAATTGCCCGTGAGGCTTGATCCTATAACCTTAAGCAGCAACTCAGAAACGAAGCGCAATCACAACGCTGCACAAAAACCTTCTTCCCATTTTGCGTACCCCGCCAACCGCGGTGTGCGAAACAGTTATGCTTGGCGGCAATAGCCCTTTGGACCCACCCCTTCCCATCCCGAACAGGACCGTGAAACGAAGGTACGCCGATGATAGTGCATACTTCATGTGTGAAAGTAGGTCACCGCCAGGCTCCCCATTGACAAAGCCCCCGACAGCCAACCGTCGGGGGCTTTGTGCGTTGACGGCCAGGAACGACAGCCTGGCCCGCCGCCGGAAGCGCTTTCGGCCATGCGGCGGCAAGCGGGCGGTCCTTGGATCATTGACCATGATCCATGATCCATGAATCCTGGATCGGCAGCGATCCGGGCGCTGTCCTCAGGCAGTCATCTCACTCAGGAACTCCGCTCCCTGGACAAGCAGCTCACCGGATCGGCCGGGGACGCCCCCCCAGAGGATTTCGTGGCGCGGCAAGTAGTACGGGTCGAGGCTGGCGGCGAGGTCGCGCAGAGTGGTCAGCTTGTAGCCCTGCGCCTGCCAGCCAAGCAGCAGCTTTTCGAATACCGGCAGCAGTTTCATGCCCTCCAGTTCGGCGTGCAGAGTGAACACGTGGCCGTTGGTCGGGGCTTCGCGGGTTAGCGCGAGGAGTTGTTCATGGACGTTCTGTTCGTCGATTCCGTCGACGCCGATCAGTTCGTCGAGCGTCGGTAGGGTGGTTGGTAGTTGCGGGCAATTGACGATTTCCGCGTTCCACACCGGTAAGAAGGGGTGCCTGCCCCGGCAGTCAGAGCTGTAGCTGAAGCCCAAACGCTGCATGAGGCGCAAGGCATGCGGATTCATCTGCCAGCCGGCGGCACCGTGTACGGATGCCGCTTCGCCGAAGATTTCCTTGTAGCGCTCGACGGCGAGTTGCAGCTCGCGCTCGGTCCAGCGTGCGTCGGCATGGCGGACGCCATCCTGCCAGCGGATGTGGTCCCAGCAGTGAATGCCAGTCTCGAAGCCAGCATCGCCGACGCTGCGCAGGATGCCGGAGCAGCAGCGACCGATGTCCGGACCTGGCAGCAGCGTACCGTACATCAGCGTCTTGACGCCGTAATGCGAGAGTACCGAGGTTCGCGATACCTTCTTCATGAAGCCGCGACGGAAGACGCGCTTGATCGCACGGCCGGTGTGGTCGGGACCGAGCGAAAACAGGAAGCTGGCGTCGGCGTGGTGGCGGAGCAGTAGTTCGACCAGGCGCGGCACGCCGATCAGTGTGCCGCGGTAGGTGTCGACGTCGATCTTGAGGACGAGTGAGCGCATGGATCGGCCTTGGGTGTTTTTTCAGTCCATCAGACGGCGCGCGGCGCCGACGTCGTTACGGTAGGCCTCGAAAATCCCACGCAGGGCGTCCTCGAAACTCACTTGCGGCGCCCAATCCAGGTCGGCCATGGTGTTGGTGATCTTCGGCACGCGGTGCTGGGTGTCCTGGTAGCCCTTGCCGTAGTACTCGGCCGATGTCGTTTCGAGGACCTTCACCTTGGCCGCCGAGTCGGCGTACTCAGGGTAGTGCTTCGCCAGGTCGAGCATCAGGCTCGCAAGCTCGCGAATCGAGTAGTTGTTCTTCGGATTGCCGATGTTGTAGATCTTGCTGTCGGCAATCCCCTCCTTGTTGTCGATGATCTTCATCAGCGCGTCGATGCCGTCGCTGACGTAGGTGAAGGAACGCTTCTGCGCGCCGCCGTCGACCAGCTTGATCGCTTCGCCACGGACGATGTGGCCGAGGAACTGGGTGATGACCCGCGACGAGCCTTCCTTGGGGGTGTGAATCGAGTCGAGGCCGGGACCGATCCAGTTGAACGGCCGGAAGAGCGTGTACTGCAGGCCTTCCTGTTGACCGTAGGCGTGGATCACGCGGTCCATCATCTGCTTGGCGCAAGCGTAGATCCAGCGCGGCTTGTTGATCGGGCCGTAGATCAGGGGCGAGCTCTCGGGATCGAATTCCGGATCCTGGCTCATCCCATAGACCTCTGAAGTTGATGGGAAGACCACCCGCTTCTTGTACTTGACCGCGTGCCGGATGATCGGCAGGTTGGCCTCGAAGTCGAGCTCGAAGACGCGCAGCGGCTCGGTGACGTAGGTCGCCGGGGTGGCGATGGCAACCAGCGGCAGGACGACATCACACTTGCGGACGTGATACTCGATCCACTCCTTGCTGATCAGGATGTCGCCTTCGAAGAAATGAAAGCGCGGGTCGTCGAGCAGCTCGCTGACTCGCTCGCGGTTGATGTCCATCCCGTAGACTTCCCAGTCGGTCGTGGCCAGGATGCGTTGCGAGAGGTGATGGCCGATGAAGCCGTTGACGCCGAGGATGAGGACTTTTTTCATGAGGGTCTGACCAGTGGGATAGGGTTTTCGCCCAGGCGGGCAGGGAGGGTGGCGGGCACGATGGCCTCGCCGTCCACTTCGAGTGACAGGATTTTGAGCACGCCGCCGTCAGCGCAGCGGGCGAACAGGTGCGCGCCGTCGGAATACAGTTCGGACCGTCCGCCCGGACCGCTGGCCGCGGGGCACGCCATACTGCGGGTGATGACGACGCGCTGCACGCCGAAGTCGAAGAAGGCGCCGGGGTAGGGCGGGGCGACGGCGCGGATCAGGTTGTGTACGACTGCCGCCGGCTGTTGCCAGTCGATGCGCCCGTCCTCGGCTTTGCGAGCGCCAAAATAGCTGCCGACGCGCAGGTCTGGCTGAACGTGCTCGGCAGTGCCGGCGAGCAGCGCCGGCAAGACCCGGTGCAGCGCCAGCTCGGCGGCCAGGGTCACTTTGCCGAAGACATCGCCGGCGGTGTCGTCGGGCAGGATCGGCACTGCCTGTTGCGCGACGATCTCGCCGGCGTCGGGTTTCTCGACCATGCGATGCAGCGTGGCGCCGGTTTCGCGTTCGCCATGGATCAGCGCCCAGTTCACCGGCACGCGGCCGCGGTAGCTGGGGAGCAGCGAGCCGTGCATGTTGTAGCCGCCGCGCGTCGGGATGGCCAGCAGCGCCGGCTTGAGCAGCAGCCGATAGTAGAAGGAGAAGAAGAAATCCGGCCGCAGCGCACCCAGGCGGGCGGCGAATTCAGGGGTGTTGGGATCATCCGGGGTGGCCACCGCAAGGTCGTAGTCGCGGGCCAGGTCGGCCACCCGCTCGAACCAGATATTCTCGGTCGGGTTGTCGGCGTGCGTCACCACCAGCGCGACGTCTACACCGTGCGCGAGCAACACGCGCAGGCAGCGGGCACCGACATTGTGGTAGGCGAAGACTACCGCTCGTACCGCTCGTACCGCCCGCACGGTCGGCCGCGCGCGTGGAGTACCGCTCATTGCTTTCCTTCGAGGATGGCTTCGATCAGGTAGCGTGGGCGGTGGCGGACCTGCTGGTAAACGCGGCCGACGTATTCGCCGAGCAGGCCGATGCCGAACAGCGCCAGCCCGATCAGGAAGAACATCAGCGCGAAAAGGGTGAACAGGCCTTCGGCCTCTGGGCCAACGATCAGCCGGCGAACGATGAGCAGGACAAACAGCGCCGCCGAGCCAAGGGAGACGACGATGCCGAGCATCGAGAACCATTGCAGCGGCACCAGCGAGAAGCCGGTCATCAGGTCGAAGTTGAGGCGGATCAGGCTGTAGATCGAATACTTGGATTCACCCGCCGCACGCTCCTCGTGTTCGACGACCACTTCGGCCGGGTGGCGGGAGAAGGTGTAGGCCAGCGCCGGGATGAAAGTGCTCACTTCCTTGCACGAGTTGATGGCGTTCACGACGCTGCGTGAATAGGCGCGCAGCATGTTGCCCTGGTCGGTGATGCGGATGCGGGTGATTTTCTCGCGCAGGTAATTCATCGCCTTCGAGGCGCTGCTGCGGAAGAAGCTGTCCTGGCGCCGGCGGCGAATGCTGCCGACGTAGTCGTGGCCTTCGCGCATTTTGTCGATGACCTTGGCGATCTCCTCGGGGGGGTTTTGCAGGTCGGCGTCGAGAGTGACGATGATCTGCCCGCGCGCGTGTTCGAAGCCGGCCATGATCGCCATGTGCTGGCCGGCATTGGCGGCGAGCAGAATGGCGCGGGTGACGTCCGGGCGCCGCTCGTACTGTTCGCGGAGCAGCGCCGCCGAGCGATCACGGCTGCCGTCGTTGATGAACAACACCTCGTACGGCGTGTCGAGCTGGTCGAGCGCCGGGTAGAGGCGGGCGAACAGGGGCGGCAGTCCGTCCTCTTCGTTATAGACGGGAATGATGACGGAGATCTCAGGGGGGATCATGGCGGACTCTGGATTCTAAATCTTCAATGTGCGGCTGAGCGCGGTGCAGACACGCTCCACATCGCCATCGCTCATCGCCGGAAAAAGCGGCAGTGTAACCGTTCTGGCGCCGACATCTTCGGCCTGCGGGAACTGTCCGGCTTGAAAGCCGAGTTCACGGTAGAGGCTGAAGAGGTGCAGCGGCGGGTAATGCACGCCGATGCCGATGCCTTCTTCCTTCATCGCCGCGATGAACGCACCGCGGTCGCTTCCAAGTGGCAGCAGCGGCTGAAACATGTGCCAGTTGCAGTCGCTGAAGTCCGCTACCGGCAAGGTCAGGCCGAGCGCTGGCTCGATCGCCGCAAAGTAGCGCCGCGCCAGCGCGCGACGTCGCTCGGTGAATTCCTGCAGGTGGCGGAGCTGGCCAAGGCCGACCGCGGCGGCAAGGTCGGTGAGGTTGAACTTGCCGCCGAGGACGTCCACGTCCATCGTCCCGTCGGCCGCGCGCTTGACCCCTTGCAGCCGGCGCCGCTCGCAGAGTCCGAGGTCGATGTCGGCCGGCAGCACCAGCGCGCCGCCCTCGCCGGTGGTCAGGTTCTTGTTGGCATGAAAGCTGAAGGAGACGAAGTCGCCGATGCTGCCGATGGCCTGCCCCTTCCATGAAGCGCCGAATGATTGCGCGGCATCCTCGACGACGCGCAGGCGATGTCGCTTGGCAATCGCGTACAGCCGGTCGCGGTCCACCGGCAGGCCGGCCAGGTCCACCGGAAGCAGCGCCCTGGTACGCGGCGTGATCGCCGCTTCGAGCTGTTCGAGGTCGATGTTGCGCGTCAGCGGGTCGATGTCCACCAGTATCGGCGTGGCGCCGACTTCGAGGATCACATTGGCGGTCGCCACCCAGGTCAGCGGCGTGCTGATCACCTCGTCGCCCGGGCCGACGCCGGCCAGGCGCAGCGCCACCTCCAGCGTCGCGGTACCGGAATTGAAGGCGCGCACCGGACGGCCGCCGCAGATTTCCGAGAGCGCCGCTTCGAAAGCCTGCACTTTCGGGCCGCTGGTGATCCAGCCCGAGCGCAGCACTTCGCCGACCGCGGCGATGGTCTCCTCGTCGATCGACGGGCGGGTGATTGGCAGCATTGGCAGTGGCAGGCTTGACGGATTCTTTGACATCGCGGTACTCATGAGTTGGCCACCAGGATCACCCCGATGATGATGAAACCGATGCCCAGCGCTTTTTGCATCACCAGCAGCTCGCCGAACCAGTAATGGGCGATCAGCGCGTTGATCACGTAGCCGATCGACAGCATCGGATAGGCGATGCTCACCGGCACTCGCGACAGGGCCATGATCCACACCACGACGCTGACCGCGTAGCAGGCCAGGCCGGCGATGATCGTCGGTTGGCCGGCGACCTTGAGGCCGATCGGGATGATGTTGGCGAGCGCAAAATCGAAATGCCCGATGGCATTGGTGCCGGCCTTGAGAAACAGTTGCGCGGCGGCGTTGAGCAGCACGCCGGTGAGCACCAGGGCAAAAGCGACCATGCTCATCTCAGTGCAGCGCTCCGTCCTTGCCAGGCGCGCTGAGCGGCGCGGCCGGTTTCTCGACGATCACGTAGCGCCGGTTGCGGGCGATCTCGGTCATCGGCAGACCGGCGGCAGCCAAACGCTCGAAAATGTCGTGCGTCATGACTGCGAAGGCCTCGCGATCATGCTCCCAGCGCAGCGCGAAGGCGTCGATCGTCGGAATCCACTTGTGCGGCTCCTGCTCGATGCCGAAGGACAGCTCGTTCTGAGTGGTGACCATGGTCAGCGTACGCTTGATGTAGAAGGGCAGCGTCTGCTCGTAATCGCTCACGCTGTAGAAGGGAACGCCCGGCTTGAGCCGAGGCTGCGCTTGCGCCGCCAGGCCTCGCGTGGAATTGTAGGGTGCCAGGTGGTCGTGGCCGAGCAAGCCGGCGCTGGTGCTCAGCAGGCCGCCGATGGCCAGCATCGCCACCGCGGCGCCGTTGCGCTGCCGCCATACCAGAAACAGCGCCGCCAGGATGCTGGCCAGCGATACCGCCGCCGCGCCGGTCAGCCAGTCGAGGACGCCTTGCAGCATTTCCGGCGAGAACGATTCTCCGGCCAGGCGCAGCACCCGTGGCGCCACCGCCAGTGCCGCCACCGCCAGTAACGCGAGCAGCGCCAGATGGATCAGCCAGGCACGCCGCGACAGGCTGGCGATATGGCGGCCACCGAGCAGCGCCAGGGCCGGGAAGACCGGCAGGATGTAGGGCGCCATTTTCGAGCCGGAGACGCTGAAGAAGGCGAAGCTGCTGAGGATCCACACCAGCAGGAAGCGATCGGCGCTGAAGCGCCCCGCCGTTCCCTGGCTCCACGACTTGAGCAGCGTATGCACCAGCAACAGCGACCACGGCAGCGCCCCCAGCGCATACACGGCAAAGAAATACCAGCCCGGCTCGTCGCGGCGGTGCACCGTCGATAGAAAGCGCTCGAAGTGCTCGTGGATGAAGAAGAACTGCGGAAATTCAGGATTGGCCAGCGACACCGCGACGAACCACGGCGCGGCAATGAGCAGGAACAGCAGCAGCCCGCGCAGCGGCACCAGTCGTTTCCATGGCGAGAGGTCGCGGTTGAGCAGCGTGTAGCCGACCAGCGCGGCGCCGACCAGCACCAGCGCCACCAGGCCCTTGGAAAGCACCGCCAGGGCCAGGGCGCCCCAGGCGAGCAGCATCCAGCGCCGGCTGACGCTGCGCTCATCGTTCTGCGCGAAGAGGAAGGCGGTCCACGCCACCTGTAGAAAGAACGACAGGCCCATGTCCAGGGTAATCAGGTGGCCGAGAACCACGAACAGCAGCGAGCTGGCGAGGATCGCCGCCGCCAGGTGGCCGGCCAGCGGCCCCCACAAGCGCCGTCCCGTCCACCAGGCCAGCAGGATGCTCAGGAAGCCGGTCAGCGCCGGCCACAAGCGCGCTGTCCATTCACTTTCGCCGAAAAGCTTGTAGCCGGCAGCGGTCGCCCAATACTGCAGCGCCGGTTTCTCGAAGTACTTGAATTCGTTCAGGCGCGGCGTCAGCCAATCTCCGCTGGCCACCATTTCGCGCGGAATTTCCGCATAGCGGCCCTCGTCCGGGCGGACCAGCGCGCGCTGCTCGAGCGTGCCGAACCAGACCGCTGCCAGGGTCATCCAGAGAATCCAGATCAGACGCCTGCTCATGCGTCTTTCAGCGCCCGCGCCGCGCCTGGCCGGCGCCGCAAGCGGCCGGCAGGTAGCGACCGCAGTCGTTGGCGGAGCGAGGTTTCATGGGGGTGGGCCTGTGTTCTGCGAGCGGGGCAGGGGACCAGCGCAACGTGCGCTGCCATCGGGCGGGATTATACACGCTCGGCCTTGGCAGCTTGGCAGCGCGCGGGCGGCGTGGGGTGCTACCATGCCTGGCTTGTGGAAATAGAGGTGCATGCTTTCCGGGGAGGAAACGAGAAAGCACGCGTAGGGGCCAATGCCGCTCCACCATGATGGCCATCGCCGACCGAGGGGGGCTTTTCGATGACTGCTGCCGCGCACGTTCGCCAGCTTGCCAGCGGCGACTTCGTCCTCCATGCGCTCGACGATCATTTGCTCTCGGTCGCGCGGCTGGCCGGCGAGTTTGCTGGAATTTTCGATGCCGGGTCGTGGGCTGAACTGGCCGGTATCTGGCACGACCTTGGCAAGTATCAGGCCACGTTCCAGAAGTACATCGCCTCCGCCAGTGGTCTTGACCGGCACATCGAAGCGCCGGGGCAGGGTGAAGCACGCCATTGCCGGGGCGATTCATGCGGCCGCAGCGCGGGGATCCCGTGGTCAGTTGCTCGCTTATCTGATTGCCGGTCACCATGCCGGTTTGCCCGACTGGCACCCCGGGGAAGCGGGCGGGGCGGCGCTTTCCCAGGAGCTGCGCGACGAACGCTCGACGCTTGCACAAGCGATCGCCGGTAGCCCGCCACCGGGAATTCTCGCGCCGGCCATCACCCTCACCCGGCCGGGCATTCACCGCGCCGAGGATCTGCATTCTGGCTGCGGATGCTCTTTTCCTGCCTGGTCGACGCCGACTTCCTCGACACCGAGGAATTCATGGCCGACGGGCGTGCGGAACTGCGGGGTGCTTATCCGGAAGTCCCGGCGCTCGGCGCGGCATTCTCACGGCACATGGCGAGTCAGTTCGCGCTTGCCGATACGCCCGTCAAGCGCTTGCGCGGCGAGATCCTCGCCAGCTGTCTCGAAGGCGCCGCGCTGCCGCCCGGACTTTTCAGCCTGACGGTTCCGACCGGTGGTGGCAAGACGCTGGCGTCGCTCGGCTTCGCCCTGCAGCATGCGCAACGGCATGGCTTGCGACGCATCATCTACGTCAATTCCTACACCAGCATCATCGAGCAGACGGCGGATGTCTTCCGCGGCGTTTTCGCTGATCTCCAGCCGATGCCGGTGATAGAACACCACAGCAATCTCGAAGCGGCCAAGGAAACTGCCAGGAGCCGCACGGCCTGCGAGAACTGGGACGCGCCGATCGTCGTGACCACCAACGTCCAGTTTTTCGAATCGCTTTATGCCGCCCGGCCGTCACGCTGCCGCAAGTTGCACAACATCGCCAACAGCGTTGTCATTCTCGATGAAGCGCAGCTGCTGCCGCCCGAGCATCTGGCGCCGATTCTCGATGCTCTGCGTCAGCTGACCGAGCACTATCGGGTTTCGGTCGTGCTGTCCACCGCCACCCAGCCCGAGCTGCACAAGACGCGGCGCGATGCTTTCGGTCGCGTGCAACTGCAGGGACTGGGTGCAGCGCGCGAACTTGCGCCCGATCCGGCACGGCTTTACCAGCAGCTGCAGCGCGTCAGGCTGATGCTTCCCGAGTCACCGCAGCAGCATTACAGTTGGCAGGATATCGCCGCCGAGCTGGCTGAGCAGGAACGCGTCTTGTGCATCGTCAATCGCCGCGACGACGCAGCGCTGCTCTGGAGCCTACTGCCGCAGCGTGAGGGCGGCCTGCACCTCTCGGCGCGCATGTGCGGCGCCCATCGCGCCGAGGTGATCGCCAGCATCCGCCGTCGCCTGGCGGCCAAGGAGCCGCTACGGGTGGTGAGTACGCAATTGGTCGAAGCGGGCGTCGATCTCGATTTCCCGGTGGTCTATCGGGCGATGGCCGGGCTGGACTCGATCGCCCAGGCCGCCGGCCGCTGCAACCGTGAAGGCCGCCTGCCGCAGCAGGGGCGGGTGGTCGTCTTCAATCCGCCGAAACCTTCGCCAAGCGGCTTGTTGCTGAAAGCGGAGCAGGCCGCGGAAGTCGTCCTGGCGACTTCGTCCTGCGAGTCGCTTGCCCCTCAGCACTTCGCCGCTTACTTCGATCATTTCTACAGCGGCGTTAACAGCTACGACAAGGAGCGTGTTCTGGATCTCTTGCAGAAAGACGCCGCTCGTGGGCAGATCCAGTTTCGCTCGGCGGCACAAAGCTTCCGCTTGATTGCCGACGAGGGTCAATGCCAAGTGCTGGTGAGCTGGGGTGAGGGACGCGAGCTGATCGAACTGCTCAAGCAGATCGGCCCCAAGCGCGAGCTGATGCGCAAGCTGCAACGGCATACGGTTTCTCTCTACGAATATCAGTGGAAACGCCTGCTCGCGAGCGGCGACCTTGCCTGGCACCAGGACTTTCTGATTCAGACCAGCGACACGCTCTACGATCCGGCGCTTGGACTACTGCCCGAGATTCCGGACTACGCGCCAGCGAGCCTGGTGTTATGAAAGGAGTTCGATTGAAAAGCTATTGTCTTGAGATCAGGGGCGACTTTGCCTGTTTTACGCGCCCGGAAATGAAAGTCGAGCGGGTGAGCTACGATGTCATTACGCCGTCGGCAGCGCGTGCGGTTTTCGAATCAATTCTCTGGAAGCCGGCCATTCGCTGGCAGGTGACACGCATCGAGGTGCTCAAACCGATTCGCTGGATCTCGCTGCGGCGCAACGAGGTGGCCGCCGTGGTCCCGGTGAATAGCGTCAAGAGCGCGATGAACCGGGGCAGCGGCGCGCTCGGCCTGTACGTCGAAGAGCAGCGCCAGCAGCGCGCGGGTCTGTTTCTGCGCGACGTCGCGTACCGCATTCATGGCGGGTTTGAGCTCTGCGATGCCTCCCGTCACCGGTCCAACTTTCCCCATCTCGTCAGACAGCCGATCAGCGATGCGGACGAACAGCGCTTTGCTGATGAAGCCAACAACCTGCCGAAGTTCATGGCCATGTTCGAGCGGCGTGCGAGGGGCAGTGCGTGAACCAGCCTTATCTGGGTTGCCGTGAGTTCGCCTGCGACTTTCGCCTCGTCGAAGACCTCGGCGCCGCCTCCTCTCCGATCGCTGAAAGTCGCGACCTCGGCTGGATGCTGCACGATCTCGATTTCGATAATCCCGCCGACCCGAAGCCGCGTTTCTTCCGCGCCGAGTTGAAGAATGGCGTGCTCGCGGTTCCCCACGGCACTGACCCGGAGCTGCGCGGATGATTCTCCAGGCACTCAATGACTACTACCTGCGCAAGGCCGCCGATCCGCAAACGAGTCTGGCGCCCGAGGGTTTCGAGGTCAAAGCCATCCCCTTCGTTCTGGTCCTCGATGCGCAAGGGCGTCTGCTGCATCTGGCAGATCGGCGCGAGGGTAGCGGCAAGAAGAAGGAAGCCAGAGGCGAGCTGGTGCCGCAGGGCGTCAAGAAGACGTCTGGAGTCGCGGCTAACCTCTTGTGGGATAGCGCCGAATATGTGCTCGGCGTCGACACTCGCGGCAAGCCCGAGCGGGTCGCCGAGCAGCATGCGGCTTTCGTGCAGCGATTTGCGCAAAGCTTCGGCGTGCAGCCCGAGGACGCTGGCCTGCGTGCCGTCGCAGCTTTTCTGGCCAATGCACTGCCGGCTGCTCGCGAAGCTCTGGCACTGCATCCGGCCTGGCCGGAAATCATGGAAACGAATCCACTGCTGACTTTCCAGCTGGCTAGCGACACGGTGTTGCTTTGCCAGCGGGCAGCGGTGCTGGCTGCACTGCGCGCCATGGACGCAGGGCCGCGGGCGCCGGCGGACGGCATCTGCCTGGTGTCCGGCGAGCCCGATTCCATCGCGCGCCTACATCCGGCGATCAAAGGCGTGTGGGGCGCGCAGACCTCGGGGGCGAACATCGTTTCCTTCAATCTCGATGCCTTCAGTTCCTATGGCAAAGCGCAGAGCTTCAATGCGCCGGTCGGCAGCCGGGCGGCTTTTGCCTATACGACGGCGCTCAATCCTCTGTTGAGCAAAGGCTCGCGGCAACGCCTGCAGGTCGGCGATGCATCCACGGTGTTCTGGGCGGAGCAGGCGAGCGGGGCGCCTTTCGAGAGCGCTTTTCTCGATTTTCTCGATCCACGTCGCGATGATCCCGATCCCGATCGGGGTACGCAGGCCGTGACCAGCCTCTACGCCAGCGTCCGTGACGGCCGGCCCTTCACCAGCGATGACGGGCAGCGCTTCCATGTGCTCGGTCTGGCGCCGAATGCCGCGCGGATTGCCATTCGCTTCTGGCATGTAGCGAGCATCCATGAGCTGGCCGGGGCCTTCCTTCAGCATTTCGAAGAGCTCGATATAGACCGACCCGCCTACGAAACGGCGGCGCCGCTCTCCCTGTTCCGTCTGCTCAGCAGCACCGCCCTGCAGGGCAAGGCCGAGCATATTGCGCCGAACCTCGGTGGCGACGTCATGCGTGCCATCCTGAAAGCCCTTCCGTATCCAGAAACCCTGATGCAGGGTGCCTTGCGGCGCATCCGCGCCGAACGGGAAGTGAGTTTTCCGCGTGCCGCGCTGCTCAAGGCCTACCTCATCCGCAACTGCCAAGACAAGGAGATCCGCGTGTCACTCAACCCCGAAAATGCCGATCCCGGCTACCGCCTCGGCCGCTTGTTCGCCGCTCTTGAGCGGGTCCAGGAACGCGCCCAGGGCAACCTCAATGCCAGTATTCGCGATCGCTACTACGGCGCTTTCTCGACGACCCCGACAACCGTCCTGCCAATGCTGATGCGACTGAAGAACCACCATCTCGCCAAGCTTGCCAATCGCGGCGAAGCCGTCAATCTGGAGAAGTTACTGGCGGCGATCGTCGACGGGCTGGCCGACGTGCCGCCTCGCCTGAGCCTCACCGAACAGGCCCGCTTTGCCGTCGGCTACTACCACCAGCGGCAGTCCTTCTTCAATCGCGGCGACGCTCAGAGCGCCGATCAATCCGCCACCTCTCTTGCCGAATAAGGAACAAAAACCATGAGCCTCAACCACCGCTATGACTTCGTGCTGCTGTTTGATGTCAGGGACGGCAACCCGAACGGCGATCCCGATGCCGGCAACCTGCCCCGGCTCGATGCCGAAACCGGGCATGGACTGGTGACCGATGTGTGCATCAAGCGCAAAGTGCGCAACTACGTCGGTATCGTCCATGGCGAGCAGCCGCCCTACGAGATCTACGTCAAGGAAAAGGCGATTCTCAACCGGCAGCATGAGCGCGCCTACGCAGCCATCGGCAAAAGCGATCTGCTGAAAGGCGACGACAAGAAGCGCAAAGGGGGCGACGCCGTCGACGAAGCCCGCCACTGGATGTGCCGAAACTTCTTCGACGTGCGCACTTTCGGGGCGGTGATGTCGACCGGAGTCAACTGCGGCCAAGTGCGTGGTCCGGTGCAGCTGACTTTTGCACGCTCCGTCTCGCCGATCGTGGCCCTGGAACATTCGATCACGCGCATGGCGGTGGCCACCGAAGCCGAAGCCGAGAAGCAGAGCGGCGACAACCGCACCATGGGTCGGAAGTTTACCGTTCCCTACGGCCTTTATCGCGCGCATGGCTTTATTTCCGCGCATCTCGCGCGGCAAACGGGTTTTGGCGAAACGGATCTGGAACTCTTCTTCAAGTCCCTGGAAAGCATGTTCGAGGAAGATCGCTCGGCAGCGCGCGGCGAAATGGCGACGCGCGGGCTCTACGTCTTCAAGCACGACTCCGAACTGGGCAATGCGCCGGCACATGCCTTGTTCGACCGGCTTACGGTCGAACGGCAGGGCGATGAGGTGGCGCGCAGCTTCGCCGCCTATGCCGTGCGCTTCGATGGCGGCGAGGTCGCCGTCGCGCAGGCGACGACCGTCGCCCCCGGCGTTGGTCTGGTCAGGCGATGCTGACGGCCGCGGGGTGGAAAAATGATCTCTTGTCGGGCGCCCTGGCTTGGCAATCATTCCCGGTTTCTTGACGAGGAGTCGGGCCATGGACTGGCATGAGCGCATTGTTGCTGATCCGGACACCCTGTTCGGCAAAGCGCGCATCAAGGGCACGCGCATCGGGGTCGAACTGATCCTTGAGCTGATGGCGTCAGGCTGGAGCGCGGCGCAAATCCTGGCGAGCTATCCGCAGCTGCAAGCGGCAGATCTCCAGGCGGTGTTCGCCTTTATTCGCGACTGCCTGAAAGACGAGACCTTCATCATGCGCGCCACGATTGGCGCTGCGGGGAGTACGGTATGAGGCGAGGGCTGGCCAATACTTCTGGCCGCGACGAAATTCCCACGCCAGCACTGACCGCGGTGCGCCACAAGGTCCGCGATGCCGGGGATGTCGGTAATGCCTGAACCCGTCGAGCCCATCCCCATTGCGGCCCTGCAGCACTGGTGCTACTGCCCGCGCCAGTGCCTGTTGATCCACGCCGAGCAGGCTTTCGCCGAGAACGTGCACACCCTGCGCGGGCAGGCGGTGCACGAGCGCGTCGATCAGGCCGGAATGGATCTCCGCGCTGGCGTGCGCAGTGCCCGCGCCGTGCCCTTGTGGTGCGACCGGCTGGGTCTGGTCGGCAAGGCCGATGTCGTCGAGTTTTCCGCTGCCGGAACGCCGTATCCGGTCGAGTACAAGCATGGCCGCAAGGGCCGCGCCGCGAAAGGCCTGCATGACCACCTGCAACTTGCCGCGCAAGCGCTGTGCCTCGAAGAGATGACCGGCCAAGCGGTGCCCCTCGGCGCCATCTACCATGCCTCTTCGCATCGTCGCCGCGAGGTCGTCATCAGCGCCGAACTGCGCGTGCTGGTCGAGCACAGCGTGCTGGCCATCCGCGCGGCTCTGGCAGCGGCGATGCTGCCCGAGCCCGCCAATGACTCGCGTTGCCGCGAATGCTCGCTGATCGACCTCTGCCAACCGGCGCCGCTGGCCGCGCGCGAGCGCCAGCGAGCGCTCGCCGCGCAGCTTTTTCTGACGGATGACTGACGATGCAGACCCTGCTCAACACCCTCTACGTCAGCACCCCCTATTCCTACCTGCATCTCGACAACGACACCATTCGCGTCGAGGTCGAGCGGGAAACACGCCTGCGCGTGCCGCTCCATCACCTCGGCGGGGTGGTGCTGTTCGGCAATGTGCTGGTTTCGCCGCCGCTGATCCATCGTCTCGCCGACGAGGGCAAGAGCCTCGTCCTGCTCAGCGAGCACGGTCGCTTCAAGGCGCGCATGGAAGGCCCCATTTCCGGCAATATCCTGCTTCGCCAGGCGCAGCATGCGCGTGCCGCCGATGCCGCTTTCACGCTTGCCATGGCGCGCGCTTGCGTGGCCGGCAAGATCAAGAATGCGCGCCAGGTCCTCCTGCGTGGCGGGCGCGAGGCCAGGGACGGCGACGATGGCGCCAGCCTGGCACGGCGCGCCGACGACCTCGCCGCGGCGCTGCGCGCCTTGCCTGCGGCCAGCACTCTCGATACCGTCCGTGGCCTCGAAGGCGAGGCCGCACGACAGTATTTTGCCGGCTTGAACCGCGTGCTGCGGGCCGATGCGCGGGCCGTGTTTGCCATGGATGGTCGCAGCCGCCGTCCGCCCCGCGACCGCATGAACGCCTTGCTCTCCTTTCTCTATGCGATGCTGATGAACGATTGCCGCTCGGCCGTCGAGGCCGTCGGTCTCGATCCACAGCTGGGCTTCCTGCATGCCGTTCGCCCTGGCCGAGCCGCCCTGGCGCTCGATTTGATGGAGGAATTCCGGCCCTTGGCCGATCGTCTGGCGCTGACCCTGGTCAACCGCGCACAGCTCCAGCGCGGCGATTTCGTCGAGCATGACGGCGGCGCGGTAAGCCTGGGCGACACCGGCCGCAAGACGGTGATCGTTGCCTGGCAGGAGAAAAAGCGCGAAGAACTGGCCCATCCCCTGCTGCAGCAAGCGGTGGCTATCGGCCTGCTGCCGCTTCTGCAGGCACGCTTTCTCGCCCGCACTCTGCGCGGCGAGATGGAGAGCTACCTTCCTTTCATATCGAGGTGAGGCCAATGTTGGTGATTGTTTGCTATGACGTCAGCACCGAGACCCGCGAAGGCCGTCGCCGCTTGCGTCGCGTCGCGAAAGTCTGCGAGAGCACTGGCCAGCGGGTCCAGAAATCGGTTTTCGAATGCCAGGTCAACCTCATGCAGCTTGAAGCCCTCGAGCGGCGGCTGCTCGCCGAGATCAAGGTCGAAGTGGATTGTCTGCGCCTCTATCGGCTGGCCGAGACCCGTGGTTGCGAAGTGCGCGAGTACGGCCACTTTCGCGCACTCGACTACGACGCGCCGCTGGTCGTGTAGATTGTCCGCAGCGCTGCGCGAACCCCCAGCTGTGAAGAATGGGCGGGAGGATCGCGCGGCCTGCTTGTTGTTGTTTTTCAAGGGAAAGTAGTAGTGGAGTCTCTCGGTTTTGAAAGCAGTACCCCGTTCTCGTCGAGGTTCGCGGAAAGCGATCAGGAATCGCTGCCTGTACAAGCACTTAGACGCGAGCGGACACGCTCCCCGGCGACGGGGAGCGAGGATTGAAACCGGCCGATAACGCGATGCGGCTGGCTTGCTGTGCGACACGCTCCCCGGCGACCGGGAGCGTGGCTTGAAACTATGAAATTCCCCCGCAGGACTTGTCTCTATTGCGCGAATGATTCTGACATGTTGAAAGCGGCTGGAAAGTCGATACGGCGGCAGCGGACGGCGGCCCACATGGCTTTCACACCGTTTTGCGTGACCCGGTAGAGACGAGAGTTGGTGACTTTGGCGATCAAGCCATGGCCGCGCAGTTTGGCGATCAAGCGGCTGGTTCGATGCGTACGCCGCTTGATTTCGGCGGGGTTATTGGCAGGGGCCGAGTAAAGCTTGCCCTGGAGATCGCGGTTGCGGAAGCCATTGATGGCGAACTCGCCGGCCAGGAGCGAGGTGAACAGAGCGACGTTCTCCGCGGTGACCGGGTTGAAAGCGGCGACATGCCGACCGGCCTTGCTCTGTGACCGGCACAGGCGATCGATGGCCTCGATCGCCTGACCTTTAAGAGGAGCATTGGCCAAGGCGTCGATCAGGCGCGAGTTGGCACCGTGAGCGACTTCGGCATAGCGCCAGAAATTCGAGACCCCTTTGCGCATCGGCGACCACCGGCAGACGACCTGACCCTCGGCATTTTCGGACGAGGTGAGGATTTTGAACTCTGCCGGATTATTGAGGGTGGTCTCGATTCTCAAGACGTTGAGATGATCGTAGAGTTTGACGGAGTTGCGTCGGATACGGAACTTGATCCGGCAACCTTCGGGCCGCTTCTTGCTGTCGATCACGACCTCGCCCGTGAAGAGGTGATGAGGTTTTTGGCCAAGAAAGCGCATGACGTCCGTGGCACCGAAGCCGGTGATGGCGGCATGGACGAGGTCCTGGTGGATACGTTCGAGATCAGCTCTGGACTTGAACAGGAGATCGGTGGCCACTTCTGCCTGGTCCATGCCAAACCAGTAGCCGTCGAACTTCGCCGCGGCGATGGCCGGCAAGAGCGGATTGACGCTGGCCACCTGGCGAATCAGGAACGCAGGCCAGTCGGTGTGGTTGAACTGCTCGGCAAGTGCCGCGGTGGCTTCGAAATCCGACACCCAGAGAATCTTGTTGTCACTCCGCTCGAAGGCGACACCCACTTGCGGCAGTTGCCGACACAGCCACTCCCGGCCATTGACGTAAATCTGAGTGGCGTACGGTGCCCAGGTCTGGATACGCACGTGCATCCAGCCAAAAACCGGGTCGATCAGATACCAGTACAGGTGCAGGCAGCGGCGATTGCGCCGGACGACTTCCAGACGTTGTGTCTTGCGATTGCCGGCGACGGCGAACGAGAGGCACGGTTCGAGGACCGAGAAGATGCAGACCAGGCCTTCGCTGATGCCGTCTTGCTCAGCGATGGCCCGGGCCATCGCTTCCTTCGATCGACCGCTCGCGTGCGTGTGCGCGGAGGCGAGAAAGAGGTAGGGACGCCCCGCCTCTTCGGCGCTCGTCTTGGCGTGTTCGACGAGCGTTTTGGTTTCGCTTTCGAAGAACTTCCCGGCATCCTTGAGCAGCACGCCTCGCTTGGACAGGTAGCGGCCAAACGCACCATCCGGAAACATCGAGGTCAGGTAGCCCTTGAAGATGATCCGCTCGAATCCTTCGACCACACCCAGGATTGACTCTTCGTGCTTATGGAGGAAAAAGTCCATGTCGCCTCCCTTGCCGTGCGGTGGTCTACCTCCTACGTGGGGTTGAGGAATTTGCCAAGGGCCCATCCGGCGGCCAACTTATGCTGAGTGAGTTGTGTATAACGAGATGCCCTATATCCGGCGAGTGTTCGGGGACAGACCGGTGTTGTGGCCATTGTTCGAGATTTTTGCAAGCGGAGCTTTCATACGTTTGTTTTAAAGAACGTATCTGCGACGCTGGCTGACACCGGGGTCTCTATCTCGTGGCGCCGGCAACAGCCTGGGCAAGCGTTTGCAGCGCCGCCATCGGCGGCGCCTCGGCAAGGTAGATCAGGCCGGTGGGCACCTGGCTGATCTCCTCAGGAAGTGTCTGCACGACCAGGTCGGCGGCATGCGTCGATTGTTCGACGACCCGCCGCGGCATCAGGGTCCATCCCAGACCGACGGAAACGCAACCGAGAATCCCGTCGAGGGTGCCGAATTCCATGGCCTCGGCGACGGCGTGGCCGCTGCTGCGTTGCCAGGCGAGGGCGCGGGTGCGGTAGGCGCAACCTTCGCGGAAGAGGATCAGCGGCTGCAAGCGCGGATCGGCGTCGGCGGCATGTACGAGCACCAGTTCCTCGACGAGCAGTTCATCAAAGCGGAGATCCGGGTGCTCGATCGGACCGGCGACGATGGCGCAATCGAGCTTGTGGGTCAGCACCTTGTTGACCAGCGTCGCACTGGTATCGGTTTCGATGCGCAGTTCCAGGCGCGGATGTCCGACGCGAACGGCTTTCAGAGCCTGTGGCAGATGCAAGGCGGCAAAGGTCTCCATGCTGCCGATGCGCAACTCGCCAACGCCATCGCCGACCAGGCGAACGGCGGCGCCGCTCTCGCGTTCGAGGTGCAGCATGCGCCGCGCGTAGTCAAGCAGTACTCGTCCGGCGGGCGCCAGCGCCACCCCGCGGCCGCTGCGGAAGAAGAGCGTAGCGCCCAGTTCTTCCTCGAGCCGGCGGATGCGGCTGGTGACGTTGGACTGGACGGTGTTCAGCTTGCGCGAGGCGGCCAGAATGCCGCCTTCATCGACGACGGCGGCGAAAGTACGAAGGGCGCTCAGCTCCATCCATATATCTCCTTTAGAGAATGAAACGTTCTTGACTATTCAATTGTGCAGATAGTTTAGAGCAGTTATCGTGGCGCCATCAACTCGCAAGGATCTGCACATGAACGAGCAGCAAAAACGCCTGGAACGTATGGAACGTCTACACGTGCTTGGCGCCGGCATCTGCAGCCTGATGCTGGTGCTCGGCGTCGCGCGCTTTGCCTACACGCCGCTACTGCCGCTGATGCAGGCACAGGCCGGGCTTGGCGTCGAGGCCGCGGCCTGGCTGGCGGCAATCAACTACGCCGGTTACCTGAGCGGCGCCGTGGTGGCGTCGCTGATCAGCGACCTGGTGCTCAAGGATCGCCTGTACCGGATCGGCCTGGTGGTCGCCGTGCTCAGCACCGCGGTCATGGGCCTGACCACTGACGTGACGATCTGGGCACTGTCACGTTTCATCGCCGGGTTGAGCAGCGCCGCGGGCATGCTGCTCGGTACCGGACTGATTCTCAACTGGCTGATTCGCCACAATCATCGCAGCGAACTCGGTATTCACTTTTCTGGAATCGGCCTGGGCATCGCCGGTTGTGCGGCCGCGGTCGCGCTGATGAGTGATTGGCTGGACTGGCGAGAACAGTGGTTCGCTTTCACTCTGATCGGCAGCCTGCTGCTGATCCCGGCGCTGCGCTGGCTGCCGCCACCCGATCGCAGCACGGTCACCAAAGGCGGGCAGCAGATGCTCGATAAGCCGCCGAGTGCGGCTTTCATGCGCCTGCTGATGGCCGCCTATTTCTGTGCCGGTTTCGGCTACGTGGTCAGCGCGACTTTCATCGTCGCCATCATCGACCACCTGCCCGGTCTGGCCGGACGCGGCACGCTGGTTTTCCTGGCGCTTGGTGCGGCTGCGGCGCCGGCGTGCATCGTCTGGGACCTGATCGCCCGCCGTACCGGTGAGCTGAACGCGCTGATTCTGGCGGCCCTGCTGCAGATCGTCGGCATCCTGCTGCCGGTGATGGCCGACGGCCTGGTGGCTGCGCTGGCCGGTGCCTTGCTCTTTGGCGGCACCTTCATCGGCATGGTGAGCCTGGTATTGACCATGGCCGGGCGTTACTATCCGACGCGTCCGGCGAAGATGATGGGCAAGATGACGCTTTCCTACGGTGCGGCCCAGATCATCGCCCCGGCAGTCACCGGCTGGCTCGCCGGCAGCCTCGGCAGCTACGCCGCGGGCCTGTACCTGGCGGCCGGGGTGATGGCCGTGGGTACGCTTCTGCTGCTGATGCTCAAGTTTGTCGAGCGGCGCGACCGGTCGCGGAGTACTGCTGTTGCGAGGGCCTGTCCGCAGAACTGAGCCAGCGGTCGTGAAGGCAGGTGCGCGGAGGAGGGGAGCAGGGCTCACTTCAGAAATCGGATCGCCAAGCACGGTCCGCTTTCCGGCTTCTGGCTAACGCTGTCGACCTCAATGTCGTCGCTCGGATAGCTCAGTGCCCCCGGCCCTGGTTGTCGTGCTTGTCGTGCTCGCCGTGGCCCTTGTTCTTCTGCTTGCCGCGATCCTCGTCCCGGTCCTCGCCGCCGTCGCGGCGGCCGTAGTCGCCGCGATATTCCTCACGACGATGACTATGCCGCTCCTGGTACTGCGGAACATACTCGCGCTGGTACCAGCTGTTCTGCACAAAATAGACCCGCTCGCCGCAGGCGTTGTAGGCGCGACAGTGTTTGCGCCAGTTCTTGGCGTGGCCAGGGGGCACGTTCAGATAGATCGGGCGCCGTGAAGGCGCCGCCTGCTCGATGATGATCGGCTGCCGGTAGATCAGCTGCGGTTGCGGATAGCCACCGATGTTGAGGTGACCATAGAAGCCGGGTTGACCGATGCTTACCGACAGGGCCACATCGGCCGCAAGCGCCGGGGCGAGCGCTGCGGCGAGCGCTGCGGCGAGCGCTGCGGCGAATAGAAGACGTTTCATTTTTGGAGCCTCTTGCTGTCCGTGTTTTTGCCAGATGCGCTTGACGGCAACGGGGGCGCCGCGGTTTACCGCGGCGCCCCCGTTGCCGAGTCTATTTCTTGTCGCTCTTGGCCGCGTCCTGGACGCTCTCACCCGCTTTTTCGATCTGCTGGCCGATCTTGTCGACCGCCTTGTCCATTTCCTTGCCAGCTTTCTCTGCCGGGCCCTCCTCTTTCTGGCAGGCGGACAAGCCCAGCAGCAAGGCACTGAGACTGATGAGCAAGGCTGTGGCGAGGGATTTTTTTTCGAGTTTCATTGCTGCGCTCTCCTGGTGGACCATCTGCCCGTGACGGGTGTGAGCAACTGATCGAGGCCGTGGCGGAGCAAGGATGATGAGCGGCCGATTTGCGCCGGGTCGCAGGGCGGTGGGCGCTGCAGGTCGATCGTCATTTGCTGACTTCGTGGCCGACAACACCGCCAACGGCTGCGCCACCGACGGTTCCGAGCACACTGCCGCCCGTAAGAACGGCCCCTCCGACGGCACCGACACCAGCACCAATGGCGGTGTTCTTGCCCTGCGTCGACATGCCGGAACAACCACCGAGGGCAAGCAGTACTGCTGTGGCCACTGCACCGAGCGTGACTCTCTGCGTCTTTTCCATGGAATTACCTCTTTCTTGAATGTTGTCTTACTGGTCCTTCGCACCCGCTCGAGCATTACTCACTAATGGCTTCCCCGAGCGCGATTTCGGCCGCTCCAGACAGCCATCCTGCGGACATCGATTGCAGGCATGCTGACTCGGATGGTTGAGCGTAGGGTGAAGCGCCTTCGGCGTCTGTCTGCTGGGGCACATAGTCGGCGATCGAGCGGCGTGCTGCCGTTTGCCTCGCCAAGGCGATTGCGAACCTGCCGCCCACAACAGGCCCTGGCCGGACGAAGCTGTGTTCGTCACTCTGGCGTCGCCGCGGTACTTCCGTGCACGACCGCATGAAGCCTGCATGAAGCCTGCATCAAGATGCTGTCTAAGCCATTCCTCGCGCGTAAGTGGCGTTGTCGGCTTCGTAGCACCCGCAGGAAGCGGCTTCCAGGCCGCTGCGGTCGAGAATCGTGATATGTCCGCGGCTGTAGCTGATCAGTTTGCGGTTGTGCAGTGAGGTGGCGGCCTTGGTCACACCGACCCGACGCACTCCCAGCATCGAGGCCAGGAATTCGTGGGTGCCATGAAATGCATCCGACTGCGCCCGGTCATGCGTCATCAGCAGGCAACGGGCGAGACGCGCTTCCACGACATGAAAGCGGGCACAGGCGGCGGATTGCGCGAGTTGGCCCATCACCACATGCAGGTAGCGCTTGAGCATCCACTGCAGTGGTGGACTGAAACCGAGTTCGCGGCGAAACGGCGCTGCCTCCATCCGCAGCGCAAGGCCGGCGCCCTGGACCAGCGCGCTGAGCGGCGAAATATCCACCCCGAGGATGAGGGAGATCCCGAGCATGCCTTCGTCGCCGACCAGACCGACCTCCAGGCTGGCGCAACCGTCGATCGGCGTGACCAGGGAAATGTAGCTCGTCGTGGGAAAGAAGACGTGATGAATGCGCTCGCCGGGTTCGGCCAGAACGTCGGCAAAGGTCAGTTCGACCGGCTCGCAGGCCGCCAGAAGGCGTCGCCGGTCTTTGTACGGCAGCGCCTCGATGAGTCGATTAACGGCGGCAGGGGCCATGGCTGTTGGCACCTCGCTCCTCACGATGCAGGGAAGAAACCGGCAACCGGAGGGAGCCTGCTATCTCGGTGTCGGATGGGAAGCAGCAGCGAACGGTCTCGCCCGGACGAAAACGTCATGGCACGAAGTGTGGAGTGAAAGCTGACGACTGTCCGGGCGGTAGCGCACACAGCAGGGCTGCCTCGCGCTGCGTGCGATGCCACACGTGCTGCGTGCGATGCCACAGGAGCGGCGGCGAAGACACTCGATCCTGCGCTTTGCCCTAGCGGGCGATCACCTCGGGGAGCAGACGCTCGAACTCCTTCCTGACCACTGCGTAGCACTCGCAACAGCGCGCCTCCAGAGCCGCCCGGTCGAGTATGGTGATGTGCCCGCGCTGATAAACGATCATCCCGGCCCGCTGCAAATTGCCGGCGGCCTCGGTAACGCCTTCGCGGCGGACGCCGAGCATGTTGGCGATCAGTTCCTGCGTCATGATCAGCTCGTTCGAGGGCAGGCGGTCGTGGGAGAGCAGCAGCCAGCGGCACAGCTGCTGGTCTAGCGAATGATGGCGGTTGCATACCGCCGTCTGCGCCATCTGGGTCAGAAGCGCCTGCGTGTAGCGCAGCAACAGGCGCTGCATCGGGCCGGCGCGATAGAACTCATCCTTCAGCAACTGGCCTTTCAAGCGGTAGGCGTGACCGGCGCTTTGCACCACGGCCCGGCTCGACGTGCTTTCGCCGCCCATGAACAGGGACACGCCGACGATCCCCTCGTTACCGACGACGGCGATTTCAGCCGAGGAGCCGTCCTCCATGACATAGAGCAGGGAGACGATCGAGGTGGTGGGAAAATAGACATGGCGCATCTGGATACCGGACTCGTAGAGCGACTCGGCGAGTGGCATCGGGACCAGTTCCAGACTGGGAAGGAGGCGCGCGTATTCGTCTGCCGGCAGGGCGGCGAGCAGGCGGTTCTGGCGCGGGTCATGGGTGGCAGAAGTGAGGGGACGCAGGGGCATGGCGGTTCACGCAGTCAGCGGCAGCGCTTGGACGAGCTCGCAGACGTACTGGCATTGAAGGTTCAAGGGGTGTTGACTATACACGCCCCCGTATTGGCTATGTGCAGCAGCGCACGGACGCAGGCGGGCGTTCGGCGCAGGCTCGTTGCACGCTCATGGCGAGAAGCGGTGGATCGGGCTCACGCGTGCCACCGCCGCCTGTTTCGCGCCTGTTGCGCGCCTGTTTCGCATTGTCAACCCATCACCGGAACCCGCATGGACAAGCATCAATTCACTGTCGAAGTCGCTCTGGAGTTTCATCGGCGCATGGCGACGATCATCGCCGCCGTCCAGGCTGGAATCTGCAAAAACGGCGTGCACGACCTGCTCGGCTACGCCACCGACTTCGCATCGGGTGAGGCCCGTGGACGGCAAACTCTGGTGCTGAAGAGCCGCAGCCGTTCAAGCTATGTGCGCCTTCAATGGGAGACCATCCTTGGCGACGGCGCCGCTGATCGGCAGCTCGTGGACGACGCCATCCAGAGCGCGATCAACGAACTCGCCTGAGCGCTGGTAGCCGTCGACGAAGCACCATGCGCGCCAGCGTGCAGAGAAGGTTCTCTATTCGGTGTTCTCTATGCGCTGGCTGATTGCTGGCCTGGCCGATCGCCCCGGTCCCGGTGCCGCCTGGCACAAGCCAGCACTCGCCTGGATGGCGACTATGTGCGCTGGCAGACAGACCGAGACAGCGGTTCTGCGTAGCCTGAAGTGATCCGGGCCGGCACATGCGTGGCAAAATGTGTGGCAAATGTGCGGCAATTGCGCCGTGGCGATGCGCGACGCTTGCAAGCAGCGTCCGCGTGGCCGAACGAACGCTTTGTTCCGCAGTTCGTAGCGGTAGCGGTAGCGGACGGCAGGACCCGCCAGAAACCCCCTCCATCACCACGAGGCAAGCCCATGAAAACGATTCGGAGAGTTAGGTTCAGCGCACTCGCTGCGGCTGTTCTGTTCGGCCTTGCTGCTTGTGCGGACATGGTGGCGCTGGACAAAGATACCAGCATCGACGCCGGCGCCGACGCCATCGGAGTCGAAAATCTTCCGGATGGCAGCAGCGTTGGAACCGTCGGCGGCGCCCCGGTCGGCGGCGTGATCGGCCACGACGTCGGCAAGAAGTGATGCCCGGCGCGATTCGCCTGGCCCCCCCGGCAGGTGCCTCGCGCCCGCTTGTTGCCCTGTTCCTCCAGCCAACTTGTGATCCTGCTGGCGGACATCGAACAAGCCCGGGATGCGGCCGATGTCGTCGAGAAGTTGCGCGCGGCTTCCGCCGTGCCGTACCTTATCGGCGGGTGCTGGCTTTTGGCGTTCGCGTCCCGACTGCGGGCGCGGCTTGTGGAAGCTGTGGCGAACGCCGTTATTCCTTAGCGAAGGCCAAGAAACGACAAGACGAAGAGGACGATGACGACTAGGCCGACGAGATAAATGATGCTGTTCATGTAGCTTCCTCCGGAATGGGTCCAATGACCAATTTGCACGATTCGCGCGAATAGGGCGAATCGTACAAATGGGGTGACGCAAAGTCACCGGTTCCCAAGCTACTCGTATCAGGCTGAACGGTCTGTACGTTGGCGTACACAAAAATGCGTTCCATGCGCCACGCAGCCCCTTTTTCCGCTCGCCTAGCGCGGCTACTTTTCCTGGCCCACAGGGCGCCGTTGATGCGTATCAGCAGCAAAGTTCTCGGCCCACTGACCTTTTTAGCGCCAGCGCAGTCGTCAAGCGCCCCCCCCGGCTGGCCGGTGATGGCCTCGATCGGAGCCGGCACAATGGAAGGATGTCCGGCGACGGCGGGGAAACGCATCTGCCGCCCGTCACCGCGGCGTTGGCCGAAGCACATGACGCTCGCCCCGCCGCAATTGTCTCCGTCGGTTTTCTGTGTGCTAACGAACAGACGACGGGGGCTTCGTCGCCACAACATGGCACGCGATCGGATTTTGCAATGCGCACTGCAAGCACGACGCGGCGCAACTTCCTCCTGACATGCACAGCAGGGCTTCGGCCCATCAATCGGAGTTTCGACATGAACAAAAAATTTCTCCTCCCCGGCGTGGTGATCGCTGCGATCACCTTTGGATCATTCGCGACCGGTGCCAGAGCTGGCGATGGACCCATTGTCCACGAGGCTGGTGGTTTGTCCTATGTGTCGGGCGGTGTGGGCGATGAGTCGCTGCAGCGGCTCAGGGAACATGTCAGTGAGTTCAATCTGAAGCTGGTATTCGCCATGGCGTCCGGGGCATTTCTGAGCAACGTGCGGGTTGCCATCGCTGACGGGAACGGCAAGACGCTTCTCGAGGCGATCGCCGATGGGCCGTGGTTCCTGGCGAAATTGCCGGTGGGCAAGTATCGGGTGGTCGCCACTTACGCCGGCAAGGCGATCGAGCGCTCCGTTGCCGTCGACGCAACAGCGCTCAATACGGTCGATTTCCGTTGGGAGCACGAGTAATAGCGGCGGTACGGTCGCTGCAAGCTAGCCTGGTACGCCACCGTACAGACTGCGCTGGGTCATGCGCCCAGACTTGCCGTCTCAGCTGGCGTTGCCAGGAAATCCGTCCACCTGTGTGGGTTGTTCCCCGCTGGTCGCCGTGTACGCGGCCTTGGTGGCGAAGCACCTGCTGCGACGCAGGATGATGATGGCCGGTCGGCTATTTCGCCGTTCGGGTAATGAACACTAGGGGCTTGATATGGACTGGAAGGTCGTCGAAGGGAACTGGAAACAGTACAAGAGCAAGATAAAAGCGCAGTGGCGCTGCCTCACCGAAGAGCAGCTCGATTTGATTGCCGGCAAGCGCGTCGAACTCGTGGACAGGATTCAGGAGACCTACGGCACTAGCAAGGACGAGGCCGAGGCGCAGATCAAGCGCTTTGAAGAGCGTAACAAGGACTAGCGACCATAACAGCTCGCCTGATCCGATCAAGGCCATGCGCCGGGCGGCATTGCCCATTACGTCAGATCGCCGAGGCAGGCCCTTTCTTCACCGGACTCATATCGCGACCGACTCTGGACCCTGCACTGGCTTCATTCCGCCAGCGTCGCGTGTCAAGTCCTGCGGGGGAATTTCATGGCGGCGTGCGGCTGACAGGCGTGCGAACGGGTGTGGTGATGCTTCAGCGATTGTTGGGCCCCGTCGCTGGATTCTGGAAATCGTGAGGCCCGACAGCTGCAGATACAGGAGGCAATCATGTCTTTACTACTATGGGCCGTACTGGGACTCATCACCGGGCTCATCACCGGGCTCATCGCTGCCCGAATCGTTGCCGGAAGCGGGCAGGGCGCCGTCATGGACATCGTTCTCGGGGTTGTCGGCGCGCTCTTCGGCGGCTGGCTCTTCAATACTTTCGGGATGGCCGGCGCCGGGGCATTCAAGCTTCCCGGCCTGCTTGTGGCCGTCGTCGGCGCGAGCACGCTGCTGCTGGTGTACCACGCTGCCTTGCGCGGCGTTCGGGATGCTCTGTTCAACCTCGATCTGGACAATCAATCATGAACGGACTTGGCAAGCATCTTGCCGCATTCTTGCTGGCGGTCATGCGGGTGTCCGCCGCGGCTTGCGCGTCCACCGCCAAGTAGGAGGACGTGGTCGGCGGGACCTGTAGTCCATCCAGGTCCGGCGCCTCCGCTTGCGCCCGGCATGCCGCGAACGCGCGCCGGCGTGGGCGAGCCATTAGCCCGATGGCGGACGAGCAGGTCAACGATACGATGCTAGGCATGGCAGCGCCGCGCGTGCACTAGGCCGTGGACACTTCGTCGGTGCGCACGAGAAAGCTCTTGAGGACGCTCGGTCCGAAGCTGGTGACCATCGCCACATCGGCGGCGTCGCGGCCGCGCGCCATCAGGATGCGTCCGATGCGAGGAACGTTGTTGCGGGCGTCGAAGGTGTACCAGCGGCCGCCGAGGTAGACGTCGAACCAGCCGGAGAAGTCCATCGGACCGGGCACCGGCGTGATCCCGATGTCGCCCAGATAGCCGGTACAGTAGCGGGCCGGTATGTTCATGCAGCGGCAGAAGGTGATCGCCAGATGAGCATAGTCGCGGCACACGCCGGCGCGCTCGTTGTAGGCATCCCAGGCCGTCTTGGTCGAACGGGCGAACTGGTAGCCGAACTGGATGTGCTGGTGCACAAAATCACAGATCGCCTGCACCCGCGCCCAGCCGGGCGGCGTGTGCTCGAACAGACGCCATGCCTCGGCGGACAGTCGATCGGTTTCGCAATAGCGGCTGCCGAGCAGAAAGACCAGCGTCTCTTCCGGCAGGTCCTGGAGGGCGATCTGTTGCGCCTGCGCAGCGATATCGTCCACCTGGCCCGAATCGCGTACGACGCCGTCGGCAAAGATGCGGATCTCGCCGGGCGGGGCGACGATTCGGCTACACCAGTTGCCAAAGCCGTCGCGATAGGCAACCACTGGTAGCGCGGGATCGGTCATCAGGTGGGCAGGCACCACGACGTCATTCATCCGTGAGTAGTGGATGTCGAGCATCAGGATCATCGGGGTCGGTTGCGCGCACGCATAGACGATGTCATAGCCGATGCGAATTTTCATGGGAGCTTCCTGGTGGTAGGTGAGTTCATGGAGAGCAAGGCACGCCGTGGGTCGTCAGCGTAGTGCCGACGCCAGCGTCGTCACTACGGCGCGGCGCAATTGCCGCCACAGGCGCGGCTGGGAGAGCACCAACGCCTGGTTGAGTTCAATCTCGATCCCGACATACTCGCTGGGCGCGAAGCAGCGGCGCATGGCAGTGGTCAGTCCGTCGTTCTTCCCATGGTACGGGTAATTCCGGCGCACGCGCAATTCGGCCGAATGTTCGGCCAATGCTGCCTTCCAGCGGGCCGCCACCGCCACCTCTCCTGGTCGTGCCGGGTCATATAACAGGCCGATGTCGGCGTTGCGGACCTGGCCGTCGAGGACCGGGGTGAAGCTATGCGACGAAACATGGATCACCCGCTGCCCGGCCGCTACCGCTTCCGCCACCGTGTTCATCAGCCGCTGCCGGTAGGGCGCGTAATGGCGCGATACGATCGCCTGCTTGCTCGTCGGCGATAGCGCACGCGTTGCATCCGACCACGCTTGTGGACTGGACAGCGATCGATTCAGATCGACCAGCAGGCGGCTCACCGTCGATGTCACCAGGGGTGCCTGCAGGGCCGCGGCGAGATCGCGCGCCATGATCAGGGCGCCGCGATCGTAGCCGCGATGGCTGGACAAGCGGGCCTGCCAGCCATGAAAGAGGTCGACGTAGGCGGCGGGGATGCGCTTGCCACCATGCTCGCAGGTCACGACATGGAAGTCGCGCAGGTGCTCCGGGATGCTGGCTGGCGACCGCAATGACTCACCAGACCAGGGCTGGAAGTTCTCGAAACACACGGCGAGTGCCTTCGCTCCAGCTCTGGTGCAAGGAGGTGAAGTAGGTGTCGCCTTCGGCAAAACGGCGTCGCATTCGGATTTCGAGGCTGTCACGTTCGTAGCAGATGAGGTCGATCGGCATGCCAACCGACAGGCTGCTGCGCATCGTCGAGTCGAACGACACGAGAATACACTTTGCGGCGTCCGCAAGGTTTGTCGAACCGACGATGACCCGGTCGATGAGCGGCTTGCCGTATTTGGTTTCACCGGTCTGAATATAGGGTGTGTCGCCACCGGCCTCGATGAAGTTGCCTTCGGCATGGATGCGGAACAGGCGTTGCCCTTCGCCGCGGATTTGCCCGCCGAGGATGAACGACGCGTTGAAGCTGATGCCGCTCGCTTCCAGAGACGGACCATCACGCCGTTCGATGTCGCGCATGGCGTCGGAAACCAGATTGGCCATGTCGAACATGGTGCGCGCATTCCACAGCGACGCCTTGTTGTCGGGATCTTCGCCGCGCTGGGTCAAGACGCTGATGATCGCCTGGGTGCCGGCGAGATTGCCAGAACTCAGGAGGACTATCGCCCGCTCGCCCTTGCGCTCGAATACCGTCATCTTGCAGAACTTCGCGAAATTGTCGATACCGGCATTGGTTCGCGAATCCGACGCAAAAATCATGCCCTCGTCCAGCAGTACGCCAACACAGTAAGTCATCCTGCCGTCCCTGAGTGAGTGCGGTCACCTGAATCGAAATGTCAGAGTGACGCTGCAGATAGCTTTGCCATTAACAATGATTTCGCCTGGCAGCCTGGCCTTGATAGCGCGTGCCGCGCCTATGAGCACAGGAAACGAAGAAGCCGGCAATGGCGGCTTCTTCGTTCAAGCGAAGGGCAGCGATGCCCATAGCGGCTACGGTTTCAAGGCGTCCTTGACCGCGTCCCTGGCGTCTTTGAGGTTCTCTTTCAGGTCGCCGACATGTTCCTGGAGTTCGCCTTCAGCCTGGTTTTTCAATCCCTTTGCCTGCTGCTCGGTGCTGCCGACCAGTTTTCCGACCTCTTGCTGAATCTTGCCGCCCAGGTCTTTTGCTGCGCCCTTGACTTGATCTTTGTTCATCGTGAACTCCTGACTTGTGGTTGATACCGCTGATAGGCGAGCCAGCTTCGGTTCGTCCTGCGACTCCTGGTCATCAAACAGGCGATGCCTAGTGTCGATGTAGGGAGTCTAGTAGCAAACGGGGGTCAAGTTCTGTGCGCTAGGAGACATAGGCGCTTGCGCGGGTGTCGGTGCCTGCATGTGCGTTCGCCCTGCGCGTCGGGCAAAGTCCGCACGCAGCGCTGGTCGGCGCGACGGACGGGCCGTCCGCTTCAGGGCGTGACACCACCCCGGGTCGCTCGCCACGCGGGCCTCCCCCCACTGCCGGATGTGCGCCACCGCACAGACGGTGTTCGTCATTTTGACTACGCTGCGGTTGAGAACTCGACCCGCTGCCGAGTCGGGCGGCGGCTGGCTCTTCAATACTTTCGGGATGGCTGGCGTCGGGGGATTCAACCTCTACAGCCTGTTGGTAGCCGTTGTCGGCGCAAGCGTGCTGTTGCTGGTGTACCACGCGGTTTCACGCGGCCTTCGCTAGGCCGAAAGTCCTGGCGAAGGTCGCTGTCGAGGCGCGGCGTAGCGATGGCGCGCCGGAATCTGGAAGTTCTGTTCAACCTCAATCAGGAGAATCAATCATGAAACAACTTGGCAAGTATCTTTCCGCACTGTTCCTGGCGGTAACGCTGGTCTCCGCCGTGGGATGCGCGTCAACCGCGAAGCAGGAGGGGACCGGCGAGTATGTGGACGACAGCGTCATCACCAGCAAGGTCAAGGCCGCCATATTCAACGAGCCCAGCCTGAAGTCCGCCGAGATCAACGTCGAGACCTTCAAGGGCGCGGTTCAATTGAGCGGCTTCGTGAGTTCGCCGGCGGCGATCAGCAAAGCGGTTGCGGTGACCCGCAGCGTCGGCGGCGTCACCTCCGTCAAGAACGACATGCTGGTCAAGTGAGCGCTGGCACGATGACCATTCGCGGCCACCGCCGGAGCATGCAATCCGGCGCTGGCCGCGGAGCGCCGGCCGCGCTCGAACGAACTCGCGCAGCCAGGCCGATGAGTGACTAGCGTGCGCTCAGCCGCCAAACACCCGCAGTATCCGGGGCCCTAGCGATGCCTTTGCACTTGCCTGCCGCGCGATCCACCGCGGACCGCGATGCCGAGTCCCCGGCCAGCGAAGCTACGGCGGCGTCCGACGCGCCCCAGCCGACGCTTCGTATCGGGTCGGGCACGCAGAATCTGTCGCTGGCCGTCCTCGCCACGCTAGCCGTGGTCTTCGCACTGGAATGGGCTCAACTTTTTGTCATTACCCTGCTGCTCGGACTTCTTTTCGCCTACACCCTGAATCCTCTGGTCGTCTGGCTGGAAAGAATCAGGGTCCCGCGCGCGCTGGGCAGCAGCGTGGTGATGGTGGGGGTCGTATGTGCGCTCACTCTGGGTGCCTACTCCTTGCGTGGGCAGTTTCAGACGATCCTCGATCAGGTACCTGCGGCGGTGAGCAAGTTGTCGACCGGCCTCGCCAGTGTGCGCAAGGGCGAGACCAGTACCATGCAGAAGGTGCAAACCGCTGCCAGCGAGATCGAGAAGGCGACCAGCCAGGCGGCAGGTATTGATTCAAACCCCCGACGGCCGGCAACGCGCGTCATTATCGACACCCCCGGCTTCAAACTCGGCGACTTCCTGTGGGCCAACTCCGTCGGCGCCGTTGGACTGATCGGCCAGGCAGCGATGGTACTCTTCCTGACTTTCTTTCTCTTGCTGTCCGGCGACACCTACAAGAGGAAGCTGGTGCGACTCGCGGGTCCGACGCTGGCGAACAGGAAGATCACCGTTCGCATCCTCGATGACATCAACGCCTCGGTCCAGCGCTACATGTCCATGCTCCTGGCGACCAATGTGCTGGTGGCGCTGCTTACCTGGCTAGCACTGCGCTGGATCGGTCTCGAGAACGCTGGCGCCTGGGCCGTGGCCGCAGGCCTCCTGCATGTCATTCCCTACTTCGGTCCGGCGCTTACTGCCGCCGCCATCGGCATGGCCGCCTTCCTGCAGTTCGGCAGTCTGTCGATGGCGCTGCTGCCCGCCGGTGCTTCGTTGGCGGTCGCCACTTTCGTCGGCACCTTCGTCACCACCTGGATGACCGGCCGGATTGCCAGGATGAACACCGCGGCGGTATTCGTCTCGCTGCTCTTCTGGGCCTGGCTGTGGGGCATCTGGGGAATGCTGCTGAGCATCCCGCTGACGGTGATCCTGAAAGTGGTGGCTCAGCATGTGGAGCAACTCGAGCCGGTGGCGGAACTGCTGGGAGAGTAGGCGGCACACATCCCTCGCCGTGCTGCCCTGCATGGCGATTCCGCTTTTCAGAAAAGGACCTCTCGAATTGAACGTCGACAGCAAGCTCAGCAGCTACTTTCGGCCATTGATGGCTCGGCTTCGCGGGGCAGGGGGGCTACGGACGAGCTTGCCCGACGCAGAACCCCCGTTTCGCTCCGAGTTGTACAGCGCCGATCAAATGGCGCTGCACGGCGAGGTGCTCGCGGCCGCGCACACGCTGATTGCTGGCCAGGCACCGGACCGGCTCCTGGCTCGGCTGGCAGACAACGAAAGAACCCTGGTTGACGTGTGCCAGCTGCTGACGACGGCGGCCACCGAGAGCCGCCGGATGATGCCGGCCGGGGAATGGCTGCTCGACAATTTCTATCTCATCGAAGAGCAGATCCGCACGGCCAAGCGGCACTTGCCAAAGGGCTACAGCCGCGAACTCCCGCGCCTGGCGCACGGGCCTTCGGTCGGGCGTCCGCGGGTGTACGACATCGCGCTGGAGACCATTGCGCATGGCGATGGCCGCGTGGATATTGACAGTTTGAGCGGCTTCGTGGCGGCCTACCAGGGCATCAGCCCGATGCGGCTGGGCGAGTTGTGGGCGATCCCGATCATGCTCCGCCTGGCAGTGATCGAGAATCTGCGTCGCGTCGGCGTGCGCATCGCAGCCAGTTGGGCCGAGCGAAACCTGGCCGCTACCTGGGCCGAGCGGATGGCGGAGACGGCAGTCAGCGATCCCAAGAGCCTGATCCTGGTGATCGCCGAGATGGCGTCCTCGGATCCTCCGATGGTCGGCGGCTTCGTCGCCGAACTCGCGCGGCGCCTGCAGGGACGGGGTCCCACTCTGGCACTGCCCCTGACCTGGATCGAGCAGCGCCTGTCGGAATCGGGTCTGACCATCGAGCACCTCGTGCAAGCGGAGAACCAGCAGCAGGCCGCCGATCAGGTCTCGATCAGCAACAGCATCGGCAGTCTCCGGGTCCTCGGCGCGACGGACTGGCGCACCTTCGTCGAAACCCAGAGTGTCGTCGAGAACACCCTGCGTGAGGATCCGGGCGGCGCCTATGGGCGGATGGATTTCGCCACCCGCGATCGATACCGCCATGCCATCGAGAGGATCGCGAAGAAGGCTTGCCTATCCGAGGGCGAGGTCGCCCGCAAGGCGGTCGAGCTGGCGCGCATGGGCGCAGTCGCGATCGCTGCTGGCGGCGGCGCTGGCGATAGCCATCGCGCCGGGCACGTCGGCTACTACCTGATCGACAAGGGTTTGCCACAACTCGAGCGCGCGGCGCAGGTGCGCCGTTCCGGCGCCGAGGCCTTGCGCAAAACGGCAGCTCGCTTCCCCTCACTGGTGTACCTGGGCGGCATCGCGCTGATCACGGTGATCGTCGGGGCAAGCTTGCTGGCGCAGGCGTTTGCCGCCGGGGCGCCGGGCTGGCTGCTGGTGCCGATCGGCATCGTCTCGCTGCTGGCTGCCAGTCAACTGGGCGTAGCGCTGGTGAACTGGCTGGCAACGCTGCTCGTGGCGCCGCATCCCCTGCCCAGAATGGATTTCAGCGAAGGTATCCCGGCCGACGCACGCACTCTGGTCGTCGTCCCGACGATGCTTACCAGCGCTTCCGGCGTGGAGGATCTGGTCGAGGCGCTGGAAGTCAGGTTTCTGGCAAATCGCGATGAACGCCTGCACTTCGGCCTGCTGACCGATTTTCGCGATGCCCGGCAGGAGTCGCTCCCCGAGGACGATGCGCTGGTCATTCTGGCCGGGACGAGGATCGGCGAGCTGAACGCGAAGTACGGCGGTGACGGGACCAGGATCAGGGGTGACCTCTTCTTCCTCTTCCATCGCCCGCGACGTTGGAACCCCGAGGACCGGCTCTGGATGGGTTACGAGCGCAAGCGCGGCAAGCTCGCCGAGCTGAACGCGCTGCTCCGCGGGGGCACCGGGAACGGCTTTGCGCTTGTCGTCGGCGATCGCGCGCTCCTGTCGTCCGTCAAATACGTGCTGACGCTGGACACCGATACGCAACTGCCGCGCGATGCGGCGCGGCAATTCGTCGGCACCATGGCACACCCGCTGAATCGCCCTGCCTACGATGCAGCGAAGCGGCGAGTCACCGCGGGCTACGGTATCCTGCAGCCGCGCGTGGCGATCGGCCTGCCGGCGACGAACCGCTCGCGTTATGCGCGCCTGTATGGAGGCGAGCCGGGCATCGACCCCTATACGCGCGCGGTCTCGGATGTCTACCAGGACGTGTTCGGCGAAGGCTCGTTCATCGGCAAGGGAATCTACGACGTCGATGCCTTTGAGCAAGCGCTTGGCGGGCGCTTCCCCGAGAATCGCGTCCTTAGCCACGATCTTCTGGAAGGGTGTTACGCACGCGCGGGACTGCTCAGCGATGTGCACCTGTACGAGGATTACCCGATCCGCTATAGCGCTGACGTGAGCCGGCGCTACCGCTGGATCCGCGGCGATTGGCAGCTGGCGGGGTGGCTGCGCAGGCGCGTTCCGGGCGCGACTGTCGGGGCGGACAACAGGCGGCAGAAAAACCCGCTCTCGATGCTGTCGCAGTGGAAGCTCTTCGACAACCTGCGGCGCAGTCTCGTCCCCGCGGCGCTGACGCTGCTCCTGCTTTCGGGATGGACGCTGCTTGCGCCGGCCTGGTTGTGGACCCTGGCAGCGATCGCCATCATGCTGCTTCCGCCCCTCTGCGCCACTCTCCTCGACGTCTTCCGCAAGCCCGAGGAGGCGCTCCTGAGGCAGCACCTGGCAAGCATCACGCGCTCGGCTTACCGGCACTTCATGCAGCTCCTGTTCGAACTCGCCTGCCTTCCGTACGAGGCATTCTTCAGCCTGCAGGCGATTACGCGCACGGCCTGGCGGATGCTGCTGACACGCTCGCGATTGCTCGAATGGAATCCGTCGGGGGAAGCGGATCGCGAGGCGGGCGAGCGCGACCGTGGCACGCTTGCAGCCTGTTTTCGGACGATGTGGTTTGCCCCGGCGATGGCCGCGGTGACGACGATGTACCTGGCGGCATCGAGCCCGGCGGTGCTGGCGGTGGCCGGGCCGATCCTGCTCCTGTGGTTCGCCTCGCCGCTCATTGCCTGGTGGATCAGCCGCCCGCTGGCGCCTCGCAAGGCCAGCCTGAGCGGCGAGCAAACGCTCTTTCTACGTGCGCTGTCGCGCCGCACCTGGGCGTTCTTCGATCGCTTCGTCGGCCCGGACGACCACTGGCTGCCGCCGGACAATGTCCAGGAGTATCGCGTTGCCGCGGTGGCGCATCGCACATCGCCGACCAACATCGGGCTGGCGCTGCTGGCCAATCTGTCGGCCTACGACTTCGGCTACCTGGTGGCCGGAAAAGTCCTCGAGCGTGCGGCGAATACGCTGAATACGATGGACGCTCTGGAACGACACCGCGGGCACTTCTACAACTGGTACGACACGCAAACGCTGCAACCGCTGCTGCCACGGTATATCTCGACGGTGGACAGCGGCAACCTTGCCGGCCATCTGCTGACCCTGCGCGCGGGTCTGCTGGCCCTTGCCGACGACAGGATACTACCGGTGCAGCTGTTCGAAGGCCTGGGCGACACGCTCAGGATTCTTCTCGGCGACGCGGACGAAGTGGCTGCGGCGCAGGCGACGGCATTTCGGAAGGAACTGGAATCGGCGTCGGCTGCCCGTCCCGAGAGCCTCACGGCGGCGCGCGCATGCCTCGCGCGTCTGGCGAGCAGCGCCGCCGAACTTGCCGCCCTGGTCGCGGGACGTCCGCATGGCGGGGAGATCACGGCGCCCGAGCAGGAAGAAAAAGCTCGCGACGAGGGCTGGGCGCCGGCGCTTGCGCGTCAATGCCGCGAGGCCCTGGACGAGCTTTGCTTCCTTGCTCCGCGGCAAGTTCTGCAGTCGCTACCGGGTGCGCAAGAGGGGCTTGCCGCTGGCGCTGCAATACCGACGCTGCGCGAACTGGCCATGGCAGGTAATGGCCGGGCCGGCGACAGGATGGCAGCGATCGAGCAACTGGCACTGCAATGCCTGCAATTCGCGCGCATGGAATATGACTTCCTTTACGACAAGTCACGCCATCTGTTGAGCATTGGCTACAACGTCGCCGAGCGGCGTGTTGACTCGGGCTACTACGACCTGCTGGCCTCGGAAGCGCGCTTGTGCAACTTCGTGGCGATTGCGCAGGGGCAACTGCCACAGGAGAGCTGGTTCGCCCTGGGGCGCCTGCTCACCGGCAGCGACGGAGAACCGGTTCTGCTGTCGTGGAGCGGTTCGATGTTCGAGTACCTGATGCCGCTGCTGGTGATGCCGACCTACGACAACACGCTGCTCGACCAGACCTGCAAAGGGGCGGTTGCCAGGCAGATCGAGTATGGGCAGCTGCGCGGCGTACCCTGGGGACTGTCGGAATCGGGCTACAACACGGTCGACGTGCATCTCAACTACCAGTACCGTGCCTTCGGGGTACCCGGCCTGGGACTCAAACGCGGACTGGCAGACGATCTGGTTATTGCCCCCTATGCCTCGGCCCTGGCGCTGATGGTGGCGCCCGAGCAGGCCTGCCTGAATCTGCAGCGGCTCGCCGCCGAGGGCTTCATGGGCAGGTTCGGTTTCTTCGAAGCGATCGACTACACGCCTTCACGGCAGCGCCGCGGGCAATCGCACGTGGTGGTGCGTTCCTTTATGGCCCATCACCAGGGCATGAGTCTTCTCGCGCTGGCCTATCTAGTGCTGGAGCGTCCGATGCAGCGGCGGTTCGAAGCGGAGCCGCTGTTCCAGGCGGTCATGCTGCTGCTTCAGGAGCGCATTCCCAGGACGACGGCCCTGTTTACGCACACCGCCCAACTCTCGGCGATCCGCTCGCCGTCGCTTGCGGCGGAAACGCCGATCCGGGTGTTCAGCAGCCCCGACAATCCGATCCCGGAGGTGCAGTTGTTGTCGAACGGCCGCTATCACGTAATGGTCAGCCAAGCAGGCGGCGGCTACAGCCGCTGGAAGGATCTCGCCGTCACGCGCTGGCGCGAAGATCCCAGCGGCGATCACTGGGGCACTGTCTGCTACGTTCGCGATGCCCAGAGCGCTGCCTTCTGGTCGACCGCCTATCAGCCGACGGCCAAGCGCCCGCAGCACTATGAAGCGATCTTTTCCGAGGGGCGAGCCGAGTTTCGCCGCCGCGATTCCGTTGCTGCCGTTGCTGCTGGCGCTGAAGACGGCGAATTTGAAACGCACACCGAGATCATCGTCTCGCCGGAGGATGACATCGAGTTGCGCAGGGTGCGCATCACCAACCGATCGCGACAACGCCGGGTAATCGACGTCACGAGCTATGCCGAAGTGGTGATCGCGCCGCCGGCCGCCGACGTCCTGCATCCGGCCTTCAGCAATCTGTTCGTGCAGACCGAGATTCTGCGCGACTGCTGCGCGATCCTGTGCACCCGTCGGCCCCGCTCGCGCGGCGAGCAGGCGCCCTGGATGTTCCACCTGATGACCGCGCACGGGGCCGATATCGGCGAGGTGTCCTACGAGACCGATCGCCTGCGCTTTATCGGCCGTGGCAGAAGTTCTGCTGCGCCCCTGGTGATGAGCGACCCCGCGGCGCTTTCCGGCAGCGAGGGTTCGGTGCTCGATCCGATCGTCGCCATCCGCTGTTCGCTGGCGCTTGATCCCGAGCAAACGGCCACCATCGACATCGTTTCTGGCATCGGCAGCTCCCGCGACATGGCCTTGAGCCTGGTCGAGAAATACCAGGACCGGCACCTCTCGGACCGCGTCTTCGATCTGACCTGGACGCACAGCCAGGTGGTGCTTCGCCAGCTCAACGCCAGTGAGGCCGATGCGCAGCTCTACGCGCGTCTGGCCAGCTCCGTCATCTACGCCAACCCTTCGCTGCGCGCGGACGCGGCTGTGCTGAGCACGAATCGCCGCGGGCAGTCGGGGCTGTGGGGTTACGGCATCTCCGGTGATCTGCCGATCGTGCTGCTGCAGATCGGGGATGCTGCCAATATCGATCTCGTGCGCCAGTTGGTACAGGCGCACGCGTACTGGCGCCTGAAGGGACTGGCGGTGGACCTGGTGATTTGGAACGAGGATCACGCCGGTTATCGCCAGCGCTTGCAGGAACAGATCCTGGCATTCATCGCCTCGGGCGTCGAAGCGAGCGTGATGGACCGGCCGGGCGGCATCTTCGTGAGGTCTGCGGAGCACCTAAGCAGCGAAGACCGCGTTCTGCTGCAGTCGGTCGCGCGTGCCGTCATCGCGGACGGCCGGGGAACGCTGGCCGAACAACTCGACTATCGTCGGCTCGCAGAGCCGCGCGTACCCCGGCTTGTGGTGACGCGCGCCCAGCGCAGTGAGGATCGGCCCGACACGACTGGCGCCAGTGAGACGGCGCGCAGCGATCTGATCCTGTTCAACGGGCTGGGAGGATTCACCCCGGACGGGCGCGAATATGTCATCACCCTGGCGCCCGGCCAGGTGACGCCGGCACCGTGGGTCAACGTTCTGGCGAATCCGGGCTTCGGGACGGTTGTCTCGGAGAGCGGCGTCGGCTACACCTGGAGCGAGAACGCGCACGAATTCCGTCTCACTCCGTGGCACAACGACCCGGTCTGCGACGCCAGCGGTGAAGCCCTCTACCTGCGCGACGAAGAGAGCGGCCACTTCTGGTCGCCGACGCCCTTACCCGTGCGTGCCGCGGCGCCCTATGTGAGCCGGCACGGATTCGGCTACAGCGTCTTTGAACATTGCTCCGGCGGCATTCGCTCCGAACTATGGATCTACGTGGCCATCGACGCCGCGGTCAAGTTCTCGGTGCTCAAAGTGCGCAACGAATCGGGGCGGCCGCGCAAACTGTCCGCGACCGCCTATATCGAGTGGGTGTTGGGGGATGTGCCCGCGAAAACGGCCATGCATGTCGCCACCGAGATCGATCGGCGCAGCGGCGCCCTGTTCGCCAGAAATCCCTATAGCGCGGAATTCGCCGATCGGCTTGCTTTCTTCGACGTCGATGACACGCAGCGCAGCCTGAGCGGCGACCGTACGGAATTCCTCGGGCGCAACGGCACGCTCGGCGATCCGGCTGCCATGCGCCGCGCGCACCTGTCCGGCAGGGTGGGCGCGGGTCTGGATCCCTGCGGCGCGATCCAGGTCGGCTTCGAACTGGCCGACGGGGAGGCGCGTGAAATCGTCTTCCGGCTCGGCGTCGGGCGCAACGCCGATGACGCCGGCGAGCTTGTGCAGCGCTTTCGCGGCCCATTGGCCGCGCGCGGCGCACTCGAAGCGGTGTGGCAGTACTGGAAGCACACGCTCGGCGCGGTGCAGGTGGAAACACCCGACGCGTCGGTGAATGTCCTGACCAACGGCTGGCTGGTGTACCAGACACTGGCCTGCCGTCTCTGGGGGCGCAGCGGATACTACCAATCCGGCGGCGCCTTCGGCTTCCGCGACCAGTTGCAGGATGTTATGGCGCTGATCCACTGCGAGCCCGGGCTGGTGCGCGAACATCTGCTGCTCTGCGCCAGCCGGCAGTTTCAGGAGGGAGATGTCCAGCACTGGTGGCATCCACCGTCGGGCCGTGGCGTGCGCACGCATTGTTCGGATGACTACCTGTGGCTGCCGCTGGCAGTGTGCCGCTACGTGAGCAGCAGCGCGGACACCGGGGTGCTCGATGAAGAGGTGCATTTCCTTGAAGGCCGTCCGGTAAACGCCGGCGACGATTCCTACTACGACCTGCCCGGGCGCTCCGCCGAGGCGGCCAGCCTCTACGAGCACTGCGTGCGCGCCATCCGGCACGGTCTGCGCTTCGGCAAGCACGGCCTGCCGCTGATCGGCTCGGGCGACTGGAACGACGGCATGAACCTGGTCGGCATCGGCGGCCAGGGCGAGAGTGTCTGGCTCGGCTTCTTCCTTTGTGAAGTGCTCGGACATTTCACCGCCCTGGCGCGTGCGCGCGGCGACGCGGTCTTCGCCGAGCGTTGCACGGCCGAGGGCGCGCGGCTGCGCCAGAATCTCGAACGTCATGGCTGGGACGGCGAGTGGTACCGTCGCGGCTACTTCGACGACGGTACACCGCTCGGCTCGGCAAGCAACGCCGAATGCCAGCTGGATTCAATCTCGCAGAGTTGGTCGGTGCTCTCCGGGGCGGGCGACGCGCTACGCGCGCGCATGGCCATGCAGGCGGTGGACCTGCGGCTCGTGCGCCGCGAGCACGGGCTCATCCAGCTTCTCGATCCGCCCTTCGACAAGTCGAATCTCGACCCCGGCTACATTCGCGGCTACGTACCGGGCGTGCGGGAGAATGGCGGGCAATACACGCACGGCGCGATCTGGGCAGCCATGGCCTTCGCCGCCCTGGGCGACGCGCGGCGCGCATGGGAACTCACGGCCATGATCAACCCGGTGAATCATGCCACTACGGCGCAAGGTGTCGCCACCTACAAGGTTGAACCCTACGTCATGGCAGCCGACGTCTATGCGCTCGCGCCGCACACCGGGCGCGGTGGATGGACCTGGTACTCCGGCTCGGCCGGCTGGATGTATCGGCTGATCGTCGAAACCCTTCTCGGCGTCAGGCTGGAGGGGGACAGGCTGACTCTCGCTCCGTGCGTGCCGGCGAACTGGCCGGCATTCAGGATTCACTACCGTTACCGGGAGACGGTTTATCACATTGCCGTTACGCAGGAAGGTATTGGCGAGCAGGGTGCGCAGGTTCCGATGACCGTCACGGTTGATGGCGAAGAACGAGGCGAGCAGGGCATTCATCTGGTGGACGATCATCGCGAACACCTGGTCGAGGTGGTCTTGCGTGCCGGGTGAGACGGTGCTTCTCGCATTGCACGCCTGCGGATAAGGCGAAGCCTCGACGACCACTTTCAGGCCTTTTTTCGATGCCAAGGCCCGGGCGTCTGGCGACCGGGCGGGCCGATCCAGGCACAGCGTCGCCTGGTGCCGCACGCGGCTCAGATAAGCCAGCGTTCCTCTGCCGGCTCAAGGTCGTCGCCGTTCTCGTGCGCCGCTTCCGGGGGCGTGGTCGTCGCCTCACCGGCAATGACTACCCGGTTGCGCCCTTGTTTCTTCGCCTGGTAAAGAGCTGCATCGGCGCGCTTGAGAGCCGCCTCGAGCGAGCCGCCCGAAGCGTCTGCCAAACCCAGACTCAGAGTCACCGGCAGGCTGTTGTCTTCGCCCAGGTCGATCCAGTTGTCCGCCGTACGCTGACACAGCCGCTCGGCAAGGCGATGTGCTTCCTCGAGCGTTGTTTCCGTAAACAGGAAGGCGAACTCCTCGCCGCCGTAGCGACACACCCAGTCCGACTGGCGCAGGGTGTGGCCAAACAACTCGGCGAGGACTTCAGAACCCGGTCGCCGACGGCGTGTCCGTGGCGGTCGTTGATGTCTTTGAAATGATCCATGTCAGCCATGCCGACGCAGATCGGTCGCGCGTAGCGGTGGGCACGTTTGAGCTCTTCCTCGGCAAGAGCCATGAAATGGCGGCGGTTGAACATCCCCGTCAGGCTGTCGGTCGTCGCCTGAACGTGCAGTTCCTGGCGAGCCTGCTGGTTCTCGTGCATGACGTCACGCAACTGGCCGATGGCGCCCTCGAGGGCCCTGATCTCGGTCATCGAGGATCTTGAAAAGGGCGTTGGCGCATGCCCGGAACGCAGCTCGCACAAGGCCTCGTCCATTTTTTGCAGGGGACGGATCAAATGACGATGGATGAGGAACAGAAAACCGCCAACGAAGACGGCGACCAGTGCCAGCACCAGCGCCAGCTTGAACTGGCTGCGCAGCATGGTCGCCGACATCAGCTGCAAATCGTCGGTGGCCAGGTTGGCGCCCTTCGATCGAGAAGTCGTCGGCCAGGAGGCTCAAGCGATTGGAGAGCGTTTCCCATTCGGCGTAACGCTGCTCGGTCATGCCCTCGCGTGCGGCGAGCACGAGAAAGCTTTCAACTTCACTGGCCAGCGTCGCTGTTCTGCGGTCGGCGAGCATGGCCGGGTGGCTGCTCAGCAGACTGACGATGAACAAGGCCTGTTGGCGGGCGACGGGCGTGCGGCCCGAAAAAACGCGCTCGCCGTCGAGGCGCAGCTGTTCGATGTTACGCGCCAGGCGAAACTGTTCCAGCGTACTCGGGACGGTGTTGTTCAGCAGGCGCGCCGAACTCGCCAGCACCTGCCGCTGATCGCTCGCCAGCCAGACGATCTGCACCACGAAAGCAAGCCCGAAGAGCGCGCCAAGCAAGGCAAGAGCCTTTCCGGCAGGCCAGCTACGCTGCGTCCAGTGACGCAGCGATGTTCGCCAGTCGCTCATCAGTACATGTCGAAGGGAAAATACCGCCGCCAGAGGCGAGGGTAGCTGCCATCCTGGCGCATCTCATCGAGCGCGAGATTGAGCTGCTGGCGAAGCTTTTCGTCCGTGCGCGCGAGGACGATATGCACGCTGCCGCCCAGTCCATCATCGACCAGGCCGGGGCCAACGAAGATGGGCGTCGGCCGTACGCTGGCGTCGAGCGCAAGATAGGCAATCAGGGTTGGCACGAATGCAAAATCGGCCTCTTGATTGTCAAGGGCCAGGAGGCACTCGCCGACCGTCGCCAGGTCGATTAGCTCAAGGTCCTGCGTCTTCGCGACACGCTGCAGATAAGCGTGCTGCTGGGAACCGCGGACAGACGCCACGCGAACCTCGCGCAGCGTCTGGATAGTGAGCTCGCCTGTGGATTGGCGGGCCATGCGGGCGAGCGCAGCGCAGTGTCTGGAAACGCCAGCAGGCGGCTGGAGGAACGCCAGATGGGATTGCTGAACGCGACCTGCGCCTCGCGAGCCGCGGTGCGCAAGTGATTCCCGAAGCCGAGTTCGAAACGCTTGCTCTCGATTCCGGGAATGATCTCGGCGAATGGGGCGTAGGAATATTCGCACCTGGCGCGCAAGCGGCGGCAGACTTCGCGCGCCAGGGCGAGATTGAAATCGGCGAGCAGTGTCGATCGGCTGGCCGTCGCTTGCCCAGCGACCGGCTGCGGGTTCACCGCCGCCCGCGAAATAACCACCCGCAATTCGAGCGCCAGCGCGCTGCCCGCTGCGAGGAGAGCGGCGCAGCAAAGCGCCAGCAGTGGGCCATTCAAGTGTCTGGCGAGCGCCTTTGCAGCCGCCTGTGGCAACGCCGCAGAAGCGAGGCGATTCGCAGCCCCGTCGCAAGCCGGCGATCCGGACAGGGCTGCAGATCGGCGGGCGGAGGAGAGCGGTCAACGGTCGTTTCCTGGACTACTGCAAGCGGAAGGGAAGGTACTCGGTGTTCAGGCGATCGAAGCGCCCATCGCGCTTGATCTGGTCGAATGCGGCATTGATGCGGTCACGCAGTTCCGGATTCCGCGGATCGACGCTAAAGCATACCTCGCCACTCAGTTCGGGCGCCTGCAAGACGGTGGTCTGCAGGCCGAGGGGCTGGATCAAGGGGTTCTCCCGCAAGGTCAGGGAGGTGGCCATCGGCATCAGCACCGCGTTGACCTTCCCCCCGCTCAGCAGCGCCGGAAGTTCGGAGTGATGATTGACCGTGCTGACGTTCCAGCCCTGCGCCCTGGCATAGCGATGCTGCGCGCTGCCGGCGACCGCCGCCACCCGAGCGGTCGCCGCACCTGGCTCGACGCCAGGTTTGGCAAACCAGATGCTGTTCGAGTGGTAGTACGGTTTCGAGAAGAGGACCCTGGCCTGACGTGCCGGCGTGGCGAGCAGACTGACCGCTGAAAAATCGAACTCTCCGGCAGCCACCGCATCGACGACATCAGCAAGTTCGACAACGGTCAGCTCGCAACGGACTTTCATTTCCTCGCACAAGGCGCGCGCCACGCCGACGTTGAAACCCGCCGGCTTGCCCGTTTCATCGGTGTAGGACATCGGTGGAGAGTTGCTGAGAATGGCGACGCGCAGGGCACGTTCGCCGGCCTGTGCCGGCACGCCCGAGGCAAGAGCCAGAAGCAGTAAGCCGCAGGCCTGGCTACGTATCCGGGTCTTCATCACCGCGCTCCCCCTGATGTCGCAGAGTTCCAGTCTAACACCCGCCAGGGCCAGCGTGCTCTCGTGGCACGCGGCAACAGACCTTCTCGGCTGCCAGCCCTCGGCAAGACGCAGCGCAGGCTTGCCGGACGCGCTGCGCATGGCTTTTCCTCTTGTGCCGCAAGCGCTGAATCTTGTACCTTGTCGGAATGAACCTCCGCTCGCTGTTTCCTTTTCCTGGCGAATGCTGCGCCGCGACGCGCGCGGCGGCGAGTTGCGCCTGCTGGCGGCGGCGCTGGTCGTCGCGGTGGCGGCGCTGACCGCTGTCGGCTTCTTTACTGATCGCGTGCGCCAGGCGCTCGAACGCGAGTCGCACCAGTTGCTCGGCGCCGACCTGCTGTTGGTCTCCGACCAGCCGTGGCCGGCGACGTTTGCCGACGAGGCGCGCGCAGGTGGCCTGCAGGTGGCCGAAACATGGACTTTCCCGAGCATGGTCAGTCATGGCGACGCTGCCGACATGCGTTTGCAGTTGGCCGAGGTCAAAGCGGTCAGCGCCGCTTATCCCTTGCGCGGCTCGCTGCGCGTTGCGCCAGCACTGAACGTCCCTGACGCAGCGGCCGAGGGCATCCCCGCGAGCGGTGAGATCTGGATCGACGAGCGTCTGGCGTCGGCGCTGGCGGCGCGTGTCGGCGACCAGCTAAGCGTCGGGCAATCGTCGCTGCGCGTTGCTGCCGTGCTGACCCTGGAACCCGATCGCGGCATCAATTTCTTCAGCGTCGCCCCGCGCTTGCTGATGAACCTCGCCGATCTGCCGGCGACCGGCTTGCTGCAGGTCGGCAGCCGCGTCGGCTATCGCCTGCTGGTGGCCGGCGACGCGGCGCTCGTCAAGCGCTATCAGCTGGACATCGAAACGCGCCTGCAGCGCGGTCAGCGCATGGAAGACGCGCAGAACGGTCGGCCGGAGATTCGTACCGCGCTCGATCGGGCACAGAAGTTCCTCGGTCTCTCGGCCTTGCTGACCGTGGTGCTGGCGGCGGTGGCCGTGGCCCTCGCCGCCCGGCGCTATGTGCAGCGGCATCTCGACCCCTGTGCCGTGATGCGCTGCCTGGGGGCGACGCAGCGGCTGCTCCTGCATCTCTATCTCGGGCAGTTCGCCGTCCTCGGCCTGCTCGCCGCCGGGGTCGGCTGCGGCATCGGTTATCTGGCGCATTTCGCGCTGCACGCCTGGCTGGCGCAGTTGTTGGCGACATCGCTGCCGCCACCAGGCGGGCTACCGGTCGTGCAGGGCGTGGCGGTGGGCCTGTTGTTGCTCTTCGGTTTTGCCGTTCCGCCCCTGCTGCAGCTGAAGAAGGTGTCCACGCTGCGCGTCCTGCGCGGCGAGTTGGGAAGCCCGCAAGCCGGCTTGCTGGGTGGCTATCTGCTCGGTTTCGTGGCTCTCGCGGCGCTGATGTTCTGGGTCGCCGGCGAAGTCGCGCTGGGCGCCTACGTGGTCGGTGCTTTCACTGTCGCCTTGGCCGTGTTCTCCTTGATTGCCCGTCTGGCAATCCGCCTGGCAGCGGCAGCACGCGGCGGCGCCGGCAGGTCTGGCGGCATCGGCTGGCGCTATGGTTTGGCCAGCCTCGAACGACGGGCGTCCGCCAGCGTCGTGCAGATCGTCGCCCTGGCCCTCGGTTTCATGGCCCTGATGTTGCTGACCGTGATCCGCGGCGATCTGCTCGAGGCCTGGCAGAAAGCCGTTCCGCCAGATGCGCCGAACCGTTTCGTGGTCAATATCCAGCCCGAACAGGTGGCGCCAGTGCGCGCCGTGCTGGCCGCAGGGGCCTTGTTTCCAGAGCTGGCGCCGATGGTTCGTGGACGCCTGACGACGCATCAACGGTGCCAAGGTCAGTGCCGCCGACTACAGCGACGATCGCGCCCAACGCCTGATCGAACGCGAATTCAATCTGTCGATGCGTGCCGACCTGCCCGAGGGCAACAGCGTGAGTGGCGGACGCTGGTTTTCGGCCGCTGATCTCGCGGCCGATGGCCAGGATGCTCAGGTGAAGGCCGCAGGGCGAATGACGAGGCCGCGGCATCGGTGGAGGAGGGGCTGGCGAGAACGCTGGGCCTGGCCGTCGGCGACCGCATCGACTTCGAAGTCGCTGGCGAGACGGTCGCCATGCGCGTGGTCGGCCTGCGCCAGGTCGACTGGGACACGATGCGCGTCAATTTCTTCGTGCTGACGCCGCCGGCAGCTTTGCAGGGCTATCCGGCGAGCTGGATTACCAGCTTCCACCTGCCCACCGAGAAGGCGGAGCTGATCAACCAGCTGCTGGCCGATTTTCCCAATCTGACGGTCATCGATGTCGCCGCCATTCTGCGCCAGCTGACGTCGATCATGGACCAGGTAGCGCAGGCGGTGCAGTTCATTTTTCTGTTCACGCTCGCCGCCGGGGTCATCGTTCTCTACGCGGCGCTGGCTTCGGCGGCGCAGGAGCGACGCTACGAACTGGCGGTGATGCGCGCCCTCGGCGCCCGTCGTGAGCAGCTGCGACGCGCCTTGCTGGCCGAGTTCGCAGCGATCGGCGCGCTGTCCGGCCTGATTGCCTCGCTGGGAGCCATCGCCATCGGGCAGTTTCTGGCGCGCGAGGCCTTCCACTTCGAGGTGGCGATCAATTTCTGGCTACCGCTGGCGGCCATTGTCTGCTGCGCGACCCTGGTCACTGCGGCGGGCTGGTTTGCCGCGTCGCGACTGTTGCTGACGGCCCCGCTGGAGACGCTGCGTGCCGGTAGCGCCTGAGTCAGCGGTGCACCAGCCGTGACCACGCCTCGGCACCCTCCGGCTGACACGGTGACCGCCGCGCCAGCGCAGGCTTGGCTGCTGCCGAGCGGTGATGCTTTTCGTTATCATGGCTGTGCCACCGGCGCGACCGCGTGGCGCTGCTCGGGGTTCGCTCGGCGACCCATTTCTTTGCCACCAATCGCTGCACGCAGAAGGAGTTTGAGAATGAAGGGCAAGACATTACTGGTGTTGCGGCACGGGAAATCGGACTGGAGTACCGGCGAGGACGATTTCGATCGCCCGCTGGTCAGACCGCGGTCGTCTCGGCAGCAGGAAAATGGGGGCCTTGATCAGGCACCTGAAGCTGCGTCCGGATGTCGTCCTCAGCTCGCCCGCCGCGCGCGCACGGGCGACCACCGAAGCGGCTTGCCAGGCGATGGGGCTGGCGGCGAAGAAGGTCAGCTGGGACGAGCGCATCTATGCCGCACCCACCGAGTTCCTGCTGGCGGCGCTGGCTGATTGCCCGCCGGGCGCCGAGCGCGTGATGCTGGTTGGACATAATCCCGGCCTGGAGGATCTGGTCGCCTACCTGGCGGAAGGCGAGCTCGACATCCCGGACGACGGCAAGGTCCTGCCGACGTCGGCGCTGGCGCAGCTGGAAGTATTTGCCGATTGGCCGAAGCTGACGCGCGGCTGCGCGACGCTGGTCGCGGTGACCCGACCCGGGCAGGTCCCCGACGAGCTGCCGGCCGCCGATGACGAAGACGACCCGGAGGAGGACGACGAAAGCCGGCCCGTTCCGGACTATTTCTACACCCAGTCGGCGGTCCTGCCTTATCGCCTGCTCGACGGCAAGTTGCAGATCATGCTCATTGCCTCGCGCAAGGCGACGCGCTGGGTGATCCCGAAAGGGGTCAAGGAGCCCGAGCTGTCCTTGCGCGACTCTGCCGAAAAAGAGGCCCTGGAGGAGGCGGGTATTCGTGGCCAGCTCGACGACGAAGCGATCGGCGACTACGACTACAAGAAATGGGGTGGCGTGTGCACCGTCACCGTCTTCCCAATGGCGGTCAGCGAAAGCGTGCCCGAAGAAGAGTGGGAGGAGAGCCACCGCGAGCGGCAATGGCTGGACGCCGAAGAAGGCCAAGCGCCTGATCGCCGAGCCGGCCTTGCGCAAACTGGTCGATACCCTGGCGAAAAGGATGGCCAAAGGGCGGCCAAGGAGGCGCTGAGGATGCCCTGAAGCGGCCGAGCCGCCAGGTGGCGCCGCTGGCGGCGGCTCCTCCTGGCGCCGGCTTGCGGGCAAGCGCAATGTTGGCCCACCAGGGCTGTCGGTGGGCCTGCCGATCAGATGACCCGGATGCGAATCACGTGCTCGACCGCGGCGATGGCGCGGAGCACGTCGTCACCGGGTAGCGTTTCGACGTCCACGATGTTGAAGGCCAGTTCGGCACGGCTCTTGTTCATCATGTCGACCACATTGACCTTGTTTTCGGCGAGCACCGAGAGGACCTGACCAAGCACCCCGGAGACATTGTCGTTCGAGAAGACGATGCGCGCGGTGCCCGGGCTGCGCTCCATGCTGATCTTCGGGAAGTTGACCGAGTTCACGATGTTGCCGTTTTCCAGGTAGTCGACGAGCTGATTGGCGGCCATCACCGCGCAGTTTTCCTCGGATTCCTCGGTGCTGGCGCCGATGTGCGGCAGGGCGATGATCTGCGGGTGTCCGAGCAGACAGGGTTCGGGAAAGTCACAAACATACTTGCCGAGCTTGCCGGCGGCGAGACTCTGCAGCACGGCCGCGCGTCGACGATCGTGTCGCGCGCGAAGTTGAGCAGGACTGCGCCGGGCTTGATCGCCGCCAGGGTGTCACTGTTGATCATGTGCCGGGTGCCATCGACGGCCGGCACATGCATCGAAACGTAGTCGGAACGTGCCAGCAGCGACTGCAGGTTCTCCATGCGGCTGACCTCGTTGGAGAGGCGCCAGGCGGCGTCGATCGACAGCACCGGGTCGAAGCCGACCACTTTCATGCCCATCGCCAGTGCCATTTCGGCGACCATCGAGCCAATCGCCCCAAGGCCGACGATGCCCAGGGTCTTGCCCTTGAGCTCGTTGCCGGCAAAGCGCGATTTTTCCTTTTCCACGCGCGGCGACATTTCCGCCGGATCCTTGAGCTCGCTGAGCGATTGAACGAAGTTCATGCTGTCGACGATGGCCACGCGAGCTCAGCAACATGCCGGCCATGACCAGTTCCTTGACCGCATTGGCATTGGCCCCCGGGGTGTTGAAAACGACGATGCCGAGCTTGCCGTACTCGGCGACCGGCACATTGTTGACCCCGGCGCCGGCGCGCGCCACCGCCAGGAGCGACTGCGGCACTTCGATGCCTTGCAGCTTCTGGCTGCGCAGGAGGAAGGCGTCGGGGTGGGCGATGTCGCTGCCGACTTCATACGCCTGACGCGGGAAACGATCGAGACCGCTGAGCGCGATCTTGTTGTAGGTTCTGACCTTGTACATGGAAGTGTCGCTCGAAATTGGAGGTTGGGATGATGAAGTTGCGCCAGCGGCGGCTCAGGCCGCGACTCTGCGCGTAGGCCCAGGCCAGCCACGGCATCAGCGCCTGCAGATCGGCGGTCTCGATGGTGGCCCCACACCAGATGCGGATTCCCGCCGGTGCGTCCTTGTACGAGCCGATGTCAAAAGCGACGCCTTCGCTGTCGAGCAGCTTGACCAGTTTCTTGACGCGCTCGGCGTCGAGTTCGAGACTCAGGCAGACGCTGGTGTTGGAGCGCGTTGCCGGATCCTTGGCGAGGAAGGAAATCCAGTCATTGGCGGCGACGAAATCGGCAATCACGGCGAGATTGGCTTCGCTGCGCGCGATCGCCGCCTGGACGCCACCGATGCTCTCGATCCACTGCAGGGCGTCGAGGTAATCGGCGACACACAGCATCGACGGGGTATTGATCGTCTCGCCGCGGAAAATACCTTCGTTGAGTTTGCCGCCGGAGGTCAGCCGGAAGACTTTCGGCATTGGCCACGCCGGGGTGTAGGATTCGAGACGGGCGACGGCGCGCGGGCTCAGGATCAGCATGCCGTGGGCGCCTTCGCCGCCGAGGACTTTCTGCCACGAGAAGGTCACCACGTCGAGCTTGTCCCACGGCAGATCCATGGCGAAGACGGCCGAGGTGGCGTCGCAGATCGTCAAGCCGGCGCGATCGGCCGGGATCCAGTCGCCGTTTGGCACTTTGACGCCCGAAGTCGTGCCGTTCCATGTGAACACCACGTCGTTGGAAAAATTGACCTGCGCGAAGTCGACGATATCGCCGTAGTCAGCCTTGAGTACATTCACGTCGGCAAGCTTCAGCTGCTTGACGATGTCGGTGACCCAACCCGAGCCGAAGGACTCCCACGCCAGAACATCGACGCCACGTGCGCCAAGCAGCGACCACATTGCCATTTCGACGGCGCCGGTATCCGATCCGGGAACGACGCCGACCCGGTAAGCCTCGGGCAGTCCGAGAAGTCGCGCGGTCTCCGCACAAGCCAGCGCCAGTACCTTCTTGCCAAGCGCCGAGCGGTGCGAGCGGCCGAGGGTGTCGAGCGACAGGGCATTGACGTCATAACCGGGACGCTTGCTGCACGGTCCCGACGAGAAATTGGGGTTTTTCGGTTTTGCTGTGGCTTGCATGATTGCCTCTATACGGGAGAAGAAAACCGCTGAACACGGGCTTGGCCAAGCGCTGGCAGCCGGCGTCGAACAAGAGCGAGATTGTAACAGAGTGTCTTTTTCCAGGCAGCAGGCGCGCGCTGCTCACAGGAGTGTGCGCAGGCGCGTCGAAGCGGGTCTCTGCCGGCTCGGAAAATTCGGCGCCATCCGGGTCGTTCATTCCAGGCCATCGCCTAAAGAAATCTGCGCTGGTGTCGTAATAGTCTGCTGTGTACCGTGTACCGTGGTCGGCGCCGTTGCCGGCCCCCTGTTCTCCGCCTGCGGACCGGTTTTGTACAGGAGTCTTCGTAATGCCCGAGATCATCGATGATGCCAACTTGCTTGCCGGCTTGTCCACCGCGGCATCGGTCGACCCGGCGCCCGCCGGTGAACCCTGGAAAGTGCTGCTGGTCGATGACGAGCCTGACGTGCACCCCGTTCTCCACCTGGCCCTGGACGACGTACGCATTGACGGACGTGGCCTGCGGCTATTCGATGCGTTCTCGGCGGAGGAAGCGAAACTGGCGCTGACTGCCCATCCGGACATCGCCCTGATCCTGCTCGACGTGGTCATGGAAAGCGACCGCGCCGGTCTCGATCTGGTGCGCTACATCCGCGACGGTTTGGCCCGGCGTACTGTGCAGATCGTTCTGATCACTGGTCAACCGGGCTACGCGCCACAGCGACAGGTGGTCAGCGACTACCAGATCGACGGCTACCTGCTCAAGTCGGAACTGAGCGCCGAGCGGATTTTCGTTGCCGTGCATTCCGCCATCCGCGCACATCGCCTGATGCGCGAGCAGGAAAGCCTGCAGGCAGACCTTCATCAGAAAGTGCAGGAGCTGGACGCGACCCTGGGGGTTCTGCGCGAGAGCGAGAGTAATTTGATCCGTGCCCAGTCGGTCGCCCATGTCGGCAGCTGGACTTACGAGCTGGGCCGCGACGAAATGCGCCTGTCGGCGGAAACCTGCCGCATCTTTGGCCTGTGCGCCGGGACGCGGGGTAGTTACGAGAGCTATCTGGCGCGCGTCCATCCGGACGACCGCCCCGCGGTCGAGGAGGCATGGCAGGCGACCATGGCCGCCGGCACGGTCTTCCAGCACGAACACCGGATCATGGTCGGCGAGACGGTGCGCCATGTTCGCCAACAGGCAGATCTGAGCCGCGCCGCCGACGGCACGCCGCTGCGTTGCCTGGGAACAACCCAGGACATCACTGAGCGCAAGCAGGTCGAGGAGGAGCTGAGGCGCTCGAACGCTGAACTCGAGCAGTTCAGCTACGCCATTTCGCACGATCTGCGCCAGCCTTTGCGAATGGTCGCCAGTTACATGCAGTTGCTCGGCATCAGTCTCGCCGAGCAGCTCGACGACGAGCAGCGCGAGCATTTCAAATTCGCTATCGACGGCGCCCGCCGCCTCGATCAGATGCTTGTTGCATTGCTCGAGTACTCTCGGGTCGGTCGCTTGGGTGAGCCCCCCGCGTGGCTGGAAACCCGAGCCATCGTCGACGAAGCCCTGCTTTTCCTGCAGCCGGCGATCGCCGAGGCGCAAGCCAAGATCCGTGTGCGCGGCCATTGGCCACGCGCCTGGGTGCGTCCCGACGAGATCCTGCGCCTGCTGCAGAACCTGATCGCCAACGCCGCCAAATTCCGCCTTGCCGGGCGCTGCCCCGAGATCCGGGTAGTCAGCCGGGTGGCGCGCGGCCAGTGGTGCCTGAGCGTTGCCGACAATGGCGTCGGAATTCACCCGGGACAGCTCGGCCGTCTGTTTCAGGTATTCCAGCGCTTGCAGAGCCGCGCCAATTACGAAGGCAGTGGTGTCGGCCTGGCGCTGTGTCGCAAGATTGCCGAGCATCATGGCGGACGTATCTGGGCCGAGTCGGCCGGCGATGGGCAGGGGAGTCGCTTCTGCGTGTCACTGCCCCTCACCGGGTTTTCGAGCGACGGTCGTCGCGTGGCCAGGGAACCGGTCCGGGCCGTCGAGGGCTGTCGACAGGCTGAACCGAAATATAGATGATTAAAAAACGCAGCCTCCCCTTTGTTATTCTGCTCGCCGAGGATGAGCCGGCTGACGCGCATCTGCTGCGTTTGGCATTGACCGAAAACCGCATTCGCGTCGATCTGCAGCACGTTCTTGATGGTCGTGAGGCGCTCGAGTATCTGCACCGGCAGGGTCGGCGTTTTGCCCTGGCTGTCCGTCCCGACCTGATTTTTATCGATCTAAATATGCCGCGCATGAACGGCCGCGAGTTCCTTGCCGCGATCAAGGGCGATCCTGCCCTGTGCGACATCCCGGTCGTCGTTCTGAGTACCTCGGAAGTCGATCGCGACGTTCGCGACAGCTACCGCCTCGGTGCTGCCGGCTACATCGCCAAGCCCCTCGATATCAGCGAATTCATCGTCGAGATCCGTCAACTGAGCGACTATTGGCTCTCTCTGGTAAGGTTGCCAGAAAATCGATGAGCAAAGAGCAGTGACCAACGCGCAGCGGGCATCCCCATGCTGAACAACGAGCAGATGCTGCGGATCAGCCCGGCGATGCTCGACGAGGGAGAGACGGAGAGTAGCGGATGAACGAGTCGACCCGACGGCCTATCTCGATTCTGGTGATCGAAGACGATCCCGGCGATCTGGGACTGATCCGAACCAATGTGCGCCTTGCTGGCCTGCGCAGCATGGGCCAGGAGGACCCCGTGATCTGGGCGTCGACACTCGCCGACGGGATTGCTGCCGCCACGGTCAGCAAACCCGACGTGGTACTGCTCGACTTGTCCTTGCCCGATTCGTCCGGAATCGCCACCGTGGAAGCAATGCGTGCATCGGCTCCTGCTGTTCCGATCATTGTCCTCACCGGTCAGGATGACCATCAACTCGCCGAGGCAGCTCTGCACGCAGGGGCGCAGGACTATCTGGGCAAGGGGCAGTTGTTCCAGCAGGATGCACTGGGACGGGCGATACGGCATGCGCTGGTTCGCCAGAAACTCGAATCACGCCTGCGCCTGTTCGACGCGGCCCTCAACGCAGTGGCCAGCGGCATCCTGATCACCGACGTGGCGGCGGCGATCATCTGGGCCAATCCCGCGTTTACGGAGATCACCGGTTTCACGATGTCGGAAGTCGTCGGCCGTAATCCCGGCGCGATGCTCAACTCGGGGAAGCAGGACCGGCGCTTCTACGAGGGCATGTGGCAGACCATTTTGGCCGGACGGGTATGGACGGGCGAGCTCGTCAACCGGCGCAAGAACGGAAGCCACTTCGATGCGGCGCTGACAATTTCGCCAGTGACCGGTAGCGACGGAAATATTCACCACTTTGTCGCCGTCATGCAGGACATCTCCGCGCGCAAGGCCACCGACGAGCGTGTTCAGCATCTTGCCCACCACGACCAGCTTACCGATCTGCCCAATCGCATGCTGCTCAGCGACCGTTTGTTCCAGTCGCTGGCGCAGGTGCGCAGGGAGCAAGCAACATTGGCGGTGATGTTTCTCGACCTGGACGATTTCAAGCCGGTCAACGACACCCTGGGTCATGATGTCGGTGATCTGCTGCTCAAGGAGGTCGCCCTGCGTCTGCGCGGCTGCGTGCCGAGGAATTCGGACACCGTCGCACGTCTCGGCGGTGACGAATTCGTGGTTCTGCTGGCGCAGATCGACCAGGCTGCCGATGCTGCGGTGGTGGCCCGTAAAATCCTCGCCGCGCTCATGCGTCCGTTCGTCATCGGTCCGCACCGCATCGCGATTTCGACGAGCATCGGCATCGCCGTCTATCCGCAGCACGGCGACGAAGTCAGTGGGCTGTTGAAGAACGCTGACACGGCGATGTACCACGCCAAGAAAGCGGGTCGTGGCTGCTATCGCTTCTTCCGCGAACTCGCTGAGACGACAAGGGCTTGACTTGCTAAACACGCAGCGGCAGGCTGACCCCCCGGACATTCGCCGAGCGGCGTCGGCAAACGGTGGGGAAGGGCCGTTCTCGCACTTGTTCGAACAAGGCGATGAGCAGCCACGCAGCTGGCTGCCTTCGCTAAGCTTCCTCAAGTACACCGCCTGGGCCATTGTTCTTGCGGCGACATGCATTCTGCTGACCATGCTGCTGATCATCCCGGATCAGCCCCGGCGGGCTGTCGCGCCGGCAGCCATGGTGCTGCTGGCAACGAGCGCCTTGTGCCTGCTCAACAGCGGTCGGGTGCGCGCTGCGCTGGCGGCATTGGTCTGGGGCCTGTGGTTGGCCGTGACCCTCCTGTCGCCGTTCTTCGGAGGGGTCCGGGCGTTGCTGATAATAGCCTACCCGGTGCTGATTCTGATGGGCGGTTGGCTGCTGGGCACGCGCACGGCAGTCGTCCTCGGGGCCCTGACGGCGACCGCGATTCTTGGCTTTGTGGTGGCCGATCTCTCGGCACTGCTGCCGCCCCAACCGCCAACGCCGAGCATCCTCTACGGCCTGGTGCAGATCACCTGCGTCGTCGTTGCGATGCTGTTGATCATTTTCCTGACGCGCTCGTACCGGCAACGCATTGATGACGTGCGCCGATTGGGCAGCGATCTGGCGCAGCGCACCGCCGAGGTCCAGGCCAGCGAAGCCGAGCTCCAGCGCGCGCAGGCGGTCGCCCGGGTGGGCAGCTGGGTCATCGACCTGGGCAGCGGTCGGATCAGAATGTCCGCCGAGACCTGCCGCATCTTTGCCGTTCCCGAAGGCACGATCGGCAGCTTTGAAGCCTTCATGGCGCGGGTGCATGCCGATGATCGCCAGGCGCTGCAGCAAGCCAGCGAATCAGCCTTGGCAGGGAAGCCCTTCGCCGTCGAGCTGCGCATCGTGGTCGGTGCAGCGGAGCGCTGGATCGCACAGCGCGCCGAGGTCGAGTTCGACGACACCGGCAAGCCGCTGCGCAGCGTCGGCACCACCCAGGACATTACCGAGCGCAAGGCGCTGGAAGCCAGCCTGCGCGAGCAACGCGAGTTCTTCCGCCTGATTTCGGAGAGTATCGGCGAGCACATTGCGGTCCTCGATCTCGAAGGGCGACGGCTCTACAACAGTCCTTCGTATCGGCAGTTCTTTGGCGCTGGCAGAGAGTTGCTGGGCAGCGAGTCCTTCGCCGACGTCCATCCGGATGATCGTCAGCGGGTGATCGAAGCGTTCAGGCAGACGGTAAAGACCGGCGTTGGCCAGGAACTGCAATACCGCCTGATGCACCACGACGGGACGGTTCGGCACATGGCGTCAGCCGGGAAAGTGATCAACGACAAGAGCGGTCAGGTGAGCCGCGTGGTCGTCGTATCGCACGACGTGACCGACAGGAAGCAGGCCGAACAACAGGAGCGGATTGCCGCAACGGCCTTCGAGTCTCAGCAGGGGATGTTTATCACCGATGCCAACGGTGTCATTCTGCGCGTCAATCAGGCGTTCACCGAGATCACCGGCTACAGCGCCGACGACTGTCTCGGCCGGACGCCCAAACTGCTCAGTTCGGGCCGCCATAAGGCCACTTTCTATGCGGCGATGCGCGACACGCTGGAGCGCTCGGGAACCTGGCAGGGCGAGATCTGGAACCGCCGCAAGAATGGCGAGATCTACCCCGAATGGCTGACCATTTCGGCAGTCAGGGACAGCGACGAGCAAGTGACCAACTACGTGTCCACGCTGACCGACATCACCACCCGCAAGGCGGCCCAGGAAGAGATTCGGCATCTCGCCTTCTACGACGCACTGACCGGACTGCCCAACCGCCGCCTGCTGCACGACCGTCTGCGCCAGGCGTTGGCGGCAAGCGCGCGCAGGGACCGGCAAGGTGCTCTGCTGTTCATCGACCTCGACAACTTCAAGATGCTCAACGACACCCTCGGGCACGACATGGGCGACCATTTGCTGCAGCAGGTCGGCAAGCGGCTGAAAGCCTGCGTTCGCGAACGCGATACCGTTGCCCGCCTGGGGGGCGACGAATTCGTCGTAATGCTCGAGGATCTTGGCCAACGTGCGCGGGAAGCCATTGCTCAGAGTAGCAGCATCGGCGAGAAAATCCTCGCCGCGCTCTACTGCCCCTACGATCTGGACGGCCATGAGTATCACAACACGGCGAGCGTTGGCATCACCCTGTTTGGGAGTGGGCACCACGGCATCGACGAACTGATGAAGCGGGCGGATCTGGCGATGTACGAAGCCAAGAACAAGGGCCGCAATACCTTGCGCTTCTTTGATCCGCAAATGCAGGCGGTGGTGACCAAGCGCGCCAGCCTGGAGAAAGACTTGCGCGAAGCGCTGCAAAAGCGGCAGTTGCTCCTTTTCTACCAGCCGCAGGTGGATGCCGCCGGCGCCGTCATCGGCGCTGAAGCGCTGGTTCGCTGGCCGCATCAGCAGTGTGGCTTCGTCTCACCGGCCGAGTTCATTCCCCTCGCCGAGGATACCGGTCTGATTCTGCCGCTCGGCCTGTGGGTGCTGGAAACCGCCTGCGCGCAGTTGGCGGTCTGGGCGGCGCAGCCAGGACGGGAGCAGTTTACGGTTTCGGTCAACGTCAGTGCGCGGCAGTTCCGGCAGCCGAACTTCGTCGACCAGGTACTGGCTGTTCTCGCCAGCAGTGGCGCGAATCCCCAGCAGCTGAAGCTCGAACTGACCGAAAGCATGTTGCTCGACAACGTCCAGGAAATGATCGCCAGGATGAGCACCCTGAAAAGCCACGGGGTCGGTTTTTCGCTCGACGATTTCGGCACCGGCTATTCGTCGCTGTCGTATCTGAAGCGCCTGCCGCTCGATCAGTTGAAGATCGACCAGTCCTTCGTGCGGGATTTGCTCACCGATCCCAACGACGAAGTGATCGCGCGCACGATTATCGCGCTGGCCAGCACGCTTGGCCTGGCGGTGATCGCCGAAGGTGTGGAAAGCGTCGAGCAGCGCGACGCGCTGGCGGCGCAGGGCTGCCACGCCTATCAGGGCTACCTCTTCAGCCGGCCGCTACCGGTGGCCGATTTCGACGCCTTCCTGAGGGGCTCTTAAGGCAAGCGGGTGCGATTCCCTAGGCGCTACGTGAGAGAACAAATCCATCCTGAAGCGGGGTCACACGCCACGCGAAACAAACGGGGATCGGCATCGCGCCACGCCGTGCGACCCAGGCGACGTCGGCGAGCAGTACGAGTAAAATGCGCGCCATGAATCTGCTTGCCATCGAGACCTCGACCGAGCTTGGCAGCATCGCCCTGTGGCATGCGGGCGAGTTGCTGCGCCGTGCCTGCCCGATCGGCGTTGCGCACTCTGAAACGCTGCTGCCGCTGATCCGGGCGACGCTGCACGCAGCGGGGCTGCGCTTTGCCGACTTGAACGCGATCGCCTTCGCGGCTGGCCCCGGCTCGTTCACCGGTCTGCGGGTCGCCTGTGGTGTCGCGCAGGGGCTGGCCGTTGCACACCAGCTGCCGGTCGTTCCGGTCGGCACCCTCGAGGCCATGGCCTTGAGCAGCGCGGGCCGACGCGTCATCGTCGTGCTCGACGCGCGCATGGGCGAGGTCTATTACGCTTGCTATGCGGATGGCGTCGCCTTGGCGGCGGTGGCTGTCGCTCATCCGTCGGTTCTGCCGCTTCCGGAGTCCACCGGCTGGCTGGCGTGTGGCAATGGACTAAAAGCGTATCCGCTCTTGCGTGAGCGCCTGGCCGCGTGCGTGCAGGAGTGGCAGCCGGAATTGATGCCCGACGCGGGGGCCGTGGCACGCATCGCCGCGGTACGTCTGGTGCGCGGGGAGACGGTCGACGCGGCAGACGCGGCGCCGCTGTATGTGCGCAACAAAGTGGCGCAGACGGTGGCCGAGCGTCTGGCCAATGGCGGCAAAGCGTGAACGCGGTGCTCGCGGCACAGGTGGAGGTGCTGCCGCTGAGTCATGGCGATATCGACGAAATGCTGGCCGTCGAGCGGCGCATTTATCCGTTTCCCTGGACGCGTGGCAACTTCGTCGATTCCATCGCCGCCGGCTACAGTGTCTGGGGCTGCCGAGTCGCCGCTGAACTGATCGGCTATTTCGTGTTGATGTTGGCGGTGGATGAAGCGCACCTGCTGAACCTGAGTGTCAGCGAGAAGCGGCAAGGAGCCGGTTTTGGCGCGTATCTGCTGCGCCACGCCATGCGTTCGGCGCGTCGTGCCGGAGCGACAGTGCTGTTGCTCGAAGTGCGGCCGTCAAATGCCAGGGCCCTGGCTCTCTATCAGCATTTTGGTTTTCAGCAGATCGGGGTACGGCGCGGCTACTACGCGGCCGAAGCCGGACGCGAAGACGCGCTGGTCCTGCAGCACATCCTTGAAGAGGTCTCGGCATGAGCGACGGAAATCCTCACGGCACGGGTTTGACGCGCGGGCAGTTGTTGCACGAGATGGGCCTGTCGTCGCAGTGGCGGCTGCGCGAGCAAGCGGTGGCTGGGCGAGCGAGCAAGGCAGCGCTCGCGCCACCGCCAGCCGCGATTCCGGCCGCGGCAAGCGTCGCGACAGCGGCGATCGAGGTGACGCCGCTGGGCGAAGTGGGCGAGGCGGTCGAGCTGCTCGCGCCAGCGCCGGTCGCCAGTAACGCGGCGCTACCGGCCGTCGACCGGGAGCAGCAGATTGCGCGTCTGGACTGGGACGGATTGCAGCACAGCGTTGCCGAGTGTCGAGCCTGCGGCCTTTGCCAGGAGCGTCGGCAGGCGGTGCTTGGCGTTGGCGACAGGCGTGCCGAGTGGTTGTTCATCGGTGAAGGCCCGGGGGTCGAGGAAGACGCTCGCGGTGAGCCCTTTGTCGGACCCGCTGGCAAACTTCTCGATGCCATGCTCGCGGCGATCGACTTGCAGCGCGGCGAGAACGTGTACATAGCCAACGCCGTGAAGTGTCGCCCGCCCGGCAATCGTACGCCGGAGAGCGCCGAGATCGCCACCTGTGCGCCCTATTTGCGGCGCCAGATCGCGCTGATCCGGCCACGTCTGATCGTTCTCCTGGGTCGGGCGGCGGCGAATGCCGTGCTCGGCGATATCGGCTCGCTGGCCAGCCTGCGCGGCAAGACTTTCGAGTATCGTGATGCGGACAGCGCCGAAGTGGCGATTCCGGTCGTGGTCAGCTATCATCCGGCGTATCTCTTGCGCACCTTGCAGGACAAGGCCAAGGCCTGGGAGGATCTGTGCCGGGCGCGGATGTTGATGCGCGCGGCGACGACCTCTGCTTCTCTGTCGGCTAACGGTCATGGCCGGAATCGTTCGACGGGCAGGGGGGAGCACACCCCCGAATTCCCCGTCTTGGTCTTCAGTCTGTCTATTCCCGTAAAAGGAAACCGTCATGCGCATTCGTTTTCTGGCTGTCCTCGCCCTGCTTGCCAGCCTGCTCCGGGCTGCGGCTACAACAGCTTTCAGACCGGAGACGAGGCGGTGAAGTCGGCCTGGTCTGAAGTCATCAACCAGTATCAGCGGCGAGCCGACCTGGTTCCCAACCTGGTCAGCACCGTACAGGGCTACGCCAGCCACGAGAAGGAAGTCTTCACGCAGGTGACACAGGCGCGGGCGCAGGTGGGCGGTATTCAGGCAACGCCGGAACTGGTCAATGATCCGGCCGCCTTTGCCAAATTCCAGCAGGCGCAGGCCGGCTTGTCCAGCGCCCTGTCACGGCTGCTGGTGGTCGCCGAGAATTATCCGCAACTGAAGGCGGATGCCGCTTTCCGTGACCTGCAGGCGCAGCTCGAAGGAACCGAGAATCGGATTACGGTGGCGCGCAATCGCTACATCAAGGCGGTCGAGGGCTACAACGTCTCGGTGCGCACTTTTCCGAACAATCTGACGGCGATGATTTTTGGCTACGCGGTCAAGCCGAACTTCACGGTCGACAACGAGAAAGCGATCTCGACGGCACCGAAAGTCGACTTTTCGGCGCCTGCTGGGCGCCGGCAAGCCTTCGCCGGCAGCCGTGAACTAAAGCGGATTGAGCAATGTCCCGCCTGCCTGCCCACCGCCTGCTCGGCTGGCTGTTGCGCCTGCTCTTGCTGTTCGGCGTCGCTTTTGCCGCCGGCGCAGAGCAGGAGATACCGGTGCTGGCGGCGCCGGTCACCGACCTGACCGGCACGCTGACCGGCGAGCAAAGGGCCGCGCTCGACGGCAAGCTGGCAGCGCTCGATCGCCAGAAAGGAGCGCAGATCGCGGTCCTGATCGTCGCCTCGGTCAAACCCGAGGCTATCGAGCAGTACGCGCTGCGCGTCGTCGAGGCCTGGAAACTGGGTCGCCAGGGAGTCGACGACGGCGCCTTGCTGCTGATCGCCAAGGAGGACCGACGCCTGCGTATCGAAGTCGGCTACGGCCTCGAGGGCGCGCTCAATGACGCGACCGCGAAACGCATCATCAGCGAGCTCATCACGCCGCGCTTCAAGCAGGGGGATTTTTACGGCGGCGTTGATGCCGGCGTCGAGGCGATGCTCAAGGTGGTCGCCGGCGAGCCCTTGCCGGCTCCCGTCGCACGCGCGTCCAGGCAGCACGCCGACAGCGGCGACCGTTTCGAGACCCTGCTCTTTGCCGGCTTTATCCTGGTGTTTGTCGTCGGCGGTATGCTGCGCGCCATTTTCGGGCGTTTTCTGGCGGCCGGCATGGTCGCTGCCGCTGCTGGCGTGATCGCCTCCTTCTTGCTCTCGTCGCTCCTGTTCGCGGCGATCATCGCCATCGTCGCTTTCTTCGTTTCGCTGCTGGTCGGTATCGCCGGCGCTCGGGGGGGAATTCCGGGCGGCGTGTCGTGGGGTGGTGGGCGAGGGGGCGGGAGTAAAAGGGGTGGTGGCGGTGGCTTTTCAGGCGGTGGTGGCGGTTTTGGTGGCGGCGGCGCTTCGGGAGGCTGGTGATGGAATTGACAAGACTGCTGCGCCACACGATCCTGCCCGACTGGTGGGTCCGGCGCGTGTTTTCGCGACCACTGTTGCAGCGGCTCGAAAGTGTGATCGCGACTTCCGAGTCCGTGCATCTGGGCGAGTTGCGGCTGGTGGTCGAAGGCAATCTCTCGCTGCCCGACCTCTGGCGCGGGCAAACTCCGCGGCTGCGGGCGATCGATCTGTTTTCCGAGCTGCGCGTGTGGGATACGGAGCACAACAGCGGCGTACTGATCTATTTGCAACTGATCGACCGGCGGGTCGAAGTCGTCGCTGACCGGGGCATCGATCGCCGCGTCGGTCGGCCGTTCTGGGATGCGGTCTGCCGGCAGATGGAAGACGCCTTCCGCGCCGGGGATTTTGAGAACGGTGTGCTGCTGGCGCTGACAACGATTACCGAAGCCTTGCGTGAGCACTTCCCGGTGCCGGACGACAAGCCCAACGAGCTGCCGAATGCGCCGCTGCTGCTTTAGGCGATTCCCTTTCCGGCAATCGTCTTAGGCGATTGCCGGAAAAGTAAAAAGAAAAAGACAGTAGGTCCTGTTTCGGCAGATCGCCTTAGTTCTCGGCGTCGGCGTAGCGGACGCGCTGGCGGGGCTTGCTGGGCTGCGTCAGGTGACCGAGCGGCAGGACGTGCGTCTGTTTGACATTTTGCAGGGCGATGCTGGTCTTGATGCGCGCGACACCGGGCAGGCAGAGCAGGCTTTTCACCATCAGTTCGGAAAACGAAGCCAGATCTGGAACGAGGATACGCAGCATGTAGTCGGCGTCGCCACTGATCGAGTAGCAATCGATGACTTCCGGCATCGCCGCCACCGCGCTTTCAAAGGTTTCGCTGGCGCTGTCGCCATGGCTCTCGAGGATCACCTGCGCAAAGGCAGTCACGCCAAGGCCGAGTGCGGCGGGCGAGAGCAAAGCGACGTAGCCGGCGATGATGCCGTCTTCTTCGAGCCGCTGGATGCGACGGCTGATCTGCGACGCGGACAGCTTGATCTGCTCGCCGAGGGTTGCATTGGTGGCGTTGCCTTTTCTCTGCAGTGCGTCGAGAAGTGCAAGATCGTAGCGGTCGATGGTGATCTTTGACATGAATTGCCCAATCTATGCATGAAGTGTGCGCATTATAAGGATGTCCGGAAGAATATCCAACACTTCATGTGTGCTATTGCGGTCATCATAGTAGAGTCGCAAGCGAACGCTGGCTGTGCTGCTGCGGCCCAGTGCGTCAACGAATTTCAGTGCGCGCTGTCGTCGAGGTGAATCACGTCATCATGCTGCCGTTGGTTGGCCTGGTGACGGAGTTTGACGAGAAACATCGAAGTGCTGAGGAAGAGGCCAAATAGCGTGATCACCAGGTAGATCGACATCTCCGAGCGAATCATTACGTAGTAGACGCCGGTCATCGCCAGGATCGACAGGTTCTCGTTGAAGTTCTGTACCGCGATCGAGTGGCCGGCTCCCATCAGGATGTGGCCACGGTGCTGCAGCAGGGCGTTCATCGGCACCACGAAGAAGCCGGAGAGGGCGCCGATCAGGATCAGTAGCGGTATCGCCAGCCAGGTGTGGTGCACGAAGTTCATCACCATGACGATGATGCCCATGGCGATGCCCAGCGGAATTACCCGCACCGCCTTGCGCAAGGTGATCATTCGTGCGGCGCCGACGGCGCCGAGCGCGACACCGACCGCGACCACCCCCTGCAGCATGCTCGACTTCGAAAGATCGAGCTGCAGGGCGCTTTCCGACCATTTGATGACGATGAACTGGAGGGTGGCGCCGGCACCCCAGAAGAGGGTGGTGACGGCCAGTGAGACCTGGCCGAGGCGGTCTCGCCAGAGCAGTAGCAGGCAATGGTTGAATTCGCGCAGCAGGTACAAGGGGTTCTTGTGCAGCACGCGGTGGTCGACGCCGGTATCGGGGATGTAGAGGTTGAACAGCGAGGCGAGGACGTAGAAAACGGCAACGAAACAGATCGCCATCTCGCCAACCGTATCGACGCCGGTGTTCAGCAGCGGAAGATCCAGGCTCAGTAGGGACTCGGCGATGTCCGGCCGGATCAGCAGGCCGCCGATGACGACGCCGAGAATGATGGCGCTGACGGTCAGTCCTTCGATCCAGCCGTTGGCGACGACGAGCAGACGGTGCGGCAGGTATTCGGTCAGGATGCCGTACTTGGCCGGCGAGTAGGCGGCCGCACCGAGACCGACCACGGCATAGGCCAACAGGGGGTGCACCTGCCAGTACATCATCGCGCAGCCGACGATCTTGATGGCATTGCTGATGAACATCACCCGCCACTTCGGCATCGAGTCGGCAAAAGCGCCGACGAAGGCGGCGAGGACCACGTAAGAGACCGTAAAAAAAGTCTTCAGCAGCGGCTCGTATTCACTCGGCGCCTGCATGTCGCGCAGCAGGGAGATGGCTACAATGAGCAGGACATTGTCGGCCAGCGCGGAAAAAAACTGCGCGGCCATGATGATGTAGAAGCCGAAGGGCATTGATCGCTATGGGGGGGCTGTTCTTGATATGCTGGGCTTATACCATGAAAGACAGTGACTTGTTAGCGCGGCCGTCGGCAGCGCGCGCGTGTCGTACCAGGGAGAGTCCGCTCGCGCTGGCCGGCGCCTCGGTTTTGTGTTTGAATACAAGAAATAACCCGTGAGGGGGGAGAGGACTCATGGCGGATCGTCGCCTGCAGGTTTTTCACGCTGTGGCCAAGCAGCTGTCTTTTACCAAGGCGGGCGAGGCCTTGCACATGACCCAGCCCGCCGTGACCTTTCAGATCAAGCAGCTCGAAGAGCGCTTCAACACCCGCCTTTTCGATCGCGGTGGCGGGCGCATCTCGCTGACTGCGGCGGGCGATCTGGTGCTCGACTACGCCGAGCGCATCCTCGGACTGTCTGCAGAACTGGATATTCGTGTCGCCGAAATGACCGGGCAAATGAGCGGCAGCTTGCTTGTCGGAGCCAGTACGACGATTGCCGAGTTCTTGCTGCCGCCGATCCTCGGCGAATTCAATGTGCGTTATCCACAGGTGCGCGTCCGGCTGACGGTCGGCAATTCGGACGTGATCAGCAACGCCATCGCTGCGCATACGCTCGATATCGGCCTGATTGAGTCACCGGTGAGCCTGCCGAGCCTGCAATGCGAAAGCTGTGGCGACGACGAACTGCAAATCGTGTGCACGCCCAGCCACCCGCTGGCCAGCTGCCGCGAAGTCGAGGCGCGCAGCCTGCTGGCGCACGACTTCGTTGCTCGTGAGCCGGGTTCGAGCACGCGCGAAGTGACCGACGTGTACTTGCGCGCCTGCGGCGTCGAGCCCGAAGAGCTCAAGACGGTCATGGAACTGTCGAGTCCGGAAGCTCTGAAGGGGGTGGTGGCGACCGGGCTGGGCTTCTCGATCGTCTCGCGGGCAAGTTTCGAAAAGGAGCGGCAGTTGGGTACGCTGGTCGCCATTCCCTTGCGGCCGCCCCTGACCCGCAGCCTGTCCTTGGTCTATCCGAAGGAGCGCTTCCGCTCGCAGGTGGTTCTGAGCTTCGTCGAGTTTGCCAGAAACAAGCTCAAAGAGCTGCCTGCCTGATGCCGCGCCCGATCGAGGCGCGCATCGACCTCCCGGCGCTGCGTCACAATTATCTTGTCGCCAGGCAATACGCGTCTCGTCAGCACCGCGAGGCGAAAGCCTGGGCGGTGGTCAAGGCCAACGCCTATGGGCATGGCCTGCTGCGCGCTGCTGCTGCACTCGGCGACGTCGCTGACGGTTTCGCGCTGCTTGATCTCGACGAGGCCATCGCCCTGCGCCAGGCCGGCATTCGGCAGCCGATTCTCCTGCTCGAAGGCTTTTTCGAGGCCGCCGATCTGAGTGTTTGCGCGGCCTACGACTTGAGTGTCGTCGTGCACCGCCTCGAGCAGGTACAGTTGCTGCGGCAGGCGGCACTGGCGACGCCGAGCATGCGCCTGCCGATCTATCTGAAGCTCAACAGCGGTATGAATCGCCTGGGGATCACGGCCGCGCAGTTGCCGGCCGTGCGGCGCGAACTCGAAGCTTCGCCGGCACTCGGCCCGCTGACTCTGATGACCCACTTTCGCTGAAGCGGACGGCGTCGCTGACGAGCGCTGCATCGCCTGGCAGCTGGAGCGTTTCCTGGCGATGACCGCGGACTGGCCGGCAGCTGCGAATTTTCCGGTCTCGCTGGCCAACTCGGCGGCCATCCTGCGCTACCCGCAGACCGCGCACGACTGGGCACGGCCGGGGATCATGCTCTACGGTGGCAGTCCGTTCGCCGACCAGGATGCTGCGAGCTTTGGCTTGAAACCGGTCATGACGCTGCACAGCCGCATCCTGGCGGTACAGGAAATCGGCATTGGCGAACGCGTCGGTTACGGTGGCAGCTTTGTCGCGCCAGGGCCGACGCGAGTCGGTATCGTCGCCTGCGGCTACGCCGACGGCTACCCGCGGCACGCCCCGGGCGGCACGCCGATCATCGTCGCCGGCCGGCGCACGCAGACCCTGGGGCGGGTGTCGATGGACATGCTCGCCTGCGACCTCACCGCGTTGCCCGACGCCGGGGTGAATAGTCCGGTCGTCCTTTGGGGCGAGGGCTTGCCAGCCGACGAGGTCGCCAGTGCCGCCGGGACCATCAGCTACGAGCTGTTCTGTGCTCTGGCCCGGCGGGTGCCGGTCGTCGAGGTTTGAGCTTGGCCAGGGCAGGGGGGGGCGCCCGGAAGACGGTTTTTTCGTGTACCGAATGCGGTGCCAGCGCCGCCAAGTGGCAAGGCCAGTGCCCCGGCTGCGGCGTCTGGAACACGCTCGTCGAGACCATTGCCGAAGCTGCCGCTGCTAGCCAGCAGCGGCGCTTCGCGGCGCTTGGCGGCACGGCAGGACTACAAACGCTCTCGGCCATCGAAGCGCGCGAGGAAGATCGCCTGCCGACCGGCATCAGCGAGTTTGATCGTGCTCTGGGCGGCGGGCTGGTGGCCGGCGGCGTGGTGCTGATCGGCGGCGACCCGGGAATCGGCAAGAGCACGCTGCTGCTGCAGGCGCTTGCGGCCTTGGCTCCGGCGCGCAATGTGCTCTACGTCAGTGGCGAAGAATCGGGCCAGCAGATTGCCATGCGCGCGCGGCGGCTGGCGCTGGAGACCGGCGACTTGCGCCTGCTCGCCGAGATCAATCTTGAAAAAATCCTCGCCACGCTGCAAAGCGAACGGCCGCAGGTGGCGGTGATCGATTCGATCCAGACGCTGTGGTCGGAGCAGCTCAATTCGGCGCCGGGATCGGTCGCGCAGGTGCGCGAATGCGCTGCGCAACTTACCCGGCTGGCCAAGCAGACCGGGATCACGGTGATCCTCGTCGGGCACGTGACCAAGGAGGGCGCTCTGGCCGGGCCGCGGGTCCTCGAACACATCGTCGACACGGTGCTCTATTTCGAGGGTGATACGCACTCCAGCTTCCGCTTGATTCGCGCCGTCAAGAATCGCTACGGCGCGGTCAACGAGATCGGCGTTTTTGCCATGACCGACCGTGGGCTGAAAGGTGTCAGCAACCCGTCGGCGATTTTCCTGTCGCCGCACGGCAGCGAGGTTCCCGGTTCCTGCGTGCTGGTTACCCAGGAAGGTAGCCGGCCGCTGCTGGTCGAGATCCAGGCGCTGGTCGACCAGGCGCACGGCAATCCGCGGCGACTGACGGTGGGTCTCGATGCGCAGCGCCTGGCGATGCTGCTGGCCGTTCTGCACCGCCACGCCGGGATCGTCTGCTTCGATCAGGACGTTTTCGTGAATGCCGTCGGCGGCGTCAAGATCGCCGAGCCTGCTGCGGATCTGGCGGTCTTGTTGGCGATCGTCTCTTCACTTAAAAACAAGGCATTACCAGAGAAACTTATTGTGTTTGGTGAAGTTGGTCTGGCGGGTGAGATACGTCCGGCGCCACGTGGCCAGGAACGCCTTCGCGAAGCGGCCAAGCTCGGCTTTACACGCGCCGTGATCCCCGAAGCCAACGCCCCCAGACAGCCCCTGGCCGGCATCGAAGTGATCGCCGTGCGGCGGGTTGAAGAGGCCGTACAGCGTCTGCGCGACCTCGAATGAGAGCGCCATGCGGAGCGGGGGAAGCGCGCTGCAAGTGAGACCATTCGAGCACAGGAAGGCGCAGGCTTCACCAGGCGGAACGATTCTCCTTGCCTTTCCCCCCCGCTAGCTTGTACCTTGCAGCACGGGCGGACCGCCGTCCGCCGTGGCACGAAAAATGCGCATCTGCGCGCGCGAGACCGACAGACAGAGCTGCCCCGACTCGCGGTGCCGGCGCTGATTTTCCTTTGCTCATTTCTACAAGGGGAAGCGATCATGGGTCTGCGACTGAAATTCAATCTGGTGCTGTTGCTGGTCTTCGGCGCCGGCATGGCGGTGTCGGCTTACGTATCGCACCGACTGCTGGACGAGAACGCCAAGCAGGAAACCTTGCGCAGCGCTGGCCTGATGATGGAGTCGGCGCTGTCGGTGCGCAGCTACACCGTGGCGCAGGTCAAACCGCTGCTGACGGCGCAGCTGGCGACGACTTTCCTGCCGCAGACGGTACCGGCCTACGCGGCCACCGAGGTCTTCAACAAGCTGCGTAGCAAGTACCCGGATTTCAGCTACAAGGAGGCCACGCTCAATCCCACCAACCCGCGCGACCGCGCGGTCGATTGGGAGAGCGACATTGTCCAGAAATTCCGTGGCGACGAGAGCGTCACCGAGCTGGTCGGCGAGCGTGACACGCCAACCGGCCGCATGCTCTACATCGCGCGGCCGATCACCATCACGGACCCGGCGTGTCTTGCCTGCCACAGCGTGCCCGCGGCGGCGCCCGCGTCGATGATCAAGATCTACGGCGACAGTAACGGCTTCGGCTGGAAACATATGGAAACCATTGGCGCGCAGGTCGTCTCGGTGCCGATGTCGCTGCCGCTGGCCAATGCTCAGCGCACCTTCAACGACCTTCATGATTTCGCTGGGGAGCGTCTTCCTGGCCACTTTCGTGGTCCTCAACCTGATGCTCTCGCTGTTGATCATCCAGCCGATTTCGACCATGTCGGCGGCAGCCGACAAGGTGTCGACGGGCGACTTCGACGTTCCCGAGTTCCCGGCGCAGGGTGGTGATGAAATCGGCGTGCTGGCCAACTCGTTCAACCGCATGCGCCGCAGTCTGCAAAAAGCGATCAAACTGATCGAATCCTGAACGCGGAGTGGCCAGGCCATGACTATCCCGGAACGCATCGGCAAGTACGAAATTCGTCGCGAGCTCGGCAAGGGCGCGATGGGCACGGTTTACGAGGGTTTTGACCCGGTCATCGAGCGCCCGGTAGCGATCAAGACGATTCTTGCCGAGTACCTGGCGAACGTCGAAGTGGATTCGGCGGTGATGCGCTTCAAACGCGAGGCGCAAGCCGGAGGCAAGCTGCATCATCCGGGAATCGTCGGCGTCTACGAGTTTGGCGAGGACGAGAGGATGGCGTTCATCGTCATGGAGTACGTGCAGGGGAAGGAGCTGCGCAAGCTGATGCGCGAGCGCGGGCGCTTCGAGTTGATCGACGTTTTCGAGGTGATGAAGCAACTGCTCGCCGCGCTCGACTATTCGCACAAAAGCGGCGTCGTGCACCGCGATATCAAGCCCGGCAACCTGATGGTGCTCAGCGGCATGAAAATCAAGGTCATGGACTTCGGCGTCGCCAGGGTCGAGAGCGTCGCTTACCCGGGTTGGCTCGGTGGTCGGGACGCCGACGCACATTGCCCCCGAGCAGCTGCTCGGTCTGCCCACCGATGGCCGCTGCGACCTCTGGGCGGCCGGGGTGATCCTCTACGAGCTGCTTACCGGGTGCGGGCCGTTTGTCGCTGAAACGCCGGTCACGGTGATGCATAAGGTCCTGCACGTCGACCCCGCGGCGCCGTCGTCGATCGTCGCTTCGCTGCCGCCGGCCTTCGACGCGTCGTCGCGCGCGCACTGGCGAAAAAGCCGGACGAGCGCTACCAGAGCGCGCGCGACTTCGCTGGCGCCCTGGTGAGCGCTTTCCTGAAGAGCCGGCCGGGGAGCGCAGCCGGGCAAACGGCGGAGAAACCCGCGCACAGCGTTGCCGTTGACAGCGCGCCGGCGGCGCCACAGATGACGCTGCCCCCGGAAACTCTGGCCGAGATCGAGTCGTCGCTGGTCAAGTCTATCGGCCCGCTGGCCAAGCATCTGGTGCGCAAGAGTGCCTCGCACGCCAGGAGCGTCGAGGAATTCAACTCCGAGCTGGCGGACAATATTCCCGAGGGTAGCGAGCGCTTTGAATTCCTCAAGCGCATCGAGCGGCTGGAGAAAGCACCGTCTGCGTCGATCCCGCCAGTAGCCGCCAAGCGCCCACGACAAGCGCGACCGTCCTGCCGACACCACAGCAGCCCAGACGGCCGCGTCGTCTTCGACCCGGTGACGCTTGCCACCGCCGAGAAGCGCCTCGCGCAGTACGTCGGGCCGCTCGCCAAGGTGCTCATCAAGCGGGCGGCAAACGATTCCGGCGACCTCGGGGAACTGTACCGAAAGCTCGCCGAACATATCGACTCGGAGCCCGAACGCCGCGACTTCCTCAAGGGTCTCGGCTAGCAGCGCTTAGCCGCGGGCGTAGCGCCTGCTGCCCGCAGCTGCCAGCTAGCGCGTGATCGGCTTGTAGCGAATCCGCTTCGGCTTGGCGGCCTCCGCGCCGAGGCGGCGGATTTTCTCTTCCTCGTACTCGTGGTAGTTGCCGTTGAAGAAGGACCATTGCGATTCGCCTTCGCAGGCCAGGATGTGCGTGCAGATGCGGTCAAGAAACCAGCGGTCGTGTGAAATGACCAGCACGCTGCCGGCGAATTCGAGCAAGGCGTCTTCGAGGGCGCGCAGCGTTTCGACGTCGAGGTCATTCGACGGCTCGTCGAGCAGCAGGACGTTGCCGCCGGCGATCAGCGTCTTGGCCATGTGCAGGCGACCGCGCTCACCGCCGGAGAGCTGGCCGACCCGTTTTTGCTGATCGGAACCCTTGAAATTGAAGCGGCCGATGTAGGCCCGCGCCGGCGTTTCGTACTTGCCGACGGTGAGCACGTCGGCACCCCCCGAGATCTCCTCGAAAACGGTCTTCTCGCCGTCCAGGCAATCACGGCTCTGGTCGACGTAGGCGAGTTTGACCGTGCTGCCGATCTCGACTTCGCCGGAATCCGGGGTTTCGGCGCCGATCAGCATCCGGAAGAGGGTGGATTTGCCGGCCCCGTTGGGGCCGATGATGCCGACGATGGCACCGGGCGGGACGCTGAAACTGAGCTTGTCGATCAGCAGGCGGTCGCCAAAGGACTTGCTGACCTCCTTGAACTCGATCACCTGCTTGCCCAGCCGCTCGCCGACCGGGATGAAGATCTCCTGCGTTTCGTTGCGCTGCTGGTATTCGACGCTGCTCAGTTCGTCAAAGCGTGACAGCCGTGCCTTGCTCTTGGCCTGTCGTGCTTTCGGGCTTTGCCGTACCCATTCCAGTTCCTGTTTCATGGTCCGGATGCGGCCGGCTTCCTGCTTGGCCTCGGTTTCCAGGCGCGCTTCCTTCTGCTCCAGCCAGCTCGAGTAGTTGCCTTTCCAGGGAATGCCCTGGCCGCGGTCGAGTTCGAGAATCCACTCGGCGGCGTTGTCGAGGAAGTAGCGGTCGTGGGTGACGGCGACCACCGTGCCCGGGAAGCGCACCAGGAACTGTTCGAGCCACTCCACCGATTCCGCATCGAGGTGGTTGGTCGGCTCGTCGAGGAGCAGCATGTCCGGCTGCGAGAGGAGCAGCTTGCACAGCGCGACGCGGCGCTTTTCGCCGCCGGAGAGTTTGCCGATCTGCGCGTCCCAGGGGGGCAGGCGCAGCGCGTCGGCGGCCAGTTCGAGCTGGCTGCCGACGTCTGAGCCGGCAGTGGCCAGGATCGCCTCCAGGCGGGCCTGCTCCTCGGCGAGCTTGTCGAAATCGGCGTCGGCTTCGCCGTAAGCGGTGTAGACCTCTTCCAGCTTCGCTTGCGCCTGGAAAACCTCGCCCAGGCCGGATTCGACTTCCTGGCGGACGCTCGCGTCCGGGTCGAGCTCGGGCTCCTGTGCCAGATAGCCGATCTTGAGGTTGGGCATCGGCGTTGCTTCGCCGATGATGTCGTGGTCGAGGCCGGCCATGATGCGCAGAACCGTGGATTTGCCCGAGCCGTTGAGACCCAGGAGGCCGATCTTGGCGCCGGGGAAGAAGGAGAGCGAGATGTCTTTGATGATCTGGCGTTTGGGCGGGACGATCTTGCCCACGCGGTTCATCGTGAATACGTATTGAGCCATGGCCTTGCGTGTCAATCCGGAGGTGGAAAAGCGGTCGGCAGGCGCCCGCTGAATGGCGCCCGAAAGGCGCAAGTCTACCCGAGACTGACGGCCAGTGGCCGGCAAGCTGTCAACGGCGATGCAATTGAAAGGGCATCGTTACAGCCGCGCCTGTGTAGCAGCGCATAGCATCCGTGCGACTTTCGTGCGGGGCAAAGCCTGGGCGTCGCGCCAGCATCGCCCTTAGCCCCTCGCCCCTGGTGGGAGAGGGGTTGGGGAGAGGGGGCCTTGTTCTTGCCGCGATTACTTCTCCACAAAAGCCCGCTCGATCACATAGTCGCCCTGGGCGCCAATGTGCGGCGAGACTTCGAATCCGCGGCTATCGAGCAACTGGCAACAATCCTTGAGCATTGCCGGGCTGCCGCAAAGCATGGCGCGGTCGCGTGCGGGGTCGAAAGGCGGCAGGCCGATGTCGGAAAACAGGCGGCCACTATTGACCAGGTCGGTGATCCGGCCCTGATTGCGAAACGCTTCGCGGGTCACCGTCGGGTAGTAGATCAGCTTGTCGCGCACCAGATCGGCGAAGAACTCGTGCTGCGGCAACTCCTTCTCGATGAAGTCGCCGTAGGCCAGATCGCGCTGCCAGCGAACGCCGTGGATCAGCACCACTTTCTCGAAACGCTCATAGGTTTCCGGGTCCTGGATAAGACTGATGAATGGCGCCAGACCGGTGCCGGTCGATAGCAGGTAGAGGTTCTTGCCGGGGCGCAGATCGCGCAGCACCAAGGTGCCGGTCGGCTTGCGGCTGACGACGATCTCGTCGCCGATCGCCAGGTGCTGCAGCTTCGAGGTCAGCGGGCCATTGGGCACCTTGATGCTCAGGAACTCGAGGTATTCGTCATGGTTGGCGCTGGCGATGCTGTAGGCGCGGGTCAGCGGGCGCCGCTCTTCCTGCGGCAGGCCGATCATCACGAATTGACCATTGATGAAGCGCAAGCCGGGGTCGCGCGTGGTGCGAAAACTGAACAGCGTGTCGTTCCAGTGATGGACCGAAAGGACTTGTTGGGCGGAAAAGGTGCTCATCGTTCTTGACCCCAGTGTGCGGTTGATGAGCTCATGGTATTTCCCTGTGTTATATTTGTAAAACAGATTTTCTCAATAAACTATATCTAAACTGTAGATATGCGATTCACTTTGCGGCAGATCGGGGTTTTTGTGGCGGTGGCTCGGCACGAGAGCGTTTCGCGTGCCGCCGAGGAGCTGTCGCTGTCGCAGTCAGCGACCAGCACGGCGCTCGGCGAACTCGAGCGGCAGTACGACACGCAGCTCTTCGACCGCTTCGGCAAGGCCCTGCGCCTGAATGAGCTCGGGCAGGCGCTGTTGCCGCAGGCCGTCGAGCTGATCGAGCGCGCGGCGGCGATCGAAAGCAGTCTTGAAGGCCACGCCGGCTACGGCAAGCTGCAGATCGGTGCGACGCTGACCATCGGCAACTACCTGGCGACGCTGATCGTTGCCGACTTCCTCACCCGTCATCCCGAGAGCAGCCTGCATCTGAAAGTGCACAACACGGCGACGATCGTCGACCAGGTGGCGCGCCACGAACTCGATCTGGGTCTCGTCGAAGGCAGTTGCCGGCACCCCGAACTGATCGTCGAACCGTGGGTGGCCGACGAGCTGGTCGTCTTCTGCGCGCCCGCGCACCCGCTGGCCAAACAGGCGTCGGCGACGCTGGCGGAACTGGCCGACGAGGCCTGGATCGTCCGCGAGCCCGGCTCCGGGACACGCGAGACCCTCGATCAGGCGCTGCGCCATCAGCATTCGCCGCTCAAGGTTCGGCTGGAGCTCGAGCACACCGAAGCCATCAAGCGCGCGGTCGAGTTCGGCCTCGGCATTGGCTGCATTTCGCGCCTGGCGCTGCGCGAGGCTTTCCGGCGCGGCAGCCTGGTGGCCATCCAGACGCCCGAACTCGATCTGCAGCGGCATTTCCATTTCCTCTGGCACCGCCGCAAGTTCCAGACCGCAGGCATGCGCGAGTTCATCAGCCTGTGCCGAGCGATGACCGCCGGCGTCGAGCGCAGCGATCAGATCGAGTGGTCGTTCATTCCTTGAGGGCACCCAGGCACAAAAAAGCCGCCCAAAGGCGGCTCAGGTGCGCACAGGCTGCGCAGTAGCCGGGTCGGCCGCAGCGGGGGTCGCGCCATCATTCGCCTTCCTTGCGGGCCAGGACTTCGCGGCCGCCGCGGGCGTCCATGGCGGAAACCAGCCCGGCTTTTTCCATGGCTTCGATCAGTCGCGCCGAGCGGTTGTAACCGATGCGCAGGTGACGCTGGACGAGTGAAATGGACGCTCGCCGGTTCTTGAGCACCACTTCGACCGCCTGATCGTAGACCGGGTCGGCTTCGCCATCGGTATCGAGGCCGCCGCCTTCGCCACCGCCATCGCCGTTAGCGTCACCAGCGGCGCCGGTCAGCACGTCTTCCAGATAGTCGGGTGCGCCTGCCTTCTTGAGATGGTCGACCACGCGATGCACTTCCTCGTCGGCGACGAAAGCGCCATGGACGCGCGTCGGATAGCCGGTTCCCGGGGCCAGGTAGAGCATGTCGCCCTGGCCGAGCAGGGCTTCGGCACCCATCTGGTCGAGAATCGTGCGTGAGTCTATTTTCGACGACACCTGGAACGAAATGCGGGTCGGGATGTTGGCCTTGATGAGGCCGGTGATCACGTCGACCGACGGTCGTTGCGTTGCCAGGATGAGGTGGATTCCCGAGGCGCGCGCTTTCTGCGCCAGGCGGGCAATCAGTTGTTCGACCGTCTTGCCGGCAACCATCATCAGATCGGCGAGTTCGTCAATGACGACAACGATGTGCGGCAAAATCGACAGGGGCTCCGGGGTATCCGGGGTCAGCGAGACCGGGTTGCTGAGCTTTTCGCCATTCTTCTCGGCGTCCTTGACGCGCTGGTTGAGTCCCGCCAGATTGCGCACCCCGATCGCCGACATCAGCTTGTAGCGCTTGTCCATTTCCGCGACACACCAGTTGAGGGCGTTGGCGGCCTGCTTCATGTCCACCACCACCGGTGCCAGCAGGTGCGGGATGCCTTCGTAGATCGACAGTTCGAGCATCTTGGGGTCGACCAGGATCAGCCGCACCTGGTCCGGCTCGGCCTTGTAGAGCAGCGACAGGATCATCGCGTTGATACCCACCGACTTGCCCGAGCCGGTGGTGCCGGCGACCAGGAGATGTGGCATCTTGGCGAGATCGACGACCACTGGCTGGCCAGCGATATCCTTGCCGAGCGTCATCGTCAGTGGCGAGTGCATGTCGTTGTATTCCTTGCTGGCGATGATTTCCAGCAGGCGCACCATCTGTCGTTTCGGGTTCGGCAGTTCAAGCGCCATTGACGACTTGCCGGGGAGTGTTTCGACGACGCGCACCGAGACCAGCGACAAGGAGCGCGCCAGGTCCTTGGCCAGATTGAGAATCTGCGCGCCCTTGACGCCGACTGCCGGCTCGAATTCGTAGCGCGTCACGACCGGCCCGGGGTAGGCCGCAGTGACCGTGACTTGAACGCCGAAATCGGCCAGCTTGCGCTCGATCAGGCGCGAGTTGTACTCGAGCGTCTCGGGACTGACGCGCTCACTTTGCAGCGGCGCCGGTTCGAGCAGGTGCAGGGGCGGCAGCAGGCCGCCGCTGACCGCCTCGGGGAACAGCGGTGCTTGCCGTTCGCGGTCGATCCGCTTCTCGACTTTCGGCGGCAAGGGCGCGCCAGCGATGACCGGTTCGCGCCTTTCGATCAGGATCGGCTCCTGCGTCTCGACGCGCTTCTTCTCGACCTCGACGACGGCTTCGCGTTCGCGAGCGACTTCACGGCCGATGCGGCGGTCCTGCCAGCGCTCGAAGACGCGGTGGACGGCCAGTACCGCACGTTCGAACAGGGCACCGATGCCCTCGGCGGCGGCGAGCCAGGAGACGCCGGTGAAGATGCTCCAGCCCAGAGCGAGCAAGGCGGACAGCGCCAGCGTCGCGCCCGTGTAACCGAGATTGCGGACCGTGAAGGCCGCCAGTTCGATGCCGATCATGCCACCCGGTCCGATGGGAAGCGGTGCCTTGAGCGTGTAGAAGCGCAGGGTTTCCAGGCCGCTGCTGGCAACGATCAGTACCAGAAAGCCGGCCAGGGCGATGTACAGCGGCCGCCGATCGACGGGTCGCTGCCGGTTCAGACGTCGGTAACCCCACCACACGAAGACCAGCAGCAGCACAATCCACCACCAGGCGGAAAGGCCGAAAATGTAGAGCATCAGGTCGGCCAGCCAGGCGCCACTGCGGCCGGCCGGGTTGTGCACCGTCGTCGTGTAGACGGCGTGCGACCAGCCCGGGTCGTCGGGGTTGTAACCCCAGAACGAAAGCGCCAGAAAGCTGGCGATAACGATCAGGATCAACCAACGCGATTCCTCGAGGAGGAGCGCGATTTTCTCGGGCAAGGGACTCGGCGTTCGCGCGGTATAGGAGATTCGGCCGGCAAGTTTGTTCAGTAAAGCCATCGGGGCGATTGAATGCTTGGTGAGTGGTAAGTGTGCTTGCTTTGTCTGGGTCTTACGGACGGGCAGCGGCCGCGTTCGGGGCCGGCACGCGCTTTTCAAGGATCACGATGCGGCCATCTTCAACGCGGAAGTATCCCTGATTCTCGAGATCCTTCATTACCCGGCTGACCATTTCACGCGAGGCGCCAATCATCTTGGCGATGTCCTGTTTGGTCAGGCGACGGCGGATGATGCGTTCGCCACGCTCTTCTTCCGAGAAGTCGAGAAGCAGCTTGGCGACGCGGCCGTAGACGTCCATCAGGGCCAGGCTCTCGATATTGCGGTCGGCCTCGCGCAGGCGCTGGACGAGGCTCTTCATGATATTCAGGCAGAGATCGAAGTTCTCGGCCAGGCAACGCTTGAAGTCGTTCTTGGTGATCACCAGCAATTCGCAGGTCTCGGTGGACATCACGTCAGCCGAACGCGGGCTGCCATCGATCAGCCCCATTTCGCCAAAGAATTCACCTGGACCAAGCAAGGTAAGAATCACTTCGCGTCCTTCTTCGTCGCTGTTGAGCACCTTGGCGCCACCGCTGATCAGCACGTAGAGCGAGTCGGTGCTGTCGCCCGCGCGAACGATCGTCGTCAAGCGAGGAACGCGGCGCTGGAAGGCGACTTTGGCGATCTGTTCGAGTTGCGCATCGGGTACACCGGCAAAAATCGGAATGCTGTGCAGCAAAGTCAGGCTTGGTCCTCGCCTGGGCTGCTCGACCTGAGTGTTCATGAGGCATTCTCTCGTCAAGTGAAGTGATTTCTATCAATGGCTTGCGCGGCGATTATAAGGCACTTTGCAGGATTCCCAAGCAAACGCGCGACAAACTTGGCGGCAGAACGTGCGGCGTTGCCGGTTATAATTTTTGCGTCACCCACTACCAGAGCCCATAACAATGACCGACGCAACCCGCCACTGCCGCCTGCTGATCCTCGGCTCCGGCCCTGCCGGCTATACGGCAGCCGTCTACGCTGCCCGCGCCAACCTCAAACCGGTGCTGATTACCGGCTTGGCGCAGGGTGGGCAGTTGACGACGACGACCGACGTCGACAACTGGCCGGCCGACGCGCACGGCGTGCAGGGCCCCGAGCTGATGCTGCGCTTCGAGGCGCACGCGCGTCGCTTCGACACCGAGATCATTTTCGATCATATTCATACCGCCAGGCTGACCGAAAAGCCGCTGACGCTGATCGGTGACTCGGCTACCTATACCTGCGACGCACTGATCATCGCCACTGGCGCTTCGGCGCAGTATCTCGGCCTGCCGTCCGAAGAAGAATACGCCGGTCGCGGCGTTTCCGCTTGCGCGACCTGTGACGGCTTCTTCTACCGCGAGCAGGCGGTGGCGGTCATCGGCGGTGGCAATACCGCTGTCGAAGAGGCGCTGTACCTGGCCAACATTGCCAGCCACGTCACCCTGGTGCACCGCCGCGACAAGCTGCGCAGCGAGAAAATTCTCCAGGACAAGCTGTTCGCCAAGGAAAAAGCCGGCAAGATCAGCATCCGCTGGAACTGCACGCTTGAGGAAGTGCTCGGCGATCAATCCGGGGTCACCGGCATGCGCATCAGGGACAAGCTGACCGGCAGCGCAGAGGACATTCCGCTGATGGGCGTGTTCATCGCCATCGGTCACCAGCCGAACACCGAGCTGTTCGCCGGCCAACTGGAAATGGCAGGCGGTTACCTGATTACCCAGTCGGGACTGAAGGGAAATGCCACGGCGACGTCGATCCCCGGCGTCTTTGCTGCTGGCGACGTGCAGGATCATATCTATCGGCAGGCGTGCACCTCCTCGGGCAGCGGTTGCATGGCCGCGCTCGATGCCGAGCGCTATCTCGACAGTCTCGGCCTGGCTGGCTGAGGCCTCGCGGCGTCGTCTACGACTCTCCCTGCGCGAGGGGGTAGCGGCCGGCGCCAACAGGGCTTTTTGCAATGACTCAGCAACAGCAACCGAGCAGCGAGGATTTGGCCGCTTTTCTGGCCGCGGTTGACGGCGCGACACCGCTGTCCAAGCCCGATCGGGTAAGCTTTGAAGCACCGAAACCCAGCCCACGCCCGCGTCAGCGCGAGCGCGACGAAGCGGCGGTGCTCGGCGAGCTGCTGCACGCGCCCTTGGCCATCGACGACTGGCTCGATCTCGGCGAGCGCCGACTCCTTCCTGCGTAGCGGGCTGCCGCGGACATTGTTGCGTGACCTGCGCAGAGGCCGCTGGAGCATCCAGGAGCATGTCGATCTGCACGGCATGAACCGCCATGAAGCGCACGAGCAGGTGAGCCTTTTTCTCGCCGAATCACTCGCTTCCGGCAGGCGCTGCCTGCGCATCGTACACGGCCGTGGCCACGGTTCTCCGGGTCGCGAAGCGATCCTGCGCCAGCTGGTCAAGGTCTGGTTGGGTCGCAGCAAGGATGTGCTGGCATTCTGTCACGCGCCGCCCTGCGACGGCGGCGATGGCGCCCTGTGGGTGCTCCTGAAAGCGGCTAGCAAGCGGCGCTGATGTTTCTCCGCTCAGCATGTTCCTCAGATCGCCGATTCGTCGAGTTCGCCGGTGCGAATGCGCACCACCTGCTCGACCGCCGTCACGAAAATCTTGCCGTCACCGATCTTGCCGGTGCGCGCCGCCTTGACGATGGCGTCGATGGCGCTTTCGACGACGGCGTCCGAAACAACGATCTCGATTTTCACCTTGGGCAGAAAATCGACCACGTATTCGGCGCCGCGGTAGAGTTCGGTGTGTCCTTTCTGGCGACCGAAGCCTTTGACCTCGGTCACGGTCAGGCCGGTGACGCCAATTTCCGACAGGGCTTCGCGTACTTCATCGAGTTTGAATGGTTTGATGATGGCTTCAATTTTTTTCATGGCCTTTGCTCCCGGGAAAGTCGTAAAGAAATGCTATCAGAAATAGGGCATCGATAAGTGATCACTGCGATCATCGCGCCGACGATCAGTAAGGGTCGCGGTAGCGATTGGTGATCGGATAGCGCCAGTCCTTGCCGAAACCACGTTGCGTGACGCGAATCCCGATCGGTGCCTGGCGTCGCTTGTACTCGCTGATCTTCAACAGATGCACGACGCGCCGCACGTCGGCTTCGGCGTAGCCGCTGGCGATGATTTCGCGCGGACTGATGTCTTTTTCCATGTACGCGGCAACGATCGCATCGAGCACTTCGTACGCTGGCAGGCTGTCCTGATCGGTCTGGCCGGGCTTCAACTCGGCCGACGGCGGACGGCTGATGATCAGCTCGGGAATCACCGCGGAGCGCGTGTTGCGCCAGCGCGACAAGCGGTAGACCCAGGTCTTGGCGATGTCCTTGATGACGGCAAAGCCGCCGGCCATGTCGCCGTACAGAGTGCAGTAGCCGACTGCCATCTCCGACTTGTTGCCGGTGGTCAGGACCAGCGAACCGGTCTTGTTGGAGAGGGCCATCAGAATCATGCCGCGGATTCTGGCCTGGAGATTTTCTTCGGTGGTATCCGCGGGCAGGCCGGCAAACTGATCCTGCAGCAGGCTGGCCATGGTCTCCATCGCCGGCGCGATGCCAATTTCGTCGTAGCGTACGCCGAGCAGGCGGACCATTTCGCGGGATTCCGAAAGGCTGATCGCCGCCGTGTACGGGGAGGCCATCATCACCGCGCGCACGCGGTCGGCACCGAGTGCGTCGACGGCGATGGCCAGCGTCAGGGCCGAATCAATGCCTCCCGAAAGGCCGATGATCGCGCCCGGGAAGCCGTTCTTGCCGAGGTAATCACGCACGCCGAGGACCAGCGCCTGATAGACCTCGGCTTCGATGCACGGCGCGGCAACGATGGTCCCTGGCTGTGGCTCGCCGTCGACGATGTCGACGATGGCCAGTGCTTCCTCGAACTGCGGTAGTTGGCAGCAGAGCCTTCCCTGCGAGTCGAGAACGAAGGAACCGCCGTCGAAGACCAAGTTCGTCCTGGCCGCCGGCGAGGTTGGCGTAGATCACCGGCAGGCGGGTACTGGCGATACGCTGGCGGAGGACTTCGGTACGCCGCTCGCGTTTGCCGATGTGATAGGGAGAGGCGTTGAGGACCAGCAGGATCTCGGCGCCCGCCTGGCGGGCCAGATCGGCGGCGCCGGCTTCCCAGACGTCGGCGCAGATATTCACGCCGCAGCGCACGCCCTTGAGCGTCAGCACGCACGCACCTGCGCCGGAATCGAAATAGCGTTCTTCGTCGAACACCTCGTAGCTCGGCAGCCGCTGCTTGTGGTAGGTGGCGACGCGCCGCCCGTCGCTGATCAGCGTCGCCGCGTTGTAGCAACGGTCGCCGTGCCGTTCCGGATGGCCGACGAGAACGGCGATTCCCGTGAGCCTGGCGGTCAGGGCGTCGAGCTCGCTCGCGCAGGCGGCGCAGAAATCCTCGCGTAGCAGCAGATCTTCGGGCGGGTAGCCGCAGAGCGCCAGTTCCGGCGTCAACAGCAGATCGGCTCCTTGCTCTCTGGCGCGTTCGGCAAAATCGAGGATACGCGCCGCGTTGCCGGCAAAGTCGCCGACGGTGGCGTTGATCTGGGCAATGGCAATCTTGAGCGGCATGGGCGCAGGCATCAGCGAAAGGGGCGCTTGCGCGCCCCTTGATCAAAGAAAGGATAAAACCGCTCAGTAGTTCGGTTTGTCTTTGGCATCATTGAAGCGCTGCACGCCTTCCATGATTTCCTTCTTCGCCTCGTCGACGCCCAACCAGCCGGCGACCTTGACCCACTTGCCGCGTTCGAGGTCCTTGTAGTGCGCAAAGAAATGCGCGATCTGATCAAGAATGACCTGTGGAAGTCGCGCGGCGACTCGATGTCGCGATACATTTGCGTCAGGCTGTCCACCGGAACCGCCAGCAGCTTGCCATCCTGTCCGGCCTCGTCTTCCATGGCCAGCATGCCGATCGGCCGGCAGCGAACGACCACACCAGGCGGCAGCGCGAACTGGGTGATGACCAGGACATCAACGGGTCGTCGTCACCGGCAATGGTGTGCGGGATGTAACCGTAGTTGCAGGGGTAGTGCATGGCGGTCGACATGAAGCGATCGACGAAGACCTGTCCGCTTTCCTTGTCCACCTCATACTTCACCGGATCGGCATGCATCGGGATTTCGATGACGACGTTGAAATCATTCGGGAGTGCTTTGCCCGAGGGCACGCGATCTAGGCCCATGTAGGTTCTCTCTGCTGGTTGTGGGAGGGGCCATTATACGCGCCAAAGTTGCGGCTGGTGTTTCCCGAAGACATTGGCGTAGCGCTTACTGCCCCACCGTGGCAGGACGCTGGCCGCGGCACCGTCCAGGCGGGAGTGCGCCCGCCGTCAGACGACACCGGCCAGCTCCTTGGTCTGCTCAGAATTGGCGGCCTGGCGTTGTTCGAGGCGTGCGAGCCAGCCGAGCACGGCCGTGGCACAATCGCTCCAGTGCTCGTCGAGAATCAAGGCGTGTCCGGTAGCGGCGACGATCTGTAGTTCGGCGTTCCAGCGCCGGGCGAGCGGGCGGATCAGCTGCGGCGGAAAAACCGTGTCGAGTTCGCCAGCGACGACCAGCACCGGCTGCGCGGATGGAGGCTTCGGGGACCATCGCCAGCAGCCGAGGAATGCCAGGTCGCAGATCGCCCGTGCCGATTCCGGCTGCACCAGTTGTGCGAAGCGCAGCAGCGTTTCCGGCCGTGTCGTTGGCGAAAAATAGACTTCCTTGATCATGTGCAGGGCGGTGGCACTGACCCGCCCCCTGGTCACATTGACCACTTCGCCAAGAAACTTCGGGTATTTCAGCAATAGTTTCGTCGCCGACTCCAGGGTGCCGTTGGTCGGCACGGGCGCCAGCAGGACAGCTGCCACTGCGAGCGATTGTTCAAGGAGGCGCTCGGCGACGAAGGAACCCATCGAATGCCCGATCACGATCGGTTGTTGGTCGAAGCGGGCGATGACCTGCTCGGCGTCGGCGAGATAGTCGTCGAGGCTCAGGGCGTCCAGATATTCGCGCCCGCCGCTGCCGCCGTGGCCGGAGAAATTGAGGGCGTGGCAATCGTAGCCATGGCTGGCGAAAAATGGCAGGAAGTGAGCATCCCAGGAGCGCGCATCGACATAGCCACCGTGCAGGAAGAGGAGTGGCGGCCGGTTCGCGGGCGAAGGGCTAGGCGGTGGGCGATGAATGGTCTGCAGAATGGGCTGCCTGGGGCTACGAAGCGGGGTCATGAGCGGTCTCCGGAAGCAAGCCGCCACTATAGGCCAAGTCGCCTTGCCACGACCAGGACCTTACTGCGTTGGCGTGCTGGCAAGGCCGTGCCGCACGCGTGCCCCGCCCGCCGAACGCTTCCGGCGTGCCAGCCGGAATGTGCGCTGCAAGTGAGAGGGGGACGGTCATGGCTTTCATCATCAGGGTGTCTCGACAGGTCATGACCGTTAGGCCTATGATATTCGCAGGATGTTGCCTGAGGCTTGATCTGAAATGACTCATAGCGCTGCCGCACCTCCCCCCGCCATTAATCCCTACCCTGGCCTCGCCGCCTTCAAACCCGACGCGCATCGATTTTTCTTCGGGCGCGACGAAGATAGCGAACGGGTCGTGGGGCGCCTCGCCGAAACGCGCTTGATCAGCGTCGTCGGCCGCTCGGGTACCGGCAAGTCCTCCCTCGTAGCCGCTGGCGTCGTGCCGCGCCTGGCCGCGCTTCACGGCCAGCTCGGCTATCTGCGTTGCGAGCCGCAAGCCAGTCCTTTCCACCAGCTTGCCGACGCGCTTTGTCGCGAGTTCCCGGCATCCGACACCACGGCCGACACGGCGGCCGATCAGCAGGCCATCGATCGCCTGCGCCGCGCGCTGGCGGAAGCCGGAGAGTCGAGAGCGTCCGAAGAGCGCCTCACCGCCGCCAGCGTCGATCTGCTGCGCCAGCGGAAGCATCCCATGCTTCTGCTCTTCGACCAGTTCGAAGAGTTGTTTACGCACACGCCGACGACCTGCGCGCATCGCTTTCGTGAGCTCTTTGGCTCTCTGCTCGACATGGAGGGCTTGTATCTGGCGCTGACCCTGCGCAGCGAATTCACCGTTCGCCTGATGGAATGGCTGGGTGAAGATCTGTTTCGGGCGTCTTTGGTAAGCCTCGAAGCGGTCACTGGCGAAGAGCAGTTGCAGGCGATCATCAACGGCCCGGCACAGGCTTGTGGCGTGCCAGTGCAGGACGAACTGGTGGCAACACTAATCGTCGCAGCCGGAGCAACCCGGGGCGCGCTACCGCTGATCGCCTTGACTCTTGAGCGACTGTTCGAGCAGCGTGACGCCGAACAGGGACTGACCCTGCAGGCCTATGAACGCATGGGTGGGCTGGCGAGCATCGTCGATAGCGCGGCCGCCGATATCGAACGTTTGATCGACAGCGAGCCCGCACTCGAACTCGCTTGCGCCCGCCTGTTTGCCGAGCTGGCAACGGTGGTCGACGAGGTGCCGACGCGGCGCACGGCCGAGATTGCCCCCCTGCGCGTCGACAGGCAGATCAGCCGGCTGGTCGACGCCTTGCGCGGGCAGGGCTTTCTGTCCGACCCCGACGATCAGCACGTCGAGTTCGCCCACGAGACACTGCTCATCCATTGGCCGCGCTTGCGGCAGTGGTGCGACCACTATCGCGACAGCCTGGCGCTGCGCCGGCAGGCGAAAATGGCGGCCAGGGAATGGTGGCAGCTCGTCGCGCAAGAGGCCGGATTGCCGCCTGCTGACCGGCCTGGAAGCGATTCGCTACTCTGGGGTTGGGAGCGGCAAAAGCCGGTGCTGCTGGCGCTGCTTGACCTCAGTCACCGCGTACCGCTGGCCGATCCTGACTTTTGCGATTCCGGCATTGCCGCATGGCGCACACTCGCAGCCAGCCTGGACAAGACTCTGCACCGCTTTCTGCGACCCGAACCACTGCTTTTGCTCGATGAGTTGGCCAGTGACGGGACGCCGCATCATCGCCGCGAAGAGATCGGCCTGCGTCTCAATCAGATGGGCGATCCACGCCGCGGCGTCGGGCTGACCAGCGCAGGCCTGCCGGATATCGTATGGATCGACATTGCCGGCGGAGGGGAAGTGACGCTCGAAGGCCGCGCCACCGAGGCCTTTACGGTGAAGCCGCTGCGTATTTCCAGGTACCCGATCACCTGGCAGCAGTACGGCGCTTTCCTGAGCGCTGAGGACGGCTATCACGACCGCCGCTGGTGGCGAAAGCTGGTACAGCGCAAACAACCGGGCGAAACGCGGTGGGGTTTCCAGAACCACCCGGCAATCAACATCGCCTGGAGCGATGCCGTCGCCTTCTGCCGCTGGCTGAGCGAACGCTGGCAACTGAGCGGGCCGGAGACCCTCCGCCTGCCCACCGAATGGGAGTGGCAGTGGGTCGCGCAGGGCGGCGTCATGAAGCGAAAATACCCCTGGGGGAGCGACTGGAACCCGCTCCGTGCCAACAGCCATGAGAGCGGCACCGGCAGGACCATGGCGGTCGGCATGTATCCGCTGGGCGCGCCCGAAGGAGAGCTGCTTGCCGACCTCGCCGGCAATGTCTGGGAGTGGTGTCTGAACGAGTACGACCATCCTGCCAACACGCAGATCGGCGGCGAGATCTCGCGCACCCTGCGTGGCGGATCGTGGCTCGATTTTCCGGGTGACCTGCGGACGGGAAAGCGTGAAGAGTTCTCGCCCGACGACCGTGATGGAGACATCGGTTTCCGGGTAGTTCTGGCGGCGCCGCTCGAATAGATGGAGTCGTTCGCAGGCAACGAATAGGCACCTGGGTCGGCTTCCACGCCGCGGCGTCGGAGAGGGCGCACTCCTGGTGGCCGCCACCCACCTCTTCGTGCGCACTGGCGAGCCAAAGTTGCTGCCGACGGCCATCAAGCGGGCGGTGAGCGTCGGTCTGTCAGCCGCCCGGCGGAAGGGAAAAGCGGAAACTGGTGAATTCTGTAGCGGGCAGCGGCCGGCTGAACAGGAAGCCCTGTACCGCGAAGCAGCCGTGCGCGGCAAGAAAGCGCAACTGCTCGACGGTTTCGACGCCCTCGGCGATGACTTCCATTTTCAGGCTCTCGGCCATGGCCACGACGGCCTGCACGATGGCCGCATCGTTGGCGTCGGTCGACAGGTCGCGCACGAAGGAGCGGTCGATCTTCAGGCGCGAAACGGGAAAGCTCTTGAGGTAGGCGAGACTCGAGTAGCCGGTACCAAAGTCGTCGATGGCGATGCGCACGCCCAGGGCGGTGAGTGCATGCAGCAGTTTGACGGCGGTCAGTGGGTCGTCCATCAGCAAACTCTCGGTCAGCTCGAGTTCGAGAGTCTGCGGCTGCAAGTTCGATGCGGCGAGAATGGCGGCAATCTGCTCGCCGAGGTCGCCCTGCTGCAACTGGCGTGCCGACAGGTTGACGCTGATGCGCAGGCCGCTCTGCCCGGCGTCGTGCCAGCGTTTCGCCTGTCGGCAAGCCTCGCGCAGGACCCACTCGCCGATCGGAACGATGAGGCCGGTTTCCTCGGCAATCGGAATGAAGCGATTCGGCGCGACGAGGCCCCGCTGCGGGTGGTGCCAGCGAATCAGGGCTTCCATGCCGGTGATTTCGCCGCTGCGGCTGTCAACCTGTGGTTGGTAGAAGAGCTCGAACTCGCCGCGCACAATGGCGATACGCAAGTCGTTCTCGATCGACACTCGCTCCAGTACCGCCTGGTTCATGTCCTCGGTGAAGAACTGGAAGTTGTTACGGCCACGCTCCTTGGCGTGATACATCGCGGTGTCGGCACTGCGCAACAAGCTATGCACGTCGGCGCCGTCTTGCGGATAGATGCTGATGCCGATGCTTGGCGTTACGTGTAGCGGACGCTTGTCGATCAACTCTGGCTCGGCGACGACGGCGAGCACTTTTTCCGCAACCAGCGCCACGCTTTCGACGTCGGCCACGTCGGGAATGACGATGATGAACTCGTCGCCGCCGAGCCGGGCAACAGTCTCGGTTTCGCGCAGCACTCTACTGAGACGCGCGGCGACACGTGTCAGGAGCTGGTCGCCGGTGCCGTGACCGAGGGTATCATTGATCAGCTTGAAGCGGTCGAGGTCGAGGAAAAGCACTGCGGTATATGTGCCATCGCGCCTGGATTTGGCGAGCGCCCGGCGAATGCGATCCTCGAGCAGCAGGCGATTGGGCAGCCTGGTCAGCGCATCGTGATGGGCGAGGAAGTGGATGTGCGCCTCGGACTGCTTGCGTTCGCTGATGTCGTCGAAACTACCCGTGTAGTGTGTCACTCTGGCGTCAGCGTTCTTGACCGCGGTAATCGTCAGCCACGCCGGAAAAATCTCGCCGTTCTTGCGGCGCTGCCTGACTTCCCCTTGCCACACGCCATAGGCTGCGATCCGGGCCCAGCTATCGAGGGCGGGGTCGTCGCTCTGCCGTGCGGCGGAAAACAGCCGCGGTGTTTCGCCGATGACTTCGCCCTGTGCGTAACCCGTGATCGTCGTCAACGCCGGGTTGGCTGCAACGATGCGTTCGTCGGCGTCGGTGATGCAGATTGCCGAAGTGCTAGCCGAGAAGACCGTCGCCGCCAAACGCTGCGCCTGCTCGGCGCGACGCTGATTGACGATCCGCCAGATATCCTGGCCGATCAGGCGGGTGGTCTCGATGTCGCTTTCGCTGTACGACTCCGCCTTGTTGGCCACGCCAAGCAGCATGCGCCCCTGGCCGCCCTCGACAACCGGTACGCCGATTAACCGTTCAAGGCCGGCAAGCGCCAGCCGGTGAGCGCTGGTGATGCCTGTTTGCTCGGCGTCGAAGAGCAGCGGTGAGCGCTGCCCCAAGGCTTCGTCCCAGAGAGCGGCCAGCCTGCTGGCAGAAAGCTGCTCGCTGAGCGCCCGCGCAGCGCTGCGCTGCGTTCCTCGCGACCAGCAGAGCGAGGCAATGCTTGCGCCGCTTTGCTGATCGGCGTCTACGAAACAGAGGAAGGAAACCGGGCTGCCAGTCAGTTGCTCGACGACGGCCAGCCCGTGCTGGATAAATGTGCTTTCCTCCATTTGCTCGGCCGCCTTGGGCAGCTCAAGCATGGCCAAAGCCCGTTCGGCCTGATGGTGGAGCAGGGCCGCCGACCGCCGTCGTGCTTCGTCACGGCGTTGGCGTTCGCTGATGTCGGTGAGGATGCAATTCGTGCGCGCCCCGCCTTGCGGCGTCTGATGAATGCGGCCATTGAGCTGAACCCGGATTGCCCTGCCGTCCTGGTGTTGGAAATCGAGCAGCAGATCGTCGATCTGCCCGTTGCTCACAAAGCTTGGAAAAGCCTCGCGCAGCACCGGCAATGAACGGCTGTCCAGGAACTCGCCGATCTCGCGCCCGACGACCTCTTCACGGCGGTAACCGAGCAGAGCCAGCCAGGCATCATTGACCTCGATGAGCCGGCTGTCAGCGACGTCAAGCGATTGATAGGCCAGCGGCGCGCCGCTGAACAGTGCGTGATAGTGCGCCTCGGAGGCGGCCAGTGCCGCTTCGCGTTCGAGGATGGCGTTGGCCATGCGGCGCATGCTCAAGGCCAGATTTTCCAGCTCTGCGGCGCGCGAGGAGGGTAGCGGCGCCGCGTAGTCGCCGTCGGCGATGGCCTGCACATGGCGCCCGAAGTCAGCGATCCGCCGCACCAACCGCTGGCCATAGAGGTAGGCACTGAGCACCGCCAGCGCAAGCGCCGCGGCAAGGCCTCCGGCGATGGCCAGCAAGGTCGAACGCATGGTCGCGAAAGCGATGTCCGTCGGCTGCGCCACCAGCGTCAGCCAGCCGGAGTTCCCGATCGGCGCCACGGTGCCGATGTGCTCGTGGCCATCGAGCCAAAAACGATCGGTCCCGAAGTGCCCGGCAAGACCCGCCTGCACCAGCGGCAGGTAGGCGAGGTTTTCCTGACGTGCAGCGCGGTCAGCATCCGGATGCGCGACGACTTGCCCGAGGCGGTCGATGATGATCGGCAGGACGGCGGCGGTGTGCCCGAGTTCCATGATATGCGCCGACAATTGGTGGAGATCGATTTCACCCACCAGCATCGAGCCGGCACTGACGGTAGATAGCGCCTGGCCACCTAGCGGCACGGTGATGGCAACGACGATCTCGCCACGCTGCGACAGGTAGCTGTCAGACCACACCATGCTGTCGCTCGAATGCCTGGCGCGAAGAAAACTTCGTGCCGAGAAGTCGAGCCCCAGCAAGTCATCGCGACGACTTCGCCGCGCGAGCGGCAGGCCAACATCGACGACGCGTGCGCTGGCGTCGAGAATGTAAAGCGCTTCGAGAGCTGCGTCTGCGTTGGCCTCGGTGTCGATGATGACGCGAGTTCCCGCTGGGAAGCTGGCGGGTACTGCTTCGATCTCGGCACCGACACGTTGGAGTTCCGCTGCCGAGCCGCGCAGGAAGTCGTCAACCTGTCGCGACAAGGTCACTGCAAGCCCTCTGTTACTGCTCTCCACCTGATCGTTCAGCAGCGGTAGCAGCACGCCGAGGAGGACCGCGACAAGCACCAGGGTCGCCATGGCGACGACGGCCGAAAGTCCGAGTGCAAGCCAGAAGCGAAGGGAGCGCATCGCGTCGCGAATCCTAGGCCAGGACGGCCTGATGAGGCGTCAGTCCGTTGCCAGGCGCAAGCTGCGTCGGCAATCGCTGCAGGAAGCTAGTGCTGGGACTCGAACTCGCCATGGCGTATGACCGCTATGAAGGTGTCCCGCTGCGTGTCGCCGCTGGCATTGAACTTGATTGGTGACTGGGCGCCAGCGAAGGTGCCCTGAGCGAGTAGCGCCTGTTTGAGGGTCTGGCTGTCGGACCTGGTGGCAAGCGCATCGAGAGCGACATTGGTGGCGTCGAAGGCCGTGAGTCCCGGAAAGCCAGGCTCATGCCTGAAGCGTTCGCGATACGCTTTGCGAAAAGCCAGATACGCTGGGGCGGTGCTGTCACGGTCGATGTATTGGGCGACGACGAGCCCTTCAACGGCTCGACCGCCAAGCTCGATCAGGCGCTCCGTGGCGGCCCATTCGGACGTGCCGATACGCAAGTCCGCAGCACGCATGCGCAGTTGCTGAACGAGCAGGGCGGTGTCCACCGAATTGGCAATGATGACCACCCCGTCAGGCTTCTCGGCGAGAATGCTGGCTGCCAGCGCGGACAGCGATTGGCCAGAAGAAGCGAAGCCCACTTCAGCGATGATTTCCCCACCCAAGGCCACAAAGGCGGTGTGAAAATCGCCTGCCCAGCTCTCGCTGTAGGCTCTGTTGAGCAGGTCCCAGACGAGTACCACCCGTCGCAGACCGTTTTCGCGAAAGTGGTACTCAGCCGACTTGAAAACGTGTGCCGCTGTCGGGGCGACGACTCGGAAGAACTGATCGTCGAGACCGGTCAGCGCATTCGTCGTCACCGTCGGTGAGAGCAGAGGGACGCCGGCCGCGTCGAACTGCGGCAGGATCGCCAGAGCCATGGCGCTGGTCATTGGGCCGATGACCACGTCGACTTTGCCGGCCAGCAAGCGGCTAGCGGCCTGCCTGGCAATTTCGACGTCCTGCTGGTCGTCCTCGGTGATCAGTTCGATTGCCCGGCCGTTGATCCCGCCTTGCCGATTGCGCATCTCGACGGCGAGAATGGCCCCATTGCGGCCACCAATACCGAGGTCGGCGACGCGCCCCGAGAGCCCACCCAGAAAACCGATACGCACCGGCTCAGGTGGAGAACAAGCAAGCGCACCGAGCATGACGGCCGCTGTCACGGCGACGAGAGCCAGGCGGCTGAGTGGCCACCGCGATTCGCAAATTGTGAGTTTTAGTGACGTGAGCATATAATCCATCGGCTGCACCGAGCCACCCTGCGCCAATCGCCGAAAGCTTAATGTAGTGCCTGACCGAAAACCCCGGTTTTTGGCGCGCGCGCCGACTTGAAAATCTCGGTTGGCCGTGAATTTCTCGTTCGTCCCGAGTTGCGCTGGCCGACTTCTGTCGATCGCGGGCCATAATGCCCGAATGTCATGGTGTTCAAACAAGCCGTTCGGACAGCGGCCGGAGTTACTGCATGGAAAAACGCTTGGCGGGCTATGCCGCCATTTTGTGGGGCATGTCGCGATCTGCGTAGCGGGTTTTGCGCTTCGCCCGCCGATTTTCCCCGTCCCGCAGGATGGCGCCGATGCGATGGATGTTCCTGGCCACTACAGCGAGCGCCACGTAGCGTTTGAATCCGTAAATCCCATGATCCGGACAGTAATCAAGACCATGGACCTCCAGTGCGTTGATCGCCGACTCGACCGCCGAGTGCTGACGTCGCGCCTTGACGAAATCCTCCGCACTTTCCGCCGCTTGTGCCTGTTGCGACAGTTTGCCCTTCCGCGGTAACACCACCAGTTTCAAATGCGCCTGTAGTTCCTGCTGGTTTGCCGGTGAGTGAAATCCTTTGTCAAAACTACAGGCCTCCAAGTTGGCAAAATGCTGCTTGGTCGCTTTGACCATGGCCACTGCGACCTGCTCGTCCGTCTGCCTTTCCATGACTTGATGATGCAGGATGAAGCGGTGCTGGTCTTCCATGACGCAGACCCGTAAACCCAGTTCGACCGGCACGCCGGCTTTGCCTTTGCTGATCCATTCCGTGTGTGTCTCGAATATCGAAAAGACCTTCTCGGCATGCGGAATGGTTTCTCCCAGAATGACGCGCCGCCGGGTCTGGTCAATCTGCCGTACGGCATGTGCAATGAACTGTTCGATCTCGAGTTTGGCTGCCAGATGCTCAACGCCGCCAGCTCCGCTACACGCAGGGGTCTTGCTCAGCGTCTCCTGGGCCTTGTCCAGGTAGGCTTGGGCGACCCCCAAGTAGCTTTGGTAGGCCTCGATAAGGCGATGGTCATTGGCTTCTTTCTGCGCTTCGCTGCGGGCCTTGCGATGCTTTGTGCTCTGCGCGCTGCGCAGGTGCCGCTTCAGGTGCTTGACGTTGTAGGCGTGCTGCCGCCAGTCGCTCATCCCTTGATCGGCGCTCAGGCGCGCAGTCAGTTCGATCACCTTGCGCGTGGCGTCAAAGAGCAGGTTGATATCAGTCGGATAATGCACATCCGTCTCAACCACGAAGGAGTCGCAACGCCCATGCAGGACTTCGCCTTCCGTTTTTTTTTTGACCAGTTCATGACCCGCATCCACGACGATTTGGTTGATCTTGTTCAGCAGTTCCGGCGTGAATAAGGTGACGTTGTCCTTCAGTGTTTGGTAGTGGTACGACGTCGGGTCGAACAACCCATGCCCGAGCATCTGCCGAATGGTGTTGTGCTGATTGACCAACTCATGCAGACGGTCGTAGTCGATGTTCAGGTCAAGCCGGATCACTCCGCAGACGAAGATCGACCAGAGCGTCATCCCGGGACGCCCCGTCCGTTTGTCGACCTTCGGGGCCATGTCTGACTCAAGCAACTGGAAGAGCTTTGCCCGCTTGTCTGGATCTTGGTAGAGATACTGCAAACCTCGCAGAATCTGCGGGATGTCGTCGCGCGACTTGGCGTCAAGAATAATATGGGAAACATCGACTTCGCCAATGTGCATCTGGGTATTCTCGACAACTCGCATCGCTTGCCTCCAAAAACTCGCCTGTTTGTACTCTTCGGTAACCGCAATTATAATGCCTTTGGTCTACCCGTGACGGGCCTTTCAAAAAAGAACGAAGATTATTTCCGCTGCCGGATTGATGACCAGTTCTGGCACGAAGATCTCTACCTATTTGTCCTCAGAAGCCCGAATTTCGATGATTTCACCACAAATCATCCTGTGGCTATCAATTCTTCATCGCTCGGAAATCCGCCCAAGCCCTTGCTACTGCTCGGATGAAGGGGTTTTCGGTCAGGCACTAATGTAGCATTGTAGAGCTTGGCGGCGCAGTAAGAACCGAAAACCGGGTTACGCTTGTGTCATTTTATGGCGCCGCTTTCCAGCCGGAAAAGCCCAGCACCCGCGCCTTCCCTTCCAAGCGGGCCGAATCTCGCCGATCAACTGCGGCAGCCGTTGCTTCGAGTTTGCCTCGGGACCGCCCTGGTGGCTGAGGATCTTTTGCCTTGCCTTTCGGGGCAGGCTGAGGCGCGGCGTGGATTCGTGCCCTCTGACGACGTCGATTACAATGGCCGAAAAATTGCCAACACTCATAGCGAGACTTCTCGCCGCTGGAGCCAGCCGATGCTCATCGTTCTCTCACCCGCCAAAACCTTCGACTACCAGACGCCATTGACCCTTGCCGAGCATTCCCAAGCGCAATTTCTGGAGCAGTCAGAAGTCCTGATCGATCGCCTGCGTGAGCTGTCGCCGGCGGCGCTCGCCAGTCTGATGAAGATCAGTGACAAGCTCGCGGCCCTGAATGCAGCCCGCTACGCGGAGTGGACGCAGCCGTTCACGCCGGACAACGCCAGGCCGGCAATCCGGGCCTTCGCCGGCGATGTCTACGCGGGCTTTGACGCCGAGACGCTGTCGGTGGCCGACCTGCAGTTCGCGCAGCAGCATGTGCGTACGCTTTCCGGGCTCTACGGCGTTCTTCGTCCGCTCGACCTGATCCAACCCTATCGGCTGGAGATGGGCACGCGGCTGTCCAATCCGGCCGGCAAGGACTTGTATGCCTTCTGGGATGAGCGCATCAGCGACGCTCTCAACGCAGCCCTGGCTGAAGCGGGCGCGTCGGTGCTGGTCAATCTGGCGTCGGAGGAGTACTTCAAGGCGGTCAAGCCGAAAACGCTGTCGATGCCCGTGCTGCAGCCCGTCTTCCAAGATTGGGGAAGCGGCAAGTTCCGCGTCGTCAGCTTTTACGCCAAACGCGCACGCGGGCTGATGGCACGCTTTGCGATCATCAATCGCCTCACCAAGCCCGCCGGCTTGAAGGATTTCACGGTCGGCGGCTACGCTTTCGCCGAAGATGCCTCCAGCGAGAGCGTCTGGGTTTTTCGGCGTGGTCAGTAGGCCAAGCCGGTGCTCGCCGTGACCGTCAATAGCGCTGCCGCCGTAGCGCTGACAATCGCGCACGATGGCGCTGGACGACGGCGGCCGGCCAGCCTGAGCAGCTCGCGGTCGCGGGTAATCAGCAGATCGGCGCGGCAGCGCGCGGCGAGGATCAGGAATTTCTGATCGTCGGCGTCGCGGCAGCGTGGCAGCCGATAGGCCTCGACAGCCTCGACGCCTTCGGGTTCGCAGAGCGTCACGAAGCGACGGTAACGCGCGAGCAAGGCCTGCTGTGCCGCGCCATCGAGAGAAAACTGCGGGTAGGTGGTGACGCGTTCGAGTTCGTCCAAACACTGCCGATCACTGAAGCACTGCAGCGAGCCGTCATCGATGGCAGCGCGCAGCAGCAGCGCTGCGGGATCGGCGAAATGCAGCAGGTCGATGATTATGTTGGTGTCGAGGACCGCGCGCATGCCGTCAGCCGAATCGCCCTGCGTGCTGCTTGCTGGCCGCCGCTGCCACGCCAACCGCGTGTGCGGCGATCGCGAGGCACGCAGTCAAGCCGGGCGATTCGATGCCAAACAGGTTGACCAGCCCGGGGATGCCGTGTTGGGCCGGTCCCTGGATCAGAAAATCGCCTGCCGGCGCACCGGGTCCGACGATTTTGGGACGAATTCCGGCATAGGCCGGCGTCAAGGCATTGTCCGGCAAGCCTGGCCAGTAGCGGCGAATCTCGGCATAGAAAACGTCGGCGCGCCCGGGGTCGACGCGGTAGTCGAGTTCGCCGATGGCCTGGCCTGGCGTCGGCTCCGGCAGCCACTCGACGTCCGGGCCGAAGCGTGCCTGGCCGCCGAGATCGAGCGTCAGGTGCACTCCCAGGCCGCCGGCCTCGGGCAGCGGATAAACCAGCCGCGAGAACGGCGCGCGCCCGCTCAGCGCGTAGTAACTGCCCTTGGCGTGGAAGTTCGCCGGGATCAGCGCTTTTGGGAAGCCGGCCAGCGCAGCGGCCACCTGCGGCGCCCACAGGCCGGCGGCGTTGATCACCAGTCTGGCCTTGAAGCGCAGGCTGTCGGCGCCGCCGCTTTCGAGCACCATGCCCGGCGCGTTCGCGTCAAGCGAGCCGCGCTGCAGGGGACTGTGCAGCGCCAGCGAAGCACCGGCGCCCTCGGCGTCGCCGAGCAGGGCCAGCATCAGGCCGTGGCTGTCGACGATGCCGGTGGAAGGTGAGAGCAGGGCCGCCGTACATGCCAGATCAGGTTCGAGCGCGCGCGCCTCGGCGGCACCGAGACGCCGCAGGTCCTCCACGCCGTTGGCCTCGCCCTGCTGCTGCAGCGCTGCCAGCCTGCTCTCCTGGGCTGCCGAGGTAGCAACGATCAGCTTGCCGCAACGTTGGTGGCTGATCGCGTGCGTCGCGCAGAACTCGTAGAGTAGCTTGCGGCCAGCCACGCACAGCCCCGCCTTCAGCGAACCGCTCGGGTAGTAGAGCCCGGCATGGATCACCTCGCTGTTGCGGGCGCTGGTCTCGGTGCCGAAAGCTCCGTGGCGTTCGAGAATCACCGTCTCGAATCCGCGTCGCGCGAGTTCGCGCGCGCAGGCCAGGCCGACGACGCCGGCACCGATCACCACCGCTTCGATGCTTTCCATAATTCGCTCTCCCGCTGTCGAGCGGGCATTGTAGCGCTGGCTGTCGCTGTTGTTCAGGCAGATCGGCTGGCCATCGAAACTGTCGCTGGCTTGGCTGGCAAGCGCACCTGGATGCAGGTGCCTTCACCGTCCGCACCGCTGGCGACGGTGATCGAACCGCGGTGACCATCAACCGTCTCCCGCGCGATCGCCAAACCCAACCCACTACCGGTAGCCGGGGCGTCGGGCAAGCGATGAAAACGCTCGAATACGCGTTCGCGCTCGTGCTCGGGAATACCGGGGCCGTTGTCGGTGACGTCAATTTCGACGACGTCACCGACGCGTTCGCAGCGCAGGGTGACCTGTCCGCCGGCGGGCGTGTATTTGAGCGCGTTGTCGACCAGATTGGCGATCAGCTCGCGGAGCAGCGTCGGATCGCCGGCCAGCGTCGAAATATCGCGCTGCATGCCGAAGTCGATTTTCTTCTCGTCGGCGATACGCAGCCAGTCGTCCAGCATCTCGTCGATCAGCTTTGCCAGATCAACCGACGATGCGTTCGCCATCAGATAGTGCGCTCCCTCGGCGCGGGCCAGCGCCAGTAACTGATTGGCCAGGCGAGTGACGCGTTTCACCGACTGGCGCAGATTCGCGGCGACCGTCTGGTCGCTCTGCTGGCTGCGCAGCAGCTCGATCTGGACTTGCAGACCGGCGAGGGGGGTGCGCAACTGATGCGCGGCATCCTGCAGGAATTCCCGTTGCGCGGTGTGCGCGTCCTGCAGGCGCGTCAGGAGTGCATTCAGCGCCCGCACCAGCGCGTGGATTTCCAGTGGCACCTGGTTCAGATCGACCGGGGCGAGATCCTCGCCGGAACGCTCGGCAAGCTCGGACTGCAGGTGATGCAGCGACGCCAGGCCGGAGGTGATTCCGTAGCGCACGACGGCGGCGATGGCGGCGAGCACCAGAAACACCGCCAAACCGAAGCCGAGCAACAGATCGCGAATGGCCGCACGGCGCTTGCCCAGTGTTTCGGCGACGGTGACGTAGATGCCTTGGCCGTCGACAACGGGGTGGAAACGCACCCCGCGTATCGTTTGATCACGGAACTGGGCGTCAAAGAACGAGATTCTCGACCCCGTGGCGGTGGCACCAGCGCTCGTGGGGGTCTCCAGAAACGGTGTCGGCGAGCCGGCCGCAGCGCCGCTTTCGGAAGTCTCCGGCGGTGGCAGATCGACGTCTCCGGCGATGATTCGGCCGAAGTCGTCGCGAACCCGGAAGTAGATGTCGTCTACCGTGTCGGTACGCAGGAGCGCTTCTGCCTCAGACGACAGGGCGATGGTGACCTCGCCATTTTCCACCCGGGCCCGGTTGGCGATGCCGTTCGCCAGGTTCGACAGACTCTGGTCGTAGGCACTGCTGACCACTTTCTCGGCCGCTCGATAGCCGAATACTCCACCCGTCAGCAGGGCGGCGGCGATCGGCAGTACCAGCGCTCGCAGCAGACTGCGCCGGAGGCTGGTACCAGCCCGCCTTGGGGTCGCGCCGATCTCGCTGCCTGCTTCTCCGGAATTGATTGCGGCGCCTGCCTTGCTCGTGCTAGCGGTTTGCATCGTGCCGCGTCTTGTTGGCCACACCGCCGGTGACTTCCAGACGGTAGCCGAAGCCGCGCACGGTGCGAATACTCAGGCCAGCTGCTTCCAGCCGGCGGCGCAGGCGGTAGACGTAGACTTCCAGGGCGTTGACACTGCCATCACCTTGCAGCCGTTCCTTTGGCACCGTATGCCCGTCAGCCGCGGCAAGAGTGCTCAGCAGATCCCATTCGCGGCTGGAAACGATCAAGGGCTGTTCTGCCAGCGAGGCGAATCGCCCCTGCATGTCCATCGACAGCGGGCCAAACTCGATTCGCCGGGCAACGTTATTGGCACCGCGACGCGTGGTTGCTCGCATGCGCGCGGTCAGTTCGGCGAGCTCGAAGGGTTTCGACAGGTAGTCGTCCGCACCGAGGTCCAGCCCGTAGATTCGATCGTCGAGGGCATCACGTGCGGTAATCATGATCACCGGCAGCGCTTGGCGGCGCTCCCGGATGCGGCGCACGATTTCGTAGCCGCTCAGTCCTGGCAGGCCGACATCGACGAGAACGATGTCGAAGTTCTTTTCCTGCAACAAGCGATCTGCTGCCATGCCATTGGCTTCAACGACAACGCTGTCTCCTTGTCCGGCGAGGAAGGTGGCAATGCCATCAGAGAGCTCCGGATCATCTTCTATCAACAGGACAAGCATCAAGGACCTCGATGGGCAGGCGGGCAAAGACAAGGGTAAGAGAGCGCGGCCCTCCCCGGAAAAATGCATATAGCATCGCGTGTGCAAGCGGCGCGTCAGCGATTGTACGCGGCGAACGCGGCGCGGACCATGTGCTGTGATGCGCACCAGCAGCGTCCCGCGCAAGTCGGCCAGGCGAAATCGATCAGAACACCAGCGGTCATTTTAAGGACCTGTTAAGAGTTTGCTCAGAATCGTGTAAGTAACTGTTAATAAACGAGAAAAAATAAAGTATGTAAGCCCGGCGTAAGTTCGGAGGCCTACCTTCGCCGCGGCAGTCAGCGTGAATGATTCGACAAACCGTTCCCCTCCGAGGAGGCAACATGAAAGACGACGACCTGGTTGTGCGTATCGCCGCCAACCCGAAGTACAAGAAACTGGTGAGCATGCGCTCGACCTACAGCATCGTCATGACCGTCCTGATCATGGCGATCTACTATGGATACATTCTGCTGATTGCCTTCGACAAGGAGTTTCTGGCAAGGAAGCTGGCCGATGGCATGGTCACTTCGATCGGTATTCCGATGGGCGTTGGGGTCATCGTTCTGACCATCGTCATCACCAATATCTACGTCCGCCGTGCCAACTCCGAGTTCGACGACCTGACCGCCGAAATCATCCATGAGGCCCATCAATGATGATTGCCAAAACCATACGCAACAGCCCGGTGATCCTGCTTGGCTTGCTGATCGCCGGTGTCGCCGTGGCTGCTGGCGGCGATCTCGGTACCACGGTAAAGCAAGAAACCAATTGGGTGGCGATCGCCATGTTTGGCGCCTTCGTGGTCATGACCCTGTTCATCACCAAGTGGGCGGCAAGCAAGACCAAGACGGCGGCTGACTTCTACACCGCCGGTGGTGGCATTACCGGCTTCCAGAACGGTCTGGCGATTGCCGGCGACTATATGTCTGCCGCGTCCTTCCTGGGAATTTCCGGCCTGGTATTTGCTAACGGTTTTGACGGCCTGATCTTCTCGATCGGCTGGCTGGTCGGCTGGCCGGTGATTACCTTCCTGATGGCTGAGCGACTGCGCAACCTCGGCAAGTTCACCTTCGCTGACGTCGCTGCCTACCGTTTCGCGCAGACGCCGATCCGCATCTTCGCGGCGTCCGGTTCTCTGGTCGTCGTCTGCTTCTACATGATCGCGCAGATGGTTGGTGCGGGCCAACTGATCAAGGTGCTCTTTGGTCTCGAGTACCAGTACGCAGTGATCATCGTCGGCGTGCTGATGATGTGCTATGTGTTGTTTGGCGGCATGACGGCAACCACCTGGGTGCAGATCATCAAGGCGATCATGCTGCTTTGCGGCGCAAGCTTCATGGCCCTGGCCGTGCTCTGGCAGTTCAACTTCAATCCCGAGGCACTTTTCGCCAAGGCGGTTGAAATCCACACCAAACACGATGCCATCATGGGGCCTGGTGCGCTGATCAAGGATCCGATCTCGGCGATCTCGGTCGGCATGACGTTGATGTTCGGCACCGCCGGTCTGCCGCACATCCTGATGCGCTTCTTCACCGTTCCAAGCGCCAGAGAGGCACGCAAGTCGGTGGGCTGGGCAACCACCTGGATCGGTTACTTCTACATCCTCACCTTCATTATCGGCTTTGGCGCGGTCGTCCTTCTCACCCAGGATCCCGGTGCGTACTACGTCGATGGCGATCTGGCCAAGGGTTTGAAGGGCGGCGGCAACATGGCGGCCATCCACCTGGCCAACGCCGTCGGTGGCAATGTCTTCCTCGGCTTCATCTCCGCGGTCGCTTTCGCCACCATCCTGGCCGTGGTTGCCGGTCTCACGCTGTCCGGTGCGTCGGCGGTGTCGCACGATCTGTACGCGACGGTGTTCTGCAAGGGCAAGGCGGATTCGGCTGCCGAACTGCGCGTCTCGAAGATCACCACTATCTGCCTGGGCATCATCGCCGTGATTCTGGGTATCGCCTTCGAGAAGCAGAACGTCGCTTACATGGTGATGCTCGCTTTTGCCATCGCCTGCTCGGCCAACTTCCCCGTGCTGTTCATGTCGGTACTGTGGAAGGACTGCACGACCAAAGGGGCTGTGGCTGGTGGATTCGTCGGTCTGATTTCGTCTGTTGGCCTAACCATCGTTTCGGCGTCGGTGTGGGAGGCTGTTCTGGGCAATCCGAAGGGCTCGGCGTTGTTCCCATACTCCTCGCCGGGCCTCTTCTCGATGTCGGCTGCTTTCCTGACCATCTACCTGGTTTCCAAGATGGATACCAGCAAGCAAGCACAGCTCGAACGCTCGCTTTACCCCGCGCAGAAGGTCCGCTCGGAAACCGGCGTCGGTGCCGCAGGTGCTTCTGGCCACTAAGCAGTTCTCAGGCGCCCGTTGAACGGCAAGACGGCCCGTCTTTCGCGGGCCGTTTTTTTCGTGTGAGCTGTGTTGCAGGGTTCTGTCGCGCATTTGTCGCTGAGCTACGTTTTGCCCGCTGTGCGCTGAATCGCTACACTGGCGGGGTGCTGCAGCCTGGCGACGAAAGTGGTACCAATGTCGGCCAACGCCTTGCCAAGCCGACCGACGAGAGAACGCGACCGCCACGACGCAATAACGAGAGAACGCCTGACCATGTCCCCCCCAGCCAACGCCAGCCACCAACAAGCCATCGCCGCAACACGGCACTGGCTGCAACGGGCGGTAATCGGCCTTAACCTCTGCCCCTTCGCCAAGGGCGTGCACAGCAAGGGGCAAGTGCGCTACGTGGTCAGCGATGCGACGGACGACGAAAGCCTGCTCGCCGATCTGGAACGTGAACTGCACGCCTTGGCGGCGGTGGCGCCGGATGAGATCGACACCACGCTGCTCATCCACCCCCGGGTGCTCAACGACTTTGAGGACTTCGTCGCTTTCCTCGACCTGGTCAATGTCGTGCTCCGAACGCAGCAACTCGAAGGCATCCTGCAGGTCGCCAGTTTCCACCCCGACTACGCTTTCGCCGATACCGACGCCCACGACATAACCAACTGCACCAATCGCGCACCATTCCCGACCCTGCATCTGCTGCGCGAAGCCAGCCTTGACCGCGCGGTCGCCGCTTTTCCCGACGCCGCCTCGATCTACGAGCGCAATAGGGAAACGCTGCGCGATCTCGGCAGCGACGGCTGGCAGGCGCTTGGCGTCGGTGCGCCGCCGGACGACGGGAAGTAGGTCGCCGATGTCAGCGCCACGCATCGAACTGCGCGAGAGTGAAGTCGAGTTCATTGCCATCCGCGCCCAGGGCGCCGGCGGCCAGAACGTCAACAAGGTCTCGACCGCCATTCATCTGCGCTTCGATATCGCTGCCTCGTCGCTGCCCGACGAAATCAAGGAACGCCTGCGGCAGCTGCGCGATCAGCGGATTAGTGCTGACGGGGTGGTGATCATCAAGGCGCAGGCGCATCGCAGCCTGGACCGCAATCGCCTCGACGCGCTCACCCGCCTGCGCGAACTGATTGCCCGCGCAGCGTTCACGCCGACACCGCGGCGCCCGACCCGGCCGACGCGCAACTCGCAAATCAGGCGCGTCGACAGCAAAGTCAAGCGCGGCGCGGTGAAGCTGCTGCGTGGGCGGGTCGACGAGCACTAATCGATCATCAGCATGGCCACCAAGGGAGCCGCAATGTTCATTTGCCATTCAGCAGCGGGTGCCAGCGCATGACGCCCGCCGATGTCCTCGCTTTCTGGTTCGAAGAGACAAGGCCAGCGCAATGGTGGGCCAAATCCCCCGACTTCGATCGCCTGATCGAGGCGCGTTTCGAAGCGCTGCATGCCGCTGCCAGCCGTTGCGAGCTGTACGCCTGGCGCAGCACCGCCGACGGCCGACTGGCCGAGATCCTCGTCCTCGACCAGTTCCCCCGCAACATTTTCCGCGATCGCCCGGAATCCTTCGCCACCGACGCGCTGGCGCTGGCTCTCGCCCAGGAAGCTGTCGCCGCCGGCGCCGACAGCGCCATCGACCCGGCGCGCCGCGCCTTCCTCTACATGCCCTACATGCACAGCGAGTCGCCGCTGATTCACGCCCAGGCGGTCGAACTTTTCGCCGCGCCGGGAATGGAGAGCAACCTCGCCTTCGAATTACGTCACCAGGCGATCATCGACCGCTTCGGCCGCTATCCGCATCGCAATGCCATCCTCGGGCGACAGTCGACCCTGGAAGAGATCGAGTTCCTGAAAACGCCGGGGTCGGGGTTTTAAGTGGGCGCGTTAGCGCTGGCCAAAGAAGGTAGCACTTCGCGTATCGGTTTTCGCATGCCGCTCTGCTGGCCCGAGAAATCACAAATCTATTTCAGCGCCTCGATGCCGGCACCAAAATTGATATGGAACACGGTGCCATCGAGTACCAGTGCCGGTACCGACTGGACGCCAGCGGCTTCGGCTTCCTGAACACGTGACTTGCTCTCGCCGAGGTGGACGACCTCGACGTCGTAGCGTGCGGGATCAAGCGCCTTGGCCAGGTTTTGTTCGGCAGCGACACAGACCGGGCAGCCGGCGTGATAAAAGGTGGCATTGGTTTTCATGATCGTTTACTCCTGAGTGGATCGGGTTTCGTGCCAGAAGCACACGATCATTGTAGGTAGGGATCTGCTACTCCAAAAGCAGGCACTTTTCGGTGCCCCGGTAACTTTCTGGTGTAAATCATTGGCCATGAACGAAATAAATAATTCATCTCGATCGGCGCCATCACTCTACCGCCACCTCGAAGAAGTGGTGGGTTGCAAATGGTCGGTGTCCGTCCTGATGGCCATTGCCGAGGGTGTTTCACGGCCCGGTGGTCTGGAACGCCGCGTTGCAGGGATTTCGAAAAAAATTCTTTCCGAGCGCCTGCGCAAGCTGACTTCATACGGCTTGCTGGACAAGCAGGTTTTTCCGGAAGTACCGCCGAGGACCGTCTATTCACTGACATCGAACGGCCACAAACTGATCACTATCATCGCTCAGATAAAATCCCTGGATGTTCAAATGGCCAGTGATCGATAGCGCGCGTCGCCGCTGGAATGGCGTGCGGGCTGCTGTGGCGCCCGCCGCATTCCCGGCGAGGCTTTCCGCAGCAAGCCTGACCGCTGCGATGCCCTTATACTTTGCGAGGGCCCCGCAAGGAGCGCGCGCCGGCAAGCGAGGAGGGAAACAGACATGGCTTATCAGCAGAGTTTTGACGTTCATAGCCGTGGTCGCGGCAGCATCGAGATTACTGCCGAAGTGGCGCGGATCGTCCGCGCTGCAGGGATGCCGATCGGCCTGGCGAACATCTTTGTCCAGCACACCAGTTGTTCGGTGGTGTTGACCGAGAATGCGGATCCCTCGGTGCGCCGCGATCTGGAAACCCTCGCCGCGCGCTGGGCGCCCGATGGCGACGCCGCCTACCATCATGACAGCGAGGGCGACGACGACATGGCGGCGCACGGGCGCAACATCCTGGCCGGCTGCTCGGTGAGCGTCCCCGTTGCCGGGGGCTCGATGCTCCTCGGGACCTGGCAGGGGATTTACCTCTGGGAGCATCGCACGCTCTCGCACCGCCGCCGGGTGGTGGTCACGGTCGTCGGCTGATGGCCGTTTTTGTTAAACTCGAGCGTTTTATCGTCTGGCGACTGGAAAAGGAATGGCAATGAAAATCGGATTCATCGGCCTGGGTATCATGGGGCGCCCGATGGCGCTCAACGTGCTGGGCGCGGGGCATCAACTGACCGTCTGGGCGCGTCGTGCCGAGTCGATGCAGCCCTTGCTCGACGCCGGCGCCAGCGCGGCTGACAGTCCCGCCGGCGTGGCCGGCACGGTCGATTTGGTGATCTCGATCGTCGCCGATGCCCCCGACGTCGAGCAGGTGATGCTTGGCGAACAAGGCGTGGCCAGCGCCGCTCGGGCAGGGCTGGTGGCGGTGGACATGAGCACCATCCGCCCGGCGGCGGCGCGCGACATCGGCGCTCGCCTGCGCGAGCAGGCTGTCGACTTCCTCGACGCGCCGGTTTCCGGCGGCGAAGTCGGGGCGATTGCCGGCAGCCTGTCGATCATGGTCGGCGGTAGTGTCGCCGCTTTCGAAACGGCACGACCGGCTTTCGAGTGCATGGGCAAGAACATCGTGCATGTCGGCGATGCGGGGGCCGGGCAAGTGGCCAAGGCGGCCAATCAGATCATTACCGGCGCCGGTGTGCTGACCGTCGCCGAAGCGCTCAATTTCGCGGCCAGGAGCGGGGTCGATCCGGCCAAAGTGCGCGAAGCGCTGCTCGGCGGCTTTGCCTATTCGAAGATCCTTGAGAACCATGGCCAGCGCATGCTCGACCGCAACTTCAAACCGGGCTTCAAGTCCTGGATGCATCAGAAGGACATGAACATCGTCATGCAGAGCGCGCACGAACTGGGCATGTGCCTGCCGGTGGCGGCGGCGACCGCGCAGATGTACAACGCAATGGTCGGTTCGGGGCTCGGCGAGGAGGATTCGGTCGCCATTCTCAAGCTTCTGGAGCGCCTGTCGGGCGGCGAAGACTGATGCACATCGGTTTCATCGGTCTCGGCGTGATGGGTCGAGCCATGGCGCTGAACCTCTTGCGTGGCGGCCATCAGCTGGCGATCTGGGCGCGCCGACCGGAGTCGCTGCAGCCGCTGCTCGCCGCCGGTGCCGTCGCTGGTGCGACGCCGGCCGCCGTCGGCCAGCGCAGTGAAGTGGTATTCACCATGCTCACCGCCGGTGCCGATGTCGAGTGCGTGGCGCTGGGGCTCGATGGCCTGGCCGACGGGCTCGCTGCGGCTTCGCTGCTGGTCGACATGAGTACCATTGCGCCGGGCATGGCGCGCTCGCTGGCCCAGCGCCTGGGCGAGCGTGCCATCGACATGCTCGATGCACCGGTATCCGGGGGTGGCCAGGCAGCCATCGCTGCCAGCCTGGCAATCATGGTTGGCGGCAAGGCCGCGGTACTCGAGCGGGCGCGCCCGCTGCTGGCGCTGCTCGGCAAGACGATTGTCCATGTCGGCGACAACGGCGCCGGACAGGTGGCCAAGGCGTGCAATCAGATGATCATGGTCGGCGCGATTCAGGCGATTGCCGAGGCCTTGCACTTCAGTGCCGCGGCCGGTGCCGATCCGGCCAAAGTGCGCCAGGCGCTGGCGGGTGGTTCGGCCGGCAGCCGTGCGCTGGAAGCCATGGGCGGGCGAATGGTCGATCGCGATTTCGCCGCCGGTGTCGAAGCGCGGCTGCATCACAAGGACTACGGTATCCTGATGGACGAAGCGTATCGCCTCGGCGTGCCACTGCCGCTGGCCGCACAGGTCGGGCAGCAACTCAATGCACTGATGGCCATGGGTTGGGGCCGCTCCGACACCGCCTCGCTGCTGCGTGTTCTGGAAGCAAGCCGGCGCGCTGCCGGATGAGACGGTCTGGCCGTTGCCTGGCTGGCCTGGCTGGCGACACTAGTCGACAGGGATGATCAGCTTGTCCCAGCCTGAGCCTTCTTCGCCGCTGTGGGCTTTCTTGCTGCGGGCAAGCGTTGCCAGGCGCGCTTCCATTGCGGCGATCGACTGGTCGGTAAACTTGAGTTTGCGACGGTCGGTACCGCAGCGGCGTTCAGGCGCACCTGGCGGGCGCTGCAGTTGCTCCTGGCGTCGGTCTGGTCCTCGTTGCGTGCGCATTTTACTCACTCCTTGAAAATCGCGACATCATCGCCCTAGTGAAGTGGTACTCCAAAGGCCCTCCGCCAAACCCCAAGGGCCCGTGCCCCCTTTGCGCAACCACGATTGCAGCGCTGTGCGGGCGATCACCCATAGTGTTATACCCCTTACCCGTCGGCATTATCCAGAAAACACCGCTTGAATACCAATGCAGCAAGCTTATGGCAAGGATGTGTGGCTTATGACCTCCCTCTCCAGCGCCTCCTGCCTGGCTCGTCCTGCGGGCGACGGACCACACGCACCATTGCACCATCGCACCATCGCACTATTGGCATGGCTCAGCTCCTACCCGCTGGCGCAGACTCGGCCGGCGGCGCTGTCTGTGCTCGCCCATCGTCGTGAACCAAGCGCAAGCCGGCCGGCAAGGACTCGCCAAAAGCGCGGCGTTCGTCGGCTTTGTCGAGTTCGACGACGCTACTGATCTGCTCGACCCAGTGGCTATTGGCATTGATCGCGCTCAGCCGCGCGACGACGCCCGCGCGGATGCTGTCGGGCAGGTCGCGTGAGCGATCGCCGGTCAGGCGGGCGAGTTGGGTGGCCGCGAAAGCGGCCGGCTCGACTTTTTTCCAGTCCACGGCCAGCAAGCCTGCGAGCCAGCGGCAGGCGTCTTCGGCCGGCACTACCTGGTGGGCGCTGCCGTAGAGCGGTTGGCGTGCGCCGAGGCGGCCGAGAGCCCACCAGCCGAGTGGTTTCTCTGACCCACTGACCAGGCTGTCGAGCAGCCAGTCACCGACTTCGATCTTGCGTTCGACGGGCAATCTTTCGAGTGAAGCGACCAGGCGCAGCATGTCGTCGTGGCTACCGCTGATCGGTGCGGGCTGGCGCTTGCGGGTTTTGACGGTCTCGCTCTGCAGCGGAGGCAGGAGTTCGGCGAGCAGAAGCTCCTGCGTCTCCGCCGCCAGGCCCCCGGAGGCACGCCGCCACAGCGTCCACCACTCGGACCAGTTCTGGCTTTCATTCACGTACTGGATACCTTGTGACAGCAGCGCAGTCAGTTGCTCGATCCGCCAGTCGTCGATAGCGTCGCCAAAGCCCGGGCGCAGGCAGTAGCCAGCGAGGTTGAGCCACAGACGCTCGTGTTCCGGCGAGCGCCGCCGGCGTCGGGCGCGTTGCAGCAGGGCGTCGAAAAGGGCACGCAGCAGCGGCATCTCCCAGTCGTCGCGCTTGCCGAGCAGATGTTCGAGCTGGCCGCGCAGGCGGCGCACTTCCTTGTTGTCGACGGCCTGCGAACGGCCGCCGAAAATATGCTCGATGGACTTCACCGCATCGGCGAAGCGCGGCGGCAGGACTTCGGACGAGGCCGTCGTCGCTTCGCCGTCGCTGCGCAACTGAAATTCGAGCAGCCAGCGACGAGCCGGGTTGTCGATGCTGACACAGTGCAGTTCCAGGCTGCCGACCTCGGTGATGCCGGTGATCAGTTCGACGCGCACTTCGCGCTGTGTGTTGCCGGCCTGCGGCTGGACGACGGTGGCAATCGGCGGCAGGCGGACGAAATCTTCATCGTCGAGGGAGGCGATTTGACCCGGCTGATAGCGCGTGTCGGCCACCGACGAGGCGAGATAGAAGCGCACCGGCTGACCCAGGCGCAGGCTGAAAGTACGTTCCGGCAGGCGGATTTCGTGCCCTTCCTCGCTGCCGCGCGGCAGGATGCAGATGCCGCGTCGCTGCTTGCTGCCTTCTTCGAGGACCAGGAAGTAGCTGCGCGCCGAGCCGCCGCCGATGCGTCGCCCGTGCCCTTGGCGGACCAGCGCGTAGGCGACTGCGCCGCGGGCGACAGCAATGTCCGGGTTGTCGTTGTGCAGCAGGCGCAGCGGCGCGCCGCGCCAGTCGGCGAGAGTGGCTTGCAGGCGCTCGCTCAGCGCCTCGGCACGAAAGACGCCGCCGTTGAAGAGCACGCTATCGGGTACCGGCAGGCGCTGTTCGACCGGCGGCTGTTCGTCGCCCGCTTGCTGCTCTGCTTGTTCCTGTGCTTGCGCTTCTTGTGCTGCAAGCGGTGTTTCCTGCTCGGCGAGGGCGCGCTGCGCCGCGTCTTTGTGGCGCCTGAGAAAAGCGGCGACATGGCGGGTGATCGCCGGATCGGCGGGGTAGGGCAGTCCGAATTCGACCAGCCCGGCGCGCCGCTGCAGTACCGGCTGATCGACGGCGACGCGCGGCATGAAGCCATCGACGACCATGTTCAGCACTTCCTGGCGCTGCAACTCGATGCTGCGCGCGCCACCGATCAGCTTGGCGCCGCCGCCGAGCAGGGTCAGCAAGACCGATTCGGGTGCGCCAGGCGCCAGCAATTGTTCCTTGGCGGCGCGGCAGCGCGCCGTCAGCTGCGAAAAACGCGCCGCCGACAGTTTCTTGCCGCCACTCTCCGGCAGGCGCGATTCGACCAGGTGGGCCAGCGCCAGATCCATATTGTCGCCACCGAGCATCAGGTGGTTGCCGACACCGACGCGCGTCAGCTCCGGCTCGCCGTCCTTGAACGCTACCTGAATCAGGGTCAGGTCAGTGGTGCCGCCACCGATGTCACAGACCATCAGCAGCCGCGTTTCGGCGAGCTCCGTGTCCAGGCTTTGCTGATGGCGGAACAGCCAGTCGTAAAACGCTGCCTGCGGTTCCTCGAGCAGGCGCAGCTTGGGCAGGCCGGCTTGCCGCGCGGCTTCGACGGTCAGCGCCCGCGCGCCTTCGTCGAAGGAAGCGGGAACGGTCAGGATCACCTGCTGCTGTTCGAGCGGTGCCTGCGGGAAGCGGTGCCCCCAGGCGGCGCGAACGTGCGCCAGATAACTGGCGCTGGCGGCGACCGGCGAGACCCTGACGACAGCCGCTTCGGCACCCCAGGGCAGGATGGGCGCCATGCGGTCGACCGAGGCGTGCGACAACCAGCTTTTGGCGCTGGCGACCAGGCGACCGGGAACCTGCGCGCCGAGTTCGAGCGCGAAGCGGCCGGTGAGGGCGAGTTGAGCGCCCTCGCCAGGGTCGCCATCGTCGCCATCATCGGCACTTTCGCCATCTCCAGCCGTGTCGCCGACTTTCCCGCCACCTGCCTCGGCCGGCCATGGCAATTGCAGATCGCCAGGGCTGAGCTCGCCGGCCGCCGGATGAAAGCGCACCGAAGGCAGTAGCGGCCGGGCGGCGACTTCGCCGGCGCCGACCAGTTGCTCGATCTCGAAGAGCTCGACCTGCTGCCCTCCGGGCGCGGCATAAGCGACAACGGTATTGCTGGTTCCGAGGTCGATACCGACGATGTACTGCTGCTTCACGGCCCTCAGTCCGCCACCTTGGCGACAGCGTCGGCACTACCGCCAGCGTCGCGCGCGTCAAACTCGACTTTCCAGCGCTCCGGGCCATCGTGCGGCAGCGCTTCGAGTTCGAGCGTACCGGCCTCGGTGACGCGCGCGTGCAGCTTGACGCGGACCACTTCGCCATCGGCGCGACCTTCGGCGGGCAGCGTCGTCTGGATCTCGGCGAGCTCCTGCAGTTCATCGGGCTCCCAGTCGGCGAGCAGGGTGCCGACCTGATCCTGGCGGCGAACCGACGAGCCGAAGAAGCGGAAGCGCACCGCTTCGCCGACGACCAGCCCGAACTCCTGCTCCGGAAGCGCGGCGTCGCTGCCTTCCTCCATGCCGAACGGCGCCAGGCACAGCGCCTGCACCGGTGGTTGCATGCCGGGGACTGCCGGCATCACCGACTCGATGGCCACATAGTAGGAACGCGCCGTGCCGCCACGGATGCGCACCCCCTGGCCGCGGCGCACGTAGCCGTAGTAGGCACCGCCACGGGCGACGGCCAGATCGAGGTCGGCGCCTTCGAGCGGGCGAGCCGGTGGCGCGCCTTCGGCAGCCAGCCAGGAGTTGATCGTCCCCAGCGTGCGCTCGGCGAGCAGTTCCGACTTGAAGACGCCGCCATTGAACAGCACCGCCGTCGGATGCAGGAAAGTCGCGCCATCCGGCAAGGCACCGGTGAAGCCTTCGAGATCGGCCGTCGCGGCGACCTGGCGAGCCAGGAAAGCGGCCAGGTGACGGGTGATCGCCGCGTCGTGGGCATAGGGCAGGCCGAGCTGGGTCAGACCGGCGCGACCGCGGACCTGCGGACGGTCGCCGATGGCGGCGTCGGGGAAGAAGCCTTCCAGCAGGGTGGCAGTCAGTTCGGCGCGCGTCAGTTCGCTGCGCAGCGAGCCGCCGATCAACTTGGCGCCGCGGCTGGCGATGATCAGCGGCACTTCGCTGAGTGAGGCATCGTTGAGCAGCGCTTCCTTGGCCGAGCGGCAGGAATGGGTCAGCGCCCGCAGTTGCCAGGCGTCGGTCTTGATGCCCTGGGCGCCGAGCTTGCTGGCGACGGCAAAAGCCAGGGCCAGATCCATGTTGTCACCACCGAGCAGGATGTGCTCGCCGACCGCGACCCGGTGCAGTTCGAGGACGCCATCGCGTTCGAGAACGGCAATCAGCGAGAAGTCGCTGGTGCCGCCGCCGACGTCGGCGACGAGGATGATCTCGCCCGGCTGCACCTGCTTGCGCCAGCTGCCGGCGCTTTTCTGAATCCAGCTGTACAACGCAGCCTGCGGCTCTTCGAGCAGGATCATGTGCTTGCAGCCCGCCGCCTTGGCCGCTTCGGCACTCAATTCGCGTGCCGCCGGATCAAAGGAAGCCGGGATGGTGACGACGATTTCCTGCTCGGCGAAAGGCGCCTCGGGATGGGCATCGTCCCAGGCGGCGCGCAAATGGCTGAGGTAGCGCAGCGAGGCTTCGAGTGGCGACAGGCGCGCCACTTCGGGCGGTGCGTCGTGCGGCAGGATGTCCGCGCGCCGGTCGACGCCGGCGTGGCAGAGCCAGCTCTTGGCACTCGACACCAGCCGTATCGGCGTCGCCGCACCGCGGCTGCGCGCCATTTCACCGACCGCATAGTCCTGCTCGGCGGTCCACGGCAGGCCGAGGTCACCGGGCGCGAGTTCGCTGGCATGCGGCAGGTAGATGAAGGACGGCAGCAGGCCCGGCGACTCGACCGAACCGGGGGCCGTCAATTGTGGGATCGGCAGTACTTCCTGCGCGACGTTCTCGCCGTCGCTGTTGGCGATGTCCACGTAGGACAGGGCGCAATGGGTGGTACCGAGATCGATACCAATGGAAAATTTTGCTTCGCTCATAGTTCAACCTCCGCCGGAGCGACGATATGTAGATCGTGGCTGCCGGAAAGTTTGGGCAGGCGGGTTTCGATAACTCGCCAGCCGCGGTGTGTGATGTGGCCGTTGAAGGGCGGCTCGCCGACGACATTGCCGGTGATGCGAATCGCCGCAGCGTCGAAACCTTCCGGCAGGGTAATCGCGCTGCCTTCGTCTTCCTCGCGTACCGGGTCGATGCTGAAATTGTCGACCAGCACTTTGCGACAGCCTTCATGGACCAGGCGGGCGGCCGCGCCGACATCGGCATCGCCATAGGCGGCGACGTCCTCCTGGATAAAATCGATGAAACGGGCCTCGCGCTGCAAAAGGCCGAGAAGCTGCAGGGCGCCATCGGGGGCAGCTTCCTTGAGTGCCGGCGCCGCAGGCTTCGTCGCGGCGCTCGCCGCTGCCGTGTCTTTGGCCTTCTTGCGTCGGCGCTCGGCCAAGCGTAGCGCCTGGACGCCGCCAGCGAACTCGCTATTGCCAATGATCTTGAAGAAGCTGGCGATGGCAATGCCGATTCTGCTGAAAAAGTGTGGATTGTCTGGCTTCATGGGTGGGTCCTGGTATGTGCCGCCGCAGCGGCTCGGTGACAGGCTTCAAGACCCGGCTGCGGCAGCGCCAGAGCTGGCTGCTGTTTCGCGTCGGGAGTTGAGAAAGTGTGCGTAAAGAGGGCAAAGAATGGCAGGGCTTTTCTTCTGGCTTGCGCATGGTAGCCATGCTCGCAGGGGTACGCAACGCCGGGCGGGAAGTCTGCCCGGGCGCGTGGCGCTGGACATTGTCCGTCAGGCGGCCATGTTGCGGTGCAATATAAACCATTTTGGCGATTTCGGGTAGATGCCGCCGCGGCTGCGTCATTCAGCAAGCCGCCGTCGCTTGCCGCCTTCTGCGCCTTCCTGAAGGCCCTTGGCGTGAACGGATCGTAGGCTACGCCAGGCCAAGCGTCCAATGATGCTCGTCGAGGGGATCAGCTGCACGATCCTCGACCACGACGCAGAAATGGTCGAGGCCGCGTGCAGCTTCGGTTTTCGGGTCTTCTACGGCGATGCTTCTCGACTCCACCTGCTGCGTACGGCCGGGGCGGCTAGCGCGCGGGTGCTGGTCCTGGCGGTCGATGACGGCGAACAATCGCTGAACGGGTGCGCACTAGCTACCCACCCCGCGCATCGTCGCTGCGCTTGGTAATTCTAGAGCGTTGTGTGAACGTCCCGGGCAGCAAGGGACAGTTGATCGAGGCGTTCTTCGACGCAAACGCATTGATTCAATGTCTGCAGCCACAAGGGAAGGCTGGGGCTTACGCTTTTCCAGTAGAGCGGGATCAGCAGACCGAAGCCTGCGCGCTTGTTGCGGAGCCGGGCGATGTTCAGCTCTTCCTGGCACTCAGGCGATGCAAAATATGCCGGGCTGAGGATGGACACGACTTTTCGGCAGCTCTCGATGGCTCGATCGATGTCGTCCTGGTACGACTTGCCTTTCTGAATCGAGAGGCGAAAATCGAACACGGTCGCCGTTGGGTCGATTACCGCGAGTTCGCGCTTGAACGCGTCGGCGGCGTTTGCATTGTGGCTGCTGAAGCTCAGAAACACATCGTAGTATTGGGCAACTGGCGGCGGGGCGCTGAGGGACGCGCCTCGTGTCCGCGAGGCATCGTCGCCCTGATCGACCTTTTCCATTAAGGCCACCAACGCTGGCATGCGACTTCGATCGCGCTCGAAGATCATCAGCTCGGAGATGGGCAGGCCACGGCGCATCCATTGAATCGATGCGTCCAGGAGTGAGCCCATCATCACCAGCGGTGACCAGCGTTGATCGCCCGAGCTGAGAATGGGCATCGCTACGCGTCTATCCTCTTCTATCGGACAGGAAGGGGAAGAGGCCGCGAAACAGCGCTCCCACCGCCTCGGGAGGGCTGCCAAGCTCGCGGGGCTCGAAGACGGCGAGACGCCGCGCGCCGCGCCATGCCGAGTGATCGGCGAGTTCGTGAGAAAGCCAGAAGCCGGATGTGTGCCGCAGATCGACGGCTTTGTGTCGCGCCAGTTCCGCCACCGACACACCACTTCTCTGTAGCGCGCCGATTAGCGATGTGGGAGTCGGGACATAATCGTCGGGAAAGGCGGATGCGACGAGAAGATCGACCGCATCGTTTAATCCTAGCTCGGTGAGGTCGCCGTGAACGAGTGATATTACCCGCTCGGTTTGACCGTCAAACACCTTGATCGAATGTACTGTTTCCATCGCAGCCTCCGGGTTTCCTGTTGATCTGAATCAGCTCTGGATCAGATCTTTCACTAATCGACCACGGTGCCGTTGTCGCTGGCAGTTCACGTTTCAGCTTTTTACGATACCGCAGACCCCTTGCTCAGCGCACTTGTGCGCGCGCCTCGGCGTGAGCGACCCTGATAACACCTATCGACTGACGGATTGCGGCTGAGTTCGCCGCGCCGTCCTCGCCTGCGTGGGGGCGACCATCAGCTGACATGGGGTCCAGCGTGGGTGGATTGACAAGGGGCGAGGGGCTTTTTGTTTGGCGGGCGGGCGGGTGGTCCTGACGCGGCTTGGTCAGGCGGGCGCGACTTGGACCAGGAGTTTGCCGAAGTTGCGGCCTTCGAGGAGGCCGATGAAGGCTTGCGGAGCATTTTCCAGGCCATCGACGAGGTCTTCGCGGAACTTGATTTGTCCGGACTTGATCCAGGCGCTCATCGCGGTGAAGAACTCGCCGTAGCGATCGCCGTAGTCGTCAAAAATGATGAAGCCCTGCATTTTGATACGTTTGACCAGGAGTGTGCGGGTGAGCAGGCCGAGGCGGTTCGGGCCGGCTGGCAGTGCCTGGTCGTTATAGTGGGCGATCAAGCCGCACAGGGGAATGCGCGCGCGGACCTTGAGCAGCGGCAGCACGGCATCGAAAACGGCGCCGCCGACATTTTCGAAATAGATGTCGATGCCTTGCGGGCAGGCTTCGGCAAGCGCTTGTGGCAAGTTCTCGCCGTGGTGATCGATACAGGCGTCGAAGCCGAGTTCGTCGATCACGTAACGACATTTTTCGCTGCCGCCAGCGATGCCGACGACGCGGCAGCCCTTGAGTTTGGCAATCTGACCGACCACGGCGCCGACGGCACCGCTCGCCGCAGCGACGACGACGGTCTCGCCCGGTTGCGGACGGCCGATGTCGAGCAGGCCCATGTAGGCGGTGAAGCCGGGCATGCCAAGTACGCCGAGGGCCAGCGACGGTCGTGGCATGGCTGGATCGAGCTTGACCAGGCCGCGGCCATCGGAAAGCGCGTAGTCCTGCCAGCCGGAGTAGGCGAGAACCAGGTCGCCCGCGCGATAGTCGGGATGCTGCGACGCTTCGACCTGTGCCACGGTGCCCCCCGGCATGGCTTCACCGATACCGACCGGCGCGGCGTAGGAGGGTGCGTCGCTCATGCGGCCGCGCATGTAGGGATCGAGTGACAGGTAGAGCGTGCGCAGCAGCAACTGGCCGTCGGCAGGCTGTGGGACTGGCGCTTCGTCGAGGCGGAAATTGTCGCTGCGCGGCGCGCCGACGGGGCGCGACGCGAGGACGATGCGCCGATTGCGGGCGCCGTCCCGGGCAACTGGCTTGTTCATTCACAGGGCTCCTTCGAGAATTTTCCGGCTCGCCGCCGCCAGCTTGAAAGGCGTGTGCCGTTACCGAGCCTGGCCTGAATTGGACCGTGTCGGCAGGCCAGCTTGTGTCCAGGCTTCCATACCGCCGCGGTACCACAACACATTCCGGTAGCCCAGGTTGATCGCGCGCAAAGCCGCGTTGTAAGACATCCAGCAGTTCACGCCTTCGCAGTAGAGCACCAGTGGACGCGACTTGTCGCCATTGGCAATCGTCTGCAGATACTCACCAAACTCGCGCTGCGTATTGTCATTGAACGTGCCGCCTTGTGCTGCGGGCACCACGGAAATCGCATCCGGCAGCGCGGACGGAGCACCATAGACATCGAGCAGCAGTACACCGGACTGTTTGTCTTGCAGCAGTTTCCGCAACGCCTGCGTGCTAATGACCGACCCGCCGGGGATTTCCCTGGGCGTCGGACCGTGCAACTGATGACTGGGCTTGAGCTCTTTTGTTGGAGGGATTCCGAAGTCCTGAGTCTCATCGATCCCCGAGCGCGGCAAATTGCCGGAGGAGGCCGTGGCGTCGCCAGGTCCACGGCCGGTTTCTGAACGAGTGGGCGCGACTGGCGCCGGCGCTTGCTCGCGCGGTGGTATGGGTGGACTATCGAAAGTGTTCTGGGCAGACGAGACAGCCGCATGCAGCGTCGTAAGAGTGAACAGCAAGATCCGCAAGGCAGAGTACGTTGTGCTCGGTTTCATGGCAGGCGCTCCAGTTGAACACCGTTCGTGGGGGCGTAATTCGGGTTGTCGGTGGAAATATAGCGGCCGTCACCGACACGCCAAACGTAATCGTTATGGATGGTGGCACGCACCGGCGTGTTGCTGGCCGGGTCCTTGTACGTGTTGTATTCGCCAATACCTTCCAAGGTGCGCCGCTGAATACGATCATCTGTTTCCTGCGTGCTTTTCCAGGTGTTGGAGTAGATCTGCGAGACCTCACTCAGTGTCTGTTGTCGAATCTGCGAGCGATCATTCGCACCCTTGAGATTGATTTGTGCCATTCGATCGTTATGCCATTTGGTGATGCCCATGGATTGCTCCCTGGCGATGCGATCTGAAGCCTCCCGAGTCGTTTGCCCCCACCTATCAACCCATTGTTTTTTCGCTCGCATCGAGTTGCGCAGACGTTCGCCGAGAGCGAAATCCAACTGCCCGTCAGGTGCGTGCTGGGCGTAGATATTGGTGGTACCGGCGACGATGTTGCCCTGCATTTCGGAGAAACTGATGGTGGTGATCAAGGATTCGCGAAATTCCCGCCCATCCTGAGAATAGCCAATCAGCATTTGCCCGGCCTCATAGTGCACCCGGGCACCGCCCCGGCCTGGCGCGTTCTTCGGCATCGCCTCCACAAGGTCGGGACGATCGCGGTACTGGAGAATCCTGGCGCGGCCAGCATAGCGCTGATTGACCACCATAGCGAGATAGGCGCGCACCGAGTTGATAGGCATGGGTGCACAGGGGTTGAACTGGATTTCTGTGCCCTGCACCTGCCAGTTATATCCAGGCCGGATTTCGAATCCCTGCAGACCATCGCGCGAGGTTGCCTGCCAACTCATGCGCATCATGTTGCCCACACACTGGCTGTTGCGGTCCCACGTAACGCCGCCACGCGTTACCCAGTCGTCCGGGATGCGCACGGTACCAACCTCCATCGGTTGATTGAATCCCTGGTTATCCATGATCGTGACCTCCTGCCATCCCTTGCCGACGGATTCTCGCTTCGCGCCCTGCGGGTCCACCCGACTGGCAACGCCGAAAGCAGCGCTGCTTTCGGCGCCGGCTTGCGTGGACACTGCGCCAAAAACCAGCGCTGTCGCGAGAAAAATAGAGCGTATGCGGTAGATGTTCATCAAGATGCCTCCAGTAGCTGACAGCGAATAGTAAGTGATATGCAATATCGTGAGGGGCTCGGGAGGTCGATCACTTGCCGGCAGGCCTTCTCGAACATCGCCACGGCCTTGCCAGCGCCGAGCTTTTCCGCAGCGGTCTTGTGTGATTGTCACCCTTCAATATTGGCCTGCTCGCCGCTGATGCCGAAGACCTGTTGACGAATGCGGAACAGCTCGTCGCGGGCAGCGGCGGCTTTCTCGAATTCGAGGTTCCTGGCGTATTCGAGCATATCTTTCTCGAGTCGCTTGAGTTCGCGCGCCAGTTGCTTCTCGCTCATTGCTTCGTAGTTGGCCTGTTGCTGCGCCGCCTTGAGTTCGCGGCGTGCGTCGTCGAGGTCGTAGACGCCGTCGATGATGTCGGTGATGCGCTTGCTGATGCCTTTCGGGACGATGCCGTGCGCTGCGTTGAAGGCGATCTGCTTGAGCCGCCGTCGTTCGGTTTCGGCGATGGCGCGGCTCATCGAGCCGGTGACCCGGTCGGCGTAGAGAATGGCGGTGCCGTTGAGGTGGCGGGCAGCGCGACCGATGGTCTGGATCAGTGAGCGTTCGGAGCGCAGGAAGCCTTCCTTGTCGGCGTCGAGAATGGCCACCAGCGAAACTTCCGGAATGTCGAGACCTTCGCGCAGCAGGTTGATGCCGACCAGCACATCGAACTTGCCGAGACGCAGGTCGCGAATGATCTCGACGCGTTCGACGGTGTCGATGTCCGAATGCAGATAGCGGACGCGCACTTCGTGTTCGCTCAGATACTCGGTGAGATCCTCGGACATGCGCTTGGTCAGCGTGGTCACCAGCACCCGCTCGCCGCGCCCGACGCGCAGGCGGATTTCGGAGAGCAGGTCGTCGATCTGGCTGGACGCCGGGCGAACGATGAGCACCGGGTCGATAAGCCCGGTCGGGCGCACGACCTGCTCGACGACCTGACCCTGATGCGTCTGTTCGTAGTCGGCCGGGGTTGCCGAAACGAAAATCGTCTGTCGCAGCAGGGCTTCGTACTCGGCGAACTTGAGCGGCCTGTTGTCGAGCGCGGAGGGCAGGCGGAAACCGTAGTTGACCAGGTTTTCCTTGCGCGAGCGGTCGCCCTTGAACATGCCGCCGACCTGGGGGATGGCGACGTGCGATTCGTCGATGAACATCAGCGCGTCGGCCGCCAGGTAGTCGATCAGCGTCGGCGGCGGCTCGCCCGGCTGGCGCCCGGAGAGATGCCGCGAGTAGTTCTCGATGCCTTTGCAGAAACCGAGCTGGTCGAGCATCTCGAGGTCGAATCGCGTGCGCTGCTCGATGCGCTGCGCTTCTACCAGGCGGCCTTCGGCATTGAAGGAAGCGGTGCGCTCGGTGAGCTCGCGCTTGATTGCCTCGATGGCACGCAGCACCGTGGCGCGCGGCGTCACGTAGTGCGACGAAGGGAAGACGGTGAAGCGCTTCAGCTTGCCCTGCAGATGGCCGGTCAGCGGGTCGAAGAGCTGCAGGCCGTCGATTTCGTCGTCGAAGAGCGAAATGCGGATCGCCTGCTCGGCGTGTTCGGCGGGAAAAACGTCGATGACGTCGCCGCGAACACGAAAAATGCCACGGTGGAAGTCGGTCTCGTTGCGCTCGTACTGCATCTCGACCAGGCGCTTGATCACTTCGCGCTGATCGATGCGGTCGCCGACGCGCATGGTGAGAATCATCTTGTGATACTCGTCGCGGTCGCCGATGCCGTAGATGCACGAGACGGTGGCGACGATCACGCAGTCGCGGCGTTCGAGCAGGCTCTTGGTCGCCGAGAGGCGCATCTGCTCGATGTGCTCGTTGATCGACGAGTCCTTCTCGATGAACAGATCGCGCGCCGGAACGTAGGCCTCCGGCTGGTAGTAGTCGTAGTAGGAAACGAAATATTCGACGGCGTTTTCGGGAAAAAACTCGCGAAACTCGGCATAGAGCTGCGCGGCGAGCGTCTTGTTCGGCGCCAGAACCAGCGCCGGGCGGCCGCTGCGGGCAATGACGTTGGCCATGGTGTAGGTCTTGCCCGAACCGGTGACGCCGAGCAGGGTCTGGAAAGAGAGTCCGTCTGCCAGTCCGGCGAGCAATTGCTCGATCGCCGCCGGCTGGTCGCCGGCCGGCAGGAAAGGCTGATGGAGGAGGAAGGGACTGCCCGCGAAGCTGACCACGGGGTGCTTCTTTTCGGGCGAATGGAGGGCAGCTGACATGCTAGAATTTTACGTTGTTTCGGGACCGGTCGGCGTCGTGCGCGCTGCCTGGCCGAGTTGTCCGGAAACAAGTTTCTTTTACGACGTTTCGTTTCTCCCCGAGCTCTGACGTCTCTTGAAGCCTGCTGCGCGGGCCCGACCGAGAGAGGTGCAGCTCAGCAACCGGCCAACTTAGGAAACATCCATGACCGCCTCGCTTTTCGCCGCCGTTGAAATGGCTCCCCGCGACCCGATTCTCGGCCTCACCGAATCATTCAACGCCGACCCCCGGTCGACCAAGGTCAACCTTGGCGTTGGTGTGTATTTCGACGACAACGGCAAAATCCCGCTGCTGGCGGCCGTCAAAGCGGCCGAGAAAGCACGCCTGGAAGCCATGCCGCCGCGCGGCTACCAGCCGATCGACGGTCTTCCAGCTTATAACCAGATTGTCCAGAAACTGCTCTTCGGCGCCGATTCGGCCCTGCTCGAAGCGGGCCAGGTAGCGACCATCGAAGCGCTCGGCGGCACCGGCGCCCTGAAGGTCGGTGCCGATTACCTGCGCCGACTGCTGCCGGCGGCCAAAGTTTACATCAGCGATCCGAGTTGGGAGAACCACCGCGCGATTTTCGAGTACGCCGGTTTCGAAGTCGATTCGTATCCCTACTACGACGCGGTGAGCCGTGGCGTCGATTTCGCCGCCATGACGAGCGGACTGAACAGCTTGCCGGCGGGTTCGATTGTCGTCCTGCACGCCTGCTGCCATAACCCGACCGGCGCCGACCTCAATCAGGCGCAGTGGCGCGAAGTGATCGACACGCTCAGCGCTCGCGGCCTGGTCGCCTTCCTCGACATGGCCTACCAGGGCTTCGCCGACGGCATCCGGGAAGACGCGCAGGTGCTGCAATTGTTTGCCGCATCGGGACTGCAATTCCTCGTCGCCAGCTCGTTTTCCAAGTCCTTCTCGCTCTACGGCGAACGGGTCGGCGCCTTGTCGGTGGTCACCGCCAACCGCGATGAAACGGCACGCGTCATGTCGCAGGTCAAGCGGGTGGTGCGGGCCAACTACTCGAATCCGCCGACGCACGGCGGCGCCATTGTCGCGGCGGTGCTGGCCAGCGCCGAGCTGCGCCAGATGTGGGAGGCCGAACTGGCCGAGATGCGTCAGCGCATCCTGGCCATGCGCGTCAGCCTGGTCGACAAGCTGCAGGGCAGGGGAGTGAGCACCGACTTTTCCTTCGTCACCCGCCAGCGCGGCATGTTCTCCTACACCGGGCTTGACGTCGCGCAGGTCGACCGCATGCGCGACGAGTTCGGTATCTACGCGGTAGGCACCGGTCGCATCTGTCTGGCCGCGCTGAACACCCGCAACATCGACTACGTCGCCGACGCCATCGCCGCGGTTCTCTGACGCTTGCTTTGCTGCACGTGAAACGCCGGCGATGCCGGCGTTTTTTTTCAGCGGCGCGCGCATCACTCCGTGCTCAAGAAATGCGGCAGCACACGACGGGGAAGGCGCAGCCGACGCGGCAATCTTCCATCCTCTCACTATTTTTCCCGCCGCATTGACATCCTGACAACGCGAAAAGCCAAACCTGCCGCGTCGGCTTCCCTCCTCGCAATGCATGCTCATCAAGGCAACACCACGCTAGTTGCTTTCCAGCGGCGTCTTCAGCGAACCGCTGATCAAGATCGGAATGGTTGGATCGGCACGTCCCCGCATCTGCACGGCCATGCGGCCGCGCAATTGCAGATCGTCGTTCACTTCGATCTGACCGGTAGACTGCATCGTTCCGGCGTGCAGGAGCAGACGCGAGAATCGATAGCGCTCGGGGGTCAGGCTGATCGCGCCGGTGAGTTGTTCGAAGCGGGTGGCGCCGCCAAGCGTCGCCGGGTTGTCGGAAAAGCGGCGCACCGCCTCGGGAAGGTCGATACCTCCCAGGCTTCCCCTGTTTACCGTGAAGCTCCCCTGGCCGTAAATCGAGCGCGCGATGGTGGACCAGGTTTCGGACATTGCCGAGAAGCGCAGAACGCCGGCAAGGTCACCGTCGAACTGTTCGCCGACTCCCAAAGCCGCGCCAAAACGCTTGGCGCTGATCCGTTCGAAGGCAATTTCGCCAGTAATTGCAGGCGGCCCGTCCCCGTGCAGGGTGACTGTACCGCTGATGCGGCCGGAGAATATGCGTAAATCCATGTCCTTGATGACGAACCGTGGACCGTCAACATCTCCCTTGAAGCTGAAGGAGTCGAAGCGATACGGCGAATTCGGCGATGGCCGCCAGGCGTGCCCCTCCGCGGAAAGCGTCAGCTGGCCGGCGGCTGGCTTGGCCTCGACTCTGCAGGCTGCGGTCAGCAGACTTCAGCGACACTGACTCCAGCAGCCCATCGGCAGACAAGGCCAGCTCACCGCTCAAGTCGTCAAAGCCAAGCCCGGCGAAGCTGATGTTGGCATTGCTGATCGTCACGCGCTGCACGCCAAATTTGGCAGACTCGCGAGCAGTGGCCGCGAACATTCGCGACAGGCCGGTCAGTGCTGTCGCCGACAGGTCGAGGTCGCGCAATTCCATTTCCGCGAAAACGATTCTTGGTGAAAATAGCGTGCCGAGCTCTGGCCGGAGGCGCAGTTCGGCGATTTGCATCAGCTCCTCGCCAGCGGCGTTTCCGACGCGCACGTTGGCGAGCAGCAAGCCAGGCCGTGGATAGATCGTGACCCGCATTTCTTCGATACTAATTTTCTGGCCGGTCGTCTCCGCGAGCGCGCTTTCCACCGTCGGGAGATATCGCGAATAGGGAAAAAAGAAGGCCGTCAAGACCAGCAAAGCGCTCAACAAAGCGCTGCCGAGCATTGCTGCCATCGGCCAGGTCATGGGTAAGCGACGGCCTTGGAGCGACTTCAGATCGGGTCCTTCACCCTCCCTGGCATCGTCCGTCCCGCCGCCCAGCAGCGCCTTTACGCGCGCGACAAAAGACGGCGCCGCCTGCTCCGCAGCGTTCTCCGGCGGCGCTGTTGGCGCCGCCGAGACTTCCTCTTCCTTGTTGAAGAAAACAGTGCGCGACTCGGGACCGGGTACGGAATTTCTCGGCGGTAAGCTGGATGCGAGCGGCGGCGATGACGTTGCCGCGAGTGAAAACCGCTTGGGGCTTTCTTCCGGCGCAGGAATCAGCCGGGTTACTTCCGCATCCGGTAAAGAGTGACGAGGGGGGGGCGGTTCCGTTCTCTTGCCGAAGGTGGAAAATTCGGACAAGGGCTGGGCAGCCCTGGCCTTGATCTGTTGTGCCAGCCGGCGGCCACGCGTCCATACCGAGTCCTCCTCGACCCGCCGCTCGATGAAGCCATCGTTCTCGAGCTCAAGGAGCGCGCTCAGGGTGAGTTGTTGGTTGCCGGTCTTGTCGCACAGTTCGGCGACGGTCGCATTGCCGTCGACCAGAATCAGCACCATGCGAAGATTTCTCTGGACGACCCTCGTCCGCTGCAACATGGCCTCTTCGCCGGAGGTTGTCTTGGCGTAAATCAGCTCGGAGTCGGTCTGGTCGGGGTCCATTTTCGCACTGTCATCTTGCCCGGCAATGAGCAACGGTTTTTCGGTTTTTTCGCACAATCGGCATTGTGCACTTAGTTGCCGCGCGCGGAAAGCCGGACATGCCTCTATGCTGCTTCCCCTGCCGCAATCGAGCCTTCATCGCCCACGCTGGCCGTAGCGGGCGGCGGCCGACCGGCGGCCACGCGAAATACAGCAGCTAGGCCGCCCAGGCGAGATCCGCGCTGCATTCGGCAGCGTCACGGCCAATCACCACTTTGCCGCTCGCGAGAGTTGACGAGCCGCATTCCAATGGCTAGAATGCGCCCTCTCGTGTTCCTCGATAGCTCAGTTGGTAGAGCGTCGGACTGTTAATCCGTAGGTCCCTGGTTCGAGCCCAGGTCGGGGAGCCACAGAAAATTCCTAGTAGTACAAGCGCTTAGCCCAGCCCTCGCGGTTGGGCTTTTTGCGTTTGGGGTGCGCGTCCGGGCCTATACCGAGCTGGGGGTGGGTCGGTGTGGACTCATTTAATCTAGTCATTGATGAGAATTCTCATTTCCTCGATGATGACGCATGTAGAAAAATATCAACAAGAGTGCATGCCGACGAAGGCTGTGACTTAAAGCTGTCGAGCTACCCGAAGACGAGGTTCTATGGTAGCAAAAGAAGACAGCTAAATTGGCTCTTCCCCCACCTACGCCGATTAAGCGGTACTACGGTTCTAGATGCGTTTGGTGGCACCGGTTCCGTTTCACTTCTCTTCTCCCAACTAGGGAAACTCGTAACCTATAACGACGTCTTTCGATTCCAAGAAATCTCGGCGAAAGCACTGCTCGGCGATCTCGGTGGTCTCGTCTTAGCTCCGGAACGATTAGCGAGTTTCTTGGCTACCGTGACACCCCGAAATGGCTTAGTAACACAATGCTTTCAGGGGCTCTATTTTACGCAAGCCGAAAATGGTTGGCTCGACGGCGTCATGGAACGTATTTCTTGTGTCGCGAGCATACCAGAGAAAAGCGTTCTTCTCTACTGTCTATTCCAGGCATGCCTCAGCAAGCGTCCGTACAACTTGTTTCACCGCGCGAACTTGAATATTCGGCAGTCAAAAGAGCACGTCAGTTTCGGAAATCGCACCACCTGGGAAAAGAGCTTTGGTGAGCACATGATGTCGGCGTATCGCGAATTGATCCGCGGGAGAAAACTGCTCAAGCATCCAATCAATGTCATGCCATGCGGTTCCGTGGAAGACCTCGATATCGGGTTCGATATAGTCTACATGGACCCACCATATTTCAACTCACACCGCTATACTGAGTCATATTTGCTTCGCTACCACTTTCTCGAAGGCTTGGCCCGATTCGACGAATGGGAAAGCCTGATTGAACACGGCAGCAAAATAAAAAAGTTGTCCGATAATGCTGTTCCCGCGGAGTGGCGCTCAAAACATGACTTCACGCCCGCGCTATTTTCTTTAATTGATCGGTTTAGAAGCTCGACGGTTGTTCTTTCTTATGTTGCCGATGCGCATCCGAACGAAAACCAAATAGCAGAGCATTTTGAAAGTCGGTTCAAGAAATGCCGTGTAATCAGGATGGATTGCCGGAGGACATTATCGCGGCGCATTAGAACTGAGCTTCTTTTTATTGGGGAGCCATGATGTCGATATTTGAAAAACGTCTTACCATACCATTGCACGTCGCTATTCTTTTGATGCTCGTCCTCCTCTTGGCGACATTCCTGGTCATGTTCTGGTTCTTTTCTCCGCTGGGCAAAGGTTGGGCATCCCCAGAAGGGTATCTTTACGTATTGGCTGCTGGATTGGTTCCGGGACTCGTTGTGGCGACTTTCCAATACCTTCTACAGTGGTTTGAGTTCCGAGAGATTTCACGACTTCGCGCGCTCAAAGTAAAAGAAATATTACTAACGAGAGATGATTCTGAGTACTACGGCGCACTGATAAGCAATGCCAGAAAAACAATTGACCTTATGGGCGGCACCGCATCGCGTTTCTTGGAAGATTTTGCTTCCTCCAGTAGCCCACGTGAAGAAAAACGCGTTTTGCTCGCAGCCTTGAGAAGCGGTGTTGTCGTACGCATTATTGTTGCGCACGAAAAGCATCTCGATAAACCGGAGCAGAAAGAGAAGTTTGCGATTGCAGCGAGGCGCCTTGCGGAGTTAAGCAACGAGCACCCGAACAATTTCGAATATCGATACTATAAACACGCACCCACCCACATTGTATTGCGTGTCGACGACGACTGCCTGGTCGGCCCTCAGTTCCCAAATATTCGCAGTAAAGATACCCCGGCCGTTCATACCGTTTGCGACGGAGCATTTGCGAAACCGTATATCCAGTATCTGGAAAATGAGTGGGAAGCGGCCTGTGGCTAGTAGTCGTGTGCAATTTGGAATTTGTGCCTATCCTCGCCTACATGTTACTCTATTGGATCTTTGTGGTGACGGATATCGGCGTAATGGCGGAGTTGGTTTTTCGGTAGGCGCACCCAGAACGCGGATGGAGTTCATCACCAGCGAGAAGACCGATGTCTCCGTGCTTGCAAGCGTTGGGTTTTCTGAGTCCGAGATTTCGAAACTAAGCGTTCGCCTCGACACAATCATGACCACACTGCATTTCGATCTTGGCATCAAGATTTTGGAGTGCAATGGACTATTGCGGCATGTTGGATTTGGTTCTGGCACCGCAACTACCCTTGCGTGTATTGAAGCGTTGTTGACAGCAAACGAACATCCAATAGAGAAGGTCGAACTGCAGCGGCTCTCCGGTCGTGGCGGGGCGTCGGGTGTGGGAATTAATACATATTTTGAGGGCGGTCTTTCATTTGATGCTGGCAGAGCAGAAGACGGCACGCGCTTTTTGCCATCTGGGGCTGCTTACGAACGGTGCCCCTTGCCCATTGTTTTGACCGCAGCGCCCATGCCGTCTTGGGATATTGGGCTTCTAATTCTTGGCGATGTTGGATCACCTTCTGCTGCAGTTGAGCAACGCTTGTTCGACATCACCTGTCCTTTGTCACGGCAAGACGTTTATGAGGTTATTTACCACGCAACGTTCGGGTTGGTTGCGTCGGTTCTGACAGAGGACTTCGAGTCGTTTTGCGCGTCGATAAATGCTATCCAAGGCTGTGTATGGAAACGTGCTGAGATAAACGCGTACGGGCAGAAAATAGTGAGCCTCATCAATCAACTGCGTCGGCTGGGCTGCGATGCGGTTGGGCTTTCTAGTCTCGGCCCCGCGGTATATTTTTTCTCCAGCGATTTTGAGCAGGTTTTCGGAAAAATACGAATGAAATTTCCAAATTCACGGTTGATAAGAACTCAGCCGAGAAATCAGGGGCGGGAGACCGTGATTGTCTGATCTAGTGTTCTTTACATCCAACCGGGGAAAGCTCGCTCACTTCAAGTATATTGGGACGCAGTTAGGAGTTCCGATTTCTGGATTTCGAGAAAAGGTTTTCTATGCAAGTTACCATGAGCCGCAGTTGGACGACCGTGAGGCGCTTTTGCGAGAAAGCTATGAAAGCGCCCTGAGTCAGTGGAAGAGGAAGTACGGCGAAGACGATAGTGGTTTGTTCTTCTTAGAAGACACTTCTGTAAGAATTGATGGGCTAAGCGCCGAAGTAGATGTGCCCGGTGTCCACGTCAAGTACTGGATGCGCGACATGGATTTTGAGAAGCTCGACAGGCTTATCATTGATTCCGGGGGTAATCGGTCTGCTTCAGTAAGGTCAGATATCGTCTTACATATTCCGGAGCGATTTCGCGCCGCGTTGAGAATTGAAGAGCCATTCCTTTGGTTTCACGACGAAACGCAGGGGCATGTCGTAAATGGAGAAGTGGCGATCAAGCCAAACCTTCTTTATCCTTGGTTAGATAATAGGACTTTTAATCGCTGGTTTGTACCTAATGGCTTTGAGGTGCCAATAAGCTGCCTGTCTATTTCTGCTGCTAATACGGTTGACTTCCGCTTTCTAGCTTTTAGAAAGGCTGTTGATTTCCTCCGCGGCGCTGGTATTATTAAGTTGGAGAGTAAGAAGAATTCGGTACAACTGCCGTTGTCACGCATTCCGAAACCGCCGCCGATTATTGTTCTTTGCGGCTATAGCTGTGCGGGAAAAACTCGACTGGCTCAGTGGTTGCGCGATGCCCACGAATATATGCATCTGGAAGCCAGTGATTTCATGTACCAAGCGTTCTGGCGGCGGCACGGTCCGCTGACGTCAATAAGAATTGGGGACTTTGCAGAGTCGGCTCTGGCGCAAGATCCTGCTGTCGTGCCAACGGCTATAGCGAATCAGGTTAGGAGCGATCGATATCTAAAGGTCGTGGTTTCCGGTTTTAGATCCGCGCAGGAAATTCAAGAGTTGAAGCGATTGTTTTCGCCGGACAGAGAAGTGCAGGTGGTATTTTTGGCAGCCTCTCAATCAATTCGTTTCGGCCGCGCCCTTGAAAGAGGAAGAGAGGATGTCACGGACACAGCGTTTAAGAATAGAGATCAGCACGACCCCGCCCGCCGAAAGGCTCGCGGGGTTTTTCACGTCTACAGCGCGGAAACCTGACATCCGCCTATCCCGTGCGCCGTCTGACCCCGCTAGGTCGAACAGCGCCAAAAATCCCAACCAGCAGCGTACCAATCCCCAACCCCCACCCCACCCAGGAGCCGCCCATGAAGAAACTCGCCACCGCCATAGCCATCACCGCCGCACTCGCCGCCGCCGCAACCTACCAATACCTCCACGCCTCCACCGACCCTCACCAATCCGCCCTCCAATCCAAGCTACACGTCGTCGAGCGCACCCTGTCCGAGACCCAGCACGACCTCCTCGGCTATACCACTTTCACCCAATACCTGGAGGTCACCAAGAAAGCCATCTCAGGCCGGACGAAATTCCTGGCCGCCAGAATCGACCGAAACTACGTCCATGTCGAGCACATCAACAGGTCAGCCCTGGGCATCAAGTCGGACGCCACCATCATCCTGAACTACGCGGTGGAGTATTCCGTCGGCTACGACCTGAGCCCCGAGAGTTTCAGCGTTTCGGGCGACGCCACCGGCATCACCGTGACGCTGAAGAAACCGGAACTCGTAGCGTCGCCGGCCATCGGGGCGATCTCCCATGAGATCCCCGGCAAGGGGCTGCTGATCGATGAGAAAGAGCAAGTGATCGCCCTGCAGCAGCAGCTGACCATCGCCGCCGAGAAGCAGGGCAACGCCATCAGTATGGAAGAAGCAGTGATCGCCCTGTGCGAGCGGAAGCTCGGGGAATTCCTGCGCGACTTCCTGGCGAAGCAGCCGAATGTCCGCGCCGTCCCGATGATCACGTTCGCGTATCGCTGAGTCATCCGAGCAGCACCGCACCGAGCACCGAGCAGCACCGAGCAGCACCGAGCAGCACCAAGCCCTCCGCAGCACTCACCCGTTAGTTATCACCCCGCCAGCTCGCCATTTCACAGTGGTCGGGCATTTTTTTCGTCCACGAAAGGAGTTCCAAATGTCATTCACCATCACCGATCAGCTTCCCAACTGATCATCGCACCGCACACCACCGCAATACCCACCAACCGCATTCCCTGCCCACCCAGGAGGCGACCCATGCTCGTCCTTCGTGATCCCGAGGCCACCCGCAGCATCGCCGCCCCGGAGATACGCCGACTGGTCGAGCAGCGATTCCTCGATATCTGCGACGGGGAGCCCTACGAGCCCGACCTGCACGGCTACATGATCGTCGTCGAAGCCGGCGACAGCGTTCAGGACCTGGAAGAGGAGAGCGGTTGCCCTTTCGCATACTTCGAAGTCCTGGAGGAACTGGACACCTGCTACGAAATGGTCTTCGTCCCCGGCGACGGCGATTTCGGCATCGTGATCTTCATCCCCAAGCTGGCCGGTATCGATCCCGACCTTCTCGCCGTGTGTGCCGAGTATGCAGTCCCGGCGCCCTGAAGCGTACCAAGCAGCCGCCATCTTTTCATCCACCCCCAGCCACCCTGGCCTTCACGGTCTCGGTGGCTTTTTTCATTTCTGGAGCCCGTTATGCAGAACCATCCCACATCCAAGGACGCCATCGTTATCGAGATGGCGGAACGCCTCGGTGCCGACGATCGCGAAGCCTTCGAGGAACGCGCCGCCATCATCGAGTACGACGGCCAGCTGCCGCGTGCCCACGCCGAATGCCTCGCGCTGCTGGAGGTACTTCGCCGTGATGCGTCGGCCGTGCGTCGTTTAGTCGTCATGCAGATAGAAATCGACGGCGGCACCGAATGGCTGCTGACCACCGACCTTGCCTTCGCCCGCGCACACCTGGCGGACATCGGGGGCAGGGAAGTCGCCGTTCTTGATCCCGCTGATGTCATCCACGAGCAGTACGGCGGCGTCGCAGTCCTGGGCACGCTCCGCTGAGTCGCGCCAATCCGACCATCTTATATGGATGAAGAAATCCACCACCGATCCATTACTTGAAGGAGTCACGAAATGAAGAAAGCAGTACAGAAAGCAGCGGCACCGGAGCCAGCAGCACGGCGACCACCAAGGCCACCGGGAAGCGATCACCACCAAGGCCACCACCGAGCTACCCCTGCGCATCCTGAAGATCGCCCGCTGCCCGACGGTCTCGGGGAAATCCACCCTGACGTATCACCTTGGCTGCACCCCGGAATCGGTGATCAAGATTCGCCTGTATGGCAACACCGGGAACGGCTTCCTGAATCAGGACTGGATAGCCTGGACGGCGATTCAGGAGAAGCTTGAGCTGCACAGCCCTTTCACCTCGCAGGTGCTGCACGCGCTGTTCAGCGGGAAGTCCCTGAACAGTCCCGGCTTTCTGATGGCGGTGCTGAAGGCGGAAGGCGTCGTGAAGGCTTCGACGGTGAAAGGGCGCTGCTATGAGCTGACGAAGGACGCCGGGTTTCTGGCCGAGATCGAGCGGCTGATGGCGTCCGGCGTCGATCTTGATGCTGATACGGAGGCCAAGCTCGAAGCCAAAGCGGCGGCGAAATCCAAGCCCAAGAAGCAGGCAGGCGAAGTAGAAGCCACGACTGAAGCACCCGCCGACGTCGATACCAGCGCCTGACCTACCGCAGCCCCAGCTTTCCGTTCGTTCGAGTTGTAGTCCGGCGGTGCCTCGAAGGTGCGTCCGTAACTCGAAGAAACGTAAGGCTTTCTCCGAGGCGTCACCGAGGCACCGCGCAATACCGACCCTATACCGACCCTGCACGAAGTTTCACTGCTTGGCCGCACTGGGTACCGGTGCTTGGCAGCCCTGAGTTTCACCGTTCTGATTTTTCCACTTTCCAAACCAAAGGAGTCCCGATGTTTGAACTCGTTATTACTGTCCTGCTTGCCAGCCTGACCGGCTATGGGGCCACTGCGGCGCGAATTCTCTGGGCCGCGGCCTTGATCATTCCGTCGTAGTCATCCATCTTGCATCACCAAAGGAGCCATTCTCTTCGATCTGACGATTCATCGCTTCATCGCTTCACCGTCGATCGTTTCTGTTCGCCGCATCACCGTTAGTCCGTCCCCGTCCCGTCTCGACCCCTTCCCGATAGCCCCGGCAGTGCCACGTATCCGCTTCACGCGGAGGGCGGCGTTCGTCCGGAGAAATGCCATCGGGAACGGGGAGGGCGGGGCTGACGTTTTCCTACCTGACCTTTCACAACCTTCACAGGAGTACAGCATGACCACGACCATCATTACCGCCGACCTCGTACCTGAAGCGCGCCGCCTGCGCATCGCCGCGACGCTGTTCGACGTGCGCTTTCCGCTGCAGCTGGAGCCGACCATCTATCAGTTCGCCGAATTCCTTTCCGGCGACTATCGTGGCGGCTACTGGCATTTCTACACCCTGAGTAACGGCGGTTTCTACATGGCCCCTTCCCGGGAGAAGTTCTTCGCCGTCAGTGCCGAGAATGGCTACGAGGGCGAACTCTCGGGTAATGCCCTGGGGGTCACGGCCTGCCTCTACGCCTACAGCCACCTGTCGTTCCGGGAGGATGACTTCGCCGAGTCATGCGCCGAGCACTATCACCGGCTGAGGGAGTTCGCCCTGGGGCATCCCGAGGCCGCGGGGATTCTGGCGGCGATCGACTGACGTGGGCGGGCGGGGCGCGGCGGGGGCGGGCGAGGGCGGGGCCCCGGGGCGCGTGTCGGGCCCGACTGGGGGCCGCGCGGGTCCGAGGCGGGGCGATCGCGGGGCCGGGATGACCACCCCCATCCGGCGGCCCGGGCGCGTCCCCTGGGCCCGAGTTTTTGGCCGCGGGGTCCGGCGCGGCGGCGGTCGGGGGCGGTCGGCGGCGGGCTGCTCCCACGTGCTCGTCATACGGTAACGTCTGTCTGACCGACGCGCACGCTCCCCTCGTATTTCCCGATTTTTCCACTTGCTGCGAAATCTATGGGGCCGTCGCCCGTCCGTATGGCGAGATGCCAGCGAAGTGGGAAAAGTGGGTTTTTCAGGGGGCGTCGGGGCCCGGTAGAGAGCAGATATGGGATGTGGCGACCCTCCCGAGCCGTCAGACCACTGGCAGTGGTCGACCTTTGTCGCACTTCGACCTGCAGAGCGCTTCGGCCAGCCATGCCTCAGTTAGCTGCCGCATGGCTGGGCTTCATCCGAAAAGGGACCTTTCGATTTGGCTAATGTGAACTGACGACCTAAACCACCCGAAATTCGACATCAAGAGTTGAATTTTCCTCCACCAAAAGCTTGCCGACTGAAGATGTTCCGCGGTGTTCCAAAGTTGTTGACAAAAGAAAGCCACACGCTAGAATTGGAACATTCTGGAACATCATTGAGGGTGACATGGCACATTCCTACACCGCCACCGCGAAGCAGAACCCTGGCCGCCAAGCATGGCTAGTCGAATTTAGACATCCATTGCGCTTAGATGCCGGTGACAAGCCGGGGAAGAAGACACGAAAGGGCCTCGGGACCAAAGACAGCGATCGAGCTGACCTGCTCGTTAGCCAACTAAATGACTTGCTGGCCAATAGTGCCCTGTGGTCACTTGGAGCGCGCGGTGAAGCAGAAAAACGGTATGAGCCGGAAGTCATAGAAATCTTCTACGGCGAGATTGAGCCAAGGGCACTCGACGCGCGACCGCTCAGAGACAAGCTGCTCCCAATGCCCGCCCCGAACGATGGTTATGCAAAGGTGCTACTGCTTGGCGTACCTGGGGCGGGTAAAACGACATTGGTACGCCAACTTATTGGAACCCACCCCAAGAAGGAAGCGTTTCCGTCGACCTCGCTGAATC